>NZ_JAAKEI010000009.1 GCF_011039085.1 Desulfovibrio sp. ZJ369 | reverse complement strand
GGCCTGGAGGAACCAGAACCGGAAAGGGCTTATGAGGTGGGCGGGCCGGAAAAAAGCAAAAAGCGTAGAAATATGCCCTGAAGGCACATTGCTACGCTTGTAATTTGCTTGGCGTCCCCAAGGGGATAAAATTTCAAGGACAACGGCTTGAAATTCTTTGTTTTTCATGGGTATCGTTCCGCTGACACCCACAAAAATACCTCAAATCTTGAAATATTTTCCAAGACCTCCCTGGACAGTATTAGCCCTTCCCTGGCGCGGGTATTTCCCGTGCCACAAACACGCGGGAAAGGTGCCGTATGGCATGCGCACTTGCGTATATCATACAGCGAAAGCAGACGACAGGCAACGCTTCCGGCGAGTGCGTCTTCCAGCGCCTGCTTCAAGAGGGGCTGCCGATCACGTCAAAACCACTCCCGTTCAATTCAGGGAATAAAACACGCCACGGGTTGTCCCGTGCTTTTTAAGATAGCCTTTTTTAACCAGACCCTGGACGGCCTTCCGCACGGTTTCCGGATTTTTATCAATCTGGTGTGCAATATCAGACATCTCAAACGCACTATCTTCCGCAAAAAGAGCCAAGATGGCCTGAGACGTACCGGAAAGTTTGGCATCATGTTTCTGCTTCAAGCCAGCAATCTTCGCTTCCAGATTCCGCTTTTGCTTCTGCAAAGAGGTGATAAAATACGTCAGCCACGGCTCATAATCAACTCGATCCGCCCAAATGGTCTTTTGCGTTCCGTGCAATGCCCGGTAGTACGCATCTTTGCTTGCCTCAATAATGGATTCCATTGACGCATATGGCATATAGGTATAATTATTTTTAAGCATCAATAAAATCGTCAGTGCGCGGGACAGCCGACCGTTGCCGTCGATAAATGGATGAATGGACAAAAAATGCACAATGAATAAACCAATTGTTATAATAGGATGCAGATATCGATCCTTAAACGTGTCATTTGTCCATTCCATAAGCTCGTGCATCAGCCGTGGGGTATCAAACGGCGTCGCTGTCTCAAAAAGAGAGCCAATTTCCCGCCCATTACCATCAAATGCCGCCACACGGTTGCTGTCCTTTTTATACTCTCCTCGATGCCATTCATCTTTGGCTGAATATCGTAACAAAATGTGATGTAACTGCTTTAAGTAATTCTCTGTCAGCGGTATTTCCTGATAATTTTCAAAAATCGTATTAATCAAATCCGAATACCCGGCCACCTCTTCCTCGTCACGGGATTGAAACGATTTCGTATTAATATGCCTGAAAAGCTCCTCCACCTCTTCGTCAGACATCTTGTTGCCTTCAATACGATTTGACGAGCCGACGGATTCAATGGTTGCCACCCGTTTCATGACTTTGAGTTCTTCCTGTGTCAGCCTAGCCCCACCAGCAAGCCAGGAACCATTAAATTGGTCGATTTCACTGATTTTATTCAGCATATCCGGTGTGATGACAATATCTCTGGTACTGGGCATCACATTCTCCCTAAATCAATTTTCTCGGATATTCCCAGATTTTCTCAAATATGACAAGCAACTTTCCCAGAGCCCCACACCGCTCCCACCGAGATGCCGAGGCCTAGGTGTGTCGTCATTTGATTTTAGCCCAGATAGCTATGCAGCGAATATGAACTGCAGCAAGGAAAGAGGCTGTATTTTTTGTATATCTGATGGCCTTTGGGAAATTTTAAAACCACACTCGCCGGGCAGAGAGGGAGTCAGAGGAGTAACTGCAAAGGATAATCGTCTCTTTATAAATGCAGTCTTCTGGATTTTGCGAACTGGCGCACCATGGCGGGATTTGCCCCCCTGATTTTGGTGACTGGAAAAATACACATCGCAGATTTTGTCGTTGGCGGGACAAGGGCGTATGGGAAAAACTTCTCGAAATATTGATCGATGAACCAGATTTTGAATGGCTTATGATTGATGCCTCATATATAAAGGTTCATCATGATGGAATGGGGCAAAAGGCGGCAGCCAGGATATGGGGCGCACAAAAGGGGGATTAACTCAAAGATACATCTGGCCGTGGATGCGCATGGTATGCCGGTTCGAATGGCTGTCACGTCAGGTACCGTCGCTGATTGTACGAAGGCTTGCAGTCTCATAGAAGGGATTGGCGCTAAATATCTACTTGCGGATAAAGGTTATGACAGCGAGGCTTTCGTGGAAAAGGTGGAAGAAAATGGATCGACAGCAGTCATCCCGCCACACAAAAATCGGAAAAAACAACGTGATTACGACAACTACTTGTATAAATTGAGACATTTTGTTGGAAACTCATTTCAGGTTTTGAAACAGTGGCGAGGTGTGACTACCAAGTATATCGTGGCGACGGTGAACTGGTATCATTCATCCTCCTAGCTTGGTAGAGAGGCAGTAATTATTTGTCAGCAATTGTCAATTGGCGACATACACCAATGAATGTCAATATATTTTTTGAGGGAAACATTCACCATTTCAATGAAGGTGGCTTTTTAATTCTCTGAATTTTCAAGAAAAATTTCCTGAAATCATCAAAAAGGTGAATGCCTCCGTATTGACGTGTAACTGCCACGCTTGCAGCCTACAATATAAAAGTTTATGATGCCCACTTGGGTTGTAGCCTGAGTGTCAGCTTATTTTTAGAGGATATTGGTGACTACTTTTTGTTGTGTTGATATTATTAAATTTAGAATAGGGGGCTAAGTATGAATAATAATTTAGATGGCAAGTGGCCAAATATTAAACAATATGTTACAAAAGCAAATTTGATTGCATCAATACTATTTGTACTAGTGGTAATCTCTATGTGGCTTTCTGAAAAATTTCCAGATCAAAAATTATACTTTGACCAATTTTCATCTGTAGTTATGATATCTGGGATATGGACAATTTTATATGATATTTTTTTGAAGAAAGATTTTTTATATATTGTAAAAAATAATATGTGCCTGATAAATAATAGAATAAATGCATTTGAAAATATTGAAAGGACTGGGCTTTGCCATATTGAAAGTGATGCAAATTCCTTTAAATTTGAAAGTTTTATACAAAGTAATAGGAAAATAACAATTCTATTAAATGATGGAAGGACATGGATATCTCATAATGAACAATATTTTGAAAAAAATGATCATGAAGATACTGATATAATATTTATTATTACGCATCCAGATTCTGAGATGATAAACATATTAGCACGTAAACAAAATTTAACATGCGAACAAATAAAAATTAAAATTGATGAATTTATCGGATCTATAAAGAGAATTAATGACAAAAGACAGAATAAAATAAAAGTCTTTGGACATAAACTTTATAATCCGAATAGTATTTTTTTAGGAGAAAGTGAAGTTATTATGTCGTCATATCTTGTTGCAAGAGGAAGGGGGTGTGTTCCGTTATATATTTACAAAAATAAAGGAAATGAATCGTATTATGAGCAGGTAAAAAAAGATTTAAATGGGATTATAAGCGATGAAGATACAGAAGATTTGCTCACTAAATATAATTAAAAATTTAGGTATCCTATGTTAGGATTCTAAAGATAAAAGATAGTAATGGTAACTAGACAAACAGAAGTCAAGAAAGTGTGGGTATATTTGTCGTAGAACGTAACAGCTCTGTACTAACCTTTAAGCCTTTCATGCATGACTTCTATCTTATGTCGATCTCAGTGAAGCGCCTTACTATAAGATAGAAGTCTTCTTGCTATATGTCCTTATGGAAGACATGGAATGAGACACTCATTGAGTCATTACTGTCCGGCTAAGGGGCGAGAGATAACAAGCTGAGATTGAATGAGTTTTCAATTTTTCTTCTCTGTGAACGCAGCAAATCTTCCAAAGAAGCCACACCCGGCAGATTGATCTGGATAAGCTGGCAAAGCTGTTGGACAGAAATGCCGAAACGGCTGAGGAATTTCTGGTACGCAAGGAGCAGGTAGACTGTGAGGGCCGTAAAAATCTGGATCATGACCGCGTTTTCCGAGTTGCCGACAAAGCTCCTGATACGCAGGCTTTGCTTGATTTCCTTGAAGAACAGCTCGCAGATGTCGGCGATGGTTTGGGCGCGCAGCCGGAACTGATTGGTCAGGAATTCGTAGCGCCTGCCACTTTCCGGATCGCGGTAGCCTGTTCGGCGCAGGCGCAGCGGTTTCCCACGGGTGGCGACCTCAATGACGTGGTCTGAGGTTACGCCGCTTCTCCGGTTCACAAAGCGGCGTTCCAGCAATGTACACACAATGTTCCGCTTGAGGCGCGTGACAAATGAAATATTCCTTGCTCCGAGCGCCTGAAACCAGTTGTGGTCCACATAGCCCTTGTCGAAAACCACGATAGAGCCTCTGGGCGGCTCAAGCGTCCTGGCGATGCGGCTTTCGTGGGTTCTGGCCCCGGTAATGGCCACAAATGCCGGGATATGGCCGTCGTGATCCAGCGGCACATGCATTTTGATCCCGCCTCTGGTCTTGCGAAAAGAGGCCCAGGGAAAGAGCGACAGGCAAAGCCTGATGGTGGTTGCGTCCGGGCTGAACAGGCGGGACTTGAAGCGGAATTTGTGTTTCGGGGCCTTTGAGGCGCACAAGCCGTACATTTCAGCGAACAAATCCCGGAAAAAGCCCACGGGCCGCGTGGTATTCGCATCGGCCACGGTTGAGCGGGCCACATTCTTCAGGCCCAAGTGATAGAGACGCCTTGAGGCGGCTCCCAGACAACGTAAAGCGTCCCGCAGGGAACGTCTGGCGGCAACTGGGGATGAAGGTCATAGCGGTGAACTGTTCCTTGAAACCGAATTTGCGGGACGCACGCCCGGTCTTATGCCGCTGTCCGAGCTTTTGAAAAACATGTCTGGGAATGAGGGACAGCGTCTGGGAGAAAAGAGTGCTATGGTGACTCAAGTCCAAAATCTCCTTCTGTGCTAGGTTGTTACATGAACCACTTCTACCACATTTCGTTGAGATTTTGGACTTTTTTCTTATCCCTTAGCCGGACAGCAATGGCCGTCGGTAAATGAATGAATGGACAAAAATGCACAATGAATATACCATATGATGCCAATAAGTGTTAATCCTGAAAATATTGCATTTAATAATTCAAAACTTTTCCATTGACAATTGTTTCCACAAACAAATATGAAAATTAGAGCATTTTCACTTTGAAAATGCTCTGCTGACGCGAAAGCGGCAGCCGCCGCAACGCGGCGTACATTCAGGCGAAAACCGCGTTTTTCGCCTGAATGCCACCTTTGACTTTCATAAAAAGTCAAAGGTAATCTGCTCTAATAGAAATTATTAAACACAAAGAGAAAATAGATCTAAAAGATTGCAATTCAGACCCTCCATCTGGTCAGTTATACTCAGGAAATATCGGACAGCCCGGCGACCACAGTTCCACGCTTTCTGTGTGCTGCTCAAAGTAGGCCGCATCGGTGGTCACACGGATGGCCGTCTTTCGACCAGGAGTAAGGTAGGCATAATCCTTGCCGCCCGCAAGTTCCTTTGCCTCGCATCCCGGCGGCAGCAGGGACGGGTTGGTCAGCACGCCATGAAGATACGCAAGGTCGTAGGATGGCGCGGGGCGCTGGGGCATTTCAAGATCATCAGGGCTTATTTCGTCCAGGTCAAAGCCTGTCTCCTGCTGGCGCTGCTCCAGTTCCCCCGTGAGATTGTTGGCAAGCGCCCGTCCACTCCCTGCAAGGCGTTCCTCTCTGCTTTGGAGAGTGAGTTCACTGAACGCTTTGGGTAGGCGTGAGAGAATGGGTTGCAGCTTGCCGACAAAGGTGCTGAACAGGCCGATGCGCTCGCGGAGAGCGACGTACACATCTGTTTCCACGGTGTCCGCATACATGAGGTTGATAATCTTGATGCGGGGAAACTGCTGACCCAGGCGGTCGATACGGCCAATGCGCTGCTCCACCTTCATGGGATTCCAAGGCATATCATAGTTGATGAGCGCCCCGCAGGTTTGCAGGTTCAAACCCTCGGCGGCGGCGTCCGTACACAGCAAAATCTCGGCCTTACCCTCGCGGAACAATTCCTTGGTTTTCTCTCTGGATATAAATTCCCACGCGCCGTTGTTCCACTGCTCGCCGCCCCGCCCCGAAAAACACAGGACGGATGAATGGCCCTGCGCCCGTCCCAGCGTCTTGCGCAGGGAGTCCAGCGTATCCGTGTACTGGGTGAAGACGATGACCTGCCGATAGCCCTCCTCGCGCAAGCGGGCTATGAGTTCCAGCAGGGATTGCGCCTTGGTATCGGTTCTGGGCAATGCCTTCTTGGCCTGAAGCAGCGCCTGGATACTCTCCGCTTCCTCCAGTCGCAACGTCTGCTTTTCAAGTTCGCTGGCTTCGTCCATATCCGGGCTTTCTTCCTGAAGGTCATCGTCCGGCAAGTCTTCGTCCGTGAGCAGAGGCAGCTTGCTGTGGTTCAGGGCGTTCAGCCTGTTTTGCAGGGTCTGCTCCAGCGCGTCAAAACTGCTTGCTAGGCGGCGACGGTAGATGGTCATCACAAAACCGATGGCCGTCCGCTCTTCCTTGGCCGCCTTGTTGTAGGTGGAGGAGATGTAGTCCTCCACCTCCTCATAGAGGGCGCGCTCCGCCTTGGTCAGTGTGACAAGGTAGTCCTCCACCTGCCGCTCGGCGATATTGGTCGTCAGCTTGCCTTGCTGATGATAGCGGCGCAACAGCTCGCGGGTATGCCGGGAAATGAGCATACGCGTAGGACTGTAAGACTTCATCAAGAGCAGCGCATAACGGCGCTCCTCCACTGACAGCATTTTCAGGGGAGTGTTGGCCTGGCTGTGAAGAGCCTTGAGTATCTTTTGGGCACGGAAGGTTTTGTGGTGCGGTTCACGCCGAGCGGCCTCCTCGACTGACATGGGCTGGTAATGATCCTCCATTTCGCGGAACAGACGCGCCATCCAGGCCATGTCGCTTTCTGTGGGGGCCGGATGGACGGACAGTTCAAAAAATTTGAGGAAGGACGCCACATCCCAGGAAGGCGGCATACCCAGCAGATTGAGCAAGTCCCACACCTCCACGGGATGCACCTGCATGGGCGTGGCTGTGAGCAGAATAAGCCCCCTGGTTTTATCCTTGAGGCCGCGCATGAGGCGCAACAAGCGGTTGGGGGAATCCGCCTGAATATCTTTCGAGGCTTTCCTGCGGGCGTGGTGCGCTTCGTCCAGCACCAGCAAATCCCACGGTTCGGCGTCTTCCAACAGTTGCCGGGCGCGATCCGTGCGGCGCATGAGCTGGCTGGAAACCAGGAGCAGCGGTTCCTTGTGCCAGTCGCTGTCGGCCACCTCGCGTTTGTCCATCCCCTCCAAGGCAGGGGATGGATACCAGCAGAGCTGTCCGCTCTCATAGATGGGCACATTCAGATTGAACTTTTCCCGCAGTTCCAGTTGCCATTGGCGCAGCACAGCCTTGGGAGCCATGATGCAGATGCGTTTGGCCTTGCCGGACAGCCATGCCTGCCGGATGACAAGGCCCGCTTCAATGGTCTTGCCCAGGCCCACTTCGTCCGCGATGAGCAGCCGGGGCGGCCAGCGGCGGTACATGCGGTCAAAGGCTCGCACCTGATGGGGCCAGGGCGTGACAGCCGCTGTGGCCTCGCCCACATAGTCCCCGCCGCCGGACTGCGTCGGGGCTTCGTGGATGAATTTCCATGTGGCGCGGTACGCATCGTCCGGCATGGGCACGGCATCAGGTTTCGGCGCGGGCTGTTCCGGCGGCGCAGGTTGTTCTCGAGGCGGCGTTGCCGGCAAGCGTCGGGGCAGGGCATCGTCTTTCGGCAAAAAGCGCAGCAGCTTTTCCCGCAGGGCCTGACCCAGCTCCATCACCCTGGCCGTGGGCTTGCGGTTGGCCCAGAGTCGCTGGAAATTTTCTTCCACCGCATTGAGGTGGGTCGCATCCGGCTTCCACGAACAGAACACATGGAAGGATTCCCAGTTGCGCATCCAGCCGCTGGCGCTTTCATTCAGACTGCCCGTGAAGACCAGGCGTTCTCCGGTCTTGTCTTCAAGGATGCCCGCTTTCTCGTGGAAGATAGCCATACCCGCGCAGGGCCTGCCTGTTGCCGGGTCGCAGGGCACGGCCAGCCGCACGTCCAGGTAGCCTTTGGCGACCATCCAGGCCAGCAATTCCAGCGCGTCCCGCACTTCGGCGTTGTCGGCCTGGAAGGGAGCGCGTTGCAGGCTGGCCTCCACGGTGCCGCGCAGGCTTTCGCCGCGCTGGATGGCGTCCACCTCCTCCTCGTCCAGGGTGCAGCCCACAATAAGCCGCATGTGGCCGTTGTTGCGCACCAGCTCTT
The DNA here is from genome assembly GCF_011039085.1 of Desulfovibrio sp. ZJ369. Classification (GTDB taxonomy): domain Bacteria; phylum Desulfobacterota; class Desulfovibrionia; order Desulfovibrionales; family Desulfovibrionaceae; genus Desulfovibrio. The sequence goes on along the minus strand of NZ_JAAKEI010000009.1, from coordinate 90,773 downwards.
CCACACCCACGGCGGCCTTGGCGAGAGCGTCCGGCTTGAAGAAGCCCGTGGTGCGGTCGTAGCGCACGGCGCAACTGAGCGCGGGGATGTAAAAGACGGAGAGCAGGTTTCCGTCGTCCGGAGAGTACATGGTTTCCCATGCGTGGTCGTGCAGGATGCTCATAAGGCGGTCTCAAGCAGGGAAAGCTGTTGCGGCGCTTTGACCTTTTCGGCAAAGAGCAGGCGGCGCAGATTCTCCAATGCTTCAAAGTCACTGGCGGCGGGCATGTCCGCGCCTTCCCTGCCGCCAAAGGAACGGGACACGGGCAGCACTTCCAGCAGGGCCTTGAGGCCGTCCATGAATTCCGGGCTCTTGTCCAGCCCGTGATGCCGGATCATCTCTGTGGCGGCATCCAGCGTGCGGGAACGGGCCGCATGGGCGGCGTGGTGCAGGGCGTCCAGCATGGAGCGCGCGCCGCCGCTCGCGCCAAGGGATGCTCTGGCGGCGCGGGTTGAGCTGTCCCACAGCACCACTTCCGAGGCTTTTTTTCCGGCGATGACGCCGATGATATCCGTATCCATGTCCAGCCCGACCACGCGGGCCAGGTTGAGGGCTTCGTCATAGGCGAATTGCGGCGCTCTGAAGGTATGCCAGGCCAGCACGAACCATTCCAGCAGGGGGTCAAGCTGCGTCTGGCGCTCGCTCTGGACAATCTGCCTGATAATCCAGCCCTTCACCGCCGTGCGGGCCGTGGTGAGCACATCTTCGGGAGTTGTGGCATAGGGGTCGAAGTCCGGCTCCAGCAGACTGCTCTGTGTCCCGGGTTTGCCCCTTGGCTGTTGCCGTGGCGTGCCCCGCTTTACGGGCCAATGCCGGGAGAAGACTTCCAAGGCAGGGCCGAAGCATGCCAGGTACAGGTCAATGCCGGAAATGCCCGCCGCGCGGAAGGTTTCGACACGTTCCAGAACGGCCTGCGTCACCTGCGGTTCCAAATCCTCCCAGAAGACGATTTCCCCCCTCTCTCCTGCGGGACGCGGACGGCAGACCAGGAAGATGGTGGAGTTGGCGGCAGCCTTGTCCTTGATGTGCAATGACCCTTCGGCCTCGGTATTCACTGGCCAGCTCGCGGTGATGACATAGCCCGCGTCCATGAGGCCCTTGGCAAGAGCGTCCCACGCGTCCGTGGCCTTGTGCGTGAACATGAGCATGAGCACGCCGTCCTGTTTCAAAACACGGCGGCATTCTGCGAAGATAGCGGCCATGCGGTTGCGGTAGTGCGCAAAGGCCAACTCCTTGGGTTTCTTCTGCCCCTTGAATTTGGCCGGATTGGCGACGGCCTCGCTTTCCTTGTCCGTGAGCTTGCGCGTGAAGAGCTGCGGATACACATAGCCCGCGGTGCGCTTGAGCCAGACATAGAAGAAGTCGGAAAGCTCTGCGTACATGACGTTATCGTAGTACGGCGGATCCATGACCACGGCGTCAATGGACTGGTCGGCGATATGGTCGAGATTGTCACCCGGCTTGCAGGTGATGGTCACAGGTGGAGGGGTAAATGCCGTGGACGGCAAGAGACTCTGCGTATGTGCTGTTTCAGTCTTAAGCGATTTGGCATCCACATCCGGGCGCAACAAACCTATCAATTCTGCTAAGCACTTGCCAGTTTGCTCGATGGCCCAATCATAACCAAGTCCTGATATGAGTGGTGCCATTTCTGCATAGGACCACCTCAATGGAAATCCATGTAGTGAAAAAGTATGCCTAATTCTATATGTTGTAATATCCCACACTGCACATCTTGAATTATAGTCAGCTAACTTGTCAAGTGCCAATGCTAAATATACAAATGCTGATTTTTGTGCATTTCCAAAGTTCTTTTTCTCTTGTTCTTCCTTTAGCAAATAACGGAAAACCTCAACACTGGTGCAATGGCAATAGAGCTGACGCGGCGAAAAGAGGTCACGCCAATAATTCACACCATATATTTTAGAACGGTCAGAAAACATATCACCGTATTCTTCCGTCGGCACTATATCTTGAGCTTCCCACTGGGGCAGCTTTTCGGCCAGCCTGGCCTTCACTGTATCAAACACATCGTCTTCAGGGCGTGGGGCGCGGTAGCCGCGCTCCCATTTCTCCCGGCCAGGCTTGCCGGACCTGGTGACGGTCTGGATGCGTTTCTTGTACACCACGGCGTAAAGCTGTTCGCCCATGCCGCCTTGCCGGGCGATGGACTTGACGGCTTCGCCGTCAATAACGCGCCCGCAGTCGGGGAAGGGGCAGGTGGCGCGTCCGCTGTCTACGGTGCCCTCGGACTGCGCTTTGACGCTATGTACAATCTCGAAGGAACAAACTCGTTCCACCTCGGACGGTCTATCATGCGGCACCACGCGGACACCCGTGCCGTCCGGCGCGAGCCGCCAGTTGGGCGACAGAGGAATCAGTCCGCCGCAGTAGGGGCAGCGGATGGTGCGGGCGAAAAGATAGCCCAAAATTTGCGTGCCAAGAGATTCGGCAGGAAAGATGCCCGCGTAAAGGGGAAGCGCCTTTTCGATAAACTGTTTTGCCAGTCTCTTGTATTCACGAAAAACATGTTCACCATGAAGCGGTGCGCTCAACGTCGCATGAAGAATCGTGATGGCAACAGGATTCAAGTCGTTTGCAAATGTGTCCAGCCCAAGACGTTCAGCCTCAAACGGTATACTCCCTCCGCCAGCAGTGGGATCCAGCACAGTGGGCATGTCAACGCCAGCGCGTTTTGCTTCGTATATAAGCCAGTCACGCTCTTCAGCCGATGGTGAGTAGGAAAACGCGCGGGGATACCCATACGGATTCAGACCGAGATTTTCACCAGTCCGTTTCGCCTCGGCAAGTCGTTGTTTTGTCTTGACCGGATCGCCATGAATACCCAAGGCGTGCAGGAAGCGTTTTTTATCCGCATCCGCCGGAAGCAGGGAGCCAAGCACCGCCGCCCGTGCCGCCACCAGAGGACGCCGTGCCCACCAGACATGCAGATAGTAGATGGGCGGTAACGCGGTCATGGAGCGACGTTCGCGGATGCTTTCCTCACTCAATTCGGCAATGGGCAACCACTCTTCGATAAGACGGCGGGACATGGGAACATCCTTGAGCTTTATATGCAGTCGGCTTGGTCACTATGCTGGCAGGGAGGAACGCATCTGCCAGAGGAAGGCCGTGATGGTGCAGCATGGAACATGCAATTCCGCGCACACGGAGGGAATTTTTTTCTTGCGGGGGGCCGTCTGGTTACCTGGTCTTTCGGACGTGACAACCGTGCCGCCCACAGCAAGGGCATGGGCTATAACCCACGGGTCAGCCTTGAGTCCTTCAAGAAGAATTTCATCAATGGCGCCGTATCCTTTGGCCATAACCCTGCTGATTTGGGTGAAGGCGGCAGTCTGGTTGACGAGTACCTTCTGGTTCGCCTTTATCCAAGCGGCCAGATTGTCATTCCCGGTGATTAATTCCTTATGCACCATTTCAGGAATGGAAACGGTCGCCGCTCCCGCAAGCGTAATCAACCAACTCCAAAAGGCAGGGTTTTTGTCCAGGGGCAGATGCAGTCTGCTGGCGTCAATAAAGAAGGATGAATCAAGGATATATATCATCCTACGACCCTCTCAAAACGGCCAACGGATATATTGAGAGTGCGTGCAGCGTCCAGAAGTGTTATCAGGCCGCTGTCGGTCGCCCGTGCCAAAGTCTCCAAGGTCTTCGTACCGAAGTTATAACGATCCATTATCTTGGGAGGAGGGCCACCATTCCTGTCTTTTCTCTTATCCTTATTTCGTTTCCATCTGGCCTGGCACCAAGCGATGAGCCGCGTATAGTCTTCGTCTTTGAGAAGGCCAAGGTCAGACAATCGCCGGGCGATGACCTCATCACTCACACTGAATTTGCGGGCAAGGGATTTGACGGAATTAGGCCGGTCTTTATTTTGCCCACTCACTGCCGAACGGAGCAAGTGCTGCGGCACAAGAAGTTCGGCGGCAACGGCATTGCAAAACTTTTCAATGGCTTTATGTTTGCGTTGGAGTGCAAAAGCGTTCTGGTTGGACACTCCGCTGGAGCCAAGAAAGATGTGGGCCAGCTCATGCGCCAGGGTAAAGTGCATGGCCGCCTTGGCGTCATTGCTGTTGATGATCACCAGAGGCACTTGCTTATCCGCAATGGCGATGCCGCGAAATTCCTCCGGGGACACTTTGTTGCGGGAGTTGCCAGAGTCGCCCATGAGTACCACATACACGCCTGCCGCATGGGCCTTGTCGCGCAGGTCACGGAAAGCATCGTCAGGAGAGCGGTGGCGTTCCGCCACAAGTTCGATGCCCAGCGTCCGCCGTATGGCATCAACAGTGACAAGTTCGCCCTTCTGCATGGTGCAGGAACCGACAAAAGTCAGGTCTTCCGCCTGTTCATCCCTGGCGATGGCGCACAGTTCGCGGTGTAAATGGAAGATACGGCGTTTGAGGGCCGCAAACTCCGGACTTTCCGTCTGAATGTCGGAAACGGTGCGGTAGTCCGTCAACGGCTTGGCCTGAACAGGCGGCGCGGGCAGGAAGAAGGTCACAAGCGGTCTGGAGTAGGCTTTGGCAAGCGCCTCCAACTGGGAAAGAGACGGCACGGCACGGCCTTCCTCCCAGGAGGCCAGACGAGCCGCAGCCGTGACGGGTTCCTCGCCCTTGCGCGGGCGCGGCGGCGTAATTTTTGCCTTCAGGGTGGCATCGTGCAGGCTCAGCCCCGCAGTGTCGCGCGCCCAGCGCAACAATGCCGGATTGACGGGAATATCGTGTTGTTGCATGGAAACACCCTGTCCCGTAGATGCACTAGTTTGGTCGGGTGAGCAAGAGGCGCAAGGCGCTCAAGACTCTGCGCGGATTCTTGCGGTGCATGGCCATGCCCAGCCAGTAGGCGGCCTCCTCCCTGTCCATGAGATCCACGCCTGTGGCAATTTGCCGCATACGTTCCGCGCTGCGCATGGGGGCCAGTACCCGGCAGAGCAGGCCAATGCTGAGGGAAGTATCCTCATCCAGCGCAAAGCGTTGGGCCTTGCCAACGCCGGGGGCAAGCTTGATGCCCGCCCGGTTGAGACGGCGCAAGACCTGCGTTTCCACCAGAGCCAGATTCCGCCCCCGCAGTCCTGCCACCCGGAGCGGCTTGCTGATGTGCGGCGTGGCCGGGCTGGGAATCTGCCATATTTCCAGTTCCAGATCGTCCGGCCCATGATTGCGGGCCTGAAGCTGGTATTGCGGAGACGTGAGGGAAGAATTCACCATGAGCATATCTATTGCCGCCTTGCCGTGGCCTTGACGAAGGCGGTAACACCGCCGATGCGCGTGAGCCGGTCGCCGAAGTCCTCGGCGTCATGGCCCTCCAGCTTCAGCTCGTTCGGAAATGTCAGCAGGTAGGTTATGGAGACGCTCTTATCCGCTGCGGCACGCAACTGCGGTAAAAGGAACTCCTTCACCTCCTGCAAACTCGTCACCGTACCTTCGTAATTCAGTTCGCAGGAACTTCCGTCCGTCGTTTCGTAGCTTCCTAAAACTGTTACCTTCTTCTCGCAAGCGGGAGTGGAAGAAACAGACCCCAGAAGGGCAAAGCCATCCTGCGCCTGGAAGAGATTTAATTCCAGAGACGCGATGGCGTCAAATCCGGCTTTGCGGGCATCTTCCCAGATGCGTGTCAGCACTTCCTTGAGAACGCCCTCATGCGAAATCTCTTGGACATTGGACGCAGAGGGATCACTCTTTCCATCCGGGCCAGGTTTGGGGCCGGGGCCTGTTCCGCCTGTCCCTGTTGTACCTCCGGGGCCGGGGCTGGGGGCGGGAGCAGGTTGCGGCGGCACGACCTCTTTAGGCCAGATTTTGTTTTCTCTGGCATAGGTGGCTGTGAGCACAAAGGCTTGCTCGTTGACTTCAATGCTGGGGAACGGGTCGCCCTTGCCGCAGACAAGTTCGCCGTTCCTGTACACAAATTCGCCCTGTTCAATGCCAAGCCGGATGCTGCGCATGAAGATATTTTCCCCCGCCAGCATGGGCAGGGCCACATCCCGCCGAAACTCGTCGCGTAGCGCCGCTGTAGTGATTTGGCCTTTTTTCAGGGGCGTCCGTTCGGTGATGTAGAGCGGAGCATCCGGGTTATCGCCGTCGCGCCGCAGTTTGTTGGCTCCCTGAAGCACGCGCACCACTTGGGCTTGACCGGAACCAGGATTGGCCGAGGCGCTGTGATATTCCACAGTGGCGTGAGCCAGTTCCACCGGGGAAGCTTCCAAGCGGTTGCGAGAGGGGTAGAAGACATGGCGGTAGGTCTGCTGGATGCAGATGGCTACTTCTTGCTCCGCCTTGTTGTAGCGTTCTCTTAGCTGTTCCTTCTGATGATCAGCCAGCTCCTGTTGATTGGCCGGGTTACGCATATCTTCCAGAGCGATACGGAGGCGCATACGGCTTTTCATGTCCTCCACCTTGCCATCATCAGCCACCACGAACACCAGGTTATTCCGGTTGATGCGCGTGCCGCCGTCGGCGCTCCTGCGCTGGAACATGGTGCAGACCAGTTCCGGCACAGCGATGCGGGCATCCGTGACGGAAACCGCCGTGGCTTCGTATCCCATCACCACCAGCAGGGGCTTGGGGGTGGCCGTGTCGTCAATGTCGTTCGCCAGGGCGGGGAAAAAGACGGCCTGAAACACGTCGCCCCTGAAAATGGTTTTGATGGCGTCATTGAGCCGTGCCCGCACATCGCCGGGATCTACCATGCGCTCCCGGCGGTGGATCATCTGAGTCAGGTTGGGTTCCACCATAAAACGGAGCGGACGATTGGGCCTGTCGTCCAAGTAGGAGGATTCCTGGACGAAACGCCGCCGGGCATCGGCAATGAAGCTGGCTTCAACGCCGGGAGCAAGGATGGAGAAGTTCAGCTCGTTTTCCGTAGCTCCACGCAGGTTTTCATTGAAGGCCAGCGTGTGGAAGAAAATACAGCGCGCCACAAACGAGGCATAGGGCGGCATGGCCTGGTACACCGCACTGTCAATCTGCTCGGCCAGAGAGGGCTTGTCGCCTTCAACGGCGGTCACGTCAGCTGCCATAGCCGGAGTGTACGCCTGCTGTCCCAGCTTGGTCAGCACTTCCTGCCGGATGGGGCTGCTGGACAGGTCGATATGGTGCAAATGGATGGCGTATGTCTCGTCCGGACGCTTCTGCCAGAGGCGGTTAACCGTCCGCGCCAACAGCCGGAGCATACCGCGCACGCGCTGGAAGTTCCCCAAGGTGGAGGTTTTCTCCTTCAGGGTGGCGATAAGTTCCGGGTGCAGGGGGTATCCTTCAAAAAAGGCTTCGCGGTTGGCGTCGCTTATGTCCGCATCGGGCAGATGCTCCCGGTTGGCGTCCCACAGGCGGCAGTATTCCTCCACAATGGCTTTGCCCCTGGCTTCATCAATGTGCTTGAACAGGCGGCGGCACAGCACCTTGACGGTTTCATCCTCCTGCGTGGGGTCAAGCAGGGTGGCCTTGCGGGCCGAAATGCTTTCCGCTTCCAACATCATGTCCGCTATGGACTGGTTTTCCTGGCTGTAGGCGTCGATGGCCTTCTGGTCACTTTTTCCGATGGCAAGGGTATACACCAGCGCCACACGGGGAGAGGATTCCACCGCCTTGAACAAGGCGCTGAGAAAGGCGCTCAACTGTCTGCTGGCGGCGCTGTCCTTGGCAGCCTGTTTGCGCAGATAAATGGCAAGCTCGTCCATCAGGATGAGCGTGGGCCTGCCGCCGAACAGAGCGCGGATGGTTTCGGCACCGGGGGCAATGCCCGCTTCATCACTTTTGCGCACTTGCTCGTAGCCATCCTTGCCGCCCAGGGCATAGGCAATCTCGCCCCAGGGGGTGTACGCCTTGACGCCATCCCCCATAGTGCGCCCGTTGACCGGATCAGCGTTCTCGCCGTCGAAGGCCGCAATACGGACAGGTTCCGTGGGAACAAGAGCCGCATCAATGAATTCGGACGGGTTCACGACGTCGAGCATACCCTGAGCCGTGTGTACCAAGGCAATCAGGGCGTGCGTTTTACCACCGCCAAAGTTGGTGTCGAGGCGGAAGATGGAGGCGACCTGCTCCCCGCAGCCTTGCAGGCGCTGGCAGACATTCTGGAGCAGGGTTTTCAGACCGCGTGTGGGATGCGTGTTGGCGAAAAACAGCCCGGCATCCTGATACTCGGCAGGAGCTTTGTGCTTGAGTACCTGTGCCAAATCCGCCGCAAAATCGGATTCCGTGAGATTGCCGCGCAACACATCGTCGCGCGGAGTGCAGACATCGAACAATGTGGGCAGCACAGTTCTCCCTCCCCTTGCACGCAGAAGTTTCGTAATCTCTTGTAATGACAGGATGTTAGAAGGAGTTTTTTCACGGCTCGCTGAAGGCCGGATTGACCGCTTCAGGGTTTGCTTATGAGAGAGTGTTAACGTTTGAATGTTTTGGCCACTTCCGAGCCGCATGGAATCTGGCTTTGGCAGGAAGCAAACATTACTTTGGCAATACCCTCGCTTATGATAACAACAAAAGCAGGAGGGTTCAAGATATGCTCCTCAGGTCAGCGGGCAAGGTACCGTTTTTATAACTGCCTGTTTAAAATCGTTAATGCACTCACTTCTCCGTAAATTTTTGTTCACATCTCAGTCGCCGGGGTATCGGCAGTGGTGGGGAGCATAGATTCCGGCATCCTGCTGACTTTCCTCTAGGTGAAGCAATGATATAGAAGGATACTACACTTGTGATAGAGGGCGGATTTTCGCAAAGAAATTTGTCAGCATATTTTATTGATTAAAAAATATTTAATGGCCCTCTATTATATTATAGGTTAAATCTATACCTAGTAACTCTTTTTATGATGCAATATAATCAAAAATATTTAAATTTTTATATAATAAACATAAAATATAACAGAAACTATCAATGAATATAAAAAAATTGAACATAATGCACTGCAAAAATGACACACTTTATAAAAAGTGATATATTTATCTTCAATAGTCGCTTTCGCCAGTTTATAGTCAATATTTATGTGATTTACTCCACACTGTGAAATGATATTGTCATATATATTTTGCAGATCGTCTATATTTAAATTCTCTAAATCATTTTCTATATGATTATCTATTTTTCGTGATAACGCTAAAAGCTTCATTCCACATTCATGAAATTTATAAGAATTTAACGTATCATTGCTTAATGATTCAGAATTTGAAATAAGAGCAATAAATACAGATAGTGTAATCACGATGCAAGAAAATAAATTTATATGATTACTGTTTTGTGTAATTAGAATATATGAACTCATACCTATCTGGACGATGGTCATTAGTATTATAAAGAATACGAAAGATTTTTGTTTTCGTTGGAGCCGGTTAGATGCATTAAGTCTAGATTTTGCAGTAATATATGCAGTATTAGATAGCTTTTTCATATCTTTCATAATGTATCCTAGAACATATTGCTTTTGAAACGCCCGCGCCAGAGCGCAACGGCGCAAGTAAATTTCACCTGCGCCTGTCTCTGCTGTCGTCATCCGTAAGGCAGCACAGCCGCCAACGGCTGACGCTCGCGGCGGGCAGGGCTTCGCCCTGCCAGGACGTTTAGCTAATTTCATTAGCAAAACCCTCTAAAAGTTGGGCTCTGAAATTAACAACAATATCCGTAGATTCATAAGCGCATAGCGTAAGGTTAGAATTCCCCCATAGGGTTCCATCTGAGGATGGACAGAGCCCTTTTTTTAATATCTCCTCCCCAAATCAAAGTCAAGCATTTGTGTTTTGCCTTTTATAAATCGTTTATATATAATATCAATTTCATATTCTGTTAAATTTCTGCCATCAGAAGGATAAAGATTCCTTCTTTGTAAAATCTCTATTTTTTCTGCTATTGTTTTATTATCAAAAGAAAAAGCATACTTATTCCAAGTGCCATCTCTAAGTGCAAAATATGCGCGAACCATTTTGGGTATGTTTTGCTGGAGATGAATATAATTATATCTTTTTAGTTTTTTAATAACAAATGCATCAAATTTGTAAAGAATTTTAATATCGGTCATCATTGAATAGTATGGCAACCATCCATATCGTTTTAATTCTGAAAATGCTCCGGCAAGAAGCATTGTAAGCTCTTCAATTATTGTTTTTTCGTTATTATTTTGATTTTTTACATTAATACTATACCGTTTAAATATAGAATTTATCCTCTTAAAATGATTTTCACAACTCTTTTTTGAGACAGATATCTTATTTTTTGATAAAGAGTATCCTAAAAATGAGATAGTATTTTGAATATTAACTATTTTAGTTTTTTCATTATTTAATTCAATTTTTAACTCATTACATTTATGTTTTAATTTTTGCAAATCAAGATACTTATGCTTTGTGATAATAATCGTATCATCAACATATCTTTTATAAAAAAATACTGTTTTATTTATTTCATGATCTAATTGCATTACATATATTTCTGCCAATAAATTAGATATGGGTATTCCTTGAGGCACACCTTCATTATTTTCCAATTTCATGCCAGATGTTGTGACTGTATAATTTTTTATAGCTCTTTCTATAAGAAAAATAGCTCTTGTATCTAATGTTTTAATTTTTTTTAACAATATATCATGATTAATAGAAGAAAAAAACTACTAAAGTCAGTCCTTATGAAAGAATATTCATTTCTGCATTTTTTTAATACCTCGCCTATATCATGTATTATGCTATTTGGCATATTCATTTTGATACCAAAATTTATTTTTAAGTATTCATTTAAACAAGTTAATACTATCTTATCCTTTATACATGGTATAGAAATTATTCTAGGGTATTTATCCCTTCCTTTAGATATGAGTTTTTCTCGATATGGAGAAAACTGATAGCAATTATTTATAATATCAGAATGTATTTTTTGAACATATGTGGGGTATAATTTTTCAAATTTTAATGGAGTTAAAAAATCTATACCTCTAGAATTTGATTTTTTAATTTTTTGATTAAATAATTCTTGTATAAAATCAATCGATATGAAATTATTAAATTCATTATGGCACATAATTACATCCTTAAATGTATGTTTTACATGAAAATTAAAATATTAATATAGTATTAATAATCGTATTCCTTAGTTATTTAAAAACTGAAAACTCTTCATGCATGGCAGAATGTATACCGGCGTGGCCATAAGTAAAAGGTATCAACCATATGGGCACATTATAACCTGCCTATTTTTATTCTACAATCCTCTCCGTTCTCACCACGCCACGCAGTGGAGATCGATTCGGTAGTGGAATTTGAGGGTACTCTCATTCCTTGCCCAAAAATATTGTCAGGCGCTGGCGATGCTGGACGCATGAGATTTCTGATACGTATTTATCTGTAGGTGCTCCGACACAGGCAGAAACGGCTTGGACTTAAACCGCTTAATCCGCTAATGTGCAAGATACGCTGGGCGTTACCGCTCATCGTAAGCGAAATACGCGGCGTGCCGGTTGCTCTTTTTCTTGCGTTACCTGACCTGTCCGTTCCCGCTCTATCTGCTCGGCCTCACGGTTGAATTTCTGAATTTTTTCCTCGGTAGGCTGAGTATAAGCAATATCAATATCCCCCGCCGTGCCAAAGGCATACCCGACCACCCTGCGCCCGTACTCTATCCGTTCGTCACGGCTCTGTCCGTAGGGGCGGGCGGGGGCGTGTCTGAATACTTCGTTGGCAACTTCCTGTGGCGTGTATCCGGCACAGCGTAGGTACAGGGCAATGGCCGCGTCCAGGCGTGATGCGTCCATTTTTTCGGGAAAACGCTTTTTGACCATTTCCCGGTAGGCGGCATACGGGGAAGCCAATGTGCCGACTCTGGGAAACGTGCGCTTCCTGACCTCCACGCCGGGAGCGATCCTTCTCCGAAAACGCCACAGATTGCCGAGGTGCGGACTGCGCTTGCCCAGCCAGTGCTTGAAGCGAGGGAGCCGCTCCGGTTTTTCTGCTTGAGACTGTCTGTCCCGCAACGCCGCTTGTTCCTCCCGCTCCTGTTCTTTCAAAAAATGCCGGGCAATGTTCAGTATGGAAAGCCCGTACCGGGCAAGACGGGCTGTAGCCGCCTCCCGGCGCTCCCGCTGCCGCTGTCCCAGCGATTCCCATTCTTCTTCCCGCTTCTTTTCGGCGAGGCGTCTTTCTTCGGCCAGCCTTTGCCGCTCTTTCTGGTATTCCTGCCATTCCTCCCGGCAGACATGACTGACCGGCTCCGGGGCGGGCTTTTTGAACGTCCGCTGGGAGTAGTAGCCGGGCTTGAACGCTCCGAGCCGCTTGCACAGTTTGGACAGACTGAAATTTCTGTCCACGCTGGATGCCTTGACCGCCATATCCCCCACAAAAATCACCGCGCCGGAGCCTTTGCGGGCGAAACGCAGCCCCACGGCGTCCAGGCCGGCGTGAAGCTCTTCCCAGCATGAGGCGTTCTGAATGACGGCATGTCCGCGCTCCTGGGCGATGCGCTGCGCGGACTTTTCGCCTGTGGCGTCTTCAAAGTCTTCGGCTCCGGGCCTTGGCTTTATCTGTTCGCGGTGCTGGAGATTCCTGACCACATACCCCTGTTCGTTGACGCGATAGCGGGCATTTATCTGCGGTGCCCATCCCTGCTTGTATTCGATTTCAGCGATGATTTTGTGCGCTGCCTCAATATCGAATCCATGATGCGGTTGAATGACTTTCTGCGTGTAAGGATGCGTCCGGTTGACGGCGATATGGAGGTGATAATTTCCCGTGTTTTTGTGCAGGGCATAAATTGTCTGGTGTTCGGCAAGCCCCATTCCCCGGAGAAAAAGACTGACCGCCTCGTCCGCCTGTTTGCGGGTGGGCTGTTCGTTTTCCTGCCATGACAAAATCCAGTGCGTGACCGGCATCCGGCTCTGAATGGATTCCTCGGCCAGAGAAATCATTTCCCTTTTCTGGGCGGCAACGGTCGTTGTCAAAAAGTTTCTGCTTCCGGCAAAGGCAAGTTTGTCCCGGCCCTCTTCATCATGGGAAGCAAGAATATAGTCCACCAGACCGCCGATCATGACGGCCTTGGATTTTTTGAAGCTGGTACGCTTGAGCTTTTTGACGATCATCTTCTTTCGCTCAAGGCTTCGATGGTTCGCCGGATTGCACGCAGCGCGGCGTCCAGTTCCGTGAGGGTGTCCGTGCTTTTTGTTCGCCGCACCACGTCAAAATGATGCTTGAGCAGTCCCCCAAGTCGCCGCAGTTCGCGGATTGTCTGGTCGTCCGCTCTGGCGATGATGGGCCTGCCGCCGAAGAACAGCCGCCGCATGTACTCGGAAACCGAGATTCCGGCTGTCGCGGCCTGTCGGGTGATTCTTGCGTCTTCTTCAACGGTGAGCCTGAGCGTCCTTCGCCTCTGAAATCTGATTGCTGCCTTCCGCTTTTCCATCTGCCTTTCCTGCCTTTTTGAGAGCGTGAGAAGCGAAGCGCCGAACGCTCTGCCGGAGTCCAGAGGCGAAGCCTTTGGCAGGATGCGAGCTGTCGTCAGACAGCTTGAATTATAATGATAACCACTTTATTTATTATAATAATTTAGAAAATAAGGCTTTTAATACCCCACAGGATACCCCATAAAAATATGGCTTTGCTTACGCCAAAAAAATTTTCTTTGGAGGGCATGAAACTGGCTGGAAGGAGCTGCTTTTCACTGGATCTATCTGGATAAAGATATTGGTGTAGAGCTTAAGAAAGGACAATTTTTGAAGTTTGGCTACGGCCACGTATGGATAAACCATAAAGCTCATGACCCTGGCTTTTGGTTCAGTGGGATACGCCCGCGGATTAACACGGGTAAACTGAAAATTACATTTCTTACATTTAAAACGTCGCTTACTCTTGACATGTCCGGATTTTATGACTTCCTTGGTAGCGCATCTGAGGCATATTGGTTTTTTATTCATGCACAGGTGATATGCAAAACACAAGCTTTACCATTATAAAATTGGAGAGTATTAACAATATGATGCAAATATGTTATATCCCTCCAAAAGAGGAGCGCATGGAAGCAAAGCCCGACTGCCCCAAGTGCCATGCCAGCACGGTATATCGAAGCGGAAAGATTCTGGGAAAACAACGGTATCGCTGCAAGAATTGTGGATTTCAATTTACTCGCACCACTTCATATGGCCGCCCGGCAAGTGTGAAAAAAAACTTGCTGTCACGCTGTATAGCATGGGTCTGTCCCTGACTGCCATTGCCCGGATTTTTCATGTTTCACCCCCCGCTGTTTTACGTTGGGTACGAAATTTTGCGGAACCTGTTTATGAAAAGACTGAACCTGCTGAGGCCATCATTGTTGAACTTGATGAAATGTGGTATTTTCTGAAATCAAAAAAACAAGCTTTGGCTCTGGAAAACCTGTTGTCGTGATACCGGTCAACTCATCGACCGGGAATGTGGAGGGCGTGATCAGGCTACCCTCCACAGATTGATGGAGCGATTGAAAAAGTGGAAGTCTGGTTTTACTGTACGGACAAGTGGAAGGTCTATCCTCTGGAGAGAGCCGAAAACGATTTTCTTCAGGGGAAAGGTGGCACAAGTCCGCATAGAAAGGAACAATTGTCGCCAGAGTCACTGCTTTGCCAGATTCCGCCGAAAGTCGGTCATTGTTTCACGAAGTCTGCACAGGGTTGACTTGGCGATGGCTCTTTTTCCAGATTTCATGTGAATGGAACTCTGGATGACAGTAAAACATTATTTAGTTAATACTATTGTAATTAATTCAGCATCTTTGGAGAATTATTATGAGTATTAATAGTGACACACAAGACAAAAATAAAATACTTTTTGATATATTAACTGATAAGTCATACCATCCGCGTGAAGAAAAAATTCTAATATTACAAAAAGCTTTTTTATTTCCAGACATAAAGAAGCGGACATCAGAACTCTTTCGAATATCTATTAAGCCACGATTAGCTGTTATTAAGAATATTCATACGATTACGGATATAGATCTTGCAAATAATATAAAATGCCTAAAAATATCAATTTCTGAATATTTTGCTGAAAGATCTTTCTCCTCTGTCTCTATTCGTAAAATTTATGGAAGAGAATCTGCCTTTGATTCAAATAGTCAACTCTATAAAGAAAATTATGATAAACTTAAAGTCTCTGATTTTCTTGAACTCATAGGATATGCTTGTGAATTTGCAAAACAATTCTATGATATGGATACAGAAAAACTTGAGAAAGGCTTATTGCTATTAAAAAGCATTGATCTTGCCTTAAATAATGAACCATATGACTATCCAGATTTAAAATCTGCTCATATTGTCATTGATATATTTTCGTTAATCGCTCAAAAAATGGAATCCGACACAAATATACAAAAACGAATTTCTGGCGGTGCAAAAATAGTTCAGTTAGCTCTTAAATTTCTTAAAGGAAAAATTTAGAGCGTTTTGCTCATGAAATCAGCTCAACGCTCTGGCAGGGCAAAGCCATGCTCGCCGCGCGCGCCAGCCGTTGGCGGCTGTGCCGCCTTACGGATGACGACAGTAGAGAGAGGCGCAGGCGAAATTTACTTGCGCCGTCAAGCGCCGGAGCGGGCGTTTCAAAAGAAAGATGCTCTAAAACATTATTTAGTTACGCTCTTGATATTTTAGCCAGATGTTCACAAAGATCAGCATTTATTTGAATACGTTTTTTTATTTTTACCCTGATACTATGATTCAGCCTTATTAGATAATCCCGCATACTGATATTTCGGATAAGTTCAGGATGCCAATATAACTTATCTCTCATGTCTGAAAAAACACAGTCAATGAAATTTTTCATAACATGAACGAAACTATCTGTTCCTATAAAAGGAATAATTTTTGATTCAAGCGTTGTAAATAATACTCCTAATCCTGCGGCACTGGCAGGATCATTGGTTAATAGTTGAGCAGGGCCTTTCCCGAGGGCAATTGTTTTAAGTAAATTGATGAGCATAAAGTTTACATTATTATTATAATAATAACGACCGTCAATATACGCTATAAAATCAAAATATTCATTTATTTCCTGATCTGTAATATCACTATCATATTGACTTTCTGCAGCTTCTTTGACCGCATCAAGCCCCTTGGCAAAAGCATTTGATACCTGTTTCATGTCGAAAGGTTTCATAGCTTTATCAGTTTGTCAGCTTTGCGTGGTTCAAAGGATAAAGCGATTCAGCTTCAAATTTTACCATATCATTCTCTTCTTTCCAGATCAAATACCAGAATCCTTTTCCACTGGCAACCGGATGACAATGTGGAAAAATGCATATTTTGACATAGTTGGGCATAGTATTGATAATTTTGCTTTACAAGAGCGGACGCTTCTTTCCCTGAAAGCGGACAGAAAATGGTTACTCGCGTGCGGCAGGTGGCCGGATATGTATGACATGGCGGCATCTCAAAGTTCCCGCAATTCCTTCTCATTTTCCGATTTTCTTTTTGGCCGTTCCAGAGTAAG
Organism: Desulfovibrio sp. ZJ369; assembly: GCF_011039085.1. GTDB lineage: Bacteria > Desulfobacterota > Desulfovibrionia > Desulfovibrionales > Desulfovibrionaceae > Desulfovibrio. The sequence continues at coordinate 74,283 of NZ_JAAKEI010000009.1, read as the reverse complement.
CTGACGCCCTCTTCTCCTTCTTGCAGGAGTCCCCCCATGACCTTCCGCGACGTTCTCGCCAGATACCGCGCCGTTTCCTTTTCCGAGCGGGACAAGGGCGACCGTTTTGAGCGCCTGATGCAGGCATTTTTGCAGACAGTCCCGTGGTATGCGGGCACATTCCGGCATGTCTGGCTCTGGCGGGAATTTCCGTACAAAGAAAACCTTGGCGGCAGGGATACGGGCATTGATCTTGTTGCCCAGACGGTGGAGGGCGATTTTTGGGCCATTCAGTGCAAGTGCTATGATGAACAGGCCCGCATTGACAAGCCCGCTGTGGACAGTTTTCTGGCCACGTCCAGCAGGCGGTTTGTCAACGATGAGCGCCGGCCGACCTCTTTTGCGCTCAGGCTCTGGATCTCCACCACAAACAAATGGGGCGGCGAGGCGGAAAACGCCATCCGCCACCAGGAACCGCCGGTACAGCGCATCAGTCTTGCCGATCTGGAGAGCGCGCCCGTGGATTGGGCCGCGCTGGAGCGAGGCATCCACGGTTTGCGGGCCCGGCAGGGCAAAAAGCAGCCGCGCCCGCATCAGCAGGCAGCCATTGCCGCTTTTCACGCGCATTTTCAGACCGGGGATCGCGGCCGGCTGATCATGGCCTGCGGCACGGGCAAGACCTTCACTTCCCTGAAAATTGCGGAGAACGAAACCGGCGGCGCGGGCCTGGTGCTGTTTCTGGCCCCGTCCATTGCGCTGGTGGGGCAGACGCTTCGGGAATGGACAGCGGAAAGTTCCGCCCCGATCTTTCCCATCTGCATCTGTTCTGATCCGGAAGTCAGCAAGAGCAGGAAAAAGAACGACGACGACACGGACGGCTCCAGCGTCACGGATCTGGCCTTTCCCGCATCCACGCGGGTGACGGACATTGTCCGGCAGTTCAGGCTGGCCGCAAAGTTCCACAAGGATGGTCTGGTCGTGGTGTTCTCCACCTATCAGTCCATTGAGGTTGTCGCCCAGGCCCAAAAGGAATTTCAGCGGGACTTTGACCTGATTATCTGCGACGAGGCGCACCGCACAACCGGCGTCACCCTGAAGGATGAAGATGAATCCGCCTTTGTGAAAGTGCATGACAACAGCTTTATCCGGGCCAAAAAACGCCTGTACATGACGGCAACGCCGCGTCTCTATGCCGAGGAAAGCAAAAAAAGGGCGCAGGATGCCGACGCGTATCTGTGTTCAATGGATGATGCAGCCATGTACGGGCCGGAGGTCTTCCGCATCGGCTTCGGTGAAGCGGTCGATAAAAATCTGCTGGCGGATTACAAGGTGCTGGTGCTGACGCTCAGTGAAAGCCAGATTCCCGCCGCCCTGCAAGCCGCCGTGGCGGACGGCGGCAAGGAAATTGACACCGACGACGCCAGCAAGCTTGTGGGATGCATCAACGCGCTCTCAAAGCGTATGCTCATTGATGAGGGCCTGCTGAAAGCGTCGGATCCCTCCCCCATGCGCAAGGCGGTCGCCTTTTGCCAGAGCATCAAAATTTCCAAAAAAATCAGCGCGGTCTTCAATGGCTTCAAGGAAAGCTATTACGAGAGCCTGACGCGGGAGGAACGGGCGGAAATGGTCCGCGTTGCCGCGGATCATGTGGACGGAACCATGCCCGCCACAACCCGCGACGAAAAACTGGCCTGGCTCAATGCCGCGCCTGCCGACGGCAATGAATGTCGCATCCTGACCAATGTGCGCTGTCTTTCCGAAGGCGTGGACGTGCCTTCGCTGGACGCGGTGCTCTTCCTTTCGGCCCGCAATTCCCAGATTGACGTGGTGCAGTCCGTGGGGCGCGTCATGCGGACGGCGCCGGGCAAGAAGTTCGGCTACATCATTATTCCGGTGCTGATTCCTTCCCAGGTGACGCCGGAAGAAGCCCTGAACGACAACAGACGCTTTGCCGTGGTCTGGACAGTGCTGAACGCCCTGCGCGCCCATGATGATCGCTTCAGCGCCACAGTCAACAAGATTGAGCTCAATCACCACAAGCCTGCGGAAGGTGGTTCCGTTCTGGTGGGCGGCATTGCCGATGGCTCCGGTGACGACACTGGCGAGAGAAGCGCGCGGGGAGACGGCAAAGCAAGGCCGGTGCAGCTTCCCCTGCCGCAAATACAGGAGCTGCAAAATACCATTTATGCCCGCATGGTGCAGAAAGTGGGCAACAGGCGTTATTGGGAGCAGTGGGCGGCGGACGTGGCCAAAATCGCTCAGGGCTATATGGAGCGCATCAATCGCCTGATTGCGGCGCCCGGCCCGCACAAGACAGCCTTTGAGGATTTTCTTGGAGGCTTGCGCAAAAACATCAATCCTTCCGTCACATCCGGCGAAGTGGTGGAAATGCTGGCCCAGCACATGATCACCAGACCGGTCTTTGAAGCCCTGTTTGAGGATTATTCCTTTGTGCGCAACAATCCCGTTTCACAGGCCCTGCAAGGCATGATCGATCTGCTGGAAGCGCAGGCCCTGGAAAAGGATACCGTTGTCCTCTCGCGTTTTTATGAATCCGTGAAAATGCGTGTTTCCGGCATCGACAATGCCGAGGGCCGGCAGCGCATCATTGTTGAGCTGTATGACAAATTCTTCCGCACCGCTTTTCCCCTGACCGTGGAAAAGCTGGGCATCGTCTATACGCCCGTTGAGATTGTTGATTTTATCAACCGTTCCGTGGCCGACGTGCTTCAGGCGGCCTTCGGACGCACGCTCTCAGATGAGAATGTTCACATTCTCGATCCCTTCACTGGCACGGGAACCTTCATTGCCCGCCTGATCCAGAGCGGCCTTGTCGCGCCGGAGGCCCTGCCCCGCAAATACGCGGCGGAGCTGCACGCCAATGAAATTGTGTTGCTGGCCTACTATATCGCGTCGATCAACATTGAAAACGCCTGGCATGCCGCGCGGGGAGAAGCCACAGCCTACACGCCCTTCAACGGCATCTGTCTGACGGATACCTTCCAGCTTGGCGAAGCCGACGACCAGCAGGCTTTGTACGCTCCGTCCCTGCCGCAAAATTCCGAACGTGTGCAGGCCCAGCGGAATACGCCCATTCAGGTCATCATCGGCAACCCGCCCTATTCCGTTGGGCAGAAATCCGCCAACGACGACGCGCGGAATCAGTCCTACCCGAAGCTGGAACGGCGGATTGAAACGACCTATGCCGCGCGGTCAAGTGCCAATAACAAAAATTCGCTGTATGATTCTTATATCAAGGCGTTTCGCTGGGCATCGGACAGGCTGGACAAACAGCACGGCGGCATCATTGCCTTTGTTTCCAATGGGTATTGGCTGGACGGCAATGCAATGGACGGCTTCCGTAAAACGCTGGAAGCGGAGTTCAGCGCCATCTATGTCTTCAATTTGCGCGGAAACTGCCGCACGTCGGGAGAATTGCGGCGTAAGGAATCCGGCAATGTCTTTGGCCTTGGCAGCCGCACGCCCATTGCCATCACTGTGCTGGTCAAAAAGCCCGGACACCAGGGCAAGGCCGTCATTCAGTATCACGACATCGGCGATTACCTGAGCCGGGAAGAAAAGCTTGCCATCATTGCCAAAAAGCGCAGCATCCTCAATCCCGCCATGAACTGGACGCATCTTTGCCCCAATACGCATGGCGACTGGCTCAATCAGCGCAATGATGTGTTCAGTACCTTTATTCCGCTGGGAGACAAGGAGAACAAGGACAATAAACAGACCTTTTTTGTACCGTATTATTCCAATGGACTGAAAACGCAACGTGATGCATGGTGCTACAACTTTTCAAAGATAAAGCTACAGAAGAATATTCAGGAGACCATTGATTATTATAATGAGATGGTGGAATCCGGCGAAGAAAAACCCCGTCTTGATGCTACAAGGATAAGTTGGTCTGCAAATATGCAAATATCTTTTTCCAAAAAACAGAAAATAAACTTTGTGGAAAAAGATTGCCGTATTGGCTTATATCGTCCATTTAATAGGGAACATGTCTATTTTAATCGGGAACTGAATGAAAGAGTTTACCAAGTGCCCAAACTCTTTCCCACGCCGGAAACAAAAAATCTTGTTATTTGTATTCCTGCAAACAAAAATGAACTGCCGTTAGTTCTCAAAAGTATTCCTGATTTGCATATAAATGGTGATTCTCAATGTTTCCCCCTCTATTATTACGAAAAGAAAAAGAGTTTCCATCCTACACTCTTTGATGCAGGAAACGAGGAATACACGCGCAAAGACGGTATTACAAGCTTTATACTGGATCGCTGCCGGGCAAGCTACGGCCCCAAGGTAACAAAGGAAGACATTTTCTATTATGTCTATGGCTTGCTGCATTCGCCGGACTACCGCCGCACCTTTGCGGCGGACTTGAAAAAGATGCTGCCGCGCTTGCCGCTGCTGGAAAAGCCTGCGGATTTCTGGGCATTCAGCAAGGCGGGGCGCGCCCTGGCCGATTTGCACCTGAACTATGAAACCCAACCTCCCTGCCCGACCGTGCAGGTACAAGGCGCGGAAAACGGCAATTTCCGCGTGGAAAAAATGCGCTTCCCCCGCAAGGGAGACAAATCGACGATTGAATACAACCCGTGGATCACCATCTCCCATATCCCGCCGGAAGCCTACGACTATGTGATCAATGGACGTTCCGCCATTGAATGGATCATGGAACGCTACCAGATCAAAACCGACAAGGCCAGCGGCATCACCAACGATCCCAACGACTGGACCGAAGAACAGGGCAACCCAAGGTATATTCTGGACTTGCTCCTGAGCGTGATCACGGTCAGCCTGGAGACGGTGAAAATTATAAAGAAGTTGCCTGGTTGTGCCTGGTGAGCATATATTGAGAGGTAATTATGACTGGTTTTAGCGTCTCAATTGCAACTGCTATTAAAAGGTTTGGGAATAAATTGAACATATCATGCCAATATCGGCTAAGCTAGCCTGTGTCGCTAAATTAGGGAATTTATTACCACTTGGAATAGAGCTGAATTCAAATATTGGAAACAAAGAATTTGCATCTAAAATGAGGGCGTATCAAGAATCAAGATATCAGAGTGTTATAAAATTCCTTGAAGAATATAAAGATAAAAAAGATTGGACAGAAGAAGATATCAACAAACGTACGGACAAACTAGCAGAAATCCTTTATAATAGAAGGAGTTAATAAATTTGTATTTAATGTATAAGTCTACTGTTAGATCGAGCCACCAATTATAACAAACTCAACAAGTAGGCAAAAAAACTAGGCAAGTCGGGAAATTTCACCGATTTGCCCCTATTCCTCAAGTGTGTTAGCATAGCGACAGAGAGAACATACGTGAACTGTCAGAATTGATAAGACATTATACGCCAAAAGAGGAAATGTTGCTCCCGTGAAGATAGACCTTGGCACGATAAGAAGCGACTCTGCCGGATTTAAAGCAATTGCGGATATTGCAGTCAAAGCAAAAGAAATCCGGCAGGAATCCATAACGCTGGACTTTTCCTCATGCCAGTTTTTTGAAGCGAATATGTCAGCGCCGCTGTATGCGGTTATCTCACGGCTTCGTGACGCTAATAATGACGTTACCATAGAAAATGTACCGGGAGCCATCAGCAACATTCTTCGGAAAAACAGATTCTTGACGCACTTTAATAGAGCTGAGCAGACAGACAGCTACCAAACAACATTGCCATTCAGAATATTTAAGGATACAGAAGAACTGTTTCATGAATATATTACAAACTATATGCAGGGAAAAGGTATTCCTGATATGTCGTTAGCACTGGCAAAACGCTTTCGACAAAGTCTGTTAGAACTTTTTCTGAATGCAGTCCTCCATTCAGAGTCAAAATCCGGGATATTTGTCTGCGGACAATACTACCCGAATAAACAGCGTTTGGATTTTACCATTGCGGATGCTGGAATTGGTATTCCTGAAAATGTACGAAGATATACACGGACTCAAATTTCTGCCTGTGATGCCATTCAATGGGCCCTGCAGGAAGGTAATACTACCAAAACGGGAAATCAACCCGGCGGCCTTGGTCTAAAGCTTATTAAAGACTTTATCAATATAAACAAAGGAATAATTCATATTGTCTCGCAATCCGGCTATTATACTTTCTCTGCAATAGAAGAATCTATTCAGGATATGCAGCTCGATTTTTCCGGAACTTGTATAAACATTGAAATCAATACAGCAGACACAAGCAGTTATTGCTTGCAATCTGAATTGACAAATGAAGACATTTTTTGATGAGACAGGGAGCTAATCATGACGACGCAGGAAACAATTCAGGTAGCAGAAATTATAAACAGCCCTCTTGGTATATCAGCGGAGGACGGTCAAAAAGTCTTTAACAGAATAAGACAAGGCATATCTGAGGGGAAACTCATTACAATTTCCTTCGACAGAATAAATATGCTTATATCTCTCTTTCTCAATGTGGCGATTGGGCAACTCTATGGCTGCCTAAAGGAAGAAATGATCCGGAAGCAGCTGAAAGTAGAAGGACTTTCCCCTGATGATAGGGAATTACTCAAACGCGTTATCGAAAATGCAAAAAACTACTATGCCAATAAAAAGTCCTATGATGATGCGTGGCAAGAGGAATATACTCATGAAAAATAAAGCATATGACTTGTCTTCATATGTCTTCAGATCTGGCGAAAAGATTCTTCTAGATACGAATATCTGGCTTTATCTTTTCCCAGCTCCTGCGGGTTATCCAAAGAAGTTTGTCTCTCATTATTCTACAGCTTTTGCAAGACTCATTAAAGCAAAAGCGCAACCAGTACTTTCTCCAATAGTACTAAGTGAATATTTAAATCGATATATAAGAATAGAATGGCAGGGCTGTTATCAAACAAAATATCGTGACTTCAAAAACTTCAGAAAATCAACAGACTTCACGCAAGTTGCCGCGTCCATGAAAGTGTTTGCACAAAAAATTTTACAGTCTTGCCAGGTTCACGACCTTGCAGCAAATGCCCTGAATTTACAACAATCTCTCAATGAGTTTGTAATGGGAAATATTGACTTTAACGACGCTGTTTTGGTTGATATTTGTAAACAGTTAAATTTTAAATTGATGACAAATGACAGTGATTTTCAGTATGGCGGTATTGAAATCTTAACAACAAATCCAACACTACTGAACGCTTGCCCATAATAAACATGATATTTGACATATAATCAACATAAATAACAGCATTTTAATGAATATAAATAAAAATATCACTGTACAAATATTTTTCTAAGCATCATCCTCATCAACAAAAATCATTGCTGTAATTACAAAAAGATAGGTACCAGCAACGAAGCTTAATCCCCTGATCAGGATAGCAAACGGCATATTCAAAAGAGCGACAGGTAGTAGAGATTGCCAGAAGCGATACAGAAGTCAGTCCAGAGCTTAAGACTCCAAAGACAAGAAAGTAAACCAAGGTTACAACAACCAGTCAGCATATCAATTTTACGCAAAGCATTGCACCAGCCATCGTAAATCCAAAAGCCATTATCCCTTTCTTCCACCACCCCGTTTCCCCCTCGGCAAACTCCGTTGCGGCCACGCCTCCACAAAACATCCCCGCCGCGAGACACAGCCCGCTGATGAGCCAGCCGGATGGCATGTGCAGAACCGCCGCCAAGGGAATATCCCGCCCCGTCTCGATACGAAAGCCCGCCCAGAGCATCAGGCTGCCGTAGGCCAGCAGGCAAATCAGGGCAAGCAGTCCCATCGGCGCCAGTCTGGCGTATTGAATCTTGGAAGCAAGGTTTTGTGCCTCCTGCACCACGCTGTCGGTGAGCCGGGCTTGCGCGGCGGCAGTCTCCTTTTCGGCGGCAGCGGCCATGCCGTCCATGATGGTTTTGGAGGCAGCGGCGATTTTCTCCGGCAACGCCTCATAGTAGACGCGCTGATATTCCATCGCGGCCAGCAGCGGCCAGAGCGCGTCGTCCTCCCTGAGATTCAAGCTGTTGCCGACCTCACGCAGACGGGCCGTTTCCGTTTCGGACAATTTCCTGCCGCACGCCTTGCCGAGATCGATCACGCTATCCATGCTCATGACGCTTCTCCCATGACGGAATCAAACATTTTCGCGCACAATGTCCGCCAACGCTGCAATTCCGCCCGTGTGCCGAAGGGCATTTCAGGATGGGCGGCGCGGATGGACATACGTCTGGAATACAGCCAGTCGGCCACGCGACCGGCCACCGTCGGAAAGTCCAGCGTCATGCCGTTCTTTTCCACCACTTCCCGCGCTTTGGAGCTGTTATACATATCAAAACGCCGCGCTTCACCGAAATACAGGTTCCGGCAGACGTGGATGGGCACGTCCGTAAACACTTCCTGAAAGGAATGCAAAAGCTCTATGGAATCACGGTGCCGGTTGATTATCCAGAAAACAACCAGTTCCCGCCGCATTTCCCGCAGGGCTTCCTTCATGATGTCGCCATAACTGGCCGTGCTGGTTTTGGTGCGGGCTGCGGCATTGATGACCACGGCATGATCCGGATAGTTCTGCACAGTGTCCAGCAGCTCCGCCCAGCCGTCGGCATCGTCCAGACTGTTCAGACGGCAGAGCAGGTTCGGCAGGGCAAGCTCCTTGTGCGCCTTGAATACGTCCGGGTTGTCGGTATCGGTATCCACAAGCAGGATGTTCGCGTCCCTGTTGAGCAGATAATCCACGAGGGCGAAGGAAAAGAGACTCTTGCCGACGCCGCCCTTGCTGCCGCCAACATAGAACACGCTTGTTTGAATGTTCATGATCAAAGCTCCGTATCGGGTATGTCCGGCGTATAGTAGGCCGGGCTTTCTTCCTGTGCGTGGGACGTGACGGGAGGAGCCGCGACGGGTTTCGCGGTTTCAGGCCGGGGCCTGGGCTCGCGTTTTCGCGGAGCCGCCTTCGCGGGAAGCACCTTTGCCCGGATGACGGGCGCGGGAATGACCACGTTGCCCTGGGCCATGATGTCCGCCAGTTCCTTCACCGTGTATCCCTTTTCAAGAGCTTTCAGGATATGGGCGTTGAGCAGGTCTGCGGCTTCCTCCCGCGTCTTGCCGAGATTCTTGTCCGGCAAGTCGTCCAGGATTTTCCGCATGGCATTGATGTCTTTCACCGGAATACGTTTGAACTTTCCCATGCGTTTCCCCCTATCTCATCCGTCTGCGCGGTCGGCTCTGGCGTTCCCGCTCTATGCGCCGTTTTTCAAGGTCGCCAACAAGGTCTGCAAGCTGCTGTACACTTCGCTGACATCGGTGAACAATCTCTTCAACGTGCGAAGTTCCGTCTGAAGCAGCATCTGTTTGTCCTCCAGTACGTCGATCCTCGTGCTGAAGGCCGTCAGCCGGGCATTGCAGTTCTCCTCCATCCGTTTCAGGCTCTGTATCAGCATCCGTTCTGTTTCGGTCATGAATGGTATCCTCCTGGAGTTGGGGCAAAAGGAGGGCTTCCTCGCGGGGGAGCTGATTCCATTTTGCCGGATAGCGTTTGATGTTGCAGGCGGCGCGTTTTTCAATGACGCGCTCAAAAGCCGGTTGCAGACGGGCGACCATGCGCCGCGCCGTTTCCTGCTTCTTTTCTTCGGATTTTTCCTTCGGGGCGGCTTTGGGCGTCCAGCCTCTGGCGTAAAAACCTCCCCTGAAGCGCATCTTCATGCCGCTGTCCGGGGCGATGACGCTGATGTAGTCCCTGCCTTCGCGGTTGATGCGCAGTCCCTGTTCCTTCAGAGCGTTCAGAACATCTTCCCGGTTCCGGACAAGTCCCCGCGTTACTTTCTCCTTGAGAAAGGTATGAATGACTTCCTTTGCCCTGTCGCGGTCGCTTTCCCGGATTTCCTTGCCCCATCGCGCCATTCGCGCCTTGAACAGGTCGGCCTTTTTCGGAAGCTCGTCCCGCGCCCGTGCCGGATCATCTGGCCGCGCCCAGCCTTCGCGCCAGTTGAACAGGTCGCGGAAGACAGCAAAGTCTTTTTGCCAGCCGGGAGGGCAGGCGTTGAAATCCTTGCCGCTGGAAAGCTCCAGTCGCGGAATCAGAAAATGCAGCTCGTGATGCCCGGCATGGGTATGCCGCACCCAGAGGATATTGCGCTGATCCGCTTCCAGTCCGGCGAAGGCCACGCGCTCAAAGGCGTCCATGACTTCCTCTTCCTGTGCCTCGCTGATCTTCTCATCAGGATGCCACGACAGAACGCCGGAGGTGAATTTCCATCGCCGCTCTATGCTGTCGACAAGCGCGCGGGTCATGGCGGGATCGCCGCGCAGCACCTGAGGCGGGGCTGTGTCTCTCCCCGGATAGTCCGGGCACACAAGATAGCGGCTGGGCTTGTCGCCTTCTCCTGTGCCGTGCGGAAAAACTTTCATCAGCATGGCCCGGCCTCCGGTTCATTTTCCGCTGAAGCGCATGATGCGAACTCGGCGATGCGCCGTTCGATGCCTGCCAGCGCCGTCAATACCTCCACGGCTTCCGTTGCCCGCTTATAGGTGTTGGCCCATCTCGCGAGCTGGTTGATGTTCGCGCCGATGCGGGCCAGTTCCCGCAACCGCCGTTTCTCTTCCGGCGTTTTTCGCAGGCGGATGCCAAGGCAGGTCTGGCGGATGTACTCCGACATGCTCATGCCATGCACTCCCGCGTTGAAGCGGAGGATGTCGCGCTCCTCCGGGAACACGCGCACGATGACAGCGGCGTTGCGCACGGGCTTGACGCGCCTCATTGCCTTTCCTGCCTTTTTGCCTTTTGGGGTTCGAAGGGGCTTTGCCCCTCGCCAGCCGTGAGGCTATACGCGCAGCGTATAGACGAAACGTAAGCTGGCCCTCGGAGACAATGACGGACAAATGAACAGGCATCCGCGCAAAAACAAAGACGCATGGTGCGGGCATCAGGAATGCGGCGAGTGCGTATCGGGCGTGAAGCGCAGTCGTATCCGGTGTGTCGCTGGCGGGTATAGCGACGGCTCCAGATAAACATCCGGCTCGTAAGAAGGCGGTATGCGGCGAAAGACTGAACGCCATGCACAAGCCGCTCAATCAGTATCCGGCTCACAACATGGTCAGCATGATGCACATGACGGCGCGGGCATTTGAACGTCGGGCGGGAGGCAACGCCGTATGTATCGGGAAGATTCTGAGGAGAGTAAGCCGGGACGGGCTTGCAGGTATCGCGCCCGCCGCGTGCCGGTATGGGGGAGAGCCGTGGGAGGCGGGAAACGCTTTTTCGTGTCGTTGTCTTTATGCTTCTGGCTTGCGAGTTTCCTTTGACCGAGCCCCCGCCGGAGGCTTCCTCGTCCGTCGCCCGCAAGCATCCATAGCCGGAAAGCAAGGGCGTTTGGTCAAGGCCCGCGAAGCGGCCCGACCGGGCACGGCCTTGACCGGATGCACGCTTCCGGCACTCCTGCGGGAGTGACGGACGGAGAGCCGGGGGAAAAACGGGATTCATTTTTCCTCCGGATCGACAGTGAGCTTTTCCAGAAGCGCGGCAATATCCGCCGCTCTCCACGCCGTTGTGCGCGGACCGAGTTTGACGGGTTTCGGATACCGACCGCTCTTGCAGCCCGCCCACCATGCGCTACGGCTGACGGGGATGAGCGCAAGTACCTGCGGCAGACGAAGCAGAGCGTTACTGGGTATATTTTGCATGGACTTTCTCCTGTCTGGTTAGGTTCGGCACAGCATATCATAGGTTTTTCCGTCCCTTCTGATTTGAGGTTCCCGCATACAGCGGGATAAATCCAATATTGTCCTGTGAGATGCCGCTTGTGTTTAAAAAAATTCAAAATACCACTTGACATGTTTTTGTGTTTGAAGATGTGTTGATGTAACTTATTGAAATTATATAATTATAAACACGCATGGAGGTAATGTTTTCACTGGATTGTATTGGACATATTCGCCCCTTGTTGCTTGTAACAGACATTATGACACTTCATTGTCCTGCTGTGCCTCTTCGCGCAAGCCGTCCAAAAAGTCAGCCCATGCCTGCATCATGCGATGCCGCTGGGGAAGATATTGGGCATGGTTGTAGGCGATACGGGAGGTATCCTTTTCCTTGTGAGCCAGTTGCCGTTCTATCCAGTCCGGATCAAAGCCCTGTTCATTGAGCAGGGTCGAGGCCATAGACCGGAAGCCATGAATACACATTTCCTCCTTGCCGTATCCCAGGGCGCGCAATGCCTGTAACGGAGTGGAATAGTGAATAGGCTTCCTCACGCTGTTTCTTGAGGGGAAAAGATAGGTTCCGCCCCCGGTAACGGCGTGAAGCTCCTTGAGAATGGCAATCGCCTGTGATGACAACGGGACGATGTGCGGTTTTCGCATTTTCATACGCTCGCCAGGTATGTGCCATTCCCGTGCTTCAAAATTGAACTCGCGCCATTCGGCGCGGGCAAGTTCGACGGAACGGACAAAGAGCAGAGGGAAAAGACGCAACGCGCACTTAACCTGGAAATGGCCGGGATAGTTGTCCAACCTGTTCAGAAGCACGCCGATTTTTTCATTGGAAACGATGGTGGCCCTGTGCCTGCCCTGATGCGGACGTATGGCTCCGCGAAGGTCGACGGCAATGTTGCGCGTCACTCTGCCTGTGGCCACGGCGTAGCGGAAAACCATGCCGCAATACTGGATGATTCTGTGGGCGACAAGCTCCTGTCCCTGTTTTTCAAGGGGCTTGAGTATCAGCAGCAGGTCTTGCGCCGTGACCTCGGAAATGGGCTTCCGTTTCAACGCGGGGAAAAGATAGTGTCTGAATGTGTATAGTTTTCTTTCCCTGTCTTTTTCGGAATTGTGGACGGTCTGCGTTTCATGCCATTCAAGGACAACATGCTCGAAAGTATTGGCTTCCGCGAGAAGGGCGGCGTTCTTCATCTCTTTCTTGTGCCTGCCCGGATCAATACCGTCGGCAAGCAGCTTTTTGGCCTCATTCCGTTTTGTCCGGGCATCCTTCAAAGAGACAATCGGATATTCCCCGAAACTGAGCAGCTTTTCCTTGTCATTGAAGCGGTACGCCATGCGCCAGAGCTTTGAGCCGGTCCTGGCGACATAGAGGTACAGACCGCCGCCGTCCGCGTATTTTTTCGCTTTTTCAGCGGGCTTCAGATTCCTGATTTGCGTGTCGGTCAGCATGACGTACCTCCCTGACGGGATGTCTCCCGCAACGCCTTGTCTCGCAGGAGAAAAAGATACCCGGCCCATTCCCGCATCATGGTTTTTCTTTCCGGCAGATACTGCCACGGATCAAAACGTGTGCGGCCGGAGCGCGCCAACTGTATGTCGATGATGTTCTGTTCGTACCCAAGATCGGGCAACAGTTTGGCAACAAGAGAGCGGATTCCGTCAAAGGACAGCTTTATGCCGTCATATCCGCGTCTGCGCAGGGAAACGGTGATGGTAGATATGTCGATGGGACGTTCAGGTATGCGAACGCCGGGGAACAGCAAGGTTCCATGACCGGAGTATGCCTTCAATTCCCTGAGAATGTTGACTACCTGCGGCGCGAGAGGCACAACATGCTCATGTTTCGCCGCCATGCGTTGCGCGGGGATGATCCAGAGCCTGCGGGAGAAATCAAATTCGCTCCATGCCGCGCAGCGTAATTCGCCGGAACGGACAAACAGCAAGGGAACCAGCCGCAGAGCGCATTTGACGGGGAAATAGCCGTCATGCCGCTCAAGGTTGAGCATAATCTGGCCGAGTTTCCCGGCGTCGAGCGCGGCGGCTCTGTGTCCTGTTTGTCTGGAACGCAGCGACATGGGCAGTTCTTCCGTGGCGTCCCGCGCGGCCTTGCCTGTGGCGACGGCATAGCGGCATATCTGGCCGCAGACATCCGTCAGTCTGCGGCCTCCGCGCAATTTCCCGGATTGCCGCAACGGTTCAATGGCGCTCATAATGTCTTCGGCGGCAATGTCTGTCATGACCTTTCCGCCGAAGGCCGGAAAGAAATATTCCGTCATCCCCCGCATCATGAAGGCGCGATAGCGGCTTCTACAGTGAAGGGTTTCCCGCTCGTACCATTCCATAGCCACGCTTTGAAAGGTGGCTGTGTCGGTCGATGCCCGCGCGGCCTTCCTGTGTTCCGCCGGGTCAATGCCGTCCTTGAGCACCTCCTTGGCTTCATCCCGGCGTTGCCGTGCGGCGCGGAGCGACACCTGGGGATATTCACCGAAGGAAAGGAGCTTGGCCTTTCGGTCAAAACGGTACGCCAGTCGCCAGAGCTTTTTGCCGCTGGCCGGAATGAACAGGAACAGCCCGCCGCCGTCCGCGTACTTTTTCGGCTTGTCGGCGGCTTTCAAGCCTTGAATAAAGCGATCATCCAGCATGGTTTTCTCCGTGTCAGGGATACCCGTAAGTCCCCATGAATCCTATGGTATCCGATACCCACAAATAAAAATATTTGTAGTATTCTCAATAAATTATATGAGAATATTTCAGAATACCGATTGGTATGGATACCCTGAATAATACCCGGAAAACAGCGGGATGCAAGGCGCTTTTCCTGGACTTCTCTGGATGAATGATTTTAGATAATATATTGAAATATAAGATATTATAAGTCTAAATAGATCTATTTGGACGTGAAATGAGAGTTTGTAGTTGACCCCCGTAGCGTCCAACTCCCAGCCGTTGGTGACTTGCCCGAACGTGGAAGCCCAGGCGTCAAAAAATTCAATATCCTTGTTTTTCAGCTCCTCATACTGCATATAGCGTTGCAGAGTATAGACTTCAGCAATGGTATTGCTGATAGGCGTTCCGGTCATGAAGTACAGGCCACGTCCATCATTTTTGCGTTGCAGATAGCGGCACTTGATGAACAGGTCGAGCGCCTTGGCGGAACCTGTGACATTACCCAGGCCGGAGACGTTCATCGTGGTCTGAAAGGCCAGATTCTTGAACTCATGGCTTTCATCCACAAAGAGCGCATCCACGCCCAAGTCCGAAAAGTCCACATTCTCATCTTTCTTGCCTGCCGAGGCAACCAGTTCCTGGTAGCGGGTTTCCATTTTCTCCCGCTGTTTTTCCAGTTGCTTGATGGTGGCCCGTCCGCCCGCCGCCTCTTTTGCGGCCGCAATGGCGTCTATAACCATGTTGATCTGTTCCTGAAGAATTTCCTCCTGCACATCACGCGGCATATCGATCTTGCGAAAGGATGAATGCGCCACAATGACGGCATCCCAATCACCTGTGGCGATTTTGGCAAAGAGCCGCTGCCTGTTCTGTTTGGTAAAATCCGTCTTGTCCGCAACGAGAATGTTGGCGTCTGGATACAATTTGTAAAATTCATCGCGCCACTGGTGCAGCAAATGGTTGGGGACAACAATCATGGGCTTGGAAAGAAAGCCCATGCGTTTGGATTCCATGACCGTGGCCACACAGGCCAGCGTCTTTCCCGCGCCCACAACGTGGTCGAACAGACAAGTTCCCTCCTGAATTGCCCGCCACACCGCATTTTTCTGGTGCGGACGCAGTTTGACCGCCTCGGATGCGTTGACCAGCTCAAGATGCGATCCGTCATACTGCGGCGGCACGTTGGTATTGAAGCGTTCGTTGTAAAGTTTGCTGAGCATGTCGCGCCGTTCATCGTCCGTCCATACCCAATCCAGAAACGCCTGTTTGATTTCATCGGCCTTTTGCATGGCGGCGGCGGTCAGTTCCTGATCAATGACCATAATGGGCTTTCCGTTTTCATCATAACTGCCGCTTTCCTTCTCAACCTTGATGGGGCGATTGATGAGCAAGGATTCAAGAATCTTTTCCGCCGGATATTCGGGGATGCCCCACACATTGTCGTTTATGGCCATGTCCCGGATATCCACTTTCGCCAGCCAGCGTCCGAGCGTGGGCAGCCAGGTGATCTCCTGCATCCCCTTGCCGCCGTGCAGATGCTCCACAAAATCCGAGATGACCTGCGCCGGAACCCAGGCCGATCCGAATTTGATGCCGATGTCCACAGCCTCAATATCCGGCGGCATGACGGCAGCCAACGCTTCCACATTGGGAGCGAAGCGGGGATCGGATTCCGCCGCGGCCTGCGCCCGATGCAGTTTGGCCCGGACATTGCCGGTCAGGTATCTGTCGCGGATTTCCCACTCCTCAGTGGCGGGATTCAGGAAAATCTGCCCCTGGTCGCGCAATTCCGTCTGAATGTCCTCCGCCGGACGATGCAGAAGCTGCGCCATGCGGCTGAAATCCACCCTGCCGTTTTCCCGCAGGGCAATGAGCAGGGCGTCTCTGGCGTTTTCCGCTGTTTCCGCCACCTGCGCGGGCTTGAGCACCCGCTGCCGGAAAATGGCGGCCTTTTTGGCCGAGGCGGGACGGGCGGTTCCGCCATGCTTGCGGGCCGTTTCCGGCGACAGGCCCTTGTCGTAGTCGGCCTCGAGTGATTCCAGCAGGCTGTGTTCGGGGTCGTCCCGCATCAGGCCGCGATTGGTCTGGGAATTGAGGTGGCCGTACTTTTTGACGAAAGCGTCATACTGACTGTTGAGACGGCCACGCAGAACCGTCATTTTACTTCCGTCGCCGTCGCTCTTTTCCTCATTGAGCAATTCGCGCAACGTGTCCCGAATCTGAATCATGCCCGCCAGACGCAACCGGGCGGTTTCGTTTTTGACCGGCAGCAGATCGTAATCGCTTTCAGCAAAGGCGGAGGCGACTTTGAAGGCAATCTTCCGGCTTTGCGGCTCAACGCACAACGCGCCGGGCTTCAGCGCCTGGAAATACGGGCTGCGGATGAAGTCGGCGTTGCGTACCCGGACTTCCGTGTTTTGCGGGCTTTCCTCTCGCGGCACGAAGCAGTCCGCAGGAAGCGCGTCCAGACGTTTGGCGATTTCCGGGCCGAGTTCCAGTGGCGTGTCGGTGATACAGGACAGCGCGCCCTCGTACATGCCGCCGTCAAAGACCATTCTGCCGATCATCTGGCCGGGATTCTGGAGGAAATAGCTGTTGATCACGGCCTGGCGCGAACCACCGTTTTTGAGGTCGTCCACAACCTCCGAACCCGTCGTGATCCAATCCCTGCTTCGCTTGTTTTCGCCATTATGCCGCTGGAAAAACACGATGTCGGTCGTGACATCGGTGAGCGCGTTCTGGCGAAAGGCTGTTTCCGGCAGGCGGATAGCGCCGAGAAGATCGGCCTGGCCCGCAATATGCTCACGCGCCGAGGAATCGGCGGCGTCCAGAAAATAGCGGCTGACCACAAAGGCCGCGATGCCGCCTTCCCGCATCAGGCTGATGGACTTGGCCAGGAAATAGTTGTGGATGGAGAATTTCCGCAGTTCGGGGAAATCAGGATCGTACAGCGACTGCTTGCCGAAGGGAGGATTGCCGACCACGGCGTCTATGCCAGCGTGACGAAGCCGACTGTTCTGGAAACCGGTGTTAAGATGTACTTCTTGGGGATAAAGGTATTGAGCGATGGCTGAAGTCGTGGGATCCTGCTCCACCGCTAAAAAGAGGGCACTGAAATGTTTGGGGCAGAGACCGATGAAGTGGCCGATGCCCGCTGAAGGCTCTAGGATGCGGAGAGATTCACCCGTGCCGAGGCCAAGCCGGGAAAGTCCCTCATATATGCCCCGAATGACCGTTTCCGAAGTGTAGTGGGCATCCTGCGTGGAACGGCGGGCGGCCGCATAGTCGTCCGGGGAAAGCAGGCCCTGCAATTCCCGGTATTCAGCGGCCCATTGCTCATTTTTAGCGTCAAAGACCTGCGGCAGCCCGCCCCAGCCCACATAGCGGACAAGAATTTTCTGTTCTTCCGGCGTGGCCAGCTTCGCGCCATTGGCCTGAAGCTGTTTGAGCAGGCGTATGGCGGCGATATTATCCGCATATTTGGTTTTCGCACCGCCAACGCCCAGCCGGTCTTCAGGAGTTATTTGGTAATTTTCAGGCTCATGTCGATGCCCATGCTCTCCAATATCTCCCAATCGGACATCCCCCGCAGGCTCGCCTGCCGGGCCGTCTCGCTGCTCAACGCCTGTGCTTCCGTCTGTTGCTGACCGTACAGTTTCAGGTCGAAGGCCAGGCTCCCCTTCGCTTCCAGCATCCTCAGTTCGTCGGGGCTGTTCAGTGCCCATCGATCCAAAATCGAGTAGCCCAGGGGCGTGTAGCCCCCGCTGCGCACGTCGTTGATTGTTTCGGGCTTGAGAACCTTTCTTGCGATTTCGAGGGGACAGGTTGATCTGTCGAGCATGTTGCACCTCCCAGGGAAGGGTATGGGTGAAATGGTGGATTTCCTGTACGGTCAGATAGTCGTCATCGCCGGCCTCAAACAGCTTTTCGGGCGTCCGTTTGTCGCCGTCCATGACCTGCATGATTTTAGGATTGCGGCTGTACATGCGCGAGCCGTCGCGCATTTCATACACGGATTCGCCGTTGCCGTTGACGCCGAGGAGCGTTCTTTCCGGCTTGTCGTTTGTCGGAAAGGAAAAGCCCTGATGCTGTTCCGGCTCCGGCACAACGGAAGCCGGTTGCGCCTGTTCAGCCTGTGCGGGGGAAACGGCTTCCTCCCGCATGTCGTCCTGGATGTTTTCCGCCCGTATTTCCTCGATCTGCGTCGCCATTACATCGAAGAGCGACAACTGGCGAGGATCGTTTGCCTGCTTGCGCCGTCTGGCCATGTGTCTGTCCTTGTCTGGAGGACGGGCAGGCGGCGCATGGTCGGGCTACCCGTCATTGTGTTCCGTTTGGGCGAGTTTCAGCTTTTCAGCGTTTTCAATAAAAATCCGCCCGTTTTCCTCAAAGAAAACAACCTTGTCCCCTTCCTTGACGCCGAGCTTCTGCCGGACTTCGCGGGGAAGCGTGAGTTGGCAGCGCGAGGTGAGCCTGGCCAGTTCCATGCCGGTTCTCCTTGTTTCTTACTTCCAAGTATTATCTTGGAAGTAAGATAAAAGAGCTGTGGCAAAAGGTCAAGCGCCTGTCCCCTTCGGCTACAAAAGAGATTCGTTCAGCAGGCCGCGCGTGATGATTCCCGCCACGCGCTCCTGAGCGTTTGTGTCTCCGGCGCGAACCTGGCGGCTCAGTTCCAGGGCCGTGGGCAGTTCCGCCGCCGTGAAGTCGCAGGCCGGAAAGCGGATGCCGTTGAGAATCCATGTGGGTGTGGACGTGATGCGCGATTGCGCGGCGACAATATCCGCGCTCACCAGAGAGGTGGCAGCTTGCAGGGCGTCCGCAAGGGCTTCCGGCGCAATGGCGGCTTCCTGCATTGCGGTTTGCAACGCGGCTTCATAGGGAACCGGAATGCCGAGCGTAGTTTTTGGCAGAACGGCATCCCAGAAGCGATGCGCCGCATTGAGGGAAAAGCCGCGCAATGCCTCATAGGCCAGAGCTTTTTTCAGCGATTCGCCGTATTCATCCGAGGGAATATGCCGCACGACGATGCACAGATTGGGATTGTCCCGTTGCGCCTGAAGCGGTTCCTGGATGCCGCAATAGGGGCATTCAAGATTCGACCAGTATTCAAGGATATCGCCCTGAAAACCGTCCACCGGCCTGCCGTCCAGGCAGGTTCTGCCGGAGAGCGCCTCCAAAGGCCGGTAAGCTTGGGACAGGTCTTTGGCGATCTCGGCTTTTACCCCGACTTCCACGGCGAGCCGGTCAGACATGAGCGTTCCGGCGTGGAGGGATGGCGCAAAGAATATCAGGGGACACAGAAAAATGGCTACTGTTACCAGTAAGGCATGAGGGTGCTTGAACATAGAAGTTCTCCTTGGCTGCTTGCATGGAGCTTGCATAGCAAAATTGAAATAAACTCATTGACAATATATCATAATTCGCTATATTTTTTACATGGAAGGCGCACACGACAACAGACCTTGGAAAGTGGACTTTTCCGGCAAGGCCGATAAGCAGGCGCGCAAGTTGCCCGGTGATATTTTGGGCCGTCTGTATGCTCTGAAACTTGATCTTGAGGATAAAGGACCGGAGCAGCCGACGTGGCGTAATTATGGCCGGATCGTCGGCGGCAAGGACGTGCATCACTGTCATTTGAACAGCGGACGCCCGCGTTATGTCGTCGTGTGGAAAGTCATTGATAGGGAAATTCGGATAATGGAAATACGGTATGTCGGGCCGCATGGCAGTGTGGACTACAGCCGCGTCAAATAGGGGAATTGATATGCAGACTGAAATGCAGCTCCTTCCGGCGGAAGCGGGACAGGCGATAATTTCTCTCTCCGTTCCCGCAGCCAAGGCGAGTATGGTGGCCGATGCCATCAAGGGGATGTTGACACTGGCCGGACACAAGGTGCGCCGGGTCAATTCAGAGGGAGAAGAAGTCGTCAGCGCCGATGAAGTTTTTTCTGATGCTTCGCCCGCTATGGCTCTTCGGGGGTTCCGTGGGAAGATGGAATGGACGCAGCAGGAATTGGCGGAAAAACTCGGCACCACGCAGAACTGTATTTCCGCTATGGAAAGCGGGAAGCGACTTATTTCTATGAATATGGCCAAGCGGCTGGAAAAAGTGTTCAATATCCCGTACAAGGTTTTTCTGTAGCAGGGAACAGACTGTTTCGCGCTATGCAGCTTCATGGATTACCGCCTCCTGACTGAGTTGCAACAACTGCGGCACTCTCAGTTGCGCCTTTTTGAGTGAGGGATTGGCATAGAACATATCGCCCCGGACGATCTGGCCGGAAAAGACAAAATGGGCCTCGCCCTCTATCTGTTCCTGCAAGTCGCGCAGGACAACGCGGTCTTCCTGCTCCACTGTGGTGGAATTGGCGTCGCGGTAGTCGGAACTGATTTGTTCATTGACGTTGAAGCCTGTGGTGCGAAGGACAGTGCTTTGCCCTGCCTGCCCGCGCAATAATTCCCATGTCTTCTCAGCGTCCTGCATTTTCATGAAGACTTTCAAAGAGGTGTTTGCCACCATCTGTTGCGCGCCTTTCTGGTCAGCTTCCAGAATACCGGCGTAATCCTGTGAAGCCACAATGGCGGCAATGCCCAGGCCGCGCCCCTGTGTCAGCACGACTTCAAAGCCCGGCGTAACAATGGCCGCGTATTCATCCACGATGCACAGATACGGCCCGATGCCTGTGGCGTCAGTCGGAAGGGCCTCCAGCACATCAGCGGCGTCGCCTTCGATATTCGCGCCAAGGCCAACGGCGCAGGCGTTGCGGATGGCGGAAAGGCTGATTTTGCCGAGACTGGCGAGTTCAGCGGGAGCTTTTTCCAAAGAAGGCAATAAAACCACGAGGATGCGTCGCTGCATGATGGCATCCGCGAAATCCACTTCCCCGTCTTCCGCGCCGTAGATGTGGCTGTAGGTATCCGTCAGGCTGGAAAGGGCCTTGCCGAAGTAGGATTGCGCATAGCCGAACTGCTCCGCGAAGGATTCCGGCTGGTCTTTCAGGTCGCGCCCGGCAATCCAGCCGGAGGTGGCAAGCGCCGCCTGGATGGAGGCGCGGGATTCCTGATCCAGTTCGGGATGCAGGGCCAGAGCCACGCATTTTTCCAGGGCCAGGGAATCACGGATGATCGATGTGGAGAGCTTGAGCAGCCCCTTGTCCCGCAGGTCAACCAGGGCATACATGACGCCGGAAATCAGAGCCTGCGCCTTGTCGGCAAAGATGGAATTGGCCCCGTCCGATGCTGGCATGAGGGAAACAAGAAGCTGTGTCAGGGCTTCCGCCGAGCCGAACGTGAATGGATTGTTCGTGTTGGAAAGACGGCGCGGAGACTTGCCCTTGACCTTGCCGGAAGTGCCGTAGTTCAGCACACGAAAATCATCGTCCCGGCCAAGGAAACGGGCCATCTGCCATATCTGCACCGCCAGCTTGGGGCTGGCTTTGGGGTCGATGTAGAACAGCCCGGATGCCGTTGCCAGGGCATTGTAGGAAAGGGAAACCAGCGTCTCCGTCTTGCCTGAGCCGGTTGTGCCGAAAAGCAGGCAGTGGGTCAGAATATCCTTGGCTTTCAGCCAGAGTTCCTTCCCGTCCTGAAGCCGATTGCCGAGGAAAAAGATGCCTTCCGGCCTGGCAAAACCGCGTCTGCCAGGGAGCGGATCGCCCCTGTCCGTGCCGTACAATCCCAGCGGCATCCGAAACGGCAGGCGTTCCCTGTTCACACAGGCGCAACGGGCGAGAAAGAACGCCAGACCAAGACAAAACAGTGGTGTGGCGCAGGCCGGAAAAAGAAACAGACACGCCCCCGCCGCAAAAATTCCGCCGGTCTGCACCTGACCGAGTTTGAGAGAATCCGCGAGGCGCTGCGCGGGGGAGCGCACGTCCCGGTGCAGGCGCTTTCGTTCCTGCGTTTCATGGTCTTCCAGACCTCTGATGGTTCTGTTCATAAGTACAGCCTCTAAAAGTATTCGTCAGCCAACTTTTCATCTTCGTTGGCGTCGTATTCGGGATCGTCTTCCGCTTCAGCCAGAACCACTTCCGGCGGCGGTTCCACGGAAGAAAATTCGGTATCCAGAGTCGAAGTTCCGGCGGGTTCAGTGGGCGGAACCGGCATCGTTTCCGGCGTGGGCGGCACAAAGATTTCGGTCAGCCAGCCCTGATCGGCCAGAGCTTGCTTGAGACTGACAACGGCAGGCTGAATATGCGGTTCAGCCAGAAGCATTCCGGCTTTCTCCTCCGCCAGATACTGCGCCCACGGCGCGGAGGCTTCGGCCCATGCCGCGCGTCCGCCGCACTGATTGAGGGCATACCAGAGCGGTCGATCCAGCGGCCGGAGCCAGAGGAACTGCGACGTGGCCAGTACGCCTTTTTGCCGCGCCCGATACAGCAGGGCCATGAACCAGGGCAGCTCATAGGCGGCATGGATGCTGAGACACTTCTCGGTCAGCAGGGAGGAGTGACAGCCCCATTCTTTTTTCAGCTTGCTGACAAAGCGGCCTTCTTCCAGCAAAGGACAGGACGCCTGCTCATGATTCTCGGCGTAGGAAAGAGAAACGGCATCCAGCAAAGCGATGCAGCCCTTCTTGTTCCCGCCCGCATAGGCCAGAAAGGCGGCAGCCAGGGCGCGGCGGCAGGGCGACAGGCCCTCGAATCCTTCAAATCGTTTGCCGAGTTGTTCTCGCAGCACGGCGAGAGCCTTTGCTTCATCCAGCCGGGCGTGTCCCCAGGCGGGAAGCGCCGTGGACGGCAAGCCGTTTTTCAGGGCCTGTTCCGGCGTGAACGGCTCACCCTGTTCATCAAGCAGCAGTCCGTGTTCCAGCGCGAACTGGACGGGCGTCCGGGCGATTCGCCACAAGCCGGAATCATAGGATTTTGGCGAGAGCAGATACTTGCCGCGCCCCACCACAGGCCGCAGACAGGGAAAGGACTCCGCATTGTTTTTCAGCAGACTTTCCATGTTGAAGCGCCGGACAAGACCTCCCACGCGGCCCATGAAGATGGAGGCCACGCCGAACAGAACAAGCAGCAGAAGAAACGGCCAGCGAATCCATGAGCCGGTGTAGCGAAGCACCTTTTGCATGGTGTCCCATGACAAAGAGGCGGGATCGGCGGCGTCAATGCGTCCGAAAGCGATTTCCGCTTCCTCGAAAAACAGCGTGAACGCCTTGAGCTGCGCTTTGGCCAGATTCAGAAGCGGGACGTTTACGGCATTGGAATGCGCGGCGTACAGCAGCGGCACAATGCAGAAAACGATAATCAGGCACGCGAACCACAAGAACAGGCGCTGATCTTCCCCGCCGTTGCCGGACTGGTTCATGGCCGTGTCTCCGTGGTTTGTAACGGCAGCATGGAAAGGCCCTCTTGCCGGAGTTTGTTCAGGTTGTCCCTGAAGCGCCCGTCGCGCAGCACGGCGTCGGGCATCCCGCTGACGCGGGCCGCGTCCGGAACGCAGTCAGCCGTCAAGGGATGCTGTGGCGGGAACGCGACTTTCCTGCGTTGTGCGCTCAGGGCAAGGCTCGGCATCAGACAAAGGGCAAGCAAGAGGAGACCGACCGCCCTCATTTGAGATTCCCCTTGAGATGGAGGATGTAGTCGCCGCTTGTTCCGTAAACTTTAAAAGGATTGTTGCCGCCGATGCCGTTGACGGTATTCAGCACCTGATTGTGCGCGTTGTTGATTTTCTGGTGGATGTAGGAATCCACCTGCTTGCAGATGCCCGCGACAATCTGCTCCATGCCGGGAAGCGTCACGCCAAGGCTGAAGGCGTCCCCGATGCCATTGATGGAAGCGAGACAGCCGGAAAGCGCGTCGCGCTCGGTTTCCGGATCGGGCATGAGCACGTCATGCGTCTCTGAAACTCTGCCGTTGCGCTCCTGAATCGCGCCGCCCACGGCTTCCCGCATATCCTGACAGGAGCCTGCAAAACACGGCGCGGCCAGAGCCATGCACAGCAAAAATGTCACCATATATTTCATCTTTCACAGTCCTTGACTGATAAAAGTTTAGAAAAGGAGGGCGCGGGGAGGGAGACCCCTTTTGCAAAAGGGTTTCCCTCCCCACAGGCTCCCTTTATTTCTTCTTACTTTTCGCCTCAAAGTCCGGAGCGCCGCCCGGAGCGACGGGCCAGGTTTTCTTGCATCCGGGATAGCCGGAGCAGCCGTAGAACTCGCCTTTCGCGCCGGAGCGTTTGACGAGCGGCTTGCCGCAGGCCGGGCAGGCGTATTCGGAAAGCGCGGGCTTGGCTCTGGCCTTTCCGGGCTTGCCTTTGTCGTCGGGCAGGATGACCTTGCAGTCGGGCCAGGCGGTGCAGCCCCAGAACCACGCGCCGTCCTTTTTGCGCTTGCGACGGTTCAGGGCCGCGCCGCAGGCCGGGCAGGGAAAGGCGGGCTTGCCGTTGCCGAGAATGGGCGCAAGCAAGTCCGGCAGAATCCTGCACTGATCGGCCAGAAAGGCATCCAGCGTTTCCTGGCCCTGAGCGATGGCCTCAAGGCGGGATTCCCATTCCGCCGTGGTGATGGGGTCTTTGAGCGCGGGCGGGGTGAGGGCAATGACTTCCCTGCCGAGCGGCGTGGAGACAAGGGCTTTTTTGTCGGCAACGAGATAGCCTCGCTCTTTCAGGGTTTCGAGAACTCTGGCGCGGGTGGCTTCGGTGCCGATGCCCTTGGCGTCCTTGAGCGCGGCTTTGGCGTCGGCATCGGCCACAAAGCGATGGACATTGGCCATCGCCTCAATGAGTGTCCCTTCGGAGAAACGGGAGGGCGGCGAAGTCTTTTTCTTCAGGGTCTGCACGTCGCGGCAGTGAACGGCATCGCCCTTTTCCAGCGGCGGCAGAGACTGTTCTTCGGAATCACCGTCTTCATCGTCATGGCCGCTGAAGGCCGTCCAACCGGGATCAAGGATGCGCCGTCCTGTACCCTCCCAGCGGGTATCGGCAAGAGAGACAGCGACTTTTTGCGCCTCATAGCGCATGGGCGCGTGGAATTGCAGATAAAAGGCCGTGGCAATCATGAGGTAGAGATCGCGTTCCTTCTGCGGGAGCGAGTCCGGCGGAATTTCGCCCGTGGGCGCGATGGCGTGGTGCGCCGTCACCTTTTTGGTGTTCCACGCGGCGCTTTTCAGGGAAGCGTCCGCCGTTCCCGCCACCTGCTCCAGACCGGGAACCGAGGAAAGCGCGGCCAGCACGGCGGCGGCATCCGCAAACTGTTCTTCCGGCAGATAACGGCAATCGGTGCGCGGATAGGTGGTCAGCTTTTTTTCGTACAGGGCTTGCGCGGTATCCAGCACCTGTTGCGCCGACATGCCGAGCTGGGCGGAAGCGGCTTTTTGCAGGGAGGAAAGACTGTGCGGCAACGGCGCGGCCTTGCTTTTCGCCTCTCGCGTGGCTTCTGTTACAAGGCCGTCCGTATTCGTGTGGGCTGTAACCAGGGCTTCGGCTACGGAGGCATCAGTCAGGCGTCCGCAGGCATCCAGCCCGGCCAGATCCTCGGAGGGCGCGAAGGTAACGGCAAAGTCTCCAGCGATGTGAACGAGCGAGGCCCGCAGAACGAAATAATCCACAGACTTGAAATGGGAAATTTCCAGATCGCGCGCGACCACCAGCGCCAGAGTGGGCGTCTGGACGCGGCCCAGGGAAAGCACGTCCGAGCGCCCTTCCGCGCGGCCCTTGATGGTCAGGGCGCGGGTGGCGTTGATGCCCGCCAGCCAGTCGGCGCGGCTTCGGGCGCGGGCGGCGTCGCGCAAGGGCGCGTAGCGGGCGTTGTCCGTGAGGTTTGCCAGCGCCTTCCTGACCGAAAGATCGTCCAGTGAGGCCAGCCAGATACGCTCCACCCGTCCCCTGTAGTGAAAGTGTTCCAGCACCTCATCCACAAGAAGCTGGCCTTCACGATCGGGATCGCCCGCATGAACCACGGAATCGGCGTCCCGCAGCAGGGAACCGATGATTTTAAGCTGCGCGGCGGCGTCCTTTTTGACCTTGTATTTCCATTGGTCGGGAATGATGGGCAGGTGTTCACGCCGCCATTGGGCGTATTCAGGCTTGTAATCCTGCGGCCAGGCCTGTTCGAGCATGTGCCCGAAACACCATGTCACCACGTCATCGCCGCAACGGATGCAGCCTTCGGCTTTTTTCTGATTGCCAAGACCAGCGGCAATGGCGCGGCCCAAGGAGGGTTTTTCGGCAATAAACAGTCTCATGTCATATCCTCATGCGGCGTTTGGCCGCGTTTTTCTGTTCCGTGAGCGGAATGGAACTTTCGACAGCTCCGGCAGGAGCCTGTTCCTGAGTGGCCTCGGCCTCATGGCTCAGGGCAAAGGAAAGCTGGCCGCAAAGGTCGGCAAGCTCCCTGATATGCTGAGGGTCCTGTTTGAGCGCCATGTCCAGGAAGTCGGGGTTCTGGAGAATGGCGCGGGCCTTGGCGACGGGATTGTCCGCAGCCTCGAACGCGGCGACGGATTCGGCCAGAGTCGGATCGCGCCGTGCTGAAGCCTCGGACGACGCGGCCTGTGTCGGGGAGACGCCGACCGCCGCGTCCCGCTGCTTCTGCATGGCTTCCAGCTCCGCCCAGGCTTCGGGCCTGGGGAACCACCAGTCGCGTGGTTTTTCCCCTGCCTCGAACTGACGCATGGAAGTCAGCGCCCTGGCCGCGTCAGTCGCAGCCCTGAACAGCTCCGCCACGTCTCCGCCGGAAAACTTCCGGTTCCAGTTGGCCACTTGCGCGGACGCGCTGTTTTCGGGCATGGGCAGATTGAATTTTGCCCCGGCCAGCAGGGTGAACATTTCCGCCCGCATTTCCTCGAAAGCGCGGCTTTTGAGGGTTTCCGGCTCCGTTTGCCGATTCTCCCGCGAGCTGTGACCTGTTGCCTCATAGAAGCCCCGCAGCTTGGCGGCGTAATAGGCGTCAGAACTCTTGAAACTGTCCGGGAACGGCAGCTTCACCACATCTTCGGCATGGCTGTATGCAGCAGGGCCTTTGTGGTGTTCGACGGCAACGCCGGAATCGGCGACGAATTTCTCCAGAAACACGTTGCGTTCCTGTTCCGTGAGCGCCGGAGTCGTTCTTTCTTTGGCAGGCAGTCCGTAGATTTGTTCCGCATTGAACACCGTGAAGGGATAAAACAGCGTCTTGTGCTGGACAGGCGGGAGCTTTGCGCCCTGCTTGCGCTGCTCTTCAATGGCTCTTGCCTCATCCTGGGAATGGAATGTCCATTTTTCATCTTCCCCGATGGTGAAGAACACTTCTTCGGGGCGCAGGAGCTTGATCCCGTGTTCTCCCTTTTTGATCCCCACTTTCAGATTCGGGTGCTCGCTCTGGTAGTGCCGCACCTGTTTGAACGTCAGCCAGCGGTCGTCAGCGTAGCCCTTTTCCATCCCGGCCAGCATGAGGCGCAACATGTTGGGGCCGCCGTACTCCCTGCCGGTTGTCGGGCAAAACGGCGTTCCTGCCGGCGCGGCGGCGATCCTTGGCGCGCCGCCCGCCCGGCTGGTGAGGGAAAGCATGGTTTCGGCAATGCCGTTGACAAACTCTTCCTGCACCTCACGGCTGACCTGGAAACGACTTTTCCTTTCTTCTTGCTGTGTTTGGCTCATGCTTCCTCCCGCGCGATGTCCACAATGACGGCATCCGGCTCTTCCAGGGGATTGAGAAATCCGGCGGCGATAGCTTCCTCGCGGCTCATGAGAAACGCGCCCGCCTCAAGCTGGCGCTCAATGTCCGTCTGAGTGAGTGTGACGCGCTCTTTTTCGCGAGCACGGACGGGAGCGTCGAACAGGCCATAGCTGTTGATGATTTCGTTGGGCATAATTGACCTCAAATGGTTTTCGTCACCAGCGGCAGCGTTTGCGCCACTGGCTTTCATTGTTTCTTGTTTCCCGCCGCCGTCCCATGCAGGCCACGCGGATGGCGCGAAAGCAGGCAAGCGGCGTCATGCCGGTGCGCTGCACGAGGTAAAGGACGAGGATTGCCGCGACGGCAATGGCCGCTGTCCACCAGGCCCAATGGAACAACCAGAGAGCCAGAGGAAAGACGGCGCGGGCGTCCAGAATGAAGATTTTTGGCGTGAGCGCGGTGTCGCGCCAGAGAACTTCGCCGGGCATCATTCCACCTCCTCAGCCGCAAAACGGGCATCCAGGGCTGATACTGTGGTATCCTTGAAACGCCGCCTGTTTTCCGGCAACCAGGATTCCATGACGAGCATCCGTTGCCACAAATCGGAAAAATGGCGGCGAAGCGTCCGCAGTTCATCAAGAGGTTGCAGAGGACAGCAGAAGCAACTGACACGACTGAAGAAACGGTACAGTCCGTTCCAGGCAAAGCCGCGTTTGTAGCAATAAGCCAGTGCATCGGCCTCCGTGACGCCCCATTCAATAAGCGGATACCGTTTCACGCAGTAGGAATTGTCCCTCTTGGCATTTTTGCCAAGCCGATACTGTTCGTCGGCGGCAAAGCCGACACACTGATACAGAGGCAGTGTGACGTTTTGTCGGTGTGTGAGCGCCAGAAGATGCGCGTGAAGCGCATCCCGCTTGTAGCCGGTACACCAGCGTATTTTGGCGTTCGGCCACTGACGGCCAAGCATATGGATTTCTCCGCTGCCCCGGCGTGTTACGGGCATGTCGGAGAAAAGCCAGTCAAAGGGCGATTTGTCCGTTTCCACGTCCACCGGCAGTCTGGGACGCAGGCGCGTGATTTTCAGGCCGGTGAAGGCTTCGAGCTGTTCCAGATGCTCGTACATTTCAGGGAATTCCCAGCCGGTGTCGAAAAACACGACATCGGCCACGGGTTCGCCCCGCTCAAGCAGCATAAGCAGCATGGCCGTACTGTCCTTTCCGCCGGACAGGGAAACGACGTTATGCCGTTGCGCCATACGAAGTTCCTCCTTTGTGTTTGCGTTCCGCCAGAATCGCCAGATAGTTTTCTCTGGCGAGTTTGCCGTCCTCATAGGCGGCTTGTGCGGCGTCCTGTATTCTCTGGCCTGAGACGGCCAGCAGTTCTTCGGTTTTCAGAATCAGACGTTCCAGCGGCGTATCCAGCAGGGTTTCCCGAATCTCCGGCGTAAAAGCCAGATACTCGCGCAGGGCGATACGTCCGCTCTTGTCCGGCAAGGGGAGCAGGCGTTGCGAGACAATCAGCCGCAGACTGGAAAGCAGCGTGGCTGTGACTTGCAGCCGCTCCGCGAACGGGAAGACATTGATGATGCGGGAGAGCGTTTCCGGCACGGAGCGGGTATGCACGGTGGAATAGGCGGCCACGCCGATTTCCGCGCTTTCCATCATGCCCCGCAGGGTATCGGGATCGCGGCTTTCGCCAATCAGCACCACGTCCGGGGCCGTGCGCGTACTGTTGCGCGTGGCCGTGAGAAACGATTGCAGGTGTTCGGGAATCGTGCTTTGCGAGACAGGGCCGCCGGGCTTGGGTACGGCATCAAAATCGAACTCGATGGGCGCTTCATAGGTGCTGACGTGGCGGCCGCCGTTTTCGATGATGCGCCGGAGGATGGCGGCCAGCAGGGTGGACTTGCCCGACCCCATCACGCCCGTGACCAGCACCAGACCGTTGGACGGCATGGCGTGGTCAAGGATGCCCTGCTCCACGTTCAAATCTTCCAGCGCGGGCGGCAGGGAGGGAATGGCGCGGAAGACGATTTTGACGCCTGTGGAATAGCCGTCCGCCACCGGCGTGGCGTTGCCGCGATAGCGACGGCGCACGCCGCGCGCTTCCTCAATTTCATGGGCGAAATCATAATCCGACTGGCCGGATTTGATCTGCGCGGAAACGGAGTTGTTTCGGGTCAGATGCTCCAGCGCGGCCAGCAGTTCATCCGTGGTGATGGGACGCTGCGTAACCTGCCGCCATGCGCCGTTGAGCCGCATCCAGGCCGGAAGGCCGGAGCGCAGGCACAGATCGGACATGCCGCTGTGCGTGGCCCAGAGCAGCAGATCGTTGATCTGCGAATAGTCCCAGCGGATGCGGGGTTCGGCGGGATACACGTTGCCGCTCATTGCCGCTTCCCTCCCTTCGTTCGCGCGGGAGGCGAGACGGTAAAGGCGGAAGGCGCGGTAATCCTGTACACCTTTTGGCCGATGTTCAGCTTGTTGCCTTGCGTGCGCGTCCCCAAGTCGGCGGATGCCGTGTTGACCCGGCTCAGGAGATGTTGGGCGGTGAGCAGGTGGTAGAGCATGACCCCGCGATAGCTCCGCGCCATGCGAGACACATTGTCGGCATAGAGCTGATCCGCTTCGGCCAGTCCCTGCGCCCAGGCTTCGCGTACCGCCGCCCGCCAGATAGCCTGTTCTTCCGCGTTCTCTGGCAGGACGGCGGGGTTGGGTTGTTCCGGCGCGGGGAAGTCATCGGCCATGAGAAATTCCCGCCAGTGAGGGACAACCGCGATGTAGCGCGCCGGTTCCAGCAGTTCGTAGGTTGTTTTGGCGGCTGTGGCCGTGGCCCCGTCCTCGATGCGCATGGACGCGCCCGCCCGCGCGATCTGCGGCGGCAGGATCAGGGCTTCGCCCTGGGTGAGCATGAGCGGCCCAAAATTGAACGCCGTGTCCATGATGGCGCTGTAGCGTTCCGTTTCCGCCACAAGCTGGCCGTAGCGCCAGGACATGGCGGTCTGGAACGTGATGAGTCGCGCCGCTTCCCGAATGGCTCCTGGCCGCATGAGCTGGACGGCGCTTTGTTCCTTGCCGCCGCTACCCTTCATTTCCAGCAGTTCCGCCAGTTCGGCGGGTTCGCCGTCACGCGGCCCGGAGGCCGGGTCAGCGGGAAGGTTCACTTCAAGGGATTGTCCGGAGGCATCTTCCTGATATGAGGCGTCATGGGGTATGAAATTCCCCGTTCCCTTGTCGGCGCTGTCGGCGGGAGCCGGAGCGTTGACAACATCCGGCGACACGGGCGCGGGATTGACGACTTCGCCCTGTTTTCCGGCGCATCCGCTCAGACCGGCGCAGAGCAGAAACGGCAGAACCAGCGCGGCCAGTTTTTGTGAAGCGGACTTTTTGGACACGTCAACCTGGAAACGCTGGCAAAGGATATTCACCACACGCGAGGCGTGGCGCATGACCACGATGCAGGCAATCAACAATGCCAGAAGGCCGCTTCCGCAGAGGACGACGCCGGGTGTGGACAGGTCGGCGGCAGCAAAGCCGTCCTGAAAACCGTCCCGAAAGCCTTTCTGGTAACTTTCCCTGTGGAGGGGAGGCTCATGCAAATCGGGCAACGGCTCTTTGGGAATAAGGAGGGCGGGAGCTTTCATGACCTTCCCTCCAGCCCGAAAGTTCTGGCCAGCGTCAGCACCCGATTGACCGGATCGACGCGCAGCACAGCCTGCGGCTGAATCTGCCAGGCAATGTCCTCCAGCAGTTCATGCGCCGGACGATTCAGACCATGCACCACAACGGGCATGGCTTGCGCCGTGGGAGCGCCGGTTTCCCGGTAGCGGTAGCCGACGTGCAGGCAGATGGCCTTGAGCGCCCCGGACGCTTCGCCTGCCCAGTCGATGGAGACAGGTTGCGTCAGAGAAGGATCGGTGGGCGGCAGCAAGGGCTGCATTCCCTCCCCGCGCAGCCGGGCAAGCATGGCGAGTTCGCTGTGGGCCTGTTCCGCAGCCTGGCCGAGGGTAGCCGCTACAAAATCGACGGAAGGCGAAACCGGTGGCGCGGCTTTGTGCGCGCAGGCGGCAAGCGCCAGACAGGACAGCATCAGCAGAGTTTTGGGTATCACGATGATTGCTCCTTTATAGAGAAGGTGAAAACAGACACACCCCCGCCCGCTATGAGGGCTTGCGGAAACGCAGCAGCCAGCGGCACAGCGGCGTAAAACGACGGGTTCGCAGGATGAAAATGCGCCAGAGTGCTGTAACGAGGCCCAGCAGACAGGGCGGCGCGATGCAGGCCAATGACAGGAAAGAAAGCGGACTGTGCGACCAGGCCGCCGCAACGAGACAGGCCAGCATCGGAACGGCCAACACCAGCAGACGCAATCGCAAGGCCGAGATGACGCCGGGAATATCGGCCTCAGTCATGCCCCAGGCCGCAAGCACGAGGGTGAAATTTTCTTCCAGCGCGGCCTGTTCCGAGGCCGCGCGGTGACGCCGACAAACATCTCAAAGCCCGCGCCGAGCATCCGACCCACCACGTTCATGAGGATGACGGCGGCAAAGAAGCCGCAGACCATGAGCGGCGGACGGATCAGGATGCCGAGAAGGAGGAAATAGCCCCGTTTGCCGTGCTGACCTGCCGCGCCCTCGCCATCGGGCATGGCGTGGGCGCAGAGCCAGAGCGGAGCCGCGACCAGAGCTTCCACCACCAGAATGATCCAGCCCGCCAGAGCGGAAATCCAGCGGATGAACGGAATGGCGGGCAGATAATAGGCCAGCGCCAGCCCGTAGAGCAGGAGCGGCAGAAAGACCGTGAACAGGGCGAAACTGATGTATTTGTCCAGATTGGGAATGGCCTTGCCCACAAAGGGGAGCGCCTTGCCCATTGAGTGGGCCACGTCCACCACACCGAGCGCCGAGGCCAGCCCCCAGGCCGAGCCGATGAGGTAATCCCCCACGTTGGACACGGCCATGATGGGATCGCCGGAGGACAGTTTTTCAATGGCTATGGGCAGGATGTTGCCGGCCACAAGCTGGTTCAGGGTCGCCCGCAGCCAGTTGCAAATTTCGTCAAAGGCCCGGCCTTCGTCCGTGACGGACGGTGTGGCCGTGGTGTCGGAAATACCCCTCCGGCTAGCGTAGGCGGTCTTGATGTAGTTGGCCACCCGTTCTTTGGCCGCTTCATAGTCCCGCAGGCCGTGCATCAGCGCCTGAAGCTCCGACATCGTGTATTCGTGCGGGCTGTAGGTAATGCCGGAGTACATGGCCTCGCGGACTTCCTGATTGATCCAGGCGATTGACCAGTAGGATGAGCCTGCCGCGAACCAGCCGTATTGCGCGGCATTTTCCCTGAATTCGTTGAGCTTGCCCTGAAGCTGCCCCTGTTGCGCGTAGTTCTGCACATCGGCCAGAATGGTCTGGTTGACCTTGGTGGCCGCATCGTAGAGGGCACGGGGATCAATGGAGGATGCGGGCGTGTCGGGATCGGCAAGCTGCTGCGCCAGGGGCGAAAGCGCGGAAACCGCCGCGCTTACGGCGTTGACCTTGCCCCGGCACAGGGCGTCGCCTTCATCCACGCAGGAAACCGTGATCGAACCGGCATTGCCGTTGAAAATGAACCTGTATTCGCCCCCGGAGCGGAACCAGTTGCCGCTGTATGTCCATTCCCCGCCAGGCGTGATGTTCAGGCCGCGTCGTTCGCTCAGGTAGTATTGCAGCGTCAGCGATTCCAACGCGCCATTGCTGATGGCCGCGTAGTGGGTGACGTTCTGATCCGGAGCCTGCACGGTGAGCTGACCGCCATGCTCCACAAAATAGTCCGTACCCAGCTCCCAGACGTAGTTGCCGAGGTTGATGCTGAAACCAAGGCAGGCCAGAATCGCCACCTGAAAAAGTGACAGCCCTTTGAAGATGGGAGCCAGCGCGCCCATTGCGCCCACAAAACGCAAGGGCATCCACAGCGAGCTGTACCGCTTGCCGAAGGGTGTTCCCTCATGCGCGGTTCCGGCCACGGCAACGGCCAGAATCCAGATGAACAGGGCCGACACCACCGCGAGAGCCACCAGATTGAAGGCGCTGAACATTTCAAGCATCAGTTCGGAAGCATGGCTGCCGCCAAGGCTCGCGCCCCAGGTATCCCAGCCCTGCCCCAGAAAGGTGTCCAGAATATGCTTGCTGGCATCGGTCGGGAGCAGGACTTCCGAAGTCGCGGGAAGGTCAGATGTGGCCATGACTGCCCTCCGATTCAACGCTGTGTGATACTTGACAATGCGCACATTTGGGCTACATTTTTCAAAAGGAGAAAAAATATGTCTGCCAACGCCGTTGTTCGTGCCAGAATTGATCCTGCCATCAGGGATGAAGCCAGTGCCATCCTTGCGGATTGGGGGCTTACTGTTTCTGATGCATTGCGTATGACGTTGACGAGAATTGCTCGAGAAAAGCGCCTTCCTTTCAGTGAGGAAATCCCCAACGCACTGACCCGTGAAACCATAGAGAAAGCGGAACGGGGAGAGGAAATATTTCACGCCAAGGATGCGGAAGACCTTTTCAGGCAGTTGGGAATATAAGTGCGTAATTCCACTTTTACCGCTCAATTTCGCCGTGATTTGAGAAAGGTGGAACATCGCGGCTACGATATGCAAAAGCTGAAAACGATAATTATGCTTTTGCTTAATGAGGAACAACTGCCCGAGCGTTGTCGTGATCATGCCCTCAAAGGTGAGTGGAAACCATACCGGGAGTTGCATATAGAACCGGATTGGCTTCTTGTGTATAAAGTAAGCGGGAACGATTGCGTTTTTTACCGCACCGGCACTCATGCCGACCTTTTTTCGTTGTAGCAGTCGCATAGCCGCCCCCTACTGTTGCGCGCCGACCATGCGCGTGTAGAGGTCATCCATTTCCTTGCCCGTCGTGCCTTCCATGCATGTGAGATAGTCCAGTGAGGCGATGACGGTCAGCCTGTTCAGCAAGTCCGTATTCTTGCGCGTCAGTTCCAGTTGAAACGCCTGCATGATGACCAGCTCCCGCAAGAGGCCGGCATCCGTTGCGGAGGCGATTTGCGCGAACCAGTTGGGATTGCCCACGCGCATCTGCGAGAGCAGTTTGTACAGCCCTGCTTCCGAGAGCCTGCCGTTCACAATGCCGGGCGGCGTGCCGCTCCCGCCCGCTTCCGACCACTGATTTTCCGCCCAGGCCGTCACGTCATCCGGCAAGGTGGGCGCGTGATAGACCACATGGTTGTTCAGTGATTCCATGACCGCAGCCACCCGCTCCTCATGGATTTTTCGCGCCGCCGCGTAGGTCTGCCCGGCGGGCGTGTTCTTCTGTTCCTCCGTCACCACCGGCAGCGGGCGGGGATTGCCGAGCGTCTTTATGACTTCATGCGCCTGCGCCACCTGATCTTCGGTCAACGTGGTCTGAAGCGGAAACAGAGCCGCCAGAGTCTCCTTTTCCGTAGGCTGATCATCCGCCAGCACACGCTGGAGAAATTCCACCGGCTTCTTGGGCGTATGGGCATGTTCAAGCTGCTTTTCACGCATGGCGGCGTGGATTTCCTGGCCGGCCTGAGCGCCGAGCTGGATGCCCGCGCCCAGGGAACTGCTCCCGCACAGTCCGGCAGGTTGCGCGGCCTTGCCGTACATGTCCTCTGTTTTCATGGCCTCGCCCGCCACGGCCTGCCCCTTGAGGGCGGCGGCATTGCTCTCCTTGAGCGCGACCAGCGCCCGCACAATGGTGGCGGATTCCGCTTTCAGCGTGCCGATGATGTTTTGCGCGGCCAGCAGGATTTCCGAGCGGATGGCCTGCGCTTCCGCCGCCGTGTGCGCGTTGACCGCCTGAATGGTTTCGGACTTCGCTGCCGTGACAATGGCTCTGACGGAACCGCAGCCGCAGCCTCCGGCCCAGGCCGAAACCGGCAGCAGGACAAGGGCCAGGGCAAAAAAGAGCTTTTTCATTGTTCCCCCGCTATTTCATGGGCAATTTCCAGAATGACGTTGACGACTTCCTCATCGGCGTCGCTCTGGTCTTCGACCTTGCGCCTGCGGCGTTCCACTTCGGCCTTGGCCGAACCGCCCGGAAAACGCGCAGCCAGCCGCCGCAAGGCTTCGGACGGCCCCAGGCGCTGATAGAGATTGTTGCGGATAGCCACGTCTTCCGTGGAAGTTCATGGCGTTGAGGAAAACGGACTTTCCCCCGCCCATCGGCGCGACACCCAAATCAATCCACGCGGCCTGTTCCGAGGAGTTCGGCGCGAACGGCATGATTTTGCCGTCCTGAGTGCGGAACAAAAGACTGCCTTCCCGCCACGGAGAAGCCGAACGCAAGGGCCACATGCCGATGGCGTCCTGAAGCGGCGCGGCCGTAATCGGGGCCGGACTGGACGGCATCAGGCCGGGCAGGGTCGCGGTAAAACCGAGCAGCGGATCGCCGAGTGCTTCCGTCACATCGCACGTTCCCCAGCCCTGAACCGCCTTGGAGAGTTCCGCGACACGACGCCTGAGCAGAAGATGAGCTTCCTGCTCGTTTTCCCGCACACAGGCCCAGGTGCAGAGGCAGATACGGAATTTTACGCAGCATACGCCTTCCAAATCCAGCGCGCGCAAGTTTTCCACGGCACGATCCGGCATGTTTCCAGAGCGCAGTAGCGTTGCAGGGCATGACCCCAATCCTCCAGCAGCGGGCCGATGTGCAGGCCGAGGTTTTTGGCCGTCAGGCGCGACGGCTCAAGAAGCCCGGCAATCCGTTCCCCGCTGCTTTCCGGGTCATATTCAAAGACGACTTGCAGGACATGGCCCGGTTTGGACAGCGTTGATTGCAGCTTTTCCGTCAAACCGGCAATAATGCCCGCGTATTCCTTCTCGCCGACATGAACCAGGGAGCCTTCCAGCCGCATGAGACTGATGAGACTGCCGTCATCGGCCACCAGAACGCCGTTGTCCACGGTTTCCAGTCTGCAATAGCTGTGAACCGGCGCGGCAAACGCTTCAGACAGGGCACGGACGCCGCGATCCACGCCGTTGACCAGCATATCAAGCATCAGGAATCCCTTTTCAGCACCACTTGTTGAATGACTACGCCGCGCGGCGTCTTTGCCGTGGACGCGCGGCGGACAAGGACAGTTGCAAGAAGTTTTTGCGTGCTTTCCACTCCCTGGCTGGATTCGTAGGAAACAATCAGGGGAAACTCGATTTTCCATGTGGCCCTGCCGCCCACCAGACCGGAAGCGATGATGACCGGCGCGCGCGTGGCGACAGCGGACGCGGAAAGCCGTTTGTCCCGGATCATGTCCAGGATGCCGGAACCTTGCAGGGAAGCGAGGAAGGATTTGAACGCCTCGTCCTCAAAGTGTGGCCTGATGCTTTCCAGCTTTTCCCGCCATTCCAGAAAGTTGAGCGACATGGCTCCGGTAATGGCGCTTGAGACCCAGGTCAGCAGCCCCTCCTGCGTCAGCAGCGGCTGATCCAGCGGAACCATCGGCGCGAGCCGCAAGTCCGGCGTGGCCGCGAAGTAGCGCGGCTTCGGCTGGTTCAGGAGCAGCAGCGCCGAGAGGGAAACGCTCAGGCAGAGCGCCGCGACCAGACACAGCGAGAGCTTCATGGAACGGCGAAACTGCGTCCTGTACCAGTCCAGACCGCCGATGACGGCGGCGGCATCCGGGGCGGGCGGTTCCGCATGAATGGCGTTCATGCCCTGTTCCGGCTCCTGCGGCTTCGGGGCGTCTTTTCGTTTGTTGAAGATGCTCATTTCATCGCCTCACGCCTACAGGCCGAGTTCATCCATGCCGGAGGTCTGGTCAGAGCCGAAAAGGGTGGCGGAACCGGAGCCGAGGAGTTCTCCCAGGCCGAGCGCCAGAGCGCCGATGATCACTTTGGTCAGGCCGCCCGCATAGGTGCTTTGCCCCTGATTTTTCACAGCTTTATACATGTCCACGGTTCCCCACGCGGCCATGCCCACTCCGGCGGTATAGCCCGCCATCGTGATGCCCCTGGCGACCCCCTTGGAGTTGTCGGCGATGTTCTGGCCGATTTCCCCGAAGGTCACGGCGGCCTGCACGATTTCGGGCGCAAACAGCCAGACGGAGGCCATGCCCATGAAAGCGGCGGTGAGGCGGATGGAAGATATGGAAAAGGTATTCTTGTCGATGTCCATGGTTTTTCTCCATTAGCCAAGGAGCCTGGCTATATATGTTTGCACATCGCCTCCTATGGTGGCTCCGATGCCGCGCAGGAAGGCGACGAGATTGACGGCGAGTATTCCGCCGAAAAGATGGACGATGCCCCGACTGAGGTTCGCGGGTTGATTGGGCGTGTCGCGCATGAGACACAGCCCCCGCGCAATGCCGATCAACCCGACTGTGGCAATGGCGTACACCGCAAACTGGATGTAAACGGAACCGGGCGAAGACGGCGGGCTGTAGCTCAATGACTGCTCGGAACTTTGATTGAAAACCGTCATGGAGAGGGAATCCATGAGCGCGGGCAGGTTCAGGAGCAGTACGGCGCAGACGAACGTCCAGACCGCTGTGGAGCGGTTGAAGCGGTGTTTGTGACTGATGGCCTGCCCCAGTGAAATCACGGCAAAGACAAGCCCTGCCAGATAGGCCAGCCGGACAAGCACCGGCCACCATTGCTGCACATGCGGGATGACATTGGCGACGTAATTGTCCATGTCGTTACCTGCTGCGTTCGTTTTCTGCGGCATTCTTTCGTTGTTCTCTCTTGAGGATGCCACAGGTTTTGATCCGGAATTTCTTGCATCGCGTATGAACCTGAGTGTGTGACAGGCCAAGGAGCGATGCTATTTGCGCCTGAGTCATGCCTTGTGCGGCCAATATGGCTACATTGCCCACTGATGCCGCAAATTTCAGTTTTTCAATATGTTTCAGGTCATATTCGGCATTTTTGTATTTCATTTTGTATTCAAGCAGTTCACTATTTTCTTTCTGAAGATACAGAAGTTCAGCAGCCTGCCTTACATTGACATTTTTCATCTCCATGATTTCATCAGATGTTATGAATTGAAGCTCTGTATACATACGCTTCCATTTGTCGCTTTGCGTTGCGAGAAACGACAAAAGGATAAATACGCCTGCAATTCCCAATAAAATGGGAAACATGTTCTGGTCGGTAATAATGAAGTAGCAGTCAGCTGGCATAACGATTCACTTTTCCTTTTTGACGTTGACGACGAGGACGCCTACGGGCGTTCCGCTTGCCAGCCGGACGGTCGGCGGACGGTCAAAGCCCTTTTCAAAGATTTTCCCGGCCTTTTCGCCCACCTTTCCGGCGGCTATCCATGCCTGATCGCTGAGACTATATTCGTTCCAGACCATTTGATCCGTAGCGTCATTGCCGTAGCCGTAGATGGTGCTTTGCGCGCCGCTGTACCGCTTGGCGCTGCCCAGTCCCTCAAGAAAGGCGGACGCGATAAGGCCACCCCAGCGGCTGAAGAAATGGGTATTCACGGAACTGGCGACCGAGGCTTCCGAAGTGGACGGGTCAACGGCGTAGGCTTCAAGCTGGACGGTTTCGCCGGAGGGCAGAACCGCGCGATTGAAGGCCAGGACAAGGCGTTCGTCATGCCGCTGGAAGCCGCCCATCAGCCGCGCGTTGCGGTATGCGCCGGAGGTGACTGTGGCCAGCACGGCGGACGGCACATCCGAGTTCACGCTCACATCCATGATGGCATAGAGCAGATCGCCCGGCTTGAGCGTTACGGATTCTGGCGTGTTCGCGGGCGGTGCTGTTTCCTGTATTGCCGCAACAGGCGTGGCCGCCGGAGCTTCTTCGGAGAACTCGCGCAGATAGACAATCTTGCCTTCGCCCACGGCAACGGCGGACAGTTTGGTGTCCAGGGCGTCCAAATCCTCCATCATTCGCTTGAGCATGGCGTTGTCCGTTGCCTGAGTACGGACAGGAGTAGTACGCACCGGCACGACAGGCGGCGGGGCCGGGCGCGTGTCTTCCTTCTTCACGACCACGGGCCTCCGCTGTCCCACAGGCGTGGGCACAAAACTTTCGCCTTTCTGAAGCGCGGCATCGGCTTGCCGGGCATCATGCTTTTTGAGCTTGTCGTTGTATTCATCAGAGCCTTCGCCGCCCGCCCGTCCCGTAATGGATTCGGATCGCGCTGAAACCAGCCTGGCGCTGGAAGACGGCTTTTCCGGCGTGAAGACCACAAAGGCGGCAAAAACAACCACAACCGCAAGCGCCGTCCCCAACAGGCCGAACATGATAACGCGGCGCTTTTTTTCCGTGCTGGTGAGGTTCATGTTTACCCCTTACTGACCGCTGCTCAGGACAAAAGTCTGAATCTGACCGTTGACGGAGAGCATGATGCGCGTTGTGGCAGGCGTCTCGTAGCAGCGGGTATTGCCCGCGCCGCTGACTACCGCGCTCCAGGCTGGCCACATCAGGGAGTTGCTTGTCCTGATGTAGTGCTTGCCGTTGTATTTCCAGATGCCGACTTTTTCAGATCGCGGTTCCATGCGAATCCGCACAGCTCCCTCCGGCGGAACCCGGTCAAGAAAGGCCAGCATGGAGGAATCCGTCGTTTCCCTGATGTCCTTGAGGACGGGAACACTGGCCTTCGGGCCGTGATGGGCAAGCCGGAACAGGACAAGCGCGTCCGCCTTGCGCTCCGGCGAGCGCACGGAATCCGACTCCAGCCTGATGACCAGCGGCATGTCCCGGCCTTCCAGCGTCACCACAATAGTGGACGTGGCGTAGCCCTGTGTGGGCATGACATTGAGCAGATTCCCATCAGGCAAGTCGGGCCGCAGCACCTGAAAGGAGGAAGGCCCACCGTTGGTTACGGATGTAATGGGCCAGGGCTGCCCCGTGGAATCATGGAACACCAGCGAAGTGGCAATATTGGCCGTGGTGAATATCGGTACAGGCGAATGACCCGGCTCAAGAGATACGCTTACCGTGCGCGTGTTCAGATCAGGGGACACCGGCAGGAGAGCGCGTTCACGCTGAGCCGACCGCTCGCGGTATTCCTGAATCTGCCCCTGATCCAGCGGCATCATCTGCCGCAAGGATTCTTCAAACAGGGCTTGCGCGTCCTCTTTCTTTTCCCCAGGTGCGGAGTTTGGCGCTCCGAGTTCCGGCTGTCCGAGAACAACGGTTTGCTGATTCGTTGCGGGCGGCGTAGGCTCACTGGCCAGGGCGGGTTGCCCGGAGAGTGCCGCCAGCACCAGAAGACACACTGTTTTTTTCACGACAAATCCTTTATGCGTGAGCGATTGCGGTGCACTCGGGTTGTTCCCCTCCGGGGAAAAAGCGCGGGACAGACAGGTTCCTCAAAATGTCTCCCACCGAACGGCGGGGAGTTCCGGCTTCGCGCCGGGCGTTCAGCGGCTGATGTTTCGTGAGGAAATTCGGCGTCTGACGACGGCGTTTGAACTCGTTCAGAAACTCGACAATGCCGAGGGGATTGTCTGGTGGAACATCGGCTGCCGAGGGCGCACGATTCTGGGAATGCAAGTACTGCCAGATGCCAAACGGCATGGCATCATTGGCTATGGGCGGGAACTCCGCCGCAAAGGCATCGAACAAGGGCCGCAGTCGCGCTCTTTTTGCTTTCTGCTGTTCCTTCAGGCGCTGTTCCCGCTCTTCGAGGGCACGAAGAGCTTGAAGTGTAGACTGATCTTGTGCCGCCTCGGCCAGCTCCGCAGGAGGAAATGGATCAAGCCAGCGTTGTCCGCGCAGCCAGTTGCCCATTTGTGGCACAAAGCGTCCCTGCTCGCGTTGCCAGCTTTTTGAGTTCGCGAATCGCCGTATCGCGGCATGAAGTTCCGGGAGCGCCGGAAGCTGGCCGCTTCGCAGAAGTGTAAGCCAGGCCATTCGGGCGAAGCCCTTGGCCTCCTTTTTGGGGTACAAGGCCCAGGTATTTTCAAAATCACGCAAGGGAGAAGACACACCCCCCGCCGCAGGCGCTCCGAGCGTGCGGCGGACAGGACTTGCCGCCATTTCTCCCCACGCATGGGGGGAAAGGGGGGAGTTTCTTTCTTTTCGTTGTTTG
Source organism: Desulfovibrio sp. ZJ369 (assembly GCF_011039085.1). Lineage (GTDB taxonomy): Bacteria > Desulfobacterota > Desulfovibrionia > Desulfovibrionales > Desulfovibrionaceae > Desulfovibrio. The sequence goes on along the minus strand of NZ_JAAKEI010000009.1, from coordinate 32,350 downwards.
TTAAGATTGGTTAAGTAGCCAGATTTTGCCTCATGACAGCCAGATTCTGACTGCTTGTGGGCAAGTTTTGTCTCTTGTTTTTCGACAAGTTCCTCAGGCCGCAAGAGATAATAAACGGAAGAACGGTATTGCTCACGCCTGATGGAAATGAGCTTTTCTCTGACAAGTTCGCCAAGGTAATTTTTGATGCTGCTGATGCTGCATGACAGGCGTTTGGCAAGTGTAGCCTGAGACGGCCAGCAATGGTCTTTTTCGGCGGCATAATCGCATAAGATCGCGTACATGGCCTTTGCTCCAAACGTGATCGGTTTTTGCAAGACAAACAAAGGTAGAATCGGGCCGTGAATCTTTCCTTTTGGCGAAAAAGTTTTCATTTTTTTCTCTTTGCCCAGGAAAAAGACAAAAACAGCAGATTCGTTGTTGACAACGAGGAACCTTCCGGCTATCGTTGTTCTCACGTCACATGCGTAAGAACATCAGTTCTGCAATGAAGCCGTTGAGTTGCCGCTCAGCGGCTTTTTTTGGCTTTCTCTGGACGGCCTTTTCCCCAGAGAGGATCATGGGGAGAGTTGACGATGATGGCCTGAACGTGGGCATCACGATCACCGCAGGCGGGCACCTGGAAGGCACGCCGTCCCAAGACAGCGGAGCTTGAGCGGAGGAGACCGGCTATGTGGGAGTTTCTGAAAGGAAGGAGGACGGAGAGGTATGCCGTATATGAAAAAAACTCCGCCCGACCATGCCGCGAGACACATGGCCGGGAGGAGTTCATTGCGGATAAAAAACGCGCTCAAATCCCAAAAAATTTTATTTTTTTGGGATTTTTTTCTGATTTCAATAACTATCAGTAACTTATGGTGAAAATGAAGAAGAAGGCAAAAAAATGGATAAGAAAATGGATAATCAACCGGGGGATCTCCAGGGCATGAAACGTCAGAGTCAGGCTCCGGGATTTTCCTATATCTATATGAAATTAAAGAAAATGTATCGTGAGGGCACTCCAGGGATTTATATGTGAGTGACTTTGAAATTGCTCTGGCGGCCGCGGGAGCGGACGCCCGCGCCGAATGAGCGTCCAGACCGCGTTGCGGTAGCCGTTAGCAAGCTTTGCTTGCTTACGGATAGCGACAGCGGTTGCGTTGGCTGGCTGCCGCAGTAACCAGTTGCTGTCTTCATCCGTAGCTTCCTTCGTCGCAACGGCTGAAGCCTGGACGCGAAATGATGGCGGCGCCGCTTTTGAAATTGAATAATTTCAAAAGCAAAATGCTCTAAAGTGAGCTTTGGCAGGTTTTTTGCTTGGATGTCGGAGCGGTCTACTCGAAGTTGCGGATGCGCAGTTCCGGGGACTTGAGATTTTTGCCATTGCTGCAGGTAGTTGGCTATGGTCTAGACCAGTGTTTTGGCTGACAAAGGATATTTGTCAGCGGATATCACACATACCGCAAGGTCACTGTTGACCTTGCAACGCCGCCGGACGTAAAAAGGCGGCTTTGCATGGCTTAATGGGGGCTGACCCTAGTCCAGCGTGATAACGGCGGGCTTGAGGTGGGCAAACTCCTGTCGGATTTCCTTCAGGTGGCTGCCTGTGATGCGCATGCTTTTTTTCTCCTGTGATTGACGGGGAGTGTTCCCGATCTTGTCTTTTGCCTTTGGCGGTCAGGCGGCACGCTTGCCCACGGGTTTACGCGGCGCGCGGACTGGGCTATGCTGGCGTAAATGCCTTCAGCAAACATTCCCTCATCCGGCCGCCGGGATCGCCCGCATGCGGCACAACGCGCGGCCCGGGCCGCCGGAGAACTTGCATGAGCACGACCTGCCGTTACGCTGCCACTGCTTCCGCCGCCATCAACCCGCAGAGCCTGCGGGGCATGGTTACCACGCCTCATTACCTGGCCTCACAGGCCGGGCTGGACATCCTGCGCCGGGGCGGCACAGCCGTGGACGCGGCCATTGCCGCGGCTGCTGTGCTCTCCGTGGTCTATCCGCACATGTGCGGCCTTGGCGGCGACAATTTCTGGCTGATTTACGACGCGGCCAAGGGCGAGCTCAAGGCCCTCAACGGCAGCGGCCGGGCCGCTGCGGCCGCCACGCCGAAGGCCTATGCCCTGCGGGGCTTCAAAGCCGTGCCCCAGCGCGGCTATATGGCCGTGAACACCGTGCCCGGCGCGGTTTCCGGCTGGGGCGAGGCCTTTGCGCTGAGCAAAGCCTCCCTGGGCTCGCCCCTGACCTGGGCGCAACTGCTTGACGCGGCCCAAGGCTACGCCCAAGACGGTTTTGCGGTCAGCGCGTCCCTGGCTTACTGGCTGGCCCTGGATACCAGCAACCAGGGGCCGGGGCGCAGCCTGCATCAGTTCACCGCCTTCAACGAGATTTTCTGCAGGGAAGACGGCCGCGCCTATGCCTGCGGCGAGGTGCTGCGGCAGGAGAATCTGGCCCGCACGCTGGCGCGTCTGGCGCAAAACGGGCCCGACGAATTTTACCACGGCGCCACGGCCCGCGGCATTGCGGACTCCATGATGCTGCACGGCGGCCTGCTCACGGTGGGCGATCTGGCCGATCACCATGCCGACTGGCAAGACCCGCTGCGCGTGCCGTACCGCGACTATGAGGCCTGCACGCCGCCGCCCAACTGCCAGGGCCTGACCACGCTGGAAATATTGAATATCCTCAATCAGATGGATGTGCGCGCCCTGGGCGAAGGCAGCGCCGACTACTATCATCTGCTGGTGGAAGCCACGGCCGCGGCCGCGGCGGATCGCGACCGTTATCTTGGCGACCCGGACTTTACGCATATCCCGACGGATCGCCTGCTCTCGCCCGCATACGGGCGCGAACTGGCCGCGCGCATCAGCCCGGAACGCAGCGCCGGGCCTCTGCCGCCCCTTGCGCCCGGCGGGGACACGGTCTGGGTGGGCGTGACAGACGCGGCAGGCAATGCGGTTTCCATGCTCCAGAGCATTTACCATGAATTCGGATCGGGCATGGTGGCCGGCGAGACGGGCATTCTGCTGCAGAACCGGGGTTGCGCCTTTTCCCTGGACCCGGCGCAGGTTAATTGCCTGCAGCCGGGCAAGCGCGTTGCGCACACCCTGAGCCCGGCCATGCTGCTGAAAAACGGCACGCCGCGACTGATTTACGGCAGCATGGGCGGCCAGGGCCAGCCGCAGACCCTGGCCGCGCTGACCACCCGGATTGTGGATTTCGGCCTGACGCCGCAGGAGGCGGTCAATGCCCCGCGCTGGCTGCTGGGCCGGAGTTGGGGCGCGCCGTCCAATGATCTCAAGCTGGAGCGGCGCATCCCGGAGAGCGTGGCCCAAAGCCTGCGTGAGCGCGGGCATGTGGTGCGCTCTGTGGAAGACTACAGCGAGGCGATGGGCCATGCCGGAGCCATTCTGCGCCACGAGAGCGGCGTGCTTCAGGGCGCCGCGGATCTGCGGGGGGACGGGTTGGCGGCCGCGCAGTAAGTATTTTCAGAAGAGACGCCATGCCCACAAAGCTCCGAGAGCTGCAGCGCCGCGATCCCGGCGCGCAGGCGTGACGAATCGCGCGCCGGCCGCGCAAGGCTCTCAGCAGCAGCCCTGCCCGTCCAGGCCGCAGGCCGCGCCTTGCGCCGCCTGGTCGCTCGTGCCCGCCAGAGCGGCGGTCAGCGCCTTCTTTACCGTGGCATAGGGCGCATAGCCGCGGGCCAGCAGCAGCCGCTTTTGGCCCTGCTCCAAAAAAAGCGTGGGATAGAGGCGCAATTCGCCCATCAGCGCGGCGGCTTCCTCTGCCTCGCAGCGGGCCTGCTCTTGCGTGGCGTCCTGGGCCAGAGCCTGATCAAAGTCCGCGGCGCGCACATTCCAGCGCGCCGCCAGCGCATGCTGCACGGAACGGGAAAGCACATCCTCGCCCCGGCCGTAGAGAGACTCCTGAAAAGCTTCCATCTGCTGTAGAGCCTGACCCGGCGCAAGGCGCTTCAGGGCCGCCAGAGGCACGGAGATTGCCGGGGAGTGCAGGCAGAGGTCCGGCCTGCGTTCCAAAAGGCGCAAAAACGCGCTCACTGGCCTGCCCGTGGTTTTTTCCAGGCGGATAAAAAAATCCCGCAAGCTGGGAGAATCTTCCTGCAGTTGCGCGAGGCTCACAGGTTCGGGCACAAGGTTCCCGCCAAGCACGCGCACCGGAAGATCCGGGTGCTCCGCGCACAGGCGCTCGAGCACAGGCCCGAAACCATAGCACCACGGGCAGAATACATCCGAGAGATACAAAAAATTCGCCATGCCGTTTTCCTCCCGCGCCATGCGCAGCAGCCGAGAGTATACGCCCAATGCCGGGAACTTGAAAGGGAGATCCCCGGCATGCCGCGCCTGGCCGCGCGCCGGGGATCATGACAGGTTCCCAAACAGGCTCTATTGCAGCAAATAGAGCGAGAGCGTCGGCCAGAAGGTCACCAGCAGCAGGATCGCCAGCATGGTCAGAATGAAAGGCATGGCGGCCCTGGAGACCAGTTCGATCTTCTGCTTGGTGATGCCGCAGGCCACAAAGAGATTCACGCCCACGGGCGGCGTCACGAAGCCGATGGCCAGGTTGACCACCATGATCACGCCGAAGTGGATCGGATCCACGCCCACTTTGGTGACCAGCGGCAGCAAAATGGGCGTGAGGATCACGATGGCGGCCAGGGCCTCCATAAAGGTGCCCACCCAGAGCAGGAGCACATTGATCAGCAGCAGGATGGCGATCTTGTTGGCGGTCAGGTTGAGGATGGCCGAGGCAATGCGCTCTGGCGCCTGCTCCAGGGTCATCACATTGCCGAAAATAGTCGCCATGGACATCAGCATGATGATCACGGCCGAAGTCTGCGCGGATTCCACACAGCATTTCCGGAGCGAGCGCCAGTTCAGCTCGCGGTAAATGAACAGCCCCACCAGCAGGCCGTACATGGCGGCAATGGCCGCGGCCTCGGTGGGCGTCATCAGGCCGCCGTAGATGCCGCCCAGCACGATGACCGGCACAAGCAAGGCCCATTTGGCATCCCAGACGGCGGCCGTCACGCTCTTCAGGTTGCGCGGCCGGGATTCGCCGCGCCAGCCGTTTTTGCGGGCGATGACATAGGCGGTGACCATCAGGGCCAGGCCGGTGAGCACGCCCGGCGTGATGCCCGCCAGAAAGAGCTTGCCCACGGAAGCCTGGGCGGCCACGCCGTACACCACAAAGGGATTGCTCGGCGGGATCATCACGCCGATGGCCCCGGCCGCGGCCACCACCGCGGCGGCAAAGAGCTTGTCGTAGCCGCGCTCGACCATGGCCGGGATGGTCAGAGTCCCGATGGCCGCCACCGTGGCCGGGCCCGAACCGCTGATGGCCGCGAAAAACATGCAGGTGGCAATGCTGGCAAGGGCCATGCCTCCGGCCAGTCCGCCCACCAGCTCGTCGGCCAGGGCCAGCAGACGGCGCGAAAGGCCGCCCGCGCCCATGAACACCCCGGCGGCGATAAAGAAAGGAATCGCCATGATCGGGAAATTGTCGATGGAAGTAAAGGCCACCTGAGCAAGATAGTCCACCGGCAGCGTTCCCGCGCCGAGCACGGTCATCAGGCCCGCAATGCCCAGACTGAAGGCGATGGGCACGCCGATCAGCAAGAGGGCTATGAAATAGCCGAACAAGAGGGCAATGGCGTTCACATCCTCAAAAAGAAAGACCGGCGCGAACAGCAGCGCGGTGAACGCTATGCCGGCCAGGGCGTCCGGCCAGGCCGTGACGCGGAGCTGATCCGCAATGTCCTGAAGCGCGCGCAGGCTCATCAGTCCGAAGCCCAGCGGCAGGATCAGATAGGGTATGGCATAGGGAATGCCGAGCGCCGCGGTCATCTGGGGCATGGCGAGCTGCATGCGGACGTGCTCCAGGCCCTCCAGGGTCATGAAGCCGCTGAGGGCCAGCAGGCAGAGATCCACCACGATCCAGCTTATGCCCTGCACACGGGGCGAAAGCCGATCATAAATGATGTCCACCCGGATGTTGCTGCGCCGGCGGATGGCCAGGGGAATGGCCAGATAGGATATCCAGATGAAAAGATAGCGGGCCGTTTCCTCGGACCAGACCGAGAGCCCCACCCAGTTGGAGACGGTTTCCCTGATTTTGGCAACGGGCAGATACGCGCCGAACCAGGCGACAAATGCCGGGGCGTCCAGCAGCACGAGCATTTGGGTGATCGAATAACGGTAGAGCGTCTGATATGTGATGATCAGGATCATCAGGAGCAGGCCGATGACCAGAAACGGCTTTTCCAGATCCGCGTCAAGCAGACGCAAAAATTTGCGGCAGGTTGAAGACATGGCTCACTCCATGAGCTGCAGCGGTGACGCGCGGCGGTTCGCGGCCCGGACCCTTGCGGGCCGGACCGGATCTTTCCGGACGCGGGGGGGGGAGCAACGATGGATCGTCCGCCGCGCGGGGGTTCTCCGCGCGGCGGAATCAATACGGCGGGCTTATTTCTGCGTTTCGAGCACCAGCTCCACGAGATCGGGCGGCAGCTTGTCCTTGAACTTCTCCCAGACAGGCCGGGTGGCCTTGCGGAAGGCGTCAAGCTGCGCATCGTCAAGCTCCACGATCCTGATGCCGGCCTTGATGAAGCCTTCGCGCGCCTCGGCCTCATTCCTGGGGTACAGCACGCTGCGCTGGTATGCCAGGGCTTCGGCCGCGGCCTCGCGGATCAGCTTTTGGGCTTCGGGCGGCAGCTTGTCCCACCAGGCCTTATTGGCCATCATGACCTGCATGCCGTAGTTGTGGGCCGAGGTCACGGCGTATTTCAGCACTTCGTGATGCTTGGCCCCGTACATATGCGGAAAGGTGTTGCCCTCGCCGTCCACAGTGCCCTGCTGCAAGGCCGTGTACACTTCGCCCCAGGCCACGGGCGTGGGATTCATCTTCAGGATCTTGGCCACTTCCACTTCAACGGCCGAGTCCGTGGTGCGCACCTTGAGGCCCGCCAGATCCTCCACCCTGGAAACCGGGCGGTTGATGGTCACAAAGTTGCGGTAGCCGTATTCGGCGTACATGATCGGCTCAAGACCGATGCTGTTGCCCACTTTTTTGAAATATTCGCCAAGCGCGCCAGAATCAATTGACTTGTACAGCTTTTCCTGATTTTTGGGGCTGGTGATGTACGGCAGGTCAAAGACCTGATAGAGGGGAGAAAAATTGGCCATGTTCGGCGTGGAGCTGACGGCCATTTCCAGGCTGCCCTTCTGAGCGCCTTCCATCAGCACGCGGTCGCTGCCCAGGATGGCGTTGGGAAAGACCTGAACCCTGATTTTGCCGTTGCTCTTTTGCTCCACCAGCTCTTTGAATTTCTCAAAGGCCAGGGTGATGTGATTGCCCGGAGGCGTGGTGTGGGCCACCCGAAACTTGAGTTTCGGGCCGTCGTAGGCCGGCGCGTCAGCCGCCAGGGCCGGTCCCGCCAGCAGGGAAAGCGCGGTCACGAGTCCCGCGGCAAGGGAAAACATCCTGTTCATGGCAACCTCCTGCCACTTTTAGAGTTACGGCGCGAAACAACGCCCTTGCAAGGCACATCCTCCTGGAGCATTTTTGATTGAAAATATTCATTTTCAATCACTTCGCTGCCATCATTTCGCGTCCAGGCTTCAGCCGTTGCGACGAAGGAAGCTACGGATGGAGACAGCAATTAGAGCATTTTGCTTTTGAAATTATTCAATTTCAAAAGCGGCGCTGCCATCATTTCCCCGCAAGCGGGACAAGCGCCTGAAAAGCGTGGTTTTCAGGCTCATTCGGCGCGGGCATCTCCTGCCCGGATCGTGAAGCCCGGCATTTTTCTCAGTGTGTACTTTTACGCACAAGCCCACATCCGGCCAATCATCCGCGGTGGTAATTTGCAAAAAAAGAGGCGAAAATACGGGATGCAGGTAGCCCGCCAGGGCATATACCTCAAAGGATGATACATTCATCCCATTGAAATATAAAAAAATAATATGTATTATCCTTGTACGGCGCAAAATTCCCTTCATGCCGGCGACCGCGTCATGCAGGACTTTTTTTTCACAGAACAGGGAGAAAAGGGGCATGCACGCGCGCTGAGCGCCGTCATGACTGCGAGGTACAGCTTGAAAGAGCTCCGCTATATTTTGGGTGCGGGCTGCCTGAACGCCTGGCTCTGGCTGACGTTCCGGGGCTACGGAGACATGGAGCCCCTGCTTTTCAATGATGAGTTCGGACGCCTGTTCGCGGTCCTGCCCGGCGCGGCCGCGTCCCTTTTGCTGATGGGCCTGTTCAGGGCACAGCTGCGCCGCAAAGGCGCTCTTAACCGGCTCTGGATCGCGGGCAGCGCCTGCCTGATGCTTCCGGCTCTGGCGGGCCTGGATATTCCCCTGTTTTCCGGCCCGCTCGCGGGCATGTCGCTCAGCCTGCCCGCGGGCTTCGGCTTTGCCGCGGGCTTTATGGTTCTGGGCATGGGCGTGGCCGGGCTGTCGCGCCTGGGCACATTGATTGTGGTCAGCGGCGGGATCATTATCAGCCGCTCCCTGATCCACGGCATGTTGACCCTGCGCCCGGACAGCCTTTTTCTGCTGCCCGTGGTCTTTGCTCTGGCAGCCAGACTCCTGCTGGAAGCGCCTGAAAATTCTGAACCCGATACCGGGGACGGCGCGGGCCAGCCTGGCTGCAAGCCCGGCTGGACGTTTGCGGGCGCGCTGTGGCCGATATACCCCGTTTACGCGCTGGCCGGCGTAAGCCACGGCCTGTACTACAGTCTGCTGGCCGTCATGGAGCCGCTGCTCCCGCGGCCCAAGCCGCATTTGCTGCTGATCGCGGCACTGAGCTGCCTCATATCGCCGCTCTGCATCCATCTGGCGCGCCGGGCCTCCATCTGGCGGACCATTCTGCTCATGGGCCCCCTGCTGGTGGTGGGCTACACGGCCTGGCCCCTGCTGCACCGCGAATCTCCGGCCCTGTCCCTGGACAGCCTGCATTTCGCCTACACGCTGCTCGGCGTGTACAGTTACGCCACGCTCTTCTTTGCGGCCTCGCGTCTGAAGCAAAGCGGCGAGGGCAACGGCATCCGGCTGATCGGCTTTGGCGGGGCAACCCTCCTGTTCAGCCTGCTGCTCGGCACATATGCCCTGCCCGGCATCCGCACCAGTCTTTCCCACGGCACCACGGTCAATTATCTCTTTGCCTTTCTGGCCGTTACCATTCTGATTTCCAGCTTTGCCTTTGTCTTTCTGCTGGAGCGGCTCGTTTTCTGGGCTTCTCCCCGCGATGGCCGGGAAACGCGCCCCGCCTTCCTGCCTCTGGAAAACGCGCCCGCAGCCATGCAGGCCCTGACGTGTGAAAAAGAGAAAAAACCGGAAGATGAAGGCGGCATGCCGTCCGAAACGCTCAGTCTGGAGCAGTGCGAACGGATTTTCCGCGCCCTGGGCCTGACCCGCCAGCAGGCTCTGGTTGCAGCCATGCTGGTCCAGAAACACCAGGACGTGGAAATCTGCGGCAGCCTGAACATCTCTCAGAGCACCCTGAAAACGCACATCAGGAATATTTTACGGCGGCTGAGCATCAACAGCCGCCACGAACTGCCCTGGCTGGTCTGCCGGGCGGCGGACAGCGCACAAAACAGGACGTGAGCCCAGGCGCGTCGCCTGCGCCGGACAGACGCGGCTTCTGCGTCCACTGCGGCGGCGCTGCCCAGGCGTTGCCCCAAGCCGTGGTCCTGGCCGGGACTGCTGCGGCTTGACAGGAGAGATGCAGTACATATTTTATATTCTATACTGGCAACGCGTTTATTTCAGCGACAGAGAAACGGCGTTGTTATACCATGCGCCGGAGACAAGCTGAAATCTATCCAGGGCCCCGGCAGAATGTCGGGGTCTTTTTTTACAGTGACGTTGCCATGAACCAGAGAACCGGAACCCGTCCACGGCTTCCGCAAGATATGAGGAACAAAGAATGAACGCTTCAGTCAATACATCCGATACGACGAAAACAACGTCCAGATCCCAGACCATGAAGAAAAAAACCGTCGCCCGCGCCGCGGATAAGGGTATGTCTCATTCCGCGCAAAAAAACATGTCGGATATGGGCGAGAAAGCGCAAAGCATGGCCGGCGACAACGCCCGGGAATCCACGAAGGATATGAAGAGCAGAACGCGTCAGACAGGCAGCAGCCTGAGCGAAAAGGCCCGCAAAAGCGGCAAAAGCATGGAAAGCGGCGCTCGTCAGGCCAAAGACTCCATGAGCGATGCCTTTCACGACGTCAAAAGCAGCGTGAAAGACAAGGCGCATGAGCTCAAAAATTCCCTGAAGGACATGACCCGCTAAGCCGCCAGGCGCATCAGCCCGGATACGAAAAAATCCCTGACGCTCCTGCCGGACGCCGGGGCTTGCGCGTGCACGGCTGATCTGCGCTGCAACAGCGGGAATGTTGTACCCATCTGACCCAAGGGCTTGTGAGGCTCCCGCAAGAACCTCACAAGCCCTTGCCCGTCATAGAGCATATTGCTTTTAAAACGCCCTAAAACCTGGCCGAAACCTGAAAAAAGCAGCGGGATCGCCGGGCCGGCTTATTTTTCAATCCAGGAAAGCAGGGCGTCAACAATCTTGCGGGCCTGTTCCGCGCTGGAAATGGTGAACTTGGATTGCTGGCGGTACTCGCCGCCGGATTTTTTATAGCGACGGATCACATATTTCTCCGGGCCGTAGTCATCGGTTTCCGGCCGCCATTGTTGATAGCGGAACAGAATCGTGGTCCAGGCGCCCTTGCTCAACACCACCTTGTCGATCTCTTTGATCAGGATCTGGCCGTTTTCCTCATACTGCACAGTGAGATCATCAATGGTCTCGTTCAAAAAACTTCCTCGCACTCCGCGCGGCCGGGCCGCCTGGCCCCCGCGCTGTTAAATGTGGATCCGCATACGGCGCAAAACACCGGAAAGGGTGGCGGCTCCTGCCGGACATGACGGTCAGCGGGGAACGTCTGCCTTGAAAAGCCGGCATTTCCAAAGCCGTCAGCTTCACCAGAAAAATGCCAGGCTGCCGATGATGTGGCGGCAGGCCTGCTCCGCGCCGGTCTGCTGCGGCGCTGATGCGCCTCAGACCCCGCTGTAGTTGGCCAGAATCCCCTTGACGTCCTCAGGCAACTGAGGGTGCTGCAACTGCATGGTCGCCGGGCCGGGGCCATAGAAGTCGGCCTTGGTCCGGGCCGCGGCGCTCATGGCCATCAGGTTTTCGGCCAGAGTCAGCTCCTGGCGGTTGTTCAGCTTCTGCCCCAGCATGGTCAGGACCTGATCCGTGGTGGATACGGGTTTGATTGTGGGCATATGCTCCATAGGGGGCCTCCTTGTCTCAAACATTTTCCGGTGTAGCGCGGCCGCGTGGGCGCAGAATCATGCCTGCAATAAACTCACGGGAAAAAATCTGTTCTCCGGCCCGCAAGGCCGCGCCGCGCGGAGGGCGCGCCTGCTCGGACTGCCCTGCGCGGGGAGTTTCACACCGCTGACGCTCCAGAGACTAAAGTACAGATTTCAGCGCCATCCCGCAAGATTCCATCCGTGCGTCGGCGAAAAACCCGCAGGGCGGCAAAACGCTCTGCCGGGCGCGTCGCCGTTCACCGCACGCGCCAAAAAAATTCGCCCCGGCACGCCTGAGCCGGCGGTCTGAAGCGGCCGGAAGACGTTCATGGCCGCAGGAGCATCAGCGCATAGCGCTCAACCGGGGCCAGATCGTCGGTGAGCGGCGCAATATCCCGGTCCACAGGCCGGAGATGCCTGGCGCGCAGCATGGCGGCCAGCTGTGGGGGCACAGGCGGGCTTTCCCCGTCCGGGGCCATCTCCCGCCCGCTTTCGGGCCGTTTTTCCGCAAAGGCCACGAGCATAAGGTTCTGCACCTCGGCAGGCCGCTCCGGCCGCCCCACGCAAAAAACGCGCACATCCGGAAAAGCCGCGGCAAGAGCCTGGTAAATGCCCCGGAACAGACGCCCGTCCTCGCCTTCCACCGCGGAAATGAGATTCATCAGCAGCGCGCCGCCCGGAGCCACAGCCCGGCGCAAGGCCTGCGCGGCCTCCTGCGTGGCCATCTGAAAGGGCACGGAATAATGCGAGTTGAAAACATCCACAAAAACCAGATCATAGCGGCTTTTCTGCCGGTTCAGAAAAGCGCGGGCGTCCTCATGCAGCACGGTGAGCCGCGAATCCTGCCGCAGGCCGAACCAGCGCCGCGCCGCCGCGGTCATGGCCGGATCAAGCTCCACCACGGTCAGGCGCAGATCCCGGCCTCCGGGACCGCCGGGCGCGTGCGGGCGCGCCCGCCCGGCCAGCAGCCACTTGGGCACCGAATAGCCGCCCCCGCCGAGCATCAGCACGCTTTGCGCCTTGGGCACGAAATAGGGACCCAAAGCGTAAAAACGGGTGTACTCGAAATAGAGTTCGTCCGGCGCGTCCAGATACATGCCGGACTGGCTGTAGCCGGGATCCGTGGCCATCAGGCGCACCCGCCTGTTGCCCTCGGCCGGATCCAGGCCCTCGCTGATCCGAATGTTGTTGTAGGGGCTTTCCAGCATGACGCCCCGCCCGTTGCGCGCCAGCCATTGCCTGTAGAGCGTGTTCTGCCAGGCCAGCAGAACGCAGAGCGCCAGCAGAAGCAGCCGCAGCAGCGGCCTGCCCGGCGCGTTGCCCAGAGAAAGCAGCAGCATGCAGATGGCCGCGCCCCAAAGAATGATGGTGCTGGAAAAAAAGGAGATCAGCACAAAGCCGCCCAAAAAGGTGCCAAGAATGCTGCCCGCTGTGGAGAGCGCATACAGTCTGCCCACTGTGGCGCCGGAAGTATCCACCCGGGCGATGCGCAGGCGGATCACATAGGGCGTGATCATCCCGAAAAAAAAGGCGGGCACGGCGAAAATGCCCGCAGCCGCGGCCACGGCCGCCAGATAGAGATTGCCGATGGCCGAGGTCACGCCCGCGCCCACCGCCGTATGGCAGAAGGCCGTCAGGCCGCAGCCGGCTCCGGCCCCGGCCAGAGCCTGGCCCAGGCCGGCGCGGGAAAGCCTTTTATCGGCCCGGCGCCCTCCGGCCCAGGCTCCCAGGGCCAGGCAGGCCAGCACCACGCCGATCAGGCTGGTCCAGACAACGGCCGACGTGCCCACATGCGGGGCCAGCACCCGCGCGCCCACCATTTCCAGCACCATGACCAGAGCCCCGCTCAGAAAAACCGTCAGTTCAAGCATCAATCATCCTCATGGTCTTATCCGGGAGCACGCTCGCGCCTGCCCGCGAAAAAATCGCGCAGCAGCGCGGCGCAGGCTGCGGCCCGCACGCCACCCATCTGCCAGACCCGGTGGTTGCAGGGCGCGGCATCCAAATACTCGGCGCGGGAAACCACGGCCCCGGCCAGGGCGTCGGCCGCGCCGAAAACCAGCCCGGCCAGGCGGGCGTGCGCCAGGGCCGCCGCGCACATGGCGCAGGGCTCCAGGGTGACCACCAGCACGCAACCCGCAAGGCGATAATTGCCCAGCGCCGCGCCCGCGGCGCGCAGAGCCAGAATTTCGGCATGCGCCGTGGGATCGTGCAGACTGACCGGCGCGTTGCGCGCGCGGGCCAGGATGCGCCCGTCGGGCCCGGCAATCACGGCGCCCACCGGCACTTCGCCCGCGCGGCCGCCCTCGGCCGCCGCTTCCAGGGCCAGATCCATGAGTCCTTCCCAGGTATGCCCGGACGGCGGGGCCGGCACAGGCCCCGCAGCCTCGAAAACGCGCGGCAGAACAAGCGTCATGTCACGCCTCATCGGTCCATTCGGTGTGAAGATCGCGCAGCCGGCGGCCAGTCCCCCGAAACGTTATGCAGTACGGGGTACTGGTGCGCTTCACGCGGCACTAGAGGATAATGATCTTGCACAGATGGTTGACCACTTCCTCGGGCGTGTCGCAGACCGTGACCAGTTTCTGGATCTCGGCCTCCTGGATAAAGCCCCCCGCGACCATGCTGTGGCGCAGCCATTCCAGAAAGCCGCTCCAGTAGCGCGAATCATACAGAATGATCGGAAAAGGCCGGGTGCGGCCGGTCTGAGCCAGCACAAAGGCCTCGGAAAGCTCGTCGATGGTGCCCATGCCGCCGGGCATGACCACATAGGCCATGGCGTATTTCACGAACATGAACTTGCGGATGAAAAAATAGCGGAAATTGCAGCGGGTTTTTACATAGTTGTTGCAGCCCTGCTCGTGCGGCAGATGGATGTGCAGGCCCACGGACTCGCCCCCGGCCTCGCTGGCCCCCTTGTTGGCCGCCTCCATGATGCCCGGGCCGCCGCCGGTGATGATCCCGAAACCCGCCTGCACCAGCATGTGCGCGATCTTTTCCGCATCCTGATACTCCTGCATGTCCGGCGTGCAGCGGGCCGAGCCGAAAATGGAAATGCAGTTGCTCTTCAGGGCGTTGAGCTGGTCCAGGGCCGTGACCATTTCCGCCATGATCCTGAACGTGCGCCAGGATTCGGTTGTCACGGAAGTCAGATCGTCCACAATATTTTGTCGTAATTCAGGCATGATTGCTCCTTGGGGCGGGGACGCGCCGCGGGCGCGCCTGTTTTTCGCTTCGGCCAGTATATGTGCGCGGCCGGGCAAAGGCAATGCGTTCCAGGGCCGCGGCAAAACCCTGCGATTTCCCCGGCATGCGCCTGCCCCGACCCGACGCGGGGCTTGCGCTTGGCCGCGATGACAGGCATAGTCGTACGGAAAAAACGCCCGTTCCGGGCCGCACTTCCGCAAAGGAGATGCCATGAAGGTTCAATTTCTGGGCGCGGCGCAGACCGTGACCGGCTCCTGCTACATGATCGAGGTCGGCGGCACGCGTTTCTGCGTGGACTGCGGCATGCACCAGGGCAACAAGGCCATTGAAGCCCGCAACCGCGAGGCCGGAATCTACGAGCCCGCCGGCATTGACTTCATCCTGATCACCCACGCCCATATAGACCATTCGGGCCTGCTGCCCCTGCTGGTCAAAAACGGCTATGCCAACCCCGTCTACTGCACCAGGGCCACGGGCGAGCTGCTGGAGATCATGCTCCAGGACAGCGCCCACATTCAGGAAATGGAAGCCCAGTGGGAAGCCAAAAAGTACGAGCGCCGCGGGCTCAAAAACCCGCCTCTCGCGCTGTACGGCATGGAAGACGCCCAAAAAGCGGCCACCCTGTTTCAACCCGTGGACTACCACAGGACTTTCGAGCCCGCGCCGGGCATCCGCGTGACCTACTATGACGCCGGGCATATTCTGGGCTCCGGCTCCCTGCGCATCGAGGCCGAGGAGAACGGCAAAACCACCAGCCTGATCTTTTCCGGCGACATTGGCCGCCCCCAGTCCCTGATCGTGCGCGATCCGGAAAATCCGCCCGTGGCCGATTATGTGTTCATGGAATCCACCTACGGCGACCGCAATCATAAAAATGAAAGCACGAGCACCGAGGAGCTGGCCGAAGCCATCGCCTACAGCCACAGCCGCGGCGAAAAGGTGATCATCCCGGCCTTTGCCGTGGAGCGCACCCAGGAAGTGCTCTACTGCCTGCACATTCTCAACAAACAGGGCAAGCTGCCCGCGGACATGCCCGTTTTCGTGGACAGCCCCCTGGCCATCCGCGCCACGGAAGTCTTTCAGCGCCACCGCGAGCTTTTCGACGAGGACGCGCGGGCCCTGCTGAACGACGGCGAAGATCCTTTTGCCCTGCCCCATCTGCGCTATACCATGAGCGCCGAGGAATCGCAGGCCATCAACAGCTATCAGGGCCCGGCCGTGGTCATTTCAGCCAGTGGCATGTGCAATGCCGGGCGGATCAAGCATCACCTCAAGCACAATATCTGGCGGCCCGGGGCCAGCGTGGTCTTTGTGGGCTACCAGGCCGTGGGCACGCCGGGCCGCAAACTGGTGGAGCGCGCCGCAAAGATCACGCTCTTCGGCGAGGATATGGAAGTGGCCGCGCGCATTTTCACCATCAACGGCTTTTCGGGCCATGCCGGGCAGAGCCAGCTGCTGGACTGGGCCGCCCCCCTGGCCCGGGACGGCGCGCACATCGTGCTGGTGCACGGCGAAAATTCGGCCCAGACCACGCTGGCCGGGCTCATTGAGCAACGGTTCGGCATCCGGCCCCTGATTCCCGCCTATCTTGAGGAAATGGTCCTGGAGGGCCGCCAGGTGGCCCGGACCGTGCTGCATGAAGGCCAGGCGCACCCCAGGGTGGACTGGACTTTTCTCACCGGCGAGCTGGAGCGCAAGTGGGACATGTTCAAGGGCAAGCTGGCCGATGTGGAGCAGCGCCCCTGGGTGGAGCAGACCGAACTGCAGGAGGCCCTGGCCAAGATGGATTACGCCATGACCCGCCTGCTTTCGCGCATGTAGGCGCGGCCCGGCATCCTGCGCGACATTCAACCGGATGGGAGCCGCCATGCGGATCATTGCCGGCAGATTGGGCGGCCGCGTGCTGAAAACCGTGCAGGGCGAAGGCTACCGTCCGGCCATGGGCAGAACGCGCGAGGCGCTTTTTTCCATGCTTGAGGCCCGGGGCCTGCACTGGCACGGCACGCGCGTGCTGGATCTTTTCGCGGGCAGCGGCAGCCTGGCGTTCGAGGCTCTGAGCCGGGGCGCGCTCTCGGCCCTGCTGGTGGAAAACGCGGCCCTGGCCGTGCGCTGCCTGCAACAAAACATCGCGGATCTGGGCCTTGCGGAGCAGGCCCGGCTGCTCAGGGAGGACGTGGCGCGCCTGCTGCGGCGACCGCCCATTGAGCCCTTTGATCTGGTCTTTATGGATCCGCCTTACCGCAAAAATCTGGCCCAGGCGGCCTTGCGCGCCCTGGCGGAAAACAACTGGCTGGCTCCGGGCGCCCTGGTGAGCGCGGAGATCGAAAAAGATCTCACACTTGCCCCGCCGCCCGCCCTCAACCTGCTGGCTGACCGCCTCTTCGGGCAGACCCGCATCTGCATCTGGACACTGCCATGAAAACAGCATTATACCCCGGGACTTTCGATCCCCTGACCAACGGTCATCTGAGCCTGATCCGCCGCGGCTGCGAGGTTTTTGATCAAGTTCTGGTGGCCGTGGCCGACAACACGCCCAAATTTCCGCTCTTCAGCCATGAGGAGCGCGTGCGGATGGCCCGCGAAGCCCTGAAAAACGAGCCCCGCGCCGTGGTGGAGCCATTTTCGGGCCTGACCGTGGAATATGCGGCCGAGCGCGGGGCCTGCGCCATCCTGCGCGGGCTGCGCGCGGTCTCGGATTTTGAGTACGAATTCCAGTTGGCCCTGATGAACCGCCGTTTGCAACGCCACATCCAGACGGTCTTCATGATGACCGATTACCAATGGCTGTTCATCAGTTCCACCATTGTCAAGGCCGCGGCCAGCCACGGCGCGGACGTCAAGGGCCTGGTGCCGGAAAACGTGCGCCGCATGCTCATGGAAAAATACGACAAGGGCCAGGTGCGCCGGGGCACGCCCTGTCTGGCCGCGCCGCACGGCGGCTTTCGCGTGCCGGAATGAGCCTGCGGGCAACCCCGGTTCCGGCCGCGCCTCCGGCGTCCCGGCCCGCGCCCGTGATCTGTCTGGCCGGGCCCACGGGCGCGGGCAAGACCGCGGCGGCCCTGCTCCTGGCCGAAGCCCTGGACGGCGAGGTGATCAACGCCGATTCCCGGCAGGTCTATGCCGACTTTCCGCTGATCACGGCCCAGCCCTCGCCGGAAGAGCGCGCCCGCTGCGGCCATCATCTCTACGGCTTTCTGCCCGCAACGCAAAAGATCAGCGCCGGGCAATGGGCGGAACAGGCCGCGGCCAGGGCCCGGCAACTGCTGGCGCGCGGCAGGACGCCCCTGCTGGTGGGCGGCACGGGCCTCTATTTTCAGACCCTGCTGCGCGGCATTGCCCAAATCCCGCCCGTGGATCCGGCCATCGCCGCGCGCCTGCAAGCCCGCCTGGAGGCGGAAGGCGCGCCCGCGCTGCATGGCGAGCTGGCCGCGGCGGATCCGGCCTATGCGGCGCGCATCCACCCGCACGACCGCCAGCGCATCGGCCGCGCCCTGGAAGTGCTGGAGGGCACGGGCCGCCCGTTCAGCTGGTGGCACGCGAACGCCATGAGCCCCCCGCTCTGCCGGGGCCCCCTGCTGGTGCTCAATGCGGATCTGGCCTGGCTGGAGCCGCGCCTGGCGCGGCGGCTGGATCTGATGCTGGCCGCCGGCGCCCTGGACGAAGCCCGGCAGGCTCTGAGTCGCTGCGACGATCCGGCCGCGCCCGGCTGGTCGGGCATCGGCGCGGCCGAAGCTCTGGCCCATCTGCAAGGCCGCATCAGCCTTGAGCAGTGCCGCAGCCTCTGGCTGCGCAATACCCGCGCCTATGCCAAACGCCAGTTGACCTGGTTCCGGGCCCGTGCCGAGGCGATTTTTCTGCCGCCCGACGATCCCGCGGCCGTGCTGGCGCAGGCCCGGCGGCACTGGGCCTGCTGAATCGCGAAGGCAGAAAATGCCCCCTGCCGTGAAGTCCGGAAAGCCCGCGGGCGGCTGGGGCCGCGCCAAGGCGCTTGGATGCCTCCGGCGGCCCGCACGCGCACGCGGTTTTTGTCGCCTGTAACGAACGCGGCTTTTTTTTATGAAAATTTTCTCAATGCCCTGTTTTTCCGGGCTTGAGAACCCCTTTCAACGCGCCCCCCCTCCTTGACGTGCTTCGCGCCCTGGGCTACCGTGGCGGCATCTGACCGTCTGCCCCTCCGGGGGGCCGGAGGCAGCCCGCGGCGCGGTGCCGCGGGCTGGGTATGTTGGGGTACTGTATGCAAAAGGACAAGCATATGAGGAACGGCACAACACTGCTTCTGCTGGCGGCGATGGCCCTGGCCGGCGCGGCGTGTCTGACGGCCTGGGGGGCGGGCTCTGCGGCCGCGGCTTCCCTGGAGGCCACGGACAGCGGCGCGCCGTCGGCCATGGTCATCTTCCCGGTGGGCGAAAAGCCCAATCCCAAGGGCTCGGCCATGAAACCCGTGGTCTTCAATCACCTGATCCACGAGAAAAAAATCGAAAACTGCGAGTCCTGCCACCATACGGGCGATACGGTGGCTTGTACCACCTGTCATACGGTGGGAGGCAAAGCCGAGGGCAATTTCATCACCCTTGAGCGGGCCATGCACGCCACGAACATCGCCCAACGCCCCAAGGGCGAGAATACGCCGCAGAGTTGTGTGAGCTGTCATGAGCAGCAGCTCAAGCGCCGGGAATGCGCGGGCTGTCATGTTCTTGTAAAACCCAGGCGCGACGCGGCCTGGTGCGCGTCCTGCCATAATGTGACGCCCGCCATGACCAATGCCCAGTTGCAACAGGGCATTGCCGGGGAGCTGCCCGCTGAAGAAAACGAGGCCCTGGCCGCGAAAACCGTGCTGGCCCAAAAGCCCGTGCCCTATCTTGCGCCCAAGGATGCTCCGCTCAAGGTGGTCATTGGCGAGCTGGCCAAAGAATACAAGCCGACCCTGTTCACCCACCGCCGCCATCTCAATTCGCTGATGGAGGGGATCAAGGACGACAAGCTGGCCCAGGCCTTCCACACCCGGCCGGAAACGCTCTGTGCGGCCTGCCATCATTACAGCCCGCTTTCGGCCACGCCGCCCAAGTGCAGCAGTTGCCACAGCGCGACCATTGATCCCAGGCATCCGGAGCGCCCGCAGCTCAAGGCCGCGTACCATCTGCAATGCATGGGCTGCCACACGGCCATGAACGTCGGTCGTCCCAGGAGCACCGACTGCACAACCTGCCATAAACGCGCCGATTAGTAGGGAGAAGGCATATGAATCGCAGAAAATTCCTGACTATTCTGGGAAGCGCGGGCGTGGTTTCGGCACTGGGCACGGCCAAAGTGGCCAAAGCCGCCTCCCATACCTTTCCGTACTATGAAGAAAGCTACGGCGTGCTGCACGACACGACCCGCTGCATCGGCTGCCGCCGCTGTGAAGCGGCCTGCAATAAAGTGAATCATCTGCCCAGGCCGGCCAAGCCCTTCACGGATCTCTCAGTCACGGAAACCCGCCGCCGCACCACGGCGTATGAATGGACCGTGGTCAACAAGTACGAAATGAACGGCAAGCCGGTTTTCCGCAAATTGCAGTGCTTCCACTGCAATGATCCGGCCTGCGCCTCGGCCTGCTTCGCCAAATGTTTCCAGAAGCTGCCCGACGGCACAGTGGCCTATGACGGCTCGCAATGCGTGGGCTGCCGCTACTGCATGGTGGCCTGTCCTTTCTATGTGCCGGGCTTCCAGTATGACGAGGCCTTTGATCCCCTGGTGCAAAAATGCACCTTTTGCGAGCCCCGCCTCAAAGAAGGCAAACTCCCCGGTTGCGTGGAAGCCTGCCCGGTGAATGCCCTGACCTTCGGCAAGCGCAGCGACCTGATCAAAGCGGCCCGCGCGCGCATTGCCGACAATCCCGGCAAGTATGTGAATTATGTCTACGGCGAATGGGACGCGGGCGGCACAGCCTGGATGGTTCTGGCTCCTGCCGCGGGCACGGCCGAAGCCGTGCGGCCCAACAACGCGGCCGACGCCGGGCCGGCTCTGGAGCAACTGGGCCTGAACACCCATCTGGGCAAGCAGCCCATGGGCGAACTGACCTATGGAGCCCTGGGCGCGGTGCCCATGATCGTGGCCTTCTGGCCCGTGCTCTTCGGCGGGGCCTACGCCATCAGCAAGCGCCGCGAGGCCGTGCACAAGGCCGAACAGGACCAGGTCGTCGCTCAGGCCAAAGAAGACGTGACCGCCGCCGTGGACGCCGCCGTGCGCAAGATTGAGGAAACCCAGGGCCCGGGCGCGGCCGAAACGGCCCGCAGGGCCATGGCCGAGGCCCTGAAAGCCAGGGAAGCCAGGACGGCGCATCCTGACGGACACGGGGAGGATAAGTAAATGGAAAACCACGGCATCGTCATTCCCACCAAAGACAAGCTGTTCAATCTCGATCCGCTGCTGCGCCGCACGCCGGGCAATATCATCACCTGGATCATTCTGGCGGTGGGCCTGATCATCACGGTGATCCGCTTCACCATGGGCATCGGCTCGGTCACCAATCTGGACGACAATCAGCCCTGGGGCCTGTGGATCGGCTTTGACCTGCTCTGCGGCGTGTGCCTTGCGGCGGGCGGCTACTTCACAACCGTGGCCTGCTATGTAATGGGCATGAAGCAGTTCCACTCCGCGGTGCGCCCGGCTGTGACCACGGCCTTTCTGGGCTACGCTTTCGTGGTCGTGGCCCTGCTCTACGACCTCGGCCATCCCTTGCGCCTGCCGTACATGTTCTTCTTTCCCGGCACCACTTCCGTGCTTTTTGAAGTGGGCCTGTGCGTGGCCACATACGTCACCGTGCTTTTCATCGAATTTTCCGTGGCGCCCATGGAGTGGCTGTCCCGGAGATTCCCCTTCCTGCTCTCCTGGCACAGCCTGGTGAACCGGGCCACGATTTTGCTGACCATCTTCGGCGTGACCCTCTCCACCCTGCACCAATCCTCGCTGGGCGCACTCTATCTGATTGCGCCGGAAAAACTGCATCCGCTCTGGTACTCCCCCTTCATGCCCATGTTCTTCTTCGTCAGCTCCATGGCCGCGGGCGCGTCCATGGTCATTTTTGAAGGCATGTTCGCACACAAGGGCGTGCATCAGTACATGGACGCCACGCATCTGCGCGAGGCCGACGGGGTCGTCTTCAGTTTCTCCAGGGCCGCCTCGTTCATCCTCTTCGCCTATTTCATGCTCAAGCTTATCGACATGCTGGTGCAGGCCAACATCCCCTACCTTTTCTCAGGCTACGGCATGTGGTGGCTGGTGGAAATGCTCTGCTTCGTGCTCTTGCCCGCCCTGCTCTACGCCAAGGGCGCGCGCGACCAGAACCTGTGTCTTTGCCGCTTTGCCGCGGCCAACACGGTGCTCGGCATTGTGCTCAACCGCTTCAATGTCTCCATGATTGCCTTCAATTACAATCTGCCCTCGGCGGAGCGCTATTTTCCGAGCATCTGGGAAATCTGCATCTCCATTTTCGTGGTGACCATGATTGTGACGGCATACCGCTTCATTGTGTATAACATGCCCGTGCTCTATGAACATCCCGACTTCAAGGATGCGCACTGAGCAGCATGATCAAACAGGCCCGCGGGGGCCGCGCCGGGCAGCGTAACACCGGCCGGCCCCACGGGAAGCGCGGCAGAAGCCGCCCGCATGACAGGCGTTGAAGCGCGCCGGCCCCCGGCTTTTTCAAGAGGAGATCACTATGGAATTCAGCACGTTCTATCAATACTTCCTGTATACCAAGAGCTGGGCGTACATCATGATGTTTGTGGTGCTGCCCGTCTATGTGCTGTACTGGAACTTCATACTCTATCCGGCCAGGAAGAAACGCAATAACAGTCCGAAGTAGAGCGTTTTGCTAATGAAATTAGCTAAACGCTCTGGCGACAGCGTTAGCTGGCGCCCGCGCCGAATGAGCGTCCAGACCGCGTTCTGGACGCGAAATGATGGCAGCGAAGTGATTGAAAATGGATATTTTCAATCAAAAAAATGCTCTAAGAGAGCATTGCAACGGACAGGGCGGGGCCGTCGCGCACAGGCAGGCGCAGCGGCCCCGCCTCCTGCACATTCCCCGCCTGCTGCCCCCCCCGCAGCGCCGCTCCCGGGTCTTTGGCCGGGCCACCCCGCCGGACTGATGGCGGCAAGCGGCGCGTGCGTCCCACGCGCTTGCCGTTCCGCCTTGAATGCTTATTCTACCTTGCAGTGAGGTTCAGCCATGTGTCTTGCCATCCCCGCCCAGATCGTGGAGCTTCAGGAAGAAGGCATGGCCCGCGTGCGCGTGGGCGAAAGCCATACTTTTTTGACGGCCTCCATGATGCTTTTGCCCGAACCGCCGCACGTCGGCGATTATGTGATAGTCCATGCCGGTTTTGCCATGCATACCCTCAGCCCTCAGGAAGCGCAGGACAGCCTGGCTGCTCTGCGCGAACTGGCTGAAGCCATGGAGGGCAGCCCGGCGCAGTTCTAGAATATTTTTTGGGCGCAGCACGCACGTTCCTGCGAAGGCTGCCCCTGTGACCTTCCCGGACTGACGACAAACTCCGCTTCGCGGATTTTGTGCTGCCGGGCGGAAAGGCGCGCAAAGCGATCGTGTACGGGCGCGGCGCAGCCGCGACCTGCCCGCATTTTTCCTGGCTGCCGACTTTGTCCGCAGCCTCAAGAGGCCGCATATCAGGGCTGACGCATCGTATGCGGCAGCCGGGACATTCACCTTTGAGATGATTTCCTAAAAAATTCATTTTAAATTTCAGATAGTTGTAATGCAATTTTCATTAAAGGCGTGAATATCTCCGGCAGCCCTGCTTCTTGACTTTAGACCCGTCTTTGCCCACACTAAAGCGATTTTTCCACCGCATATCCACGGCCCTTGAGCCGGAAACAGCCGCCGGGAGCCAGCATGAGCGACTATAAAAAGACGTTGAATCTTCCGCACACCGCCTTTCCCATGAAGGCCAATCTGGCGCAGCGCGAGCCGGAACTGCTCAAAAAATGGGCTGAAATCCAGGCCGGCGAGGCCATGATTGCCGCCTCGGGCAGCCGGGGCGACTATGTGTTGCACGACGGTCCCCCCTATGCCAACGGCCATATCCACATGGGCACGGCGCTGAACAAGATTCTCAAGGATATTGTGGTCAAATCGCGCAATATGCAGGGTTTTGCGGCGCGCTATGTGCCCGGCTGGGACTGCCACGGGCTGCCCATTGAGCATAAGGTAGAGCAGGAACTCAAGGCCAAAAAAAAAGAACTGCCCGCGCATGTGGTGCGCAAGCTCTGCCGCGAGTATGCGGCCAGATGGATCAACATCCAGCGCGAGGAATTCAAGCGACTGGGCGTGTTCGGAACCTGGGAAAAGCCCTATATGAGCATGGATCCGGCCTATGAGGCCACCACGGCCCGCGAACTGGCGGACTTTGTGGAAAAAGGCAACGTGATCCGGGCCAAGAAACCCATTTACTGGTGCTGCTCCTGTCACACGGCCCTGGCCGAAGCCGAGGTGGAATATTACGACCACACTTCCCCCTCCATCTATGTGCGTTTTCCCCTGCCCGATCCGGGCCTGAAGAAAATCTTCCCCCAGGCCGATCCCCAGCGGGCCTTTGCGGCCATCTGGACAACCACGCCCTGGACCTTGCCGGACAATATGGCCATTTGCCTGCATCCGGAATTCAGCTATGTGCTGGTGGAAGCAGGGGGAGCCCAGTACCTGCTGGCCGAAGAGCGCCTTGCGCCCTGCTCCGGCCTTTTCGGCCCGGATCGGCCCACAATTCTGGGCCGGGCCACAGGCGCGCAACTGGAAGGGCTCATGGCGCGCCATCCTTTTTACGACCGCCCCTCGCCCCTGATCCTCGGCCCGCACGTTACCCTGGACACAGGCACCGGCTGCGTGCATACCGCGCCGGGGCACGGTCGCGAGGACTATGAAGCGGGCCTGAAATACGGCCTTGAGATCTACTCGCCCCTGGACGACGCGGGCCGCTTTTTGCCCGCCGTGGAATTTTTCGCGGGCCTCACCGTCACCGAGGCCAACCCCAGGGTCATTGAAAAGCTTACGGAAGTGGGCGCGCTGCTGCATGAGGACACGATCAGCCACTCCTACCCGCACTGCTGGCGCTGCAAGCAGCCGGTGATCTTCCGGGCCACGACCCAATGGTTTATCAGCATGGAAAAGAACGAGCTGCGCGGCCGGGCCCTGCAAAGCATTGATCGCGCGGTGCGCTGGATTCCGGCCTGGGGACGGGACCGCATTTACAATATGATCGAATCCCGGCCGGACTGGTGCATCTCGCGCCAGCGCCAGTGGGGCGTGCCCATCCTGGCCCTGCTCTGTGAGGATTGCGGCGAGGCCTGGAACGATCCGGCCTGGATGCGCGACATGGCCGCGCGCTTCGCCAGCCATCCCACGGGCTGCGACTACTGGTACGAGACCGATGTGAACGAGATCGCGCCCAAAGATCTCGTGTGCCCGCACTGCGGCGGCCGCCGCTGGAAAAAGGAAACCGACATCCTGGATGTCTGGTTTGATTCCGGCACCAGCTTTGCGGCTGTGCTGGAGGAGCGCCCGGAACTGCGTTACCCGGCCGATCTCTATCTGGAAGGCTCGGATCAGCACCGGGGCTGGTTTCACAGTTCGCTGCTGGTTTCCGAGGGCACGCGCGGGCAGGCCCCCTACCGCGCGGTGCTGACCCACGGCTATGTGGTGGACGGCGAAGGCCGCAAAATGTCCAAATCCATCGGCAACGTCATTGCCCCGCAGGAGCTCATTGAAAAATTCGGAGCCGAAATCGTGCGCCTCTGGGTTTCCTCGGTGGAGTACCGCGAGGACATCCGCATTTCGGATCAGATTCTGGGCCGCCTGGTGGACGCCTACCGGCGCATCCGCAATACCTGCCGCTTCATCCTGGGCAACATCGACGGTCTGGCCCCGGCGGACCTTGTGCCCCTTGAGGATTTGCTGCCCCTGGATCGTTTTGCCCTGGACACGGCCGCCCGCGTGCACCAGCGCGTGCAACAGGCGTACGCGGAATTTGAATTTCACAAGGTCTACCATACTCTGCACAAGTACTGCGTCACGGATCTTTCCTCCGTGTACCTGGACATCCTCAAGGATCGTCTCTACGCTTCGGGCGCGAGCAGCCGCCAGCGCCGCTCGGCCCAGACGGCCCTGTATCATATTCTCTGCTTGCTGCTGCGCGACATGGCTCCGGTGCTCTCTTTCACTGCCGAGGAAATCTTCAGCCATCTGCCCCCTGCCCTGCATGGACCGCAGAGCACGGTCTTTGCGCTGCCCCCGGTCAATGTGCAGCCCTGGCTGCTGGACGAAGGCCACCGCGACGACTGGAACGTGCTGCTTGCCGTGCGCGGCGCGGTGACCAAAGCCATTGAGCCCTTGCGCCGCGACGGCGTGGTGGGGCACTCCCTGGACACCCGGGTGACGCTCTATCTGGCCGACGAGCTGCGCCAACTCCTGCAAAGTCTGGGCACGGATCTGCGCGCGGTCTGCATTGTCTCCCAACTGGAGACGGCCCCGTTGGACGCGGCCCCGGGCACGGCCCTGAGGGATGCGGACGTGGCCGGGCTGGCCATCGGCGTGGAAAAAGCCCGCGGCGAAAAATGTGAGCGCTGCTGGATTTACAGTACGGAGCTGGGCGGCGATCCCGCGCATCCCACGCTCTGCCCGCGCTGCGCGGCAGTGCTGCGCGAATTTCCGACTCTGGGGGGCGACGGGGAGCACGCTGCCCGATGAAACGCCGTTACCGGATTTTGTTCGGCGTGGCCGCGCTGGTCATGGTCCTGGACCAGCTCAGCAAGTGGTGGGTCATGGCCACTGTTCCCGTGCACCGGCCCGTGGTGGTGATTCCCGGTTTTTTCGATCTGATCAACATCCGCAACCGGGGGGCGGCCTTTGGCTTTTTGAACCGCTCGGACATTGAATGGCAGTTCTGGCTGTTTCTGGCAGCCACCACCGTGGCGGCCTGGGCAATCATCGCCCTGGCGCGCAGCGCCGACGACGAGCCCTGGCTGTTCGCGGCCCTGGGCCTGGTCTTGGGCGGGGCCCTGGGCAATCTCGCGGATCGCCTGCGTTTCAGGGCAGTGGTCGATTTTCTGGATTTTCATGTGGGCGACTGGCATTGGCCCGCCTTTAATGTGGCGGATACGGCCATCTGCCTGGGGGCTTTTCTGGCCTGCTTTGTTCTCTGGCGCAAGCCGCCCGCGCCTGCGGCGGCCGGCACGCAAACGTCCGGCAAGGGAGGAAGCGCGGCATGAGCTTCGCGTGGTGGCATCCTCTGGTGGCGCTGATCCCCATGCTCCCCAGTTTCTGGAGCATCTGGCACATCTGGGATCATGAGTTCGAAAGTCCGCAACAGCGCGCGCTCTGGCTGGTGCTGGTCGTTTTTCTGCCGGTACTGGGCGGCCTTGTTTATCTTTTCACGGGCCGCAAAAAAGCCCTGAGAAAAATTCAACGCTGAAACGAGGAGAGCATGAACACATTCCGTTCTTCCCATCTTCTGCCCCTGGTCTGCGCCACCTTGTTTTTGGGCGCCTGCGTGCAGAGCGGCTCAGGCAGCGGCAGTCTGGATCTGGATCAGCGCGTGCAGCAGCACGATATGCAGCTGCGGCAAATGCAGCCCGCCCAGGCCGATACCTGGAACCAGCTGCAGGCCATGCGCCAGGAGCTGAACACGCTCAAAGGTCAAATGGACGATTTGCAGAATGCGGGCGGCGCGCGCGCCCTGGTTGAGCGGGTCAACCGGCATGACGCCGCCTTGCGGCAGGTGGAGAGCAGCATGGCTCTGAATCTCAACCTGGGCGATCCCATGCCCGCAGCCCCGCTCGCTTCCTCCGCAGCCGCGCCCTTGGCGGTCCCTCCCGCAAGCCCCGTGGGAACGCCCATGACCGGCGCTACGGCAGGCCAAGCGGCACAAGGCAATTACGGCCTGCCCGAGCAGGGAACCTACGGCCAGCCCGCGGGCGGCAGCGGCTATGCCCCGGCCGCGGGTCAGGCCCAGCCCGCCCAGGCTCCGAGCGCAGCCACCTGGGGCCAGCCTTCGCCCCAGCCTGTGCTTCAGGTTCCGCAAAAAGACATTTCCCTGGCGCTCTTTGACGCCGGAGTCAATGCCTTCAATGCCCGCAACTATACGGAAGCCCAGCGCTCTTTCTCGGACTTTCTGAAAAATTACCCAAGCCACAATCTGGTGCCCGACGCCCAGTACTATCTGGCGGAATGCCACTTCCAGCGCAACCAGTTCGCGGACGCGGCCCTGGCCTATGACACGGTGATCAAGAAATATCCCAAATCCACGCGCGCGCCCGGCGCGTATCTCAAGCAGGGCATCAGTTTCAGCAAGCTGAACCAGGGGGCCGCGGCCAAAGCCCGCATGCAGGAGCTGATTAAAAAGTACCCCACCTCGCCGGAAGCCGCGCGCGCCAAAACCTTTATGAAAACCAACAAGTAAGCGGCATTTTTTGACGCCAGGGCAGAGCATTGCGGCCGTGTTGCGGGCGGCAATGCCCGCTGGCTGGAGGATGCGCGGGCGCGACACCCTGCGGGGGGCGCGAATTCATTCCGGAATTACAGGCAACCTGCGGCACGGCGGCGCAGTCGCCGGCCAGAGGCCGAAAGGGGAGCAGACATGGCAGCGAAACAGGCTCAGCCGACTGTCTATAAGTTATTGAGCGCGGACATGCGCCAGGGGCTGAAAAATATTTATCAACAAATTTCCACGGCCTCCGGCGATCAGGCCGTGCCCGCGCCGGAAACCGACGCCCTCTTTCATGAAGCCTCGGATCAACTGGGCGAGGTGCTCAAAGCGACGGAAACGGCCACCATGAATATCATGGAGATCGTGGAAAAGCATCTTGATCTGCAGGCAGAGAGCGCGGAACTGCTGGCCGCCGTGCGCGAGAACACGGCCACGCCCGACCAGACGGCCCGGCTTGTGGAGATCAACCGACAGCTCGGCGCCGATCTGACCAGCCTGCTGACCGCCCTGAGCTTTCAGGACATTACAGGCCAGCGCATTAAACGAGTGGTGACGGCGCTGAACAAAATTGAAGACAGCGTGGTGGAACTTTATGTCTCTTCAGGCCTGATCATGGACGGCGCGGAAAAACACCCGGACAAGGACGCCCTGGCCCTGCAAAGCGAAGCCCAAAAAGCCGTGCAGGATTTTCGCCAGAACCGCAAAGTCACATCCACGCTCAAAGGGCCGGACAAAAACGGCGTCTCCCAAAGCGCCATTGACGACATGCTGGCCCAGTTGGGCATGTAGGAAAACGCCATGAGAGAAAGTACAAGACAAGCTCTTTGGCAATAGCTTGTCTTGCTGTTTTCATCTTCACAGTTTTTTTACGCGGCTACTGGCTTGAACAGAAACAAAGCCTGCATAAGGATGAAGCCTTCACTTTTTCAACGATCTTTTGCAATGTTTGGTCCCACAGTGGAGTGGACACCTCCCAGACCTTCGGCTCCCGGCGCATACTGTTGGCCGCAGACCTGACAGCGGAGGGCGGCGTCAAGTTTTTCGCCGCAAGTGCAGACCCAGCCGCGTTGGCGGGCCGGGTTGCCGAAAACCAGGGCATGATCCGGCACATGGCGGGTGACCACGGCACCCGCGCCCACAAAGGCGCATCGACCCACAATCAGGCCGCAAACAATCACGCAGTTGGCTCCCAGGCTGGCCCCCTGCCGGATTAACGTGGGCCGGGCCTGATCCATTTTTTTGATTTCTGCGCGCGGATTGAAGACATTGGTAAAAACCATGCTCGGCCCGCAGAAAACGCCGTCCTCCAACGTCACATGGCGGTAGACGCTGACATTGTTCTGCAATTTGCAGTTGTCGCCCACCACTGCGCCGTTATCCACAAAGACGTTTTGGCCTATATTGCAGTTTCTGCCGATCACGGCCTCGCTCATGACATGGCAGAAATGCCAGATCCGTGTGCCTGCGCCGATACGCGCGCCCGCTTCGACGCAAGCTGTGGGATGCACGAAATATTCCATGCGCAACGCTCCAAGCATAAAAGATCGTATGCTTCGCAGGGCGATCCGACCCGAAAGGCGCGCCGGGCCCGACGCGTACTGCGGGCATTAGCGCCGCCATTTGGCCGCGTACGGCGTGAATGCCGGAAAAACCCGCGTTGGTTAAACAGGTTCCTGATTGAAGCCGGATCCGTTCCGGCGGAAGACGCGCGGCCGCGCCCTTGTCTTACTCCCTGTGGCCCAGGCGGCAGTGCTGGGGGGTGAAGCGCAGGTGCACTTCCCGGCCTGTTTCAATGGATTCGTAAATGGCCATGATCAGTTCCAGGCTGCGGCGGCCCTCCAGGCCGTCCACGAGCTGATGGCCGCCGTTTTCCAGGCAGGCCAGCACATGCTCGTAATAACTGCGGTGGCCGAAGCCGTACACATCAGGCGGATTCACGGAAAAGCGCCGCATCACCTCCTGATCCTCGGGCAGAGGCGGATCGAAATTCCAGGTCTCCATGCGGTTCACCGCAAAACCGCCGATCACCACGCTGCCTTTTTCGCCCAAAATCGAGAGCGAGCCTTCCAGATCTTTGGGGCGCGCGGCCGTGGTGGCTTCAATAATGCCTAGGGCCCCGCTGCGGAACTTGAGCACAACCACGGCCGTATCCTCGGCTTCGATGTTCACGAGTGCGGTGCGGCTTTTGGCGAACACGCTTTCCACGTCGCCCAGCATCCATTCCAGCAGATCCACATGATGGCTGGCCTGATTGGTCAGCACCCCGCCGTCCATGCTCCAGGTGCCGCGCCAGGCGTCCTGATCGTAATAGCTTTGCGGTCGGCACCAGCGCACGCGCACCGTGCCCATGACGATTTTGCCGAAGCGCCCGGCCTCCAAAGCTTCGCGCGTTTTCATGACCGGCAGGTTGAAGCGGTTCTGCTTGATCACGAAGAGTTTGACGTGGGCCTTGTCGCAGGCGCGGATCATGGCGTCCGCATCGTCCAGGGTCAGGGCCATGGGCTTTTCCACCAGAATATGCTTGCCGTATGGGGCCAGCTCCAGGGTATGACGGGCATGGTTGCCGCTCTCGGTCAAAATGCTCACCGCGTCGATCTGCGGGCCGAGGTTGCGCATCATGTCGTGCATGCTGGTGAACCAGGGCACGCCCCACTCCTCGCCCCGGGCTCTGGCTTTTTCGGCATTCACGTCGCAGACGGCGGCCAGCGCGGC
Organism: Desulfovibrio sp. ZJ369; assembly: GCF_011039085.1. GTDB lineage: Bacteria > Desulfobacterota > Desulfovibrionia > Desulfovibrionales > Desulfovibrionaceae > Desulfovibrio. The sequence continues at coordinate 1,617 of NZ_JAAKEI010000009.1, read as the reverse complement.
TCCGGGAATTTGACCTCCGCCCAGCAGCTCGCAGTGACGCTTGGAAATGCGGCCGCAGCCCACCAGCGCGAAATGCAGCATCTTTATTCTCCTTGATGTTGGCGGGCCAGAGCCGCGCGCAACGCTTCCGCGACGCGTTCCTGCGTGGCGGCGTCCAGATAGGGGTGCATGGGCAGGGAAAGCACGCGCGCAGTCACATCCCGGGTCACGGGAAAATCCCCGGGAGCGTAGCCCAGCGCGGCAAAGGCCTTTTGCGTATGCAGGCCTTTGGGATAGTTGACGGCCGTGGGGATGCCCTCAAGCGCGAGTTGGGCCGCCAGGGCGGCGCGATCCGTGCCTGCGGGCAGCAGCACGCTGTACTGAGCCCAGGTGCTCCGGCCCGGCGCCGGCGGCGGCGCGGGCAGGTCCAGGCCCGGCACATGGGCCAGCAGACGGCCCCAGCGGGCCGCCACCTCCTGGCGCTCATCCAGCTCTTGCGCGAAAATATCCAGTTTGGCCAGCAGGATGGCCGCCTGAAGGGTGTCCAGACGGCCGTTCATGCCCAGGCGCACGTTTTCGTTTTTATGATCCGCGTCGATGCGGCCGTGATAGCGCAAAGAGTCGATCAGCGCGGCCAATGCCGCGTCATCGGTGAACACGGCCCCGCCGTCGCCGTAGCACCCCAGGGGTTTTGCCGGGAAAAAGCTCGTGGTTGCGACGTCGCAGCCGCAGGCGCAGAGCGCCTGCTCCCTGTAACGCCCTCCAAAGCCCTGGGCCGCATCTTCCAGCACCTTGAGCCCGTGTGCGCGGGCCACGCGGAGAATTTCGACATACTCAGCCGGGCGGCCGAAGAGATCAACGGCGATGATCGCGCGCGGCCGCAAACGGCCTTCCACGGCCTGCCGGGGCAGGGGATGCAGGGAAGGATCGCCTTTTTCCAGGGCCGCCAGGGCCTGTTCCAGATGGGAGGCGTTCAGATTGAAATGGCGGTCAATGTCCACGAAAACCGGTGTGGCCCCGGTGCGGGCAATGCTTTCGGCCGTGGCAATGAAACTCAGGGCCGTGGTCAGAACCGCGTCGCCCGGGCCCAGGCCCCAGGCCAGCAGCGCCAGGTCCAGAGCCGCGCTGCCCGATGCGCAGCCCAGGCAGTACCGCGCGCCGCAAAAGGCCGCGAGCCTTTCTTCCAGCTCGCGCACCTCAGGCCCCATGATGTAGCGGCCGTGGCGCAGCACTGCGGCAATGCGCCTTTCCAGAACCGGCCTGATGCGCGCCTGCTGCGCGTCAAGATCAATGAAGTGCATGGCATCCACCGTGCTTGCTTGTGCTGTGGGCGATGTGGCCCGGCAAGGAGGCCTCTCCGTTCCGGGCATGGAAAATAACACATTTCAAATGCAATCTACATGCCGGAATTTGCTTGGGGCGTGTGCCCTTGAAACTACACTTGGCCCGCGGACAATGCAAGGCCAGTCCCAGGGAAAGCAGGTTTTTTCCCGGCATGAGAATGGGGAAGGCTAGAGCAATTTGACTTTTATTTTATTTAGAAATCGTTTAGATTGCAGAGATGAAATTTGCATCTGAAGAAATCCGAACCAAGGCTGTTCATGCGTATCTTGATGGAAAAGCAACAGCCAGGCAATT
>NZ_JAAKEI010000101.1 GCF_011039085.1 Desulfovibrio sp. ZJ369 | reverse complement strand
TGAACTAGTTTCGACTTGATCGGACAGGTAGCCCTTGAAAAAGGAAGGGAACTCCGTTTTGATGGAAACGTAAACAAGCCATCAACCTGGCACCATGCCCACGGAGTTCCCATGCAAAGTTTCAACCAAAACGTCATCAAGCACAAGACCGGACTTCTCAATCTCGCTGCCGAACTGGGGAATATTTCCAAAGCCTGTAGGCTCATGGGTTTTTCCAGGGATACGTTTTATCGATATCAAGCCGCCAGAGATGCCGGTGGGGTCGAGGCACTGTTTGACGTCAGCCGCAGAAAGCCCAATTTGAAAAACCGTGTGGAGGAGGCTGTCGAGCAGGCCGTTGTCGAGTTTGCCACGGACTTTCCCGCTCACGGGCAAGTCAGGGTCAGCAACGAGTTACGCAAACGCGGTATCTTTGTTTCTCCTTCTGGAGTCCGTGCCATTTGGCTTCGGCATAACCTGGCGAATTTCAGGCAGCGCTTGACTGCCCTGGAGAAAAAATCCGCGGAAGAGGGAATTGTCCTGACTGAAGCGCAAGTACAGGCTCTGGAGCGCAAGCGGCAGGATGACGAAGTCTGCGGCGAGATCGAAAGTCCGCATCCCGGTTATCTCGGCAGCCAGGACACGTTTTATGTGGGCACTATCAAGGGTGTCGGGCGTATTTACCAGCAGACCTTTGTGGACACGCACAGCAAATGGGCAGCGGCCAAACTCTACACAACGAAGACGCCCATCACGGCGGCGGACTTGCTCAATGACCGGGTGTTACCGTTTTTTGCGGCCCACCAGATGGGTATCATCCGGATGCTGACGGACAGAGGCACGGAGTACTGCGGGAAGGTGGAAAGCCACGATTATGAATTGTATCTTGCGGTCAATGACATTGAACATACCAAAAGCAAGGCGCGGCATCCACAGACCAACGGGATATGTGAGCGATTCCACAAGACGATACTGAACGAGTTTTACCAGGTCACGTTTCGCCGCAAGATATATCATTCCTTGGAGGAACTGCAGACAGACCTGGATGCCTGGCTAAACGAATACAACACGGAGCGGACGCACCAGGGCAAGATGTGCTGTGGGCGAACGCCCATGCAAACCCTGCTTGACGGCAAGG
>NZ_JAAKEI010000100.1 GCF_011039085.1 Desulfovibrio sp. ZJ369 | reverse complement strand
TCGCGCTTCCGGTCCTCAACGTATTGATGGCATCATGTGCCTGCGTAGGCTACAGGTTTTCCGGAAGCTGGTCCGACCGATTTCTCCGTGGTTTTCTGGCATCCAGGGCAAGAAACAAGGCCGGGCTGTGTCTTGTCTATCCGTTGAAGGAATATTCTGTTCCGTTATGGAGTATGCTCCAGGCTATGCGGGCAATTTTATTGGCCAGCGCCACGGCAGCCTTTTTCGGCTCCGCTCTTGCTGTCAGTGCGGTCAGCCATGCGGCCTGTTTGCCACTCCCCAGCGTTTGATACCCCCGATTCATGGCAAACAATACGGCCAAACCTCCCTGAACGAGCAGGCTTCTGAGATACGGATCGCCTCTTTTGCTGATGCCGAGAAGCCGATGTCTTCCTCCAGTGGAGTGTTCACGCGGCACAAGTCCCAGATAGGCGGCAAACTGCCTGCCGTTTTTGAAGCTGGAGGCAGTGCCAGCCACAGCAAAAAGCATGGTTGCCGTCAGATACCCGATGCCGGGAACTTTCATCAGGCGTTGGCATGCCTCATTTTCATGGATTATTGCTTTGAGCAGTGCGTCTTGTTCGGCTATTTGCGCTTCGAGGCTGTTTATCAGTTCAAACATGGTGTTGAGCAAACGCCGCATGACACCGGAAAGGGGGTTTTCAGTATCGCTTATCAAGTCGGGCAGCATATCCCGTACATGACAAACGCCTTGCCGGGTCACTATGCCATACTCGTAAAGCAGGCTTCTTGTTTGATGGACGGCGGCGATACGCGCTCGCATCAGGCCGCTCCGCACTCGATGGATTGCTTGAATATCCGCCTGTTGCCCGCTGCGAGAAGGAACCCCGCGCACACTGGGACGCAACGCCGCTTCGCAAATTGCCCTGGCGTCATTGGCATCGTTTTTGTCCCCCACTCTGAATGGGGCGACATATCGAGGATGCATGCGCTTTACCGTGTGCCCATGTCCCTCAATGACCCGCTGCCAATAGCCGGAACTGGCGCACGCCTCCATGCCCACGAGACACCGTGGATGACAGGCGAAAAACTCTGATACCTTCCCCCGCGAGAGAGTCTTACTGAACACTTTCGCTCCACGCTCATTCATGCCGTACACATGAAAGGAGTTCTTTGCCAAATC
>NZ_JAAKEI010000099.1 GCF_011039085.1 Desulfovibrio sp. ZJ369 | reverse complement strand
CTAGTGTTGCGTCAAGCTACAAGTGTCGGGTAAAGTCGTTTTAACTTTATCCTGGCTTGATCAGTTGTAAATTGCCAATTAATCTTGGAGCCAAGATTATTTCTTTGTGCCTGCCAACAATCCACTTCCCTCCGCATCTGCTCAATGCTGCTAATTCGATGCGAGAGGCATTGCCTGATAAGAACGTTGAGTTCTATCTCTGCCATATTAAGCCAACTTCCATGCTTTGGCGTATAAACAAACTCAAATCGTTCCCAAATCTCTTTTGCCTGTGCCGGCATGAATGTTTCGTATAATGAGCCAGGAGTATGTGTGTTCAGGTTATCCATTACCAAAGTTATCTTTTCGGCATACTCATACTTCTCTGCGATTTCGTTCAGGAATTTTGCCCAATCTATTTTTGTCTTTCGCTCTGTGACACGGACAAGACGCTTGCCGGCAAGTGGTTCTACGGCCATGAAAATATTGCACACGCCACAACGTTCATATTCATAATCTTCCCGTTCACCATGCCCGGATTGGATTGGCAATGGCAGCCGCGTGTTACGGATCAATTGACGAGGAGATTCGTCCATGCACACCACAGGGCGCAAAGAGTCATATGGCCGCTTATAGACATCAAGCACCAGCTCCATTTGTGCAACAAAATCGCCATTATGCTCCGGTGGAATTACCCATTGCTCTTTTTTCCAGGGCTTTAATTCATTTTTTTTAAAGTCTGCCGAACCGTTTCGTGTGAAATTGAATCAACATACTCCAGCTCCACGAGTTTGTCGGCAAGCATCCTTAATGACCAGCGCACATGTCCTTGCGGAGGCTGACTACAAGAAATTGCCACCAAATGCGCTTCAATATCACCATCTATTTTTTTGAAGCGTTGTCGATCAGCTTTACGTTTATTCAGTGCCACATCAAGGCCATGCTCGACGAATCTCCGTTTAACCCTGTTAACTTTTCTGGCGCTTATAGGCAGTGCATCTACAAGCTGGGAAGTCGATTTTTTGGACTTTTGAAATTCCCCCTCGTCAACACCCAACAAAATCAATGCGTTGAGAACTTTCTGGCTGCCATGTTCTCCACGTTTTGCTATACTTTCAAGTTCAGTGCGTTCTTCCTGTGTGAGGGTCACCCTATATAAAATTTTTGGCATATCTTCTCCCATTTGAGGAAAAAGATAAGTCCTTTTTTATGCCTTTTCAAGTTTGACGCAACACTAG
>NZ_JAAKEI010000098.1 GCF_011039085.1 Desulfovibrio sp. ZJ369 | reverse complement strand
TTCCGCCGAAAGTCGGTCGTTGTTTCACGAAGTCTGCACATGGTTGACTTGACGATGGCTCTTTTTGCCAGGTTTCATGTGAATGGAACTCTGGATGACATTAAAACATTATTTAGTTAATACTCTCATGCTTTTTTGTGTCGTTGTCTTTGTGCTTCTGGCCTGCGGACTTCCTTTGACCGAGCCCCCCCGGAGGCTTCCTCGTCCGTCGCCCGCAAGCATCCATAGCCGGAAAGCAAGGGCGTTTGGTCAAGGCCCGCGAAGCGGCCCGGCAGGGCTTGGCCTTGACCGGATGCACGCTTCCGGCACTCCTGCGGGAGTGACGGACGGAGAGCCGGGGAAAAAACGGGATTCATTTTTCCTCCGTGTCGGCTGTGAGCTTTTCCAGAAGCACGGCAATATCCGCCGCTCTCCACGCCGTTGTGCGCGGGCCGAGTTTGACGGGTTTCGGATACCGACCGTTCTTGCAGCCCGCCCACCATGCGCTACGGCTGACGGGGATGAGCGCAAGTACCTGCGGCAGACGAAGCAGAGCGTTATTGGGTATATTTTGCATGGACTTTCTCCTGTCTGGTTAGGTTCGGCAAACTGTAGCATAACTTTTTTCCGTCTCCGTAAATTTGCAATGTTGCAAGCTTGAAAACATATCCAACAACCTCCAAAGCGGTTCATATTGGACTCAAAAAAATTTTATAAAAATGCTTGACATATTTTTGTATTTAAAAGCGTAAATATTTATCGCTTTGGATTTTTTATATTTTTTAGAAATAAACACTATGCGACAATAATTGATGTTACTGCACAACTGTAGACAACAACTTGCTTTTTAGTCCTTGCAAGTGAGGCGGGTGCTGAAGAGGATTTTGACCGGCAACGAAAGTTTGCAGATCATCCAGAAAATTGGATACTACTCATTAATAAAGTTAATTTATAAGAACTTGACAAGAGCGTTGGCTGAAAAAATCTTTGCGGTAAATTTTTGCGGAGGGAGATGAGATATAGTTTAAAAAGAAAAACAGCGGCAACAAGATATTTTGATTGGCATTTAATTTAAATTGTTGTTACCGCTATTTTTCCTTATAGGTATAATGGATTTTACAAATTCATTTTTGCGCGTTCACGCAGGTCATCTAGATAGTCAGCGTATGCCTGAACCATGCGTCGCCGCTCCGGCAGATACTCGGCATAGTTGTGCGCGGCGCGGACGCCGTTGCGCTCGCAGTGGGCAAGCTGGCGTTCTATCCAGTCTGTGTTATAGCCAAGCTCGTTCAGGAG
>NZ_JAAKEI010000097.1 GCF_011039085.1 Desulfovibrio sp. ZJ369 | reverse complement strand
TGCCACCGCTCCACGCCAGGCAAGGACGTTGTTTTTTGGCGTCACGCCAAGGATAACGTCGAACATGTATCCCTGCGCGTCCCTGTATCCGAGGAAGTTCTCATAGATGCAGCGCCCGATCTTCCTTGCCCGATCCCGGCCCCATACCCTGCTGAAAAGCACGAAATGCCCACGGGCCGATCTGCCCTCCACGCTGTTCAGCCACGCGACACCGGCGGGGCCGCCTTTCCAGAAAATCGCGTAGGGCAGGGAGCCGGGGCGGCAGAGATCGGCCAAAAAATCATCCACAGTCTTGACCGTGCCGTCATAGAAAGTCGGGCGGATGGTCTTGTCCTGCTCCATCTCCAGAAAGGCGCCGCTGAGGTATTCCGTGGCCCGCCGCTGGTTGTTCTGCCAGTCCAGATAAAACATGCCGACGTCGTTACTTTGCATCCGCCACCCTCCTTATGCCGCTGGCGCACCATGAAATTTCCCCCTGGCGCTCCGCCTGCGCCTTTGTTTCCTCGCCGCCGTCGCTCAGGGCTACGGCGTCAAAACGCCACACGCCGGCCTCCTCGCGCAAATTTTTGATACCCACGCGAAGCGTGGCCCCATCCATGAGGGGAACGCGAAAGCCGAGCAGGGCCACATGGGGCGCGCCGTACCACTTCCCGATCTGGACGGCTTCCCCGTCCCTGGCGCTGCCCTCCATGCTCGCCGGGAGCGCATTGTCCGCGAGCTTGTCAGCGGACACACATTGCGCCGCCAGCGCCTCGCCCGTGACCGCCCCGCCCGCTATGGCGAACGCCGTCACTGAACTCTGTGCCAGCTTGCCCTCTGTCACACACAAGTCGGCCAGCTTGCTTTGCGTGACCGCGCCGTCGCCAATGTGCCGCGTGGCCACGGCCCCTGCGCCAAGCGCGGCCGGCGCCGCAACGGTTTTCCCGTCCGATACGCGAAGGGCGCGCGTCTTTTCGGTGCCACGACCAAAGCCGCCCATGCTGGACAGAACTCTCAATATGCCCTGGAGGAATATCGTAAGCTCCCTGGGCAGCCCACGGGGCACAGAGGGGAGGCCATGCTCATGCGCCATATTCCACCCCCTCAACGCTCCCGCCGAGCCGGGCCTCATAAACTGTTGCTGTTCCCTGTATTTCCAGGCTCCACAGCTTTTCAGCCCGCGTGGCGGTAATGCGCGCGGTTCTGGTGTTTCTGATTTCCAGCATGCTTCGCGGGTATTCCGCGTCCGGGCCGAAAATGGTCACGTCAACCGGGTCGCCCCCGGTCTGCTCGCCTTCAATGCGGACGGCGCTCATTGGTGTGAGGGCGGAAAAGAAGAAGGGCTTCGAGCGCCATGTGTACC
>NZ_JAAKEI010000096.1 GCF_011039085.1 Desulfovibrio sp. ZJ369 | reverse complement strand
AAGACCCTGCGGCTGCATAAATTCGCCAATACGCGCGACAGGGAGTTTGTGCGCGCCGTGGTGGACGATTTTCTTGAACGCTTTGACGGGCGCGCCCTCGAAGGGATGCTCCCCAAACTGGTCTTTTTTTCTCCCAGCATTGAGGATGCCACAAAAAACCTGCGCCCCATCCTGGAAGAGGAGCTGAACCGGCGCGACATCCCGGTCTCACAGCTTCTTGTCAATGTGGGCGACCCGAAAATCACCAGCAACGACGACATCAGGGCCTTCAACAATCTGGACAGCGCGGCCTCGGAGAAACGCTTCCTCATCCTTGTGAACAAGGGCAAGGAGGGCTGGAACTGCCGCTCGCTGTGCGGCGTGGCCATGTTCCGGCAGCCCAGGTCAAAGATTTTTGTGCTTCAGGCTTCCATGCGCTGCCTGCGCTCCATTGGCGATCAGCAGGAAGAGGGGCAGGTCTATCTGACGGCGGAGAACGCGGAGATCCTCAACGACGAATTGCAGCAGAACTTCCGCCTGACCACTGACGACCTGCTGCCCCCGGAACGGGCCACCACGCGATACGAAGTGCGCGTCCTGAAGAAAAAGCGCATCTCCCTCACGCGCGTGCGTCACCTCTATGATTGCAGGGAAAAGGAGCCCGCCGCCCCGGTGCGCTTTGGCATGGAAAACTGGGACGTGGATCGCTACCGCATCCTCCACACCGAGGAGAAGATGCTCCTCCAGCCCGGCGCGCGCAGGACGCAGGAGACGCCCACCGACATCAGCTATATCAAGGAGCAGCGCACGTGGAGCGCCTATACGCTCGTGGCCGAGATTGCCCGCTATCTATGCGCCTCGCCGCTGAAAATCGAAGGGCTGCTGCGGCAGAGCGAAGAGGGGCTGGACGCCTTGGTCGCCAGGGTCAACGAGTTCAACGAGCTGCTCTACGACGAGATCATCCCCCGGCTGTTTGACGCGCTCTACGAGGTCACGAATTACGACAAGCAGGAGCATGTGGAAGTTGAGCTTGTCCACGACCCGGCGGGCGGCTTCTTTGAAATCCACGGCGACCCGCAAAAGACCCAGCTTTTCAAGGAGTGGCAGGCCGATGCCAGGAAAAACGCGCTGGCCGGAAAGAGCTTTCACCTTGATACCTACTGCTTCGACTCCCTGCCGGAGCAGGATTTCTTCCTGAATGTCATCCGCCAGGACGACATCAGGGAGGTCTATTTCACGGGTATGCTCACCCACGGCCAGACTGATTTCCACCTCAACTACATCGACCCGGATACGCATGGCGTGCGGAACTACTACCCGGATTTCCTCATCCTGACCAAAGGCGGCGAGTGGCTGGTGGTGGAGGTCAAGGCGAAAAACATGATGGACGACCGGGACGTGCTGGCAAAACAGGCTTTTGCGGAAACCATGCTCAAGGCCAGCCGGATAAAATACCACATGATCCCGCATACCGAGGCAGCG
>NZ_JAAKEI010000095.1 GCF_011039085.1 Desulfovibrio sp. ZJ369 | reverse complement strand
GAGACCTTCCGGATTGAGGGTGCATGACTTAAGCCTGCTTCAGCAGGAACCATACCGGCTTTAGCCGGAACGCGACTTTAGTCGCCAAGGTGAATCCACCGGCTTTAGCCGGTGGAGTGTTCAATTTAAATTTCAGATGGTTAAGATGTAATTTTCAATGAAAGCATGAATATCTCCATATGTCCAGCACCTTGCCCATCGAGCAGTACTCAGATAGGATATTCATATGGGAAAAGAACGAATACCGCATGATTCGGCGTACAAGCAGTTTTTCAGTAATCCTGAAATGGTGGAATCGTTATTACGGGATTTTGTTCCCGCCGATTTCATCGCGGACTTGGATTTTTCGACGCTCGAACGCTGTTCGGGCAGTTATGTGACGGATGACCTGCGGGAACGCCATGACGATATTGTCTGGCGCGTCGGCTGGAAAAAAGGTTCCTGGTGTTATGTGGCGTTGCTGTCGGAGTTTCAGAGCACGCCCGACCACTGGATGGCCCTGAGAACGCTGTCCTATACTACTTTGCTCCTGCTGGATCTCGTCAAGACGGGAAATGTACATGAAAACGAAGGGTTGCCGCCGGTGTTTCCCATTGTTATATACAATGGAGGCAAGGCGTGGAAAGCGCCGCAGGATGTGGCGGCATTGTTCGCTCCCATGCCGGAGAGCCTGAAATTTTATCGTCCCCAACACCGGCATTTTTTGCTGGACGAAAGCAGTGTGTCGGGAGATGAACTGGACAAAAGCAAGGGCTTGGTCGCGCAGCTCCTGAGACTGGAACGAGCGCAGGAGCCGGAACAGGTCCGGCAGATAGTCAAGGAATTGATAAGCCGACTTCATGGGCCTGAATACCTGCTTTTGCGTCGGGCGTTTACAGTATGGTTGGGCCGTGTTGTCCTTAAACGCTCCGGAATAACAGAAGAAATTCCCGAATTTCAAGACTTGCGGGAGGTGGACGCCATGTTGGAAGAACGTGCCGCTCAGTGGAAAGATGAATATATTCGGCAAGGGGTAATGATTGGGAAGGCTGAAGGGAAGGCTGAAGGTATAGGATTGGCCTTGCGGGATTTGCTGGAGGCCCGTTTTGGAACGCTCCCCCAATCCGTGACCTCCTATATTGCGAATTCATCTGATTCAAACGCCCTGCGGAAACTGACGCTTTCCGCATACCATGCGGAATCGTTGCAGTCGTTTATTGAACAGATCAAAAAAGATGACGCTGAACTAATGTAATTTTGTTATTACTTTGGTAGCATACTTATGCCGTTTGTTTCTTTGTGGATGCAAGCGGCATTTTTATTTTGTATCCAATATATAGATGTATATAAGTTTATGAAGAGGAAAAAGGATGTATAGAAATTACAGATAGTAGAGCATTTTCTCTTTGAAAATGCTCTGCTGACGCGAAAGCGGCAGCCGCCGCAACGCGGCGTACATTCAGGCGAAAACCGCGTTTTTCGCCTGAATGCCACCTTTGACTTTCATAAAAAGTCAAAGGTAATCTGCTCTAAATAATACAATTATCATTGCTGTCCGGCTAGGGCCTGTTCACGCTTATCAGAAAAAAACTTGTTTTTTCGGGACACTGCCTCGTAATTCTGCCGGGGAAAGAATTTTCGTTGAACCATTTAGAGCAGATTAACTTTAAATTTTTTCATACCCGCACGATTCAAACCAGCCCTGGGCATCATTCTGTGTGATCATGCTCAGGGCTTTCGCTACTACCGCATAAAGCTCTTCATGGGTACGGGCCTTC
>NZ_JAAKEI010000094.1 GCF_011039085.1 Desulfovibrio sp. ZJ369 | reverse complement strand
AGCCCGGCCTTGTTTCTTGCCCTGGATGCCAGAAAACCACGGAGAAATCGGTCGGACCAGCTTCCGGAAAACCTGTAGCCTACGCAGGCACATGATGCCATCAATACGTTGAGGACCGGAAGCGCGACACCCCTTCAGGGCGCTGGCTCCGCACATGTGCAACCTGACGTATATACGTCTGCATCCGAACGACTTCTTTCAGGTTTTTCTTGACTCCTGGGCTGGGCCATATACGAAGGCTTGCAGTCTCATAGAGGGGATTGACGCTGAATACCTGCTTGCGGATAAAGGTTATGACAGTGATGCTTTCGTGGAAAAGGTGGAAGCAAATGGATCGACAGCGGTCATCCCGCCACGCAAAAATCGGGAAAAACAATGTGATTATGACAACTACTTGTATAAATTGAGACACCTTGTTGAAAATGCATTTCAGGTTTTGAAGCAGTGGCGAGGTGTGGCTACCAGATATGCAAAAAATACCGCCTCCTTCCTTGCTGCAGTTCATATTCGCTGTATAGCTATCTGGGCTAAAATCAAATGACGACACACCTTAGGTATGGGGAACAAAAAGCCATGCTCGAAACGTGTAAACAGGAACCATTGAAACTTATGCAGGCATTATTCCGCCCCGGAGTTATTCCGGGGTTTTTTCGTATTCCATAATAAAAACTATAGTTCAACTCGTCGTTTTTTCATATTAGAGCATTTTGCTTTTGAAATTATTCAATTTCAAAAGCGGCGCTGCCATCATTTCCCCGCAAGCGGGACAAGCGCCTGAAAAGCGTGGTTTTCAGGCTCATTGCTTCAGCCGTTGCGACGAAGGAAGCTACGGATGAAGACAGCAACTGGTTACTGCGACAGCCAGCCAACGCAACCGCTGTCGCTATCCGTAAGCAAGCAAAGCTTGCTAACGGCTACCGCCGGCGCGGGCGTCCGCTCCCGCGGCCGCCAGAGCGGTTGCCGTTTTCAACAGCAAACCGCTCTAAATTGTGATCAGTTAATTATGAAAAGTTAGGAAATTTTATAAAGGATGAGATATGGCCTCTCAAAAATTTTTACATGAGATGCTAAAATATTTTGCTGATAATAATATCTCGTTCAAATGGGAACATGATTTTCAGAGAGAAATTGAACGTTATCTTGTGTCTATAGGATACAACGTGGAACGCGAGCGTGAAACATGTATAGACAATAAAAAAGTTCGCTTGGATTTTCTTATAAGATGTAGTAATATCTCTTCTGTTCTTGAAGTAAAATATAAACTATACCAGAAACATACCAAGATTGAAAATTCTGTCTATGCTTTTTTTAAAGATATTTCTCGTATTGAATGCATATTGGATAAAAATTCAGATATAGAGAATGGATTCTGCATTTTTCTCAGCAATGATCAAAGATTTTGGGTAGAGAAGCAAAGAAATAATCCCAGTGCTGACGCACGAGAGTTTAAATTAAATGATGGATGTTTTATAGAAGGCACAAAGACATGGCATAGCCACAAGAATAATCTTAACTTAGAAAAAAATTATCCTCCAATAAAGATAAGAGGAAGGTATAAGATAGTATGGCATGATTACGGACATATTTTTATCGATAAACAAAGTGAGACTGACTTTAAATATGTATTGCTTGCTATAACAAGAGCCTAGGGTCTGTTAACACTTTTTAAGTCCTTCAACGATGAGGGCAAACAGAATGAAGCCAAGAAACAAGGCGTCAAGCTTATCATAGCGGGTTGCTATGCGCCTGTAGCCCTTCAAGCGTCGAAATAG
>NZ_JAAKEI010000093.1 GCF_011039085.1 Desulfovibrio sp. ZJ369 | reverse complement strand
TCCACTTCCGTGCCGCGTATGTCCGCCCAGTTGCCGCGCTTGCGCTCCGCATAGCGCAGCACATGGCCAAGCGCCACCTCCCGGATTTGCGGGGCCAGATAGACGCGCTCCTTGTGGCTCAGGTTGGCGTAATTCACATCGAACCAGAGGCGGATATTGTCCTCGGTCACGCTTTCCGGCTGCTCGCGCAGGACGGCCTTGTGGATGTCTTCAATGGTCTGGTGGACAAGCTGGCCGAACAGCATGGGGCCTTCGCGCACCGGGCTGAACTCCCAGTATTTGAAAAACTGGTACTGGCGCGGGCAGCCCTCATAAAGGAGGACGTGGGAGGTATAGGAATAGCGCCCCTTGATGCCCGCAGGCTGGACGGCATCCACGTTAAGCGCCGAAAGGTTGGCCGCGCGCCATTCCGGGAGCGTCGCATAGAACTTGTGGAAGTATTCCGTGGGGGTGCTGAGCTTGCCCCGTTTGGTGCGCTTTTCCTGGCAGGTGAGGACGAGCAGGTTTTTGGCGCGCGAAAAGGCGGTATAGTAGAGGCGCTTGAAATCAAAGTCTTTCATCCTTTCCAGCGGCTCAAAGGGCGGCCGATCGTGGTGACGCGCCTCAAGAATCTCGTCCAGTTCGCTGTAATTCTTGCGGGGAACGGCGTTGAGCGAGCCCACGATGGTGACGGGAAACTCCAGCCCCTTCGCCTGGTGGATGGTCATAAAGGAGACGGCCCCGCCCGGCGTGGTGTCCTCCGGGTCTTCAAATTCCGTGATGCCGCCGTCCACGATGTAGCGGAAGAAGTGGTTGAACAGGTCGCCGACGTTCTTTTCCAGATAGGCGGGGTGCAGAACCTGGATGTGGTGGAGGTATTCAAACTTGACCAAAAGCTGCGAAAAGATGCCCAGGTTGCGGGCCGGGCGCTCGTCGCGCGAGGAGGCGCCCAGCTCCAGAAAGCCCGAAAACAGGGGGAACTGGATCAACTGGTAGAACAGGGCGGAAAAGCCGAAGTCCAGCGGTGTGTTGTGGTCAAGCATCCTTTCGATTTCACGAAAGCGGCGCACGCACCAGTCCTTCAGCTCCTTGTTGGCCGGCTGGCGCAGCCTGTCCGCAAACTGGCCGAGGCAGGAATCATAGAAATCCCATACGGCGAGCGGGTGGTATCTGGACTCCCACTTTTCCCGTATCTCCTTAAAAATCCGGAAGATGAAAAGGAACGCCCCGAGCATGAGGCGCACCTCTTCCCGATCAAAATAGAGGTCGGAGCGCGGCGCATAGACCGGGATGCCGTGTTCTTCCAGAAAGCTGGCCAGCGCCTTGGCCTTGTCCGAGCGCACGGAGCGGAAAAGGAAGGCCACCTGATTCCAGTCGCTGAGGTGCTTCGCCTTGAGCGTTTGCAGGAAGTCCAGCACTTCCTCGTGCCAGTTCTGTTCATCCGCGCTGCCGGAAACGCGCAGCACGGGCGCCTCCAGCGCGGGCTTGCCGGTGGGCGGCTCGATCCGCTTGGGATAGCGAAACCGCGTGCCGTCAGCCCCTTGCCAGGAAAAGCCGTCCACGCTGCCGTCCATCCAGCCATTATAAAATGTGATGATGCCCGGATCAGAACGGTAATTGGTGGTCAGCGAATGAACCGCGCACTTGCCCCTGGGGAAGTGGCCGGCAAATTCCAGGATGTTGCGGATGGTCGCGCCCCGGAAGCGGTACAGGCCCTGGTCGTCATCGCCCACCACGCAGATATTCTTCTTTTCATCCAGCAACAAGAGCAGCAGGCGCTCCTGAATGGTGTTGGTGTCCTGGTATTCGTCCACCATGACATAGCGGATTTTTTCCCTGAGGGGCGCAAGCACGCTGTCCTGGTTTTGCGTGAGCAGCCTGTAAGCCTCAAGCTGGATCACCGAGAAGTCCAGCAGATTCTCCTGCTCAAGCAGTTTCTGGTAAAGGGCGTACCACTTGCCGAGCGCCTGTATGGCCTCGTCCGGGTCGGCCATGAGGG
>NZ_JAAKEI010000092.1 GCF_011039085.1 Desulfovibrio sp. ZJ369 | reverse complement strand
GAAAGCAAAAACATGTGATGAACTGTATAAATCCATTGGAAAAGCATTAAGTTGTATCACACAAAAAGACGCTGAAGGATGGTTTAAATCCTGTGGATATGTAAAAAGTTAAAAGCAAAATGCTCTAATAGGTCGGGCATTTTTCTGATTCTACATAAATTAGAAAAAAATATCCTATTTTTTCTTTACAAATAGAAAAATTTCTTCTATTTTATGACTGCCAACCGGGAAAAGGCGGCGAACACGGCCCACGGGCCAGAGTAGCCACAAGCCAATCCCCAATGGCAACCGCCTGCGCGGCAGGGAGGCCAACGCCAGACGTTGGTGGGGCCGGAAAAGAGCCGCCCCCGCAAGCTGGATCGAGGCGCGAAAAGGGCGGCATGAGCCGAAAAATCGAGCGCAGAGAAGCCCCCCATTGAGGCGTTGTACCCACGAAAGCGGCAAGGCGTCCAAACAAGGGCAGAGCGGGACACGGGCAGACACGACGGCTGGATCAGCCCGTGAAACATGACACAAATTTCGTTTCCGAGAACCGGAGACAGATTGTCGCCGGTTCGACCGGAACGGAATCAAGGCGAACCCTATTTTGATTTGAGAAGGGCAGACGCGTTTTTGACAGAGGCCGTGAAACCGTTTATCTCTGAATACAGACAGCAAGGAGGCCATTATGAGCGCCACAACCTTTGATACCCTCGGATACTTTGAAAAGCTCAAGGCCGCCGGAGTGCCGGATGAACAGGCGAAGGTTCAGGCCGCTGCGTTTCGGGAGTTCACAGACATTCAGGAGGAAAACGCTCGTAAAGAGCTCGCCACCAAAATGGATGTGATGCAGGCCGAAATGCGCCTTACTGAAAAAATCGAACAGAGCAAGCATGAAGTCCTCAAATGGATGATGGGGATGATCGTTGCGCAAACCGCGCTCATTGTCGCGGTGCTTGCCTTCCTCAAGTAACCCCCTCTCCCCGCATACTACGGGCGGCTCTCAAAGTGGCTATCTATGAGGTGAGGTGGGGATGGACAAACAGAAAAAGGCAGTAGCCAAGCTCATTGCCGGAACACTTTCCAATATATCTGTGATTGGTTTTGGCTTGGCGATTTACGAAAGCAGGCCGCTGGCCTTGGTTGCTGGCATACTTGCAATAGGGTTGGCAGTTACGCTTGCATGGAGGGCCGAACGATGAACACAGGCATTGCCGTAATTTTGGTTATTCTGGCGCTGGGCGGCTTCGGCATCTGGCTGACCCGCAAACGCAAGCAGCATTAACCTCCCACCACCACTGACCGCGAGGCCGTCCTTCACCGGGCGGCCTTTTGTTTTGCCGAATTTCCACATTGCGCGCGCCGTGCCCCCCGTTTGGTAACGGACACGGCTAACGGGTACCGGAGCATCTGGCGCGCGGGGCCGGGGGAATTGGTCTCCCGGCCTTTCCTTTTTGAAGACACGCTGCGCGCGCAGGCACACTCCCTGGAAGAAGCCCGCGCCAAGCGCGACGCATGTCTCGCGGATCGCGCCGCGTAAAATACCTGCCAGACCACCACGGGCCGGGGCTCATGCTCCGGCCCTCTTTTTTTGGGGGGGGGGAAACATGAACCTTGAAAGCATCATCCGAGAGCGGGCGGACGTGCTCGCCTATGAGGCTGAACGCTATCCGGCCACGGCTCATATCGCGCAGCTTTGGCTCATCAACGCGCTCAGGTGGGCGGGCCTGCGTGACGATGTGAGCCTGGAACGGCACCTCAGGCTGCGGATCGCGGGCCTGTCCCGGCTCCGCAGGGAGGAGTTGGAACGCACCGCTTCCGCCCGGCTGCATCCGGGCATCATCCAGGCATAGGAGGACGCATGTGCTACGGCATCTGCGAATGCGAGGACAGGCGGGGCGAGTCCGTACTGATTCATTTCAGATCCGCACGCCGCCGCATCATCGGCGTGCTGCCCATGCCTGACGGTACACGCGAGTCTTTTACAGGCCGCAATATGGCTCAGGTGTTGCGTCAATGGCAGCAGGCATTGGCCGGGAGGG
>NZ_JAAKEI010000008.1 GCF_011039085.1 Desulfovibrio sp. ZJ369 | reverse complement strand
ATTCGGGCAATGGCAGACAGGGACAGACCCATGGTATAAAGCGTGACAGCAAGGGCTTTTTCACTTGCCGGGCGGCCGCGTGGAGTGGTGCGAGTAAATTGAAATCCACAATTCTTGCAGCGATACCGTTGTTTTCCCAGAATCTTTCCGCTTCGATATACCGTGCTGGCATGGCACTTTGGGCAGTCGGGCTTTGCTTCCATGTGTTTCTCCTTTTGGAGGGATATAACATATTTACATTATATTGTTAATACTCTCCGGGGACTTTGTGGGATGGATAATTGAGGGCTAGATTTGTGTATGCTCTGACACACGCGGGCAACGCGGATTGAGGCCATACACAAAGAACGTGCCAGAGCGTAAAAAATGCTCCGGCACGTTCTCATTTATCGTGAAAAAAATTCTCATTTTACGCGACAGCTCACATCAGCCGTAGCAAAAGCGCGCCGTGCTAGCAATTTGTTAGCACCGAACGAAAAAAGCGGTCAGCTTTTTACAGCTAACCGCCTGTAATTCTTTTGGTTGCGGGGGCAGGATTTGAACCTGCGGCCTTCGGGTTATGAGCCCGACGAGCTACCGAGCTGCTCCACCCCGCGCCATGCGCGATATTTCTTATCGCGGAAGAATATATAGGCCCTGGGGCCGCGGCTGTCAAGCGGCGACATGTATTTTCCTGTGGATCGCCTGTTTTTCTCTGGTCCGGCTTCTGTTTTCGCTGAGAGTGTTTTGCTCATGAAATTGGCTAAACGCTCTGGCGACAGCGTTAGAGTATTTTCACTTTAAAAATGCTCTGCTGACGCGAAAGCGGCAGCCGCCGCAACGCGGCGTACATTCAGGCGAAAACCGCGTTTTTCGCCTGAATGGCACCTTTGACTTTCATAAAAAGTCAAAGGTAATCTGCTCTAGCTGGCGTCCGCGCCGGCGGTAGCCGTTAGCAAGCTTTGCTTGCTTGCGCCAGCCGTTGGCGAGTCTGCGAGCCTTACGGATGGCGACAGCGGTTTCGTTGCATGTTTTTTGTGGTAACTAATTGCTGTCTCCATCCGTAGCTTCCTTCGTCGCAACGGCTGAAGCCTGGACGCGAAATGATGGCAGCGAAGTGATTAAAAATGAATATTTTCAATCAAAAAATATTCTAACTGAAAGGGGCGGCAAAGAAGAGCTCAGTAAAATCAGGAAGGAGCTGCCCCTCCCTTGGATGCGGCGCGCCCAGCCTTGCCTGCCCATGCGCAATACGCTATGCTGGGGGAACTACGCCACAGCAAAATCCCACACGCGCAGGCGCGGCCTTTTTTCGCGCCGTCTCACGGCGCGTTGCGCAGCCGTGCCGGAGGGTGCATGTCCCCGTCGTTATCCGCTCCATTCCTGCCCGCAGCGCTCTACGGCGTGATCGGCTGGCCTCTGGGCCAGAGTCTTTCGCCGCTGCTGCACAACACCGGCTTTCAGGCCCTGGGCATCCCGGCCGTTTATCTGCGCTGGGAAATCGCGCCCCAACGCCTGGCCGCTTTCATCGACAGCATGCGGCTGCTGGATATTCAGGGCTGCTCTGTGACCATTCCGCACAAAATGGCCCTCATGCCTCTGCTGGATGAGGTCAGCGAGCAGGCGCGCCTGGCCGGAGCCGCCAATACCGTCTATTGGCGGGACGGACGTTTGTGCGGGGAAAATACGGATGTGGCCGGTTTTCTTGCTCCGCTGGCAGGCCTGCCGCTGGCAGGCATGACTGTGCTGCTGCTGGGCGCGGGCGGCGCGGCCCATGCGGCCGCGGCCGGGCTGGCCGCCGCCGGAACGCGCCAGGTCTGGGTGGCCACGCCCTCGGATCGCTCTCATCTGCCCCTGGCCGAGCGTTTTTCGTTCACGCCTCTGGCCTGGAAGGATCGCCATGAGGCGCCCGCGCAGCTCATTGTCAATGCCACGCCCCTGGGCATGCGCGGCAAGCACGAGACGGAAAGCCCCTATGATTTTTTCGCCAACGTGCCCGGCAGTGTCGCGGATGCGATAGACAGCGCGGGCGGGACTTCCTACTGTGACGGCCGGGATGCGGCTGCGCCCTCAGCGCCGCGGGGCCTGGCCTATGACATTGTTTATAACCCGCTGGAAACCCGCTTTTTGCGTCAGGCCCGCCGGGCCGGCCGGCAGTGCGTCTCCGGTCTGGAAATGTTTTTCGGCCAGGCTGACGCCCAGTTCCGGCTCTGGACCGGCCAGAGCCTGCCCCTGGCGGCACGGCAGGCCCTGGAAGCGGCTCTGGGCAAAGAGGCGGCATGCTGACGCGTGCGGCGCATTTACAGGCATACAGTGCGCGGATTCCTCCCAACTTCTTACCCGTGAGCAGCCCATGCCCCATATTCTGATCCTGCACGGCGTCAACCTGAACATGTTCGGCAGGCGCGATCCCGTGCACTACGGCACTGCCGATCTCAAGGAAATCAACGAGCGCCTTGAGGCCCTGGCCGCAGAGCTGGGCGCAAGGCTGAGCTTTTTTCAGACCAACCATGAAGGCGCAATGGTGGAGCGCATTCACCGGGCTCTGGATGAGGACATCCGGGGCGTGGTGATCAATGCCGGAGCCTGGACCCACTACAGCTACGCCATTGCCGACGCTCTGGCCATGCTCCGGGACAAAAAGCCTCCCACGCCGGTGGTGGAAGTGCATATGTCCAATGTGCACGCCCGCGAGGCCTTCCGGCAGGTGTCCGTGCTTTCCGGGGTTTGCGCGGGCAGCATTGCGGGCTTTGGGGTGCAAAGCTATCTTTTGGGCCTGCGCGCGGCGTGCGATCTGGCGCTAAGCATGCGGGAAGCCGGGAGCGTGTGACCATATTTGACTTTCTCCGGCCGGTAGCTAGATTTTTACTGTATCTTCCTGTAGACAAAAAAATCTTGGCTTTCATCCGTCCACATCTTCAGCCTCTAACCAGAGAGTTGCCATGAACGACGCCATCAACCTGAGCCGGATGCGCGACGCCGCCTTTACGGCGGAAGTGGAGGCGCAAAGCGGCCAAAACGTGTCCACCTGCTACCAGTGCGGCAATTGCACGGCAGGCTGTCCCGCCGGTTTCGCCTATGACCGGCAGGTCAATCAGATCATGCGCGGCGTGCAGCTCGGTCTGAAAGACGAGGTGCTCAACTCGCGCGCCATCTGGATGTGCCTGTCCTGCTCCACCTGTTCCCTGCGCTGCCCCAACAATATCGACGTGGCGGCCGTCATGGAGACGCTGCGGCACATGGCCCGCAAGGAAGGCCGGGTTGCCGTGCCCAAGGTGGAAAAGTTCTGGTTTTCTTTTCTGGATACGGTGCGCGCTTTCGGCAGAACCTATGAGATCGGAACCATGGCCCTGTACATGATGCGTTCCATGCACCTGTTCACGGATCTGGATCTTGCGCCCGAGGCCCTGAAAAAGAAAAAGCTGGGCTTCAAGCCCCACGCCATCCCTGACGGCGGCGCCGCGGCCGTGGCCCGCATTTTCAAACGCTACAAGGAACGCGCCAGACACGAGGGGGTGCGGCCATGAAGTTCGCCTATTATCCCGGCTGCTCGGCCAAGGGCTCCTCGGCGGATTACGAAAAATCCACCCAGGCCGTCTGCGCTGCCCTGGGCATGCGCCTGGAGGAAATCCCCGGCTGGAACTGCTGCGGCTCCACCCCGGCCCATGCCGTGGACACCGAGCTTTCCGCGGCGCTCTGCGCCCGCAATCTGGACATTGCGGCGCGGCAGGAGGCGGAAGTTTTGCTCACGCCCTGCCCAAGCTGCCTTTCCAATTTGCGCCACGCTTCCAAACGCATGGAAGACGCCGCATTCCGCGCGCGCGTGGACGCGCTGCTGGACAATCCCGCGGCCGCGCACTTTCCGCCGGTCACCTCGGTGATGCAGGGCATTGCCGCAAACTGCGACGCGGCCGCCATTGCCGCGCGTGTGCGCAAAAGCCTCAAGGGTCTCAGGCTGGCCGCATATTACGGCTGCCTGATGAGCCGCCCGCCGGAAATCATGGATTTCGGCGATCCTGAAAATCCCACGCTCATGGAAAGCCTGCTGACCGCCTGCGGCGCGGAAATGGTCGATTTTCCGCTCAAGACCGCCTGTTGCGGGGCCTCCTACGGCATTCCCGAACGGGCCATGACCGCGCGCAATTCCGGCCGCATCCTGGAGCTGGCCACGCGCCTGGGCGTGGATGCCGTGGTGGTGGCCTGCCCGCTCTGCCAGATGAATCTGGATTTGCGGCAGGCTCAGGCCTCCAGGGCGGTGGATGCCTTTTTCTGTATGCCCGTGCTCTACTTCACGCAGATGATGGGCCTGGCCTTCGGCTTTGCGCCCGAGCACCTCGGCCTGGAAAAACTCCGCGTGAGCGCCGACGGCCTGATCAACAAGCTGGACGGCCTGCGGCAGGCCGAGGCGCGCGAGGCCGCAGCGCGGGAAGCGAAAACGGCCGCAGCCAAAGCGGCTGAACAGCCGGATCGGGCCGAAGCCGCTGAAGGAGGCAGATCATGAGAATAGGCGTTTTTATCTGCCATTGCGGCAGCAATATCGGCGGCACGGTGGACTGCGCCAGGGTGGCTGAAATGGCCCGCGGCCTGCCGGACGTGGTCTATGCCGACGATCCCATGTATACCTGCGCCGAGCCGGGCCAGGCCGCCATTGAGGCCGCCATCCACGAGCACAGGCTGGACGGCGTGGTCGTGGCCTCCTGCACTCCGCGCATGCACGAGCCCACCTTCCGCCGCACTGTGGAGCGGGCGGGCCTGAACCGCTACATGTTTGAAATGGCCAATATCCGCGAGCATGTCTCCTGGATCGGCAAGGACAAGGAAGCCAATACCAACAAGGCCGCCGAACTGGTGGAAATGGCCGTGGCCAAGCTGCGCAACAACAAGCCGCTGCAGGCCAAATCCTTTGACGTGACCAGAAAGGTGCTGATCATCGGCGGCGGCGTGGCCGGCATTCAGGCCGCCCTGGACTGCGCCGACGGCGGCGTGCCCGTGATTCTGGTGGAGCGCGAGGCCACCATTGGCGGCAAAATGGCCAAGCTGGACAAGACCTTTCCCACGGTGGACTGCTCGGCCTGCATCCTGGGGCCCAAGATGGTGGACGTGGCCCAGCACCCCAACATCACGCTCTACGCCTATTCGGAAGTGGAGGATATTTCCGGCTATGTGGGCAATTTCACGGTCAAGATCCGCAAAAAGGCCACCTATGTGGACTGGAGCAAGTGCACGGGCTGCGGGGCCTGCACCGAAAAATGCCCGAGCAAAAAAACTCCCGACGCCTTCAACGAGTTCACGGGCCTGACCACGGCCATCACCATTGCCTTTCCCCAGGCCATCCCCAAGAAGGCGGTGATCAACGCCGCGCACTGCCGCCAGCTCGTCAAGGGCAAGTGTGGGGTCTGCGCCAAGGTCTGCCCTACCGGGGCCATCCGGTACGACATGCAGGACGAGGTCGTCACTGAGGAGGTGGGTTCCATTGTGGCGGCCACGGGCTATGATCTGATGGACTGGACCATTTACCAGGAGTACGGCGGCGGCCGCTACCCGGACGTGATCACCTCCCTGCAGTACGAGCGCCTGCTTTCCGCATCGGGCCCCACGGGCGGGCACATCCTGCGGCCCTCGGACGGCCGCGAGCCGCAGAAGGTGGTCTTCATCCAGTGCGTGGGCTCGCGTGACAAATCCATCGGCCGCCCCTACTGCTCTGGCTTCTGCTGCATGTACACGGCCAAGCAGGCCGTGCTGACCAGGGACCACATCCCCAATTCCCAGTCCTATGTCTTTTACATGGACATCCGCGCGCCGGGCAAGATGTACGACGAATTCACCCGCCGGGCCATGGAGGAATACGGCACAGAATACATCCGGGGCCGCGTTTCGCAGATTTATCCCGACGGCAACGGCCAGTATGTGGTCATGGGCGTGGACACCCTGCTGGGCGAGCCCGTGGAGATCAGGGCCGACCTGGTGGTTCTGGCCGTGGGCATTGAGGCCAGCGAGGGCTCGCCGCAACTGGCCGAGAAACTGCGCATTTCCTATGACCAGTACGGCTTTTTCATGGAAAGCCATGTGAAGCTCAAGCCCGTGGAGACCAATACCGCCGGGGTCTTTCTGGCAGGCGTCTGCCAGGGGGCCAAGGACATCCCGGCCTCCGTGGCCCAGGGCTCGGCCGCCGCGGCCAAAGTGCTGGCGCTTTTCGCCCGCGACAAGCTGGAGAGCGACCCGCAGATCGCCCAGGTGGACATCCGCCGCTGCGTGGACTGCGGCAAGTGCATCCGCTGCTGCCCCTTCGGAGCCATCAAGGAAGTGGAGATCCGCGGCGAGCAGAAGGCCCAGGTCATTGAGACCGTCTGCCAGGGCTGCGGGCTGTGCACGTCCACCTGTCCGCAGGGCGCCATCCAGCTTTCGCATTCCACCGACAACCAGATTCTTGCGGAGGTGAACGCGCTATGCCAGTGCTGAACGGCAAAGAACTGCGGATTGTGGGTTTTCTCTGCAACTGGTGCTCCTACGGCGGCGCGGACACCGCGGGCGTGGCCCGCGCCGGGCAGCCCACGGATCTCAGGATCATCCGCGTGCCCTGTTCGGGCCGCATCGACCCGCTCTTCATCGTCAAGGCCCTGCTCAACGGCGCGGACGGCGTGCTGGTTTCCGGCTGCCATCCGCGCGACTGCCACTACGCGGCCGGCAACTTCTATGCCCGCCGCCGTCTGGAAGTGCTCAAGCAGTTCCTGCCCGTGCTGGGCATTGACGATCAGCGATTCGAGTACACCTGGGTGTCGGCTTCCGAAGGCCAGCGCTGGCAGCAGGTGGTCACGGTCTTCACGGATCGCATCCACAAGCTGGGCCCTGCGCCCCGCCTGGAAGATTCCGAACCCCTGCTGAAAATCGCGGACATGGCCCTGACCTCCCTGCGCCCCCTGGGCACGGGCCAGCACGTCGCCCTGGACCGGCTCAAGGAAGCCATCAAGGCCAGACTGCCGGAACTTGACTGCGTGATCGGCTGGCAGCAGGGCTATGACGGCGCGCATACCGTGCCCTTGTTCATGCGGACCCCTGAAGACGTGGACAAGCTGGTCTGGGGCCCCTTTAACGTGAACAACCCGGCCGTTTACCTGCCCTCGTTCAAGGGCAGGAAAGTGGGCATCGTGGTCAAGGGCTGCGATTCGCGCTCCGTTGTGGAACTCTTGCAGGAGAATCTGATCCGGCGCGAGGACGTGACCATTTTCGCCCTGCCCTGCGAAGGCACGCTGGACATGGCCCGGGTCAATCAGGAGCTGGGCCGCTACAGCAGGATCGACAATGTGGCTTATGACGAGGCCGGCGTGACTGTCACGGCCGACGGCAAGGAACACCGCTTCTGCATGACCGATTTCGCCCAGGGCAAATGCTACGGCTGCGCCATGCCCCTGGCCACTGTGGCTGACACGCGCATCGGCGAGCCGGTCAAGGTGGCTCCGGGCGCGGTCACCCCGCCGGAGCTGGCCCTGCTCGATTCCATGAGTCTGGAAGAGCGCATGGCCTTCTGGCGCGGCCAGATGGAGCGCTGCCTGCGCTGCTATGCCTGCCGCAACGCCTGCCCCATGTGCGTGTGCCGCGACTTCTGCGTGGCCGAAAGCCGCGATCCGCACTGGATGAGCCAGGATGACAGCACGCGCGAAAAACTCTTTTTCCAGACTGTG
The DNA here is from genome assembly GCF_011039085.1 of Desulfovibrio sp. ZJ369. Taxonomy (GTDB): domain Bacteria; phylum Desulfobacterota; class Desulfovibrionia; order Desulfovibrionales; family Desulfovibrionaceae; genus Desulfovibrio. The sequence continues at coordinate 100,115 of NZ_JAAKEI010000008.1, read as the reverse complement.
CACGCTCTGCATCTGGCCGGGCGCTGCACGGGCTGCGGCGAATGTCAGCGCGCCTGCCCGGTGGGCATCCCCATTCTGGCCCTGCGCCAGCAGATCGCCCGGGCCGTGGGGCAGCTCTTTGACGACTACAAGGCGGGCCTGGACCCGGCCGCCGTGCCGCCGCTGCTCGGCTACGAGCTGGAAGAAAAGAACATCCATGAGAGGGACTGGAAATGAGCATCACCCGCTTTGTCACATCCGACGGCCTGCCCGGCCTTCTGGCCTTCCTCTCGCAAAACGGCCGCCGCGTGCTCGTGCCGGTGGAAAAACCGGCCAACAAGCGCTCGGTGGTTTTCGAGGCCTGGAAGCAGGGCCAGCCCTTCACGCTGGAAAAGGCCACCGTGCCGCCCAAGGCGGCTGTGCTGCCCCAGTGCGAAACCCTGCTGACCTACAAAAAAAGCAAGGATCCGGAAAATCCGGAACGCGTGAGCATCAGTCTGGAGGACGGCATCAAGGCGCAGCCCACGGTGGTCTTTGCCTGCCGGCCCTGCGACGCGCGCGGCTTTGCCGTGCTGGATCGGCCCTATCTGGAAGGCCCCTTTGCCGATCCCTACTACAAGGCGCGCCGCGATCAGCTCACGGTGCTCACGCTGACCTGCGCTTCGGGCTGCAACACCTGTTTCTGCCACTGGGTCGGCGGCGGCCCCACTTCGCTTGAGGGCTCGGACGTGCTCATGACCGAGGTGGAAGGCGGCTATGTGCTTCAGGCTGTGACGCCCGGAGGCGAGGAACTGCTGGCCGCCACGGATCTGCCGGACGGCGCGGAGCGCTTCCCCCAGGCCGAAGAAGCGCGCAAGGCGGCCTGGGCCAGTCTGGAACCCGCGCCCAATATCAAGGACGCGCCGCAAAAACTGGCCGCCCTCTTCAGCAATACGGAGTTCTGGCAGAAGCAGACCGATCGCTGCCTGTCCTGCGGGGCCTGCACCTACTTCTGCCCCACCTGCTATTGCTTCAGCATCACGGACGAGGGCGAGGGCCTGAGCGAAAAGGGCGGCCGCCGCCTGCGCAGTTGGGACAACTGCATGTCCTCCCTGTTCACCCGCGAGGCCAGCGGGCACAACCCGCGCGCGCTCAAGGCCTTTCGTATGCGCAACCGCGTGTCGCACAAGTTCTCCACCTATCCTGAAAACTGGGGGGCTTTCTCCTGCAGCGGTTGCGGCCGCTGCATCAGCAACTGCCCCGTCTGTCTGGACATCCGCGCCATAGTGCTTGCCGCGCTCAACGCCAAACAGGCCACCGCCGAGTAGGAGCAAAACGCATGGCAACCAAGAAAACCTCCGGCAAAACCAAAGCCGCTTCCAAATCCGCTTCCAAGCCTGTTTCCAAACCGGCGGTCACGGGCGCTGCGTCCCAAAAGCAGGCCGTTCCGGCTCCGGCCCGCGAGACACAGCCCGCGCTGCGGCCGGATGCGGAACTGGCAACGCGCGAAGTCCATTCCCCTGTGATCCGGGAGGAAGGCGAGCTGGCCCTCAAGGAAAGCGCGGTCCCGGCCACCGTGGAAACGCCGTCCGCTGCCGCCGGGCCGGCTCCCGCAGCCCAGGCCGTCACCCGTGCCCCGGCCGCGGGCAAGGGCATGCGGCGGGAGATCTCTCCCCGGCCCAAGCCGCAGGGCAATCCCTACAAACCCATGCCCGCCACTGTGGCGGAAGTGATTCAGGAGACGGGCAACATCAAGACCCTGCGCGTGATCCTGGACGATGCCGAGGCCATGCGCTCCTTCAGCTACGAGCCGGGCCAGGTGGGGCAGCTCTCGGTGTTCGGCGCGGGCGAATCCACGTTTGTGATCAACTCCCCGCCCTCGCAAAAGGATTATCTGCAATTCTCGGTCATGCAGGCCGGGGAAGTGACCGCGGCCATTCATCGCCTCTCGCCCGGCGACAAGGTGGGCGTGCGCGCCCCCTTGGGCAATTACTTCCCCTATGAGAGCTGGAAGGGCAAGGATGTCTTTTTTGTGGGCGGCGGCATCGGCATGGCTCCCATCCGCACGATCATGCTGCATCTGCTGGAGCGCAAGGCCGATTACGGCAAAATCAGCCTGCTGTACGGCGCGCGCACGCCCAGGGATATGGCCTTCAGCTATGAGCTGGACGACTGGCTGCGGCGGCCCGACCTGGACTGCACATTGTGCATTGACGCGCCCTCTGAGGGCTGGGAACACAAGGTGGGCCTGATCCCCAACGTGCTGCTGGAGCTGAATCCCGACCCGTCCAACTGCGTGGCCGTGCTCTGCGGGCCGCCGATCATGATCAAGTTCACGGTGCAGGCCCTGGAAAAGCTGCACTTCGCGCCGGAAAACATCGTCACCACCCTGGAAAAACGCATGAAATGCGGCATCGGCATCTGCGGACGCTGCAATATCGGCGGCCGTTACGTCTGTGTGGACGGGCCGGTATTTACCTGGAAGGAATTGCAGGAACTGCCGCCGGAGTTATAGTCCCGTTTCTGTGCATCCATCACGGCCGCCGACCATTTTCGGCGGCCGTTTTTGCTTGCCTGTTGACAGGTGGCGCTGCATGGGTAATGGAAGAACAGTCGCAACGATCCATCCAAGGGAGAAAACATGAAAAGATTGCTTATCCTCTGCTGTCTGATGCTGGCGCTGCCCGCCGGGCTTCAGGCGGCTGACGAAAAAATCGATCCCTCTGCGTTCATCTGCGCGGAACTGCTGGCCATTGCCAGCGCCACAGGCCAGCCGCCCCTCTTCGAGGGCCTGCAAATCGACGGCTATGTCGCCGCGGCGCAGGGCAAAACCATCGCCGACCCGGCCATCATGGCGCCGCTGCTGGAGCAGGCCTATGCCGCCTGCCAGGCCAAGCCCACGGAAAAGGTGATCGCCGTCTGGCAGGCGGCCCGCAAAAATCAGTCTGCATCCGCCGAGAGCCCCTGGCGCGCGGACAAGACAACCTGCAAGGAGTACAGCGCCAATGAGGACGACGGCAGCGGCTTTGTGATCTGGCTGGATGGGTATAACCGCCAGCAGAGCGGCAAGCCCGGCTCGGTGCTGGAGAGCAATGAGACGCTCAAGGCCTATCTGGACGCCTGCTCCAAAAAGCCCGATGCCCTGATGATCGACGTGATGCGCGAAAGCGTAAAATAGAGCATTTTCAAAGAGAAAATGCTCTAAACGCTCTAAAAGCGCCGCAGCACCAGATCCTCAAGCGCGCGTTTGGGCACATGGTGAACGCCTTCGGCGTCGCGCCAATACGTCACTGATCCGTCTGCGGGCATGGGGGCCACGACGCGTTTTTCCCTGGCAACGCCCAGGCCCAGAACCAGGGCTATTTTCAGCCCTTGGGGCACGCCGAGCAAAGCGGGAGCGGCCTGGTGATCAAAGGACTGGATCATGCAACAGCCCCAGCCCCGGCCGGCGGCGGCCAATTGAATGGTCTGGGCGGCAATCCCCACGTCAAAGCAGGTCAGCTCCTTGCCGGTCTGCGGCATCAAAATAGCGATAAAGGCGGTGGGGCGCTCGCCGGGATGCGGACCTCCCCAGTCCTTGAGGGCCCCGGCCCAGCGGGTCAGGCTGAATAGCCTTTGGCACATGTCGCCCGGGCCCACCAGGATAAAGCGAAGCTCCTGGGCATTTTTGGCTGAGGGCGCAAGCCGCGCGCAATCCGTCAGCCAGTCGAGATCCGCCAGGCGTAAGGGCGCGTCTTCCTCAAAACGGCGGCAGGTGCGGGCCGCCTCCACATAGTGCTTGAAATCCATATTCCCTCCTTTCTGAAGGCAGAGAGCGTTTTGCTCATTTCATGAGCAAAACGCTCTAAAATCAGCCAGACGCTCTACACCGTGGCAAGCAAAAACCACAACTGGCCCAACTCAATGGCAGCGCCCAGAAAATCGCCGGAAAGGCCGCCGTGTGCGCGCGCGAGGCGGGCCAGACGGCGCGTGAGCCAGCATTGCCCGGCCAGCAGGGCCAGACCCTGCCAGAAGCCGAGCCCGAACGCGAACAGGACAAGGATCGACAGCACGGCGGCGAGCGCGTACGCGCGTGAAAGTGCGGGGTTTGCCCCGGCGCAGGCCAGGCCGCCCAGGGAGGCGCTTTCACGAGCGGGCGCGGACGCCGCAAGCCACACAGCGCAGGCCCGGCCCCAGGCCGGAGCCAGCGCCAGAGCCAGCCAGTGCCCGCCCGCCAGATGCCAGGCCAGAGCGACCCAATGACCACTGAAAACCAGCAAGAGACTCAGCGCGCCAAAGGCTCCCAAGCGGCTGTCGCGCAGAATTTCCCAAAAACGCGCTCCTTGCGCGCCGCTGCCGCAGGCGTCGCCCAGATCCGCCACACCGTCCCAATGCAGGCCGCGCGTACACCAGAGTTCCAGTCCCAGCCAGAGCCAGGCCGCCGCCAGGGCGCCCAGCGTGTGCGCCACGGGGCCTGTGCCCAGGGAAGAGAAAAAAGTCAGCGCCAGAGCGGCCGCCAAGGCAAAAAGGCAACCCAGAACCAGGCCCGCCGCGGCGAACCAGGGCACGCACGCGATCAGAGAGGCGTCCGTAAAACTGCGGGGCGGCGCAAGGCGGCTCAAAAAAGCCAGGGCATCCAGAAAATGCGCGAGCCTGCCTGTGACGGCCCCGGCCATTCGGTTTGGCGGCAAAGGTGTTGCGTATCGTCTCATATCTGATGCCGTCCGGGGCCGGGAACAGTCTCTCGGAGTATTTTCTGCTTGCGCAAAGGCAAGAACGCTTGGGCTGAAGGCGAGCGCGCCCGTCCTTGTTGCGGACTCCGGCCACACAAGCCTGCGTGCCGTGCTTTGCAAGCAGCTATAGAGCATTTTGCTACTGAAATTAGCTAAACGCTCTACTATTCAGATGCGTCTGCGCTGGAGGCGAAAAGCGGCGGCCCGGCCTTGCCTGGGCCGAGAGGCGGCAAGGCTGCCAAAGCGCGCCGCAGGGGAATTTCAGCGGGTTTGAGTATGGTTGAAAGCCAGGGCATAGAGATGGTGAAAAAAATCCACATACTCCACATGAACCCGTTCAGGCACTTTAATGCGGGCAGGCGCGAAATTCAGGATCGATGTCAGCCCCGCGTCCATCAGGTGTTGGGCGGCGCGTTGCGCGCGTTCCGGCGGGGTGGTGATGATCCCGATCTCAATGCCCAGTTCCGCCACCATGCCTTTGAGATCTTTCGTGCAATGCACTTCAAGGCCGTGAACAATTTCACCGATTTTGAAGGGATCGCAGTCGAAGATGCCCACAATATTGAAGCCGCGGGCGCGGAATTCCCCGTGGTTCAAAATGGCCTTGCCCAGGTTGCCCACGCCGATCAGCGCCATGCGCCATTCGCGGTCCACGCCGAGGGAAGCGGTGATGGCAGCGATCAACGAGGTCACATGATAGCCCACGCCACGGATGCCGAATTCGCCGAAGTAGGCAAGATCTTTGCGGACTTGCGAGCCGTTGACCCCGCAGGCTTCGGCCAGGGGATTGGAGGAAATGACCTCCACTTCGTCGCGGGCAAAATTCTCAAGCACCTGCACATAGGTGGCAAGTCGCTGGATTGTGGCGCGGGGGATGTGCTTGCTTTTGGGCTGGTTAGCCATAAGGATACCTTGCGCTTCGGCGGATGACCAAAAGCGAAATTATGTGAAAGTAGAGTTTTTAACAGCATACTGGAAAAGCGACGCTCTCGCAAGAGGGAGCCGTGGGCACGGCAGGGAAGATGCAGCGTATGCCTTAGAGCGTAGCTAGAGCAGATTACCTTTGACTTTTTATGAAAGTCAAAGGTGGCATTCAGGCGAAAAACGCGGTTTTCGCCTGAATGTACGCCGCGTTGTGGCGGCTGCCGCTTTCGCGTCAGCAGAGCATTTTCAAAGTGAAAATGCTCTAATTTCATTAGAAAAACGCTCTAGCGCTTGAGCTCCATGGCCTTTTGCAGCATCTGATCCGCTGTGGTCACGACCTTGCTGTTGGACTGGAAGCCGCGCTGGGTGACGATCATGTTGACCATCTCCGTGGCCATGTCCACATTGGAGGTTTCAATATTGTAGGCGACCACGGCGCCATAGTTTTCCGTGCCGGCCACGCCCATTTCCATGGCCCCGGTCTCGGGCCCGGCGGAAAAAAGATTGTTGCCTTCCCTGCGCAGGCCATCCTCGCTGGTGAAACGGCAGACCGGGATCTGCCAGAGGTTCTGATTCTGGCCGTTGGAAAAGCGCCCTTCCACAGTGCCGTCGGCCAGAATGCTGATCCTGTTCAGCAAGCCCTCGCCGTAGCCGTTCTGCCGGGAAAGAACCGTGGTGGACGCGCCTGCGCTGCTGAACACGGTGGCGTCAGCGGCGCGCGCGGCTCCTTCGCCCAGGGAGGGCAGCAGATTTTGATTGACGCCCACGTCCGCGGCCGAAGCCGGAGCATTTTGCCAGCCCCCGGCCGCGCTGATGCCGAAATTAACGGTCATGGCCGCCCCGTTCAGGGTCATCTGGGGCAAGCCCCCGGACAGGGGTGCAGGCGTCCAGTCCGCAAGATTCTTGCTGCCCTCCGTGTTCGGGGTAAAGGCTGACATGTCCGTAAGCTCGCCCTTGCTGTTGAAATTCAGGGTTCCGCTCATGAGCAGCCCCTGCCCGGCGGGCGGCGTCGTGCCGTCCTCGGCCGCGGCGGCTTTGGTGGCGATCACATATTCCACCACCGACCCCGGACCTGTGTTGGGAGCTTTGTCGAAATAGATCGTGGCCTGTTGCGTGCCGCCTTCAGCTCCGTAGAGCGTGATGTCCTGCGAATAGCCGTAGGTCCCGGAGGCAAGTGGGGGGGCTGCCGTGGCGTCGTACGCGCCGAGCAGGCTGAAATAGGGGCTGGCGGGATCCTCGCTCCTATTGGCGTCAAGCCCCAGCGTGAAGCGCATATCCACCTGACTGGTGGCTTTGGCGGGCATTGTGGCGAATTTGTCGATTTGGACCTGCTGCAAGCCGCCCAGGCTGCCGTCCTCATTATATTTGTAGCCGTTGAGGGCCAGGCCCGCGGGCGTGCGCAGCACGCCCTGGTTGTCGGGACGGAAATTGCCCGCGCGGGTATAAAAAAGATCCACGCCGTCCGTCACCTGGAAAAAGCCCTTGCCGTTGAGAGCCATATCCGTGACAGTATTGCTGGATTCCATGCCGCCTTGCCTGAAGAGCGTGCGCACGCTGTCCACCTGCACGCCCTTGCCGGTCTGGCCCAGGGCCACGCGCGAATCTTCCTGCGCGTTCCACCACTCGCCCATGCCGGCCTGACTGGTGTAAATCAGATCCGAGAACAGGATGTCCTGCTGCTTGTAGCCGATGGTACTGACATTGGCGACGTTGTTGGTGATGACCTGCATGCCCTTGCTCAGGGCCTTCATGCCCACGGCGCCGATAAAGAGTGCCGAATTCACGCTGCTGCCTCCCGAAAAAAAACGGGCAAAGGGAAAAAACTTCCTCTTTGCCCCAAATAAGCAGTATTCATGCCAGGCGCCTGCGTCTGCCCGCGCCTTTTTCCGGAGCCGGATCACAGCCCGACGCGGGATAGAGGCAGGATCCGCCCCTGCAAATCCTGCCGCCATCCCGCATCGGAACGTGGAACCGCCTGCGCGGCGAGAGGCAGAAAACGCAGCGCGCCGCAGCTTATTTTTCCAAAGGCAGACCGGCCTTTTGCCAGGCTTCAATGCCCTCACTCATATGCAGAATATGGGCCGCTCCGGCTTTGCTCATAGCCTCATACGCTCCGGCCGAACGCTGCCCGGCGCGGCAATAGAGCAGCACTGGCCGGTCTTTGGGCATGGCCTCCAGCTGGAGGTCAAAACGGCCGCCGAAAAAATCCATATTCTGCGCGCCGGGCAGATGCCCCTGCCGAAACTCTCCGGGTGTGCGCACATCAATGATTATCAGGCCCGCGGGCGGGGATTTGAGAAGCGCCGCCGCCTCCTGCACGCTGACGTCTCTGGCCGAAGCGTCCGTTGCCGGAAAGAGCAGACAGAGCAGAACCGCAAGCCCCGCCAGGGCGCGCAAAGGCGCGACAGACAGCCGCGAATACAAAGCACGCATGGTTTCTCTCCGTTGGGATATATGCTGTGAGAGCGCTTTGCTACTGAAATGAGCAAAACGCTCTAGTTGCAGGCCGCGCGGGCCCTGGCAAAACCGTCGGCCGCGTTGCGTATTACCCGTTCCTCCACACAGAAGGCCAGCCGGAAGTAGCCGGGGCAGCCAAAGCCCGATCCGGGCACGGCCAGCACGCGTTCTTCCAGAAGCGCGTTGACAAAAGCCACGTCGTCGCCGCCCGGGGCTTTGGGGAAGAAATAAAACGCTCCGGCAGGCATCTGAAATTCATAGCCCGCATTTTTGAGCACCTCGCCCATGGCAGCGCGCCGGGCCGCGTAAATCGACAAATCCACCTGACTGCCCAGGGCCGCGGCCATGAGATGCTGGCCCACCACCGGCGGGTTCACAAAGCCCAGGATGCGGTTGGCGAGGGTCAGACCGGCCATGAGCTCGGCTTTTTCCTGCAAACGGGGGGAGAGGGCCACATAGCCCACGCGCTCGCCGGGCAGGGACATGTTTTTGGAAAAGGAGCTGATGACTACGGCATAGGGATAGAGCGGCAGCACTGAGGGCACTTCGGCCCCGTCATAGGCCAGAAAGCGGTAGGGTTCGTCGGCCACGAGCCAGATGGGCCGCCCGTATTCCTGACTTTTGTTCTCCAGCAGATTGGCCAGCGCAATGAGATCCTTGCGGCTGTAAATCACGCCCGTGGGGTTGTGCGGCGAGTTGATCAGCACCACCCGCGTTTTCTCGGTAAGGGCTTCTTCCAGAGCGCTGAGATCCGGGGCAAAGGTATCCTTTTTGCTCATGACGGCCTTGAAGGAGCCGCCGTGATTGGCCACATAAAAGCCGTATTCCACAAAGTAGGGCGCGAAACTAATCATTTCCTCGCCGGGATTGAGCACGGCGCGCAAAAAGGCGTTCAGCCCTCCGGCCGCGCCGCAGCTCAGGAGCACGTCGTCGGCGGTGAGCCTGACGCCCTGCTCCGCGCTGAGGTGGGCAGCCAGTTTTTCGCGGGCCCATGGATAGCCGCCGTTCGGCATGTAGCCGAAGGCAAAGGGCTCTTCCGCGTGCTCGGCGAAGGCGCGCAACCCTCTGGCCACAGCGGCGGGCGCGGGCAAATCGGGGTTGCCCAGGCTGAAGTCATAGACGTTTTCCGCGCCGAAGCGCGCTTTGAGCTGACCGCCGGCCTCGAACATGCGGCGGATCCAGGAAGCATTCCCCAGATACCCGCTCACGCTGTCGGCAAGAATTGACATAAACGACTCCTGATGGTTGTTGTCTTAGCCATGACTATTGGTTATACCTTTCAAAAGCTGAAGAAAGCAATTGCTCATGGAGGCCTCAGATGTTTTTACGCATATCCTGTGGAGCCGCAAGGGCCATGCTGCCTGTGCTTCTGGCGGCTCTGCTTTTGTCTGCCTGTGCCGCAAAGGACGATGCCGACGGCGCGCAAGACGGCATGACCATATCCGTAAGCCTGCGCGATGTACACCGTTGCTCGCGCATCTCGCCTGAGATCCAGCTCTCCGGCATTCCTGCGGGCACGACATATTTTGACGTGCGTCTCGTGGAATACGGGGATCAGGAGAACTTCTTCGGCGGCGGCTCCTGGCCCAATGACGGCACAAGCACCATTCCGGAAGGCGGCCTGACCAGGCACTACCGCGGCCCCTGCCCGCCCGCCGGGCAGAGCCGGAATTACGCCTTTGTGGTCTCGGCCATGGGCGGCCGCGATATTCAGCCCCTGGCCGTGCGCTTGTATCGTTTCACACAGGAATAGAGCGTTTTGCTCATGAAATGAGCTGAACGCTCTGGCGACAGCGTTAGCTGGCGCCCGCGCCGAATGAGCGTCCAGACCGCGTTCTGGACGCGAAATGATGGCAGCGCAGTGATTGAAAATGGATATTTTCAATCAAAGAATGCTCTGGAGCCTGTTTTTTGGGGGCGTCGGCGCATTTCGGCATAATCTGCCGCAATGACCGGGAGGGCGCGGGGGAATCCACGTTCACAGCCCCTGCGCCTTCCCGGCTCCGTAACGCGCAAGCCAGGCGTTGAGCAGATCGGCCAGCGCCATGTCGCCCCCGGCATACGCTCTGCGGCGGGCCTCCCGCACCTGGGGCCGGTAGCGATCGGCATTGTCTTCCGCCTCCGTCTGCACGTTGCGGATCAAGGACGGCAGGACGTCGTGCCAGCCCTCCTTGCGGGCCAGCCGCAAAACCCGGCTCTGGATCGCAACCTGGGGGAAAAAGCGCAGGGCCGCCATGCCCGCAGCCAGGGCCGCGGTTCTTTGCCCCTGTTCTTCCAGCCGTTGCATCAGCAGCAAACGGCCGCCGAGCCACAGCGGCTCCTGCTCCAGCAGGGCCCGGCAGGCGGCTTCGTCAAACTCCCTGCCCGCGCAGGCGGCGTTCAACTCCTGTTCCCGGCTCTCGCTCAGCGCCGTCCAGCAGGAGAGCGAAGGCCCGATGCACATACGGTACTTGTCAAGCGCCGCCAGATAGTGCAGATCCGGGCGCAGGCTTTGCCCCCAGCGCCGCAGAAGCAGGCCGCCGTTTTGCGTGTCGCGCGCAAAGCGGCCGGGCGTCTGGCTGGCATGATGATACACTACGCTTTGTCCGGCCACGGCCACTTTGAGCCCCTTGTGGCGCAGGCTGCAACAGAGGTCCAGATCTTCAAAGCCGTTGATATATTCCTCGCAAAAGCCGCCGCAATCCTGAAAAACCGTTCGCCGCAGCATCATGGCCGCGCCGGTGATGGCCTGCAATGGCCGCGCCTTGCGGGGCACGGGATGATCGCCTGGAAAGTGCTCGTAAAGATGCCCCACGCGCAGAAAAGGCGTAAGATAAATGCCGCAGTGCTGCACAGTGCCGTCGGGATAGAGCAGCAGGGGTCCGGCCGCGCCCAGAGCGGGATCGTCAAAAAGCCGGATCAGGGGGTCAAGCCAACCCGGGGTCAGGGTGGTGTCATTATTCAGAAAAAAGAGCAGATCCGCCGTGGCGACGCGGGCCCCGGCATTGCAGGCTTTGGCAAAGCCCAGATTTTCTGGCAGGCGCACCCGGCGGAAGGCCCCGCCCCAGAGAGCCCGGCCCAACGGCTCCAGTTCGGTCAGCGTGGCGTCGTCGGAGCCGTTGTCCACCGCCAGCACTTCCACCAAGCCCGCGGGCGTGTGCCCGGCCAGGGATTGCAGACATGCCGCGGTCATCTTCCAGAGATTCCAGACCGGGATAATCACGGAAACGCGCGCTGTCTCACTCAAGGCGGCTCCCTCCCCGTGCGGCTGCCTGTTCCTCCCTGAAACGCCGGGCCGCAAGCACGAAGTTAGGAGCCCAGCAGGGCGTTGCCGGAGCAAAAATATGCGTGTAGCCGGCCCAGACGCGCTTATGGATCAGGGCGTCGCGGCACCGTCCCGCCATCTGGCCCATGCCTTTGCCGCGCTCCAGATCCAGGGCGCAGAGCGGGGCTTCTCCGCTCCAGTGGCAGCGCGAGTAATGAAACTCATGTCCGCGCACTTCCAGACCTTGAGGGAAATACGGGTTCTCCCGCGTCACCCTGCCGCGCACATAGCCCAGGCCCTGCGGTTTGGGGCAAAAGCAGGCTGTGACCGGAAAAACGCCGCTCATGGGCCAGAGTCTCCCTTCGCGTTCAATGCCTTGGGCCAGAAGCATGAAACCGCCGCACTCGGCATAAACGGGCGCGCCTGCGTTGGCGAGGCCGCGCAGCGCGGTCAGATGCCGGGAGCGGCTCAACTCCGGCGCGCTGTCTTCGGGAAAGCCGCCTCCGAGGTAGAGGCCGTCCAGTTCGGGCCAGGGCGCGCTGTGATCCAGCAGGGAAAGACACAGCAGTTCGGCCCCTGCGCGGGAAAGGGCCTCCAGATTTTCCTGATAGTAAAACCAGAGCGCCGCGTCGCGCACATAGCCGATGCGCGGCCCGGCTGTCGCGGCAGCGGCGGCCGCGTGCCGCGACGTTTGCGCAGCCGTTGCCGCGGCGCTGGTCAGTGCGCTGCTTTCATTGTGCGGTCTTGCCGCGTGCAGGGACGCGGCCGCCCCGGCCTCTTGTCCGGGCCAGAAAGGCCCTTCCACCGTCAGCGGCGGGGCCGCCCGGGCCGCGGCCAGCACGGCCGCAAGATCCACATGCGCGCGCGCCAGATCCGCGAGGCTGTCCAGGATGCGCCCGGCATCCTCAGCCAGGGTCTCTCCCCGGCAGGCAATGCCCATATGCCGTTCCGGCAGGGGATTTTCCGGCAGGCGCGGCACTGCGCCCAGCACGGGCAGATCCGTGTATTGCTCCAGCGCGCGGCGCACCGCGCTTTCATGCCGGGACGATCCCAGTTGATTGAGCACCACGCCGCAGAAGGAAAGACCCGGCTCGAAATGGAGCATGCCCTGTACCAGCGCGGCGGCCGTGCGGGTCATCTTGGTGCAGTCCAGGCTGAGCAGGATCGGGCAGGCCAGAATCCGCGCAAGTTCCGCCGTGGAGCAGGAACCCGCCGCGTCCAGCCCGTCGAAAAGGCCCCGGTTGCCTTCCACCAGGGCCAGAGGCAGGGCCGCGCCGTCCGCGCCCGTCTGACGCGCGGCCCGGACAGCCGCGACCGCATGCGCGAACAGCGCGCGCAAGCGCGGCGGCGGCAGAAAGTACGGGTCCAGATTGGTGGCCGGGCATTGCGCAGCCAGGGACAGCCAGGCCGCATCAATATAATCCGGCCCTTTCTTGAAAGGTTTGACGGCCACGCCCATGCCCGCCAGGGCCCGCGCCAGCCCCAGAGACAACAGGGTCTTGCCGCCGCCGCCGGACAAGGCGGACACGCAAAGCCGGGGCACATTGACGGAGGCCGGCAAGGGCGAAGGAGCACAGCGGGGATTGTCCATAGCGATACCTTGAACGCGGCTGGCATGATCGGCAACGCGCAACAGGTTGCCTTGACATTCAGATTTTTGCCCGGTGGCAGGCCGGGGACTGTCTCCAGAGCGTTTTGCCAATGAAGGCGGCAAGCCGCTCTAATGTTTGAAGGATCGCTGGCCGGTAAAGACCATCCCCACCTGCGGTTGCGCCTCATTGCAGGCCATGATCACCTCGGCGTCGCGCAACGAGCCGCCGGGTTGGGCAATGGCCGTGACGCCCTGGGCAATGGCGGCGTCCACGCCGTCCCGGAAAGGAAAAAACCCGTCGGAAACCAGACGCGATCCGATCAGGCCGCCGCGGGCCTCGCGCGTGCGCGCGTCTATGGCGCTCAGGATTTCGGCCAGGGAGGCATCGTTTGCGGCTTTCTGCTTGAGATCATACAGCGAAAGCCCCTGCTCCCTGAACGCCAGGGCGTCGGCATACTTGGTATAGGCCTTGTGCACGGCCAGCTCCACGCAACCGACGCGATCCTGCTCGCCGGTGCCGATAGCCAGAGTGGCGCCGTCCCGGGCGAAAATCACGGAGTTGGAAGTCACGCCCGCCTCCACGGCCCAGGCGAAACGCAGATCCGCCAGTTCGGCCTTGTCCGGCGCGCGCGCAACCACCTCAAGGCCCTCCTTGTCCGTGGCCGCGGCAGGCAGAAAGTCGGCGTCCGCCAGGATGCGGTTTACAAAGGATTTTTGCACGATAATGCCGCCGTCCGCCAGGCTTTTGATGTCCAGAAAAGCCGAGCGGGTCAGCTCTTCCAGGCGGCCAAGGCCGGGGAGTTCCATGATGCGCAGATTCTTGCGGCTCTTGAGGATCTCCACCGCGCCTTCCTCAAAGGCCGGCGCGGCCACCACCTCAAAATAACTGGCGGCCACCATTGCGGCGGCTTCGCGGCTGAAAGGCCGGTTGACCACCACGGCCCCGCCAAAGGCCGCAATGCGATCGCACCAGAAGGCCCGCTCAAGCGCGGCGGCGACGCCGTCATGGGTCCAGGCCGCGCCGCAGGGGTTGTTGTGCTTCAAAATCACGGCCGCCGGGCGTTCGGTGAGATATTGGAGAATATTGGCCCCGTTGTCCACGTCGGTCAGGTTGGTCTTGCCGGGATGTTTGCCCGCCTGGATCATCTGGCCTTCCGTGAGCGCCGAGACAATGCCGTTGCCCGGACCGCGCCAGGTCAGGCCGCCGCAGGAGAGAGAACCTTGCCTGAGGGCATAGAGCGCGGCGGGCTGATCCGGATTTTCGCCGTAGCGCAGGCCTTTTTCTTCCTGCTCCAGCGTCCAGACGCGTTTCTCGTAAACGAGCTTTTCCTCGCCCAGGATGATGGTCATGGTTTCCGGGAAAGCGTCCTTGTGGACGGTGCTGTACATGGCCTTGAGATCCGACATGCTGCCTCCGGTACTAGAGCATATTGCTTTTGACACGCTCTCTGTCAACGACGTTTGCGCCGCCTGCTGCGCGGCCGTGGAAGGCATTCCCTAGCACAAAAGCCTTCTCAGGGCCAGAGCCGCTCTTGCCCAGGGCAGGGCTGACGCACTTGCGCGTTGACGAAGCCGGCGCAACAACATACATAGGTCGGCGACGGGAACCCGGAGGTTACATGGAAAAACTGCTCGCCCGGCTGGCGCGCCAACTGGACGCCATAGACGAAGCCTCGCTCATGTCGCTGTGGAGCAAATACGCCACGGCCTCGGCCCGCTTTGAACCCACCAAGCGTTGGGAAGAAGCGGCGTTGATTTTTTCGCTGATCCAGGCCAAGCGCTGGAAAAACCAGCTTTTCAATTATTATTGGTCGCGCCAGACCCAATTGCGCGGGGAGCCTCCTGCCGACGCTGTGGACAATCTCGTGCCCGGCTTTGCCCTGGAAAACGCGGATCGCGCTCAGGAGCGGTCCGAGAGTCTCTCCCGGCGCTGCCGCGTGCTGCCTTTCAAAAGCGTCAAGCCCGCCCCGGATTCGGATCGCTGACTCCCCTGCCCCTTCCCGCGCCCAGAGCGCCGGATTGGCCGCGCCTGCGGCACGGCAGCACAGATCAGGCATTTGACTTGCCTGGTCATCCGGGGTAGGTAGTATCAAGATCTTGCGTCCCCTGATCCGCCTTTGCGCGGCGATCTTTTCCCGCGCGCAGCCGCGCGCCACGGACGCTTGCTGCTGTACGACAACAGGCCGCTTTTACGGCCGGACTTTCAGGCAGGGACAGTCATGGCAAACACGGTTATCATCGGCGCACAGTGGGGAGACGAGGGCAAGGGCAAGATCGTGGATATGCTCAGCGCCCAAAGCCGGGTCATTGTGCGCTTTCAGGGCGGCAACAATGCCGGGCACACCATCAGGGTCAAGGGCGAGGAGACCATTCTTCACCTGATTCCTTCCGGTATTCTGCACGAAGGCAAGATCTGCCTGATCGGCAACGGCGTGGTGCTGGACCCCGAAGTTTTCCTGCGCGAGGCGGACCACCTGAAGGCCAGGGGCATTGACGTTTCGCCCGCGCGACTGGGCATCAGCAAAAAGGCGCATCTGATCATGCCCTACCACAAAAGCCTGGACAAAGCCCGCGAAGCCAAGCGCGCCGGGCACAAGATCGGCACTACCGGCCGGGGCATCGGCCCCTGCTACGAGGACAAGGCCGCCCGCGTGGGCCTGCGCGCCGGGGATCTGGCCAATCCCGAACTGGTGCGCCAAAAAGTGCGTCACGCCCTGCTGGAAAAAAACGTGCTGCTGCGCGAGCTGTACAAATACGACACGCTGGATGAAGCTGCGGTCTGCGACGAGTTGCTGCAACTGGCTCCGCGCCTGATTCCCTATCTCACGGACGTGGAAAGCCGCATCCATGAGGCCGTAAACGCCGGCGGGGACGTGCTTTTCGAGGGCGCGCAGGGCATTCACCTGGACATTGATCACGGCACCTACCCCTTTGTGACCTCTTCCAACACCGTGGCGGGCAACGCCTCGGCGGGCAGCGGCGTCGCGCCCTCCAGGCTCGACCGGATTGTGGGCATCGTCAAGGCCTATACCACCCGCGTGGGCTCCGGCCCCTTCCCCACGGAGCTGCTGGACGACACGGGCAGCTATCTGCGCAGCAACGGCCACGAATTCGGAGCCACCACGGGCCGCCCGCGCCGCTGCGGCTGGCTGGACGCCGTGATCCTGCGCGAAACCGTGCGCCTCAACGGGCTCACGGACATTGCCCTCACCAAGCTGGACGTGCTCCGCAACCTGCCCGCCCTGCGGATCTGCGTAGCTTACGACTGCCAGGAGCGGCGCTTTGAATATCTCCCGCAGGAAGAAGGCGCGCTCGAACGCGTCACGCCCGTGTATGAGGAACTGCCCGGCTTTGAGGAAGACATTTCCCAATGTTCGTCGTTTGCGGATCTGCCGGCTGCGGTGCAGACCTATGTGCGGCGCATTGAAGAACTGACGGGCGTCAAGGTTTCCCTGATTTCCGTGGGCGCGGATCGCCAACAGACCATTGTCCGCTGAACAAGGCGCGTTACCTCCGCGCGGCGCGGCCGGGCGCACATATTGGCCTGCCCTGCCGCATCCGGCTCTTAGGGTTTTCTATGGATCAGGCCTTGCTTCCCGCCATTGCCCACGCGGCTTTTGACCGCCTCAAAGGCGCTCTGGACCGTCTGGGCGACGCGCCGCCCCAGGTGCTCCTGCTGGAAGGCGGCTGCGAGGAACAGCGCCTGGATCTGGCCCGCTACTGGGCCTGCCGCTGCAACTGCCCCCATGCGCGGGAAAGCCGAAGCCCCTGCCTGAGCTGCGCGATCTGCATGCAGATCGCTTCCGGCGAATATCTGGATCTCTGCGCCTATGACGGGCGCATCGGCAATCGCGAGGATGAGGAAAATCCCGGACTTGTGCGGGCTTTCAACATGCAGCGGGTGCGCGAGCTGAAAAGCCGTTTGCGCGACGCGCCGCACGGCGCCGGGCGCAGGGTGGTGCTGCTCATGGGGCTGAGCCTGACCCGCGATGAGGCGGCCAACGCCCTGCTCAAAACCCTCGAAGAACCCTCGCCCTCCACGCTTTTCGTGCTGCTGGCGCCGCAGCGCGAGCAATTGCTGCCCACGCTGGTTTCCCGCTCTTTCTGCCTGACCCTGCCCTGGCCGGACAGCCGCGCGCAGGACGCAAGCCTGGCCCCTTGGGAAGAAGCCCTGGCTGTTTTTTTGCGCGAGGGGCGCGGCTTTCTGGAGCGCGTTTCCGCCAGGGGCGCTGTAGACGCGGCCCTGGCCGGGCGTTTGCTGCTCTGCTGCCAGAAAGCCCTTGCCCGGGTGCTGGCCGGGGAGGCGGAACGCCCCCTGGACGCGGCCCTGGCAACCCTGGACGCGCGCGGCCGCGCCGTCTGCGGCCACTGGCTGGCGGAAGCGCAGGAGGCCCTGCGCTACGGCGTCACCCCAAGCCGCGTGCTGGAAGCTCTGGCCGCCAGACTTTTTGTGCTGCGCGGGCCCGACTCCCAGCCCTGACCCTGCGGCAGGCCGATCTCGCGCAGGCGCTTTTCAGCCAAGGCAGAGCTGACGCATCTTCTGCGGCAGCCCTGACGGCGCGCGGCGCGCATGATCAACATCGGCAGGGGGCTCACTCTTCCCGCTGCGCTGCGCAGGCCTTGAGCACGGCGGCAGCGCCCGACTCCAGCCAAAGCCGCACAAGTTCCGCCAGCATGCGCGGCCTGGTCTGCGCGGGCTCAAGGCCCACGGATTTCCACAAAAGAGCCAGCGCGGCCTCACGCGCCTTTTTGTGCGGGGTGTACGCGGCGAGTTCCATATTATGCATGCCCGGTTTTTCGCCCGGCTGCGTCGGGCTGCGGCATTCCCCGGACACGGCCACGCAACTGCGGCAGGCATAAGGCCTGACCGGATAGATGCGGCAGCGGCCGTTGTCCAGAAAAGGGCAGGCCAGATAATAATCCAGCAGACAATGCGTGCCGTCGTTCACGCCGTTTCTGTAGCGTTGTATTGCCCAGGCCAGATAACTTTCCCGGAAATCCTTTGTGGCGGCATCCCACTTTTGGTGGGACTTGAGAAAAAAAGCCCCAAGATCGGGGCGCGGCCGCATGTACATGCCGATCAGCGCGGCTTCAAAAGGAGTGCAGAGCACAAGCTGGAAACAGCAGCCCGTGCAGCCAGGGCCGCAGGCCAGGGTTTGGCCCTGCCGGGCGAAGATCGCGCCAATCTCCCGACATTCCTCGTCAAGCTCGGCATTGGCGGCCTGCATGACCAGCGCCGCGGCGCGCAAACCCTCGGCCTTTTCGCCACGGACATGCCGCTCCAGCAAGGTGAGCCCGGCCGCGTCCGGAGAAAAAAAATACCCGTACGCGGCCTTGGAAAGCGCGCGTTCCGCCGCGCTTTCGCAGGGAAGCGCCGCATCTTTTGCATCCCATTCCGTCATTGCCTGTCGTCCTCTGCGCCGCGGCGCCCGTTGAGCGCGTCCTCACATTCAAGCAATCCTGACCGAAATTGCGGGCGGCTGTTTTCAGAAGCGCCAGTACGCGCCCGGCCAAAGACAGGCCTGCATTTTCGACGGTCGAGCACGCGCAAAACAAAAATCCGCTGCTTTTTCCGACGCCCGACGCTGCGCGCTCTGCCGCAACAGGCGGCGCAGGATGTTCGGATACACGATTCACGTTGCTTATGGCCTGGTTCTGCCGATCGTCCAGGGGCAGCCTCCAGGATCCGTATACATGTAAGATGCAAACACGGATCAATCAAGGGGACAACATGGCGGCCAGGGCTGCCTGACGAGACGTGGCGAGATAATGAAAATCCGCAAAAGCAAAGTCCCGCAAGGCTTTCTGGCTCTTGCGGGACTTTGTGGGATTTTCAGATGGTGCCGAGGGACAGAATTGAACTGCCGACACGGGGATTTTCAGTCCCCTGCTCTACCAACTGAGCTACCTCGGCTTTTGGGCGCCAGCGCGCCACTGTGGATGAAGATGTCTTGTACCCGCTTGCCCCGGCTTTGGCAAGCCCTTTTTGACAAATTGGCCCCCTCAGGGGCATCTAAAAAAATATCTTCAAAAATATCGCCATATTGCCACGGAAGAGGTAAAAGCAGCCGGGGAGGGATCGTGCTGCGTGCGCGGCGCATCAGGGCCAGGGGCTGGCCACGGCCGGGGGAAATGCCCTGGCATCCGGGCGGATGCAGACGTGCCCGCTGTCACTGCGTCGGGCCCATTGCGCAGGAAAACTTGAATGTTGCGCGGGTTCCGGCCATACTTCTCTCTACGTTGCAGCACCCGCAAGGAGCTTTTTCGTGGCCTTTCACACTCTTATCCCCCCCACCCTGCGAGATTTGCAGGCCCTGCGCACCATGGGCGTCTGGCAGCTTTTGCTGCAGGCCCTGCTCACCGGCGGCATCACCGGCGCGGTGATCGGCCTGTTCCGCCGGGCCTTTGACCTGATCAACATTCTGACTGTCCGTTATGTGGAGGGCCACAGCCTGGCCGATCCGTGGGTGGGCGCGAGCATTTTCGCCGCATTGTTCGTCCTGGCGGCCCTGGCCTGGCTTTTTCTGCGCTATGAGCCTCTGGTCGCAAGCAGCGGCATTCCTCAGGTGGAACTTACTGTGGCCGGGCATCTGCCCATGCGCTGGGCCACGGTGATCTGGGCCAAGTTTCTGGCCACCCTGGTTTCCCTGACCGGCGGCCTGTCCGTGGGGCGCGAGGGGCCCTGCATCCAGATGGGCGCGGCCGTGGGCTGCGGTGTGGGGCACATCTGGCACGAGGATCGGGCCGCGACAATGCCGCGCTATCTGATTGGCGGCAGCGCGGCCGGGCTGACCGCGGCTTTCGGCGCGCCCGCTGCCGGGCTCTGTTTCGCCTTTGAGGAAATGAAGACCCCGATCAGCGCGCCCATGCTGATCTTCACGTCCGTGGCGGCTTTTGCGGCCTGGTTTGTGATCCAGGTGCTCTTCGGATTCGGGTTGATCTTTCCTTTCAGCCGCACGGAACTCCTGAGTCTGCTGCAATGGTGGATCGTGCCCCTGCTCGGTGCTGTGACCGGCATGTTGGGCGTGCTGTACAACGGCATCCTGATCCGCATGGTGCTCTGGGCCGACCGCTCGCGATTGCCGCAGCCCTTGCGGGTGCTGACCCCCTTTCTGCTCAGCGGCCTTCTGCTCTACTTTTATCCGCAGGTGCTGGCCAGCTTCGGGGTGAGCGCCCCGGCCCTGGAAAAGCTGCCCCTGCCCCTGAGCGCGCTTTTGCTGCTGCTCGGCGTCAAAGTTCTTTTTTCCTGCGTCAGTTCGGCCTCGGGCGTGTCCGGCGGCCTGCTGATGCCCATTTTACTCGGCGGGGCCATTGCCGGCGCCTGCGTGGCTTCCATGCTGCTTTCCCTGTCCTGCATCAGTCCGGATCAGATTGCCACGGTGCTTCTCGTGAGCATGGCCGGTTTGTTCGCGTCCACGGTGCGCGCGCCGCTTACGGGCGCGGCCCTGGTGATCGAAATGACCAACTCTTTCCAGAACATCCCGGCGGTGCTGGTGGCGACCTACATAGCCGCCCTGACCGCCAACAGCCTGGGTTCGCAGCCGGTGTACGACAGCCTGAAGCAACGCGCCGTGAACCTGGAAAAGGCGCATCAGGCCCGGATCAAACGCGGAAAAGCGGGGTAGGGCAGTTGCCGCACGACGGATCTTCCTGCCTCCGCGGCTTTGGCCGAGCCTGGCCGGAGCGCAGAGCATTTTCTCTTTGAAAATGCTCTGCTGACGCGAAAGCGGCAGCCGCCGCAACGCGGCGTACATTCAGGCGAAAACCGCGTTTTTCGCCTGAATGCCACCTTTGACTTTTAGAAAAAGTCAAAGGTAATCTGCTCTAGAAGAAAGGCCGCAGCCTCTTGCCGGGCTGCGCGCGATACGCCCACGTCTGGCGCGAACCGGCGGGAAAAAATAAGCGCAAGAGCGCGCCCGCCGCTCTGCTGTGTATTTGCATAACTCATGCAAATTATTAATTTTTATAAAAAAGACTTGCGCTTTCCCAATGGAGTGGCTATGTTCTGCTTCCTTAGTGTTCTCTAACATCGGCCATCTGGAGTGGGTATGACCCGTAAAGACCGTACAGAAGGCATATACAGCCGCCGCGAAGTGCTTGATGAAAGCGAGCGCCGTCAGTATTGCCTGATCCAGCTTAAAGACTTGCTCTCGTATGCCTACCGCTATTCCGAAGACGTCAAAAAACGTTTCGATCGCGCGCAGTTCAATGTTGAAAAATTCAAAACCCTTTCGGATATCAAACACATCCCCATCCTGAAAAAGAAAGAACTGATCTTTCTGCAGTCCATGGGGCCGCGCCTGGGCGGGCTTCTGACCAAGGACATCGGCGAGCTCAAGCGCATCTTTCTTTCGCCCGGTCCCATCTTTGATCCCGAAGATCGCGGAGAGGATTACTGGGGCTATACCGAGGCCTTTTATTCCGTGGGCTTCCGCCCCGGCGACGCGGTGCAGAACACCTTCAATTACCAGCTCACGCCCGCGGGCCTGATGTTTGAGGAGCCCTTGCGCAATCTGGGCTGCGCGGTGATTCCGGCCGGGCCGTCCGACGCGGCCACCCAGCTCGACATCATGCAGAAGCTGCGCGTTTCCGGCTATGTGGGCACGCCCAGCTTTCTCATGCATCTGGCCCAGAAAGCCGAAGAAAAGGGCCTTAACCTGCGCAAGGATCTCTTTCTGGAAGTGGCCTTTGTCACCGGCGAGCGCCTCTCGGAAAAAATGCGTTCCCAGATGGAAAAGAAATACGATCTGATCATGCGCCAGGGCTACGGCACCGCGGACGTGGGCTGCATCGGCTATGAGTGCTTCCACAAGGTCGGCCTGCACATCGCCAACCGCTGCTATGTGGAGATCTGCCACCCGGATACGGGCATCCCGCTCAAGGACGGCGAAGTGGGCGAAATCGTGGTCACGGCCTTCAACAAGACCTATCCGCTGATCCGCCTGGCCACGGGCGATCTCTCCTACATCGACCGCAGCCCCTGCGCCTGCGGGCGGACCAGCCCGCGCCTGGGCAGCATTGTGGGCCGCGTGGACACCACGGCCCGGATCATGGGCATGTTCGTCTATCCGCATCAGGTCGAGCAGGTCATGAGCCGCTTTGAGGAGATCAAACGCTGGCAGATCGAGGTCACCAATCCGGGCGGCATTGATGAAATGACGCTCTTCATCGAAACCAGCGGCTTCAAACGCGAAGAAGAACTGCTTCACCAGTTCCGCGAAAAGATCAAACTGCGTCCCGATCTGCGCATTCTGGCTCCGGGCAGCCTGCCCCCGCAGATCCGGCCCATTGAAGACAAACGCCACTGGGACTGACCGACCTTGCAAAAGCCCGGCTCGCGGCCGGGCTTTTGCCTGTCCCCAACGCAAAGGAGAAGGCCATGAGCGAGCAGACCACCGCCAGAGGCGAGGCCCTGGCCCGGCTTATCCAATGGCTCAGGGAACGGCACGCCACGATTATGACGGTGGAGCGCGAGGCCCTGCAACGTCTGGAAAAAGGCGACATCCCCGGCTATACTGAAAAAATGCGTGAAAAAGCCGAGCTGCTGGCCGCGTTGAGCGAGCAGGCCAAGCCTCTGCTCGCGCCCTTGCCCGGCGAGCCGCGCTTCAATCTGGCCCTGGCTCTGGAGCGCTTTTCAGGCAGCGCGCGCACCGCCTTGCAGCTCAAGTCCGTTTTTTACATGTCCGCCCTGCTTTACCCGGACGATCACAAAAAAGGCGAGCCCGACAACCTGCTGCTCTTCATCGAGCGCGTGGAGCGCGAAGGGGAAA
This sequence comes from Desulfovibrio sp. ZJ369, assembly GCF_011039085.1. GTDB lineage: Bacteria > Desulfobacterota > Desulfovibrionia > Desulfovibrionales > Desulfovibrionaceae > Desulfovibrio. Next base: position 77,459 of record NZ_JAAKEI010000008.1, on the reverse strand, counting down.
ATTTCGCCTGAGCGGCCCGCGCCGCTTCACGGCAAGACTGGACAGCGCGCCCGGATTAAAGGATACTGGATGGGGCGGGCTGAAGCCGACCGGCATCCCCGCCGCACGCGATCTTGAGATCGCTGCCTAGAGATAACCGCAACCGTTTGGTTGCCTTACAAGGAGCATACTATGACGCGTTTATTGCGTTTGCCTGATCTGTCGGCCTTCTGGCAGATGTTCGGCCTGCTGGCTTTGTTGAGTCTGCTGGCCCTGCCCGCCCTGGCCGCGGAAAAGCCAGGCACGGCCCCCAAGGACAAATTCGCTGAAATGGACAAGAACAACGACGGCAAGGTGGTTCTTGAGGAATTCATGGCCACCTTTCCCGGTATGCGGGAAGAGGCCTTCAAGTCCATCGACAAAAACGGCGACGGCGTTGTGGTGCGTGAGGAATGGGAAATCTTCAGCAAGGATCACGCCGCAGGCATGAGACCGGGCACTATGCCCCCGGCCGCCAAGACACAGGGCGTGCGGATGAACAATATGCCCGGCGATCCGATTATTCCCCCGCCGAACAGCGCCAACATGCCTTTGCTGACGCCGCCTGATGGCCGATAAATCCAAGACTCCGCCCTTTCCCGTTCCCTGGCGGCTTGTGGAACCGCAAACGGACGGAAAAGGCGCGGATGACACGCAGCGGCGGCCTGAAGCGGCCGCCGCTTCCGCTTCGGGCCCGCGCAACAGCGCGGCACGCGCTCCGTGTGACCGTGGAAAAGCGGCACGGGGCCGCCGCAACGCGTTGCAGCCCCAAAGCAGGCCCGTCTTCCCGGATTTTCCGCACGGCCAGGCGTCCGAGGCTGCGGGCGGCGGAGAGCCCGCGTCAGGCAAGCCCCACGGCCGGGCCCAGCATGCCTTCGCCAACGGCCAGCCGCGCTTTGTGCCCATGTCCGCCGCGGAAATGCGCGCCCTGGGCTGGGACGGGCTGGACGTGCTGCTGATCACGGGCGACGCCTATGTGGATCATCCATCCTTCGGCTGCGCGCTGCTGGCGCGCTGGCTGATCCGGCACGGCTTTAAAACCGGCCTGATCGCCCAGCCCCGCTGGGACACGCCCGATGATTTTCTGGTCATGGGGCGGCCGCGCCTGTTCGCCGGAGTCAGCGCCGGGGCTTTGGATTCTCTGCTGGCCCATTACACGGCCTTTCGCAAAAAACGTCATGACGACGCCTATACCCCGGGCGGCAAAGCCGGGGCGCGGCCCAACCGGGCCTGCCTGGTCTATGCCAATCTGGCGCGCCGGGCTTTTCCGGGCCTGCCCGTTGTGCTGGGAGGCATTGAGGCCTCCCTGCGCCGGGTCAGCCACTATGACTTCTGGACCGACACCCTCCGCCGTCCTCTGCTCATGGACGCCAAGGCAGATTTGCTGATCTGGGGCATGGGCGAACGCGCGATTCTGGAATGCGCCCGTCGACTGGAGCAGGGGCGCGATCTGCCGGGCATTCCGGGCACGGCCTGGATCGACAGGCTGGACGCCGACGGCCGCCCGGCCAATCTGCCTGAAACGCTTGCCGCTGCACCGGGCATTGCTCTGCCCGGCCATGAACGCCTTCTGGCGGAACCGGAGCAATTGCTCAGACTTACGCAAGAGCTGGAGCGCCAGGTACACCGCGGCGACGCCTGGGCCTTTGAGCCTGTCCAGGGCCGCGCTCTGGTGCTGGCTCCTCCGGCAGCGCCGCTGAGCACAGCGGAAATGGACGAGCTCTACAGCCTGCCTTTTTGCCGGGAGGCTCATCCGGCCTATACGGAGCCCATTCCGGCCGCGGAAATGCTGCGCACCAGCATCACCAGCCACCGGGGCTGCGGCGGCGGTTGCTCCTTTTGTTCCCTGGCCTTGCACCAGGGACGAAAAATCAGCTCACGCTCGGCCGCGTCCATTCTGGCCGAAGCGAAGCGCCTGGGAGCGGAAAACATGGCGCGGGGCAAAGGACCGGTGGCGATTTCCGATGTGGGCGGCCCCACGGCCAATATGTGGCAGGCACATTGCGCCCTGGACGCGGGAACTGCGCAGGGCGGCGCCGCGTCTCATGCCGGCGGCTGCCGCCGCTCCAGTTGTTGCTTCCCTTCTGTGTGCAAGGCTTTTGTGACCCCGCAACGCAAACATGTGGAACTGCTGCGCGCGGCAGCGGCCCTGCCCTGCGTAAAGCAGGTGCGCGTGGCCAGTGGCGTGCGCGCGGATCTGGCGCTGCGCGAGCCCGATGCCCTGGCCGCCTATACCGGGGAGTTTACCGGCGGCCAGCTCAAGGTAGCCCCGGAGCACTGCGCGCCCTCGGTGCTGGCCCTGATGCGCAAACCGCCGCTCGCGGTTTTTGAACAATTTCTGGAAAGCTTCGCGCGCCAAAGCCGGGCCGCGGGGCGCGAGCAATATGTGGTGCCCTACCTGATGAGCGCCTTTCCCGGCTGCACGGACGAGGATATGCGTATCCTGGCCCGCTGGCTGCGGCAGCGCCGCTGGAGCCCGCGCCAGACCCAGTGCTTTATCCCCACGCCGGGCACCATTGCCACGGCCATGTATTATTGCGGCCGGGACGAAAGCGGGGAAGCCATTTATGTGGCCCGCTCCGACGCTGCCCGCCTGCGCCAGCATCGCATCCTCATGTCCACGCTCGCCGGTTCTGACGAACGCCAGGCCCCACGCGCTGCAGAGCGGCGGAAAAGGCCGCGTTCCGGCTCAGGCTAGAGCGCTTTGCTAAGGAAATTCGCTAAGCGCTCTAAAAGAAATATGCTCTACAGAAAACGGGAGACCACATATGTGCCCCAGACCAGAAGGATGCCCATCTGGGCAATGAGCTGCGCGGCGCTGCCCATGTCCTTCGCTTTTTTGGACAAGGGGTGCAGATCCGGCGAGATACGATCAACCACGTTTTCAATGGCGCTGTTCAGGAGCTCCACCAGGAGGGCAATGAGCAGCACCAGGCTGAGCAGCGCGCGGTCCCCCCAGGTCTGGCCCAGCCAGCAAGCCAGGGGCAGACCGAACACGCAGCCCCAGACGATCTGGCGAAATGCCTGCTCGTCCCGCCAGGCGGCACCAAAGCCGTCACAGGAATAGAGACAGGCGTTCCAGAGCCGCCGCAGGCCGGAACGCCCCTTCAGATCATTGCGAAGATTGCGCGGTGTTTGCTCAGTCATGGCTGTGTACCTTTAGAGCATTTTGCTTTTGAAATTATTCAATTTCAAAAGCGGCGCTGCCATCATTTCGCCTGAAAAGCGTGGTTTTCAGGCTCATTCGGCGCGGGCGTCCGCTCCCGCGGCCGCCAGAGCAATTTCAAAGTGAAATTGCTCTAGAGCCTTTCAAAGGTAACATGCGCTCTTTCCGCACCTGCCCGGATTGCAGCCGGTAAAAAGCCCCCTCAGCCTGCAAGGAGAAAAAATGTCTGAGGCCGAAGATCGCCTTACCCGCCTGGAAGAGCTCAGCTTTTTTCAGGAAGAGCAGCTCAGGGAACTCAACGACGCGCTCACGCTCCAACAGGAGCAGTTGGACAGGCTGGAGCAGCAAGTCGCCGACGCGCTGGCAGTCATCCGGCTCTTGCGCGACAAATTGGCCGATCAGCCTGAAAACGCCCCGCCCCCGCACTTTATGCCGGAGCGCTACTAGAGCAGATTATCTTTAACTTTTTATGAAAGTCAAAGGTGGCATTCAGGCGAAAAACGCGGTTTTCGCCTGAATGTACGCCGCGTTGCGGCGGCTGCCGCTTTCGCGTCAGCAGAGCATTTTCAAAGAGAAAATGATCTAGAGCGGTTGCCGTTTTCAACAGCAAACCGCTCTAGATCATTTCATGAGCAAAACGCTCTAAAAGCCGAATCCGTCGGCGTCACTGCCGGAAGAACCGAAGCCGAAGTCATCCGGCACGCTGCTTTGAGCCGCGGGCGCGGCCTCCTCGGCCCCGGCAGCGGCGGCTCCTGCGGCAGCGCCGCCCACCACCATGCCTTTGAGGCCGTCCTTGATGGCGTCCTTGATAGTCTGCATGAGCTCGTCATGATTCACGGCCACTTTGCCCTGATACTCGGCAAGCTGTTTGCGCAGGCCGCCCATGTCCGTATTCAGGGACTTGATTTTCGCTTCCAGCTCGTCGCACTTTTTCTGCAAGGCCTCGGCTCTGGCCTCGGCAGGCTCAAGGGCGCGCACGCGCTCTTCCAGCTTCGCGGCCGCGGCTGTTTGCGTCACAAGGCTGCCATAGGTCTCGGCCAGGCAGTCCAGCGTCTGCGCGGCAAGGGCCCTGGTGCGGCCGTCCATGGGCGTCAGCGAGATGTTGTCGCCCAGCGCGCCCCTGGCGCGGCTGACAAAACCTTCCCAGGACTGATCCTCGCTCCAGGTCAGATCCATGAATTTCGGATACCAGCGGGCCAGCCACGCCGCGGCAAACGGCCCTACGGCCCTGGCGCAGCAGTCGCAGGCAACGGAGCGCCCCACCACATAGCCGGCGAGATCCTTAACGTCCACGCCCTCTTTGCCCACCACCAGGGCCAGAACCGATTCCACGGGAAACACTTTGCGATCACTATCAGACATGGCGGCCTCCTCCTCGGAGATCGTATTTTTTACTTTGATGCGTTGCTCTTTCTTTCTGCCTTGCCCGCTCAGCTTCGCCCGTACATGCGGACGTACAGCAGCGCCGCCGTGCGGTACACAAAATGCCCCAATTTGGACCAGGGCAGATACGCAAAGAGCATCCAGACAAAGACCAGATGCAGGTAATAAATCACGAAAGCGGGCCTGATGGCGTCGGCCAGGCGGAAGCACTGGGCCAGGACGCCTGTCACGGCCACCAGCCAGATGATCCCCAAAAGATACCAGTCCTGAAAGCTGGAGCCGTGATCCGCGGGGTTCAGGCGCATGCGGCGCGCGGTCAGCAGGGCCAGGCCGATGAGCAGGAGCAGCGCGCCGATATTGGCCAGGATTTTGACCGGGAAGGTCAGGGGCATGGGCGTCTCGATCTTGATCAGGGGAATAATTTTGCCGCCCCAATGGCCCAGGGCCACGATGGCCGTGACGCAGGCCAGGATCGCGAAACTCCAGAACAGGATCGCATGCCCGTACTTGCGGTTGGGCGTATTTTTGCCGGTGACCGGGCCGTCCTCGCACTCGTCGAACTTGCGGTGGGTGATGACTTCCTCCCAGAGCACATCCCAGAGGTGGAAGACCCAGCTTTTGGTTTTGCCGATCACCATGAGCGTGCCGTCAGGCTGGAACATCTTCCAGAGTTTGCGCACTCCGAGATAGAGGATGAACAGCGCGCCGAAGAAGGTGAGCATGAAAATGGGGTCAATGGTGTAGTCGCCGTAGAAAATCTGGCCGAAAACGATCCGGCCGTCAGCCGCGCGCGGGAACCATTCGCCGTTGTTGCAGCCGGCGCGGATCCACCAGACGATCAGCCAGAGCACCGCCGGGATGGCGAAAAGAATGGGCAGACCCGACGCTTTGCTCATCCATTTGCCCACAATGGCGGGCGCGGTCAAATCCTTGTAGAGCACATTGCGGGCCGCGGCCATCACGTCCGCGGGCTTGGCGCCGCGCGGGCAGAGATCCGAGCAGTTGCCGCAATTGTGGCAAAGCCAGAGATCCACGTCGCCGCGCAGTTTTTCCTTCAGGCCCCAGGAGGCCCAGACCATTTCCTTGCGCGGATACGGAGCGTTGGCCGGGGAGAGCGGGCAGGCCACCGAACAGGTGGCGCACTGGAAGCATTTCTTGAGGGACTCGCCCCCGGCTTCCCCGAGCTCCCGGGCAAACTCCAGATCCGGTTTAAGCGTAGATTGTGCCATTGCTGCCATCCTCCTACATGCCCTTGAACGGGTTGGGGCCCAGCTCCATGATCCGGCCCACAAAGCCGTCAATCAGGTCGGGAACCGTGTCGTATTCGTCAATGGCCACTTCAAGTTGTTCCACCCGTTCGGGCTGCACGCCCAGACGGTCAAGGGTCTCGGCAATATTGTCCCTGCGCTTGGCGCAGATCTCGGAGCCTTTCACAAAGTGGCACTGATAGTCGTCGCCGTATTTGCAGCCCAGGAGCATCACGCCGTCAAAGCCCTTGCTCATGGCGTCGGAGACCCATATGGCGTTGACCGAACCCAGGCAGCGCACCGGGATGATACGCACATAGGGGCTCCAGGCCCTGCGACGCATGCCCGCCATATCCAGGGCCGGGTAGGCGTCGTTCTCGCAGGCCAGAATCAGGATGCGCGGACCTTCCTTCTTGAAGTCCTTGGGCACCTGAACTTCGCGGATCATGGAGCCGATCTGGTCAATATTGTAGTTGGCAAAGGAGATCACGCGTTCGGGGCAGGCCCCGAAGCAGGTGCCGCAGCGCCGGCAGCGGGCCGGATTGGGCTTGGGCGTGCCTTTTTCGTCGTCATCCAGGGCGCCGAAGGGGCATTCCTCAGTGCAGCGCTTGCATTGGGTGCAGCGCACGAAATTGAACACCGGGTAGGAGGCATCGCCGGAACGCGGCAGCACAGCAACCCCGTGCCCGGCCGCCTCAATGCTCTGCACGGCCTTGAGCACCGCGCCGCGCGCGTCTTCCTCGCAGGCGTCCATGGTCATGGGCTGGCGCACGCAGCCCGCGGCGTACACGCCGGTCCGCCGGGTCTCATACGGAAAACAGATGTAATTGGAATCGGCAAAACCGTCAAAAAGTTCCAGATCCGGGAAGTCCGGACCCTGGCGGTAGGCGAATTCCACCACCACATCCTTGGCCGTGGTGGGCACCAGGCCCGTGGGCAGCACCACCAGATCCACGTCCAGATCGAAATCCATGCCCAGCAGGGTATTCTGGCAGGAAACCACCATGTGATCGCCGGCCTCGCGGATATCGGTCACATCGGCCTTGGTCATCATGATCCCCAGGCGATTCTGCATCTTCTTGTAGAAGCGCTCCAGAATGCCGGGCACGGTCATGTTCTTGTACAGGATAAAAGCCTGAACCGCGTCGTTGGTCTTTTCGCAGACGATATTGGCCAGCCGCAGCATGCCCACGCTGTTCACCGCGTTGGAGTAGGCAAGGTGGCGGATGGATTCCAGATCTTCCTTGACAAAAGGCTTTTCCTCGCCCTCGGCCCCGGCTGCTGCGGGCCTGGCGGCTTCGGCCACGGCTTGGGCTTCGGCGGCGTCGGCCTGGGCCGCGGCAGCGGCTACGGCTTCCTCAGCCAGAGTGGTATCCAGCACAAAGGCAATACGCCGGGCAGTCACTTCCCCTGCGGCCAGCATTTTGCCGAACTGGGCCGCGTGCACCACCCTGGGGCTTTTGCCCAGGCCCATGGGGGCCAGGTATTTTTCATCCAGAGGCGCCCAGCCAGAGGCCAGAACCACGGCGCCCACTTCCACGGAAACCGGGCCCCCGGCCGTGGCAATCACAGCCGTGAACGCGCCGGGCTGGCCTTCCAGCTTTTGCATATGCGCGTTCAGATGCGTTGTGATTTTGGGATCATCCGTGACCCGGCTGATCTTTGCGGCCAGATCCGCGGGCTGTTTGTCGGTCCAGAGCGGGCCCTGGGGCGACGTCACGGGAATATTGTTGACTGCGCCGCCCAGTTTGTCGGCCTTTTCCACCAGCACGACCTCATAGCCCGTGGCCGCGGCTTCGGCAGCCGCAGTAAGGCCTGTCCAGCCGCCGCCGATGACCAGAATGCGCGGCGTGCCGGGAACGGCCGCCGAATCGGGAACCTCGCTTTTCTGCAGCTTGACCACGCCCATGTTCAGATAATCGCGGGCCATGAGCGTGAGCAATTCGGGCGCGCCGTCCCTCGCGGGCGCGGAGCCGGCCTGGGGATCCTTGAACGCCAGCACGCATTGCTCGCGCAGGTTCACATGTTCCACCTGCACGGGGAAGCGGTAGAGATCCGCGTCCACGCGCGGCGAAGCGCCGCAGAGCAGCACCCCGTCAAGGCCCTGCGCCGCAATGTCCGCCCTGATCTCGTCCACGCTTTCGGCAAGCACCGGGCAGATCTTGACCACAGGCGTGAGATCGCCCCATTTTTCGCGTAACTGCGCGGCCAGGGCCTCCACGTCGAGCCCCCCGCCGATATTCTGCAGGTCAAAATAGACGCCAATTTTACCGGCCATGCCGCCTACCTCCCTTTCACCGTTTGTACCGCCTTCAGGGCGGCGGCTGTGCCGGACTGCGCCGAGCGCGTCACATCCAGAGGCATGCGCGCGCAACCGGCGGCGAAAATACCGGCCTCCTCGCCGCCCGCAATGAAGCCGTCTTCATCCAGCGGCACGGGCAGCGGCAAATTTTCGCCGGCCAGCGAGGGCTGCATGCCTGTGGCCAGCACCACGAGCTCATAATCCAGAGTGAGTTTTTCGCCGCGCACGGCGTCCTCCACCGTGATTCTCACCATATCGCCCTCGGCCTGGACCGCGTCGGCCACCTTGCCCTTGACAAAACGCACGTTGGGCAGGGCCTTGACTTTCTCAAGCACATTCACATAGCGGCCGGGCGCGCGCAAATCAATGTAGTACACGGTAATCAGAGCGTCCGGATTCTGCTCCGCGATGTACAGGCACTGTTTCAGGGTGGCCATGCAGCAGATGTAGGAACAATAGTTGAGATGATTCTGATCGCGTGAACCGGCGCACTGCACAAAGGCGATTCTGCGCGGCGTCTTGCCGTCCGAAGGCCGGACAATGCGGCCTTTGGAAGGGCCGAACGGCGAGGCGAGCCGTTCCATCTGCATATTGGAAATGCAGTTTTTCACTGTGCCTGCGCCCAGATTGCTCAAACGGGTAACGTCATAGGGCTTCCAGCCTGTGGCGAGCACAATGGAGCCGACCTTAAGCTCAATTTCGCGCGCCTCTTCGACAGGATTGAGAAACTTGTTGCCCGCCACCCGGGCCGCGTCGGACTTGGAGAGCGTCTGCACATCCAGGACGTAGCGCCCGGGAAAAGCAAAGGGCATGGATTTGTAGAGGGCCTTGCGCCTGGAAAGCCCCAGCTCAAAGGCATCCGGGGTTTCGCCTTCAAGCGCGGAGGCCAAAAGGCTGAAATCCACATTGTGGGGAGCAACGCGGCGCGGGCTCAGGCGCACCCGCACGCTGTAATCGCCTTTTACGCCCGTCAGCCCTGTGACCTCGGCCAGGGTGAAAAATTTGATGCGCGGATTTTTCCTGATGCGCTGGAACTGAATCTCCAAGCCGCAGGAGGGGGGACAGAGTTTGGGAAAATATTTGTTGAGCTGGGCCACACGGCCGCCAAGCCAGGGCGACTTTTCGACGATATAGACGTCATGGCCCAGTTCCGCCGCTTCATTGGCGGCTGTGAGGCCTGAAAAGCCGCCGCCCACGACGAGAATGGCATTGGACATCCTGGATATCCTCCTGCGTTGTTGCATCGCGGCTGAGGAAGGTGAACCGCCCCTCCGCCGCAGGAAAAAAGGGGCGGCCGCCAGGCGGCCGGCCCAGAGCGTTGACAACGCAAGGCAATCGAAAACCAGGAGCCCGGCGCGGCTTTTGCCCGGAAGGCATCCCGCAGGGACGCTGCCGTTACCGTGTCCGGCACGGCCGGAGGCCGCGGGGATTGCCGCGTTTCTGCGGCCGCGCGTTTCCCCGGTCGCAAGGAGCATGAGGAGCCGGCCGGCAAGGCCTGGTTTTTGCGCCGCCCGCCCGGCGGCGTGAAGGCCGTAAAGCGGGTTTTGTCAACATTCTGGGGCGGCCGCCACACGGTCGGCCCCGGCAAACGGGCACGCAGCGCCCTTGTCTTTCGCGCCGCGCCGGGATTGCCGTTGGTTTGCGGCAATCCGGGGGCGGCCTTGCGGCCGCCCCTCTTGCAATGGCAATCGCCGACTAGTCGGGGATGATCTGATAATAGGGCTTCTTGAAGATTTTGGTCTCGCCGGTGGCGGGATCAAACTTGGAGTTCACGAAGCACTTCCACTTGCTGTCGTCCAGGCCCATGAAGTCGGCCCGGTAATAGAAGCCGGGATAACGGGATTCCTCGCGGAAGGCGATGTGCTGCATGTGCAGGCGCACCGTCCAGAGGCGATGGTAGTTTTCCCAGCAGCGCAGCAGTTCGTGCAGATCGCGGGCAGCCAGCTTTTCGGAGTCTTCTTCCATCATGGTCAGCAGGTCGAAGCCCGTGTTCAGCAGAGCCTGAGAGGTGGTGTAGTAGGTGGCCACGCCGCCGCCGTATTCATCGGTACACTTGATCAGGCGCATCATGAAGTTTTTGGGCGAGACGTAGTTGGGGTTGACCACCGGATCCGTGGACGCGGCCTTGCCGGCCATGAAGTTGTCATAGGGGCGGTAGATGAGCTTGCGCAGCTCTTCGGCCGTTTCCTTGAACTCGGGCTGATAATCCTTGTGATCCACGCACCAGCGCACCATCTGCTTGCCGGCGATGCGCCCTTCGGCGTGCGAGCCGGAGGAGAACTTGTGGCCGGAAGCGCCCACGCCGTCGGCGCAGGTGAACAGGCCTTCCACGGTGGTCATGCGGTTGTAGACCTTGCCGTTGGCGGCTCTGACCTTGTAGTCTTCAGGAACCCAGTCTTCGTCCGGGCCGGAGACCCAGATGCCGCAGCAGCCGGAGTGCGAGCCGAGCAGGTAGGGCTCGGTGGGCATGATCTCGGAGCCGCGTTCTTCGGGCTGGGTGTTGGTGCAGGCCCAGAGGTTGGCCTGGCCCACGCACATATCCAGGAAGTCTTCCCAGGCTTCGGACTCAAGATCCTTCTGCTCCTCTTCGTTCAGGGAGGCGAAGGTGTTGACCAGGGCGGTCTTGGTGTCCATATAGATGGGCCCGCGGCCTTCGCGCATTTCGCGCAGCATCATATGGTTGCGCAGGCAGGTGGGGATCACGTTGCCCTTGGCGTAGCCGCGATCCTCATAAGGTTTGAGCATGGCCTTGTTGGTCACGCAGTAGTCTTCGCCCTTGGAGTTGGTGGCCTTGGCCTTGAAGAGCAGGAACCACGCGCCCACAGGGCCGTAGCCGTCCTTGAAGCGGGCGGGCACGAAGCGGTTTTCCATCATGGTCATTTCCGCGCCGACCTGAGCGCACATGGTATAGGTGGAACCCGCGTTCCAGACCGGATACCAGGCGCGGCCCATGCCCTCGCCCGTGGAGCGGGGACGGTACACGTTCACCGCGCCGCCCGCAGCCACCATGATGGCGTTGGCCTTGAAGATATGCACTTCGTTGGCGCGCAGGTTAAAGCCCACGGCGCCCGCAATGCGGTTGGGGGTGTTTTTGTCGAGCAGCAGTTTCACCACGAAGATGCGTTCCATGATCCGGTCTTCGCCCAGGGCGTTCTTGGCCGCTTCGGCCACGATGCACTTGTAGGACTCGCCGTTGATCATGATCTGCCAGCGGCCGGAACGCACGGGTTTGTCGCCGTTGCGCAGGGATTTGCCCGCGGCCTTGGCGGCCGCGCCGTTCAGGTTGTGGCCGTCGTCGGCCTTGATCCAGCAGGGCAGGCCCCAATCCTCGAACAGATGCACGGAGTCGTCCACATGGCGGCCCACGTCGAAGATCAGGTCTTCGCGCACCAGGCCCATGAGGTCGGTGCGGACCATGCGCACATAGTCGTCGGCGCTGTTTTCGCCGAGGTAGGTGTTAATGGCCGAGAGGCCCTGGGCCACGGCGCCGGAACGCTCCAGCGCGGCCTTGTCGCAAAGCATGATCTTCAGACCATGCTTGTCCCCCCAGCGCACGGCCTCGTAAGCGGTGCCGCAGGCGCCCATGCCGCCGCCCACGATCAGCAGGTCGACTTGATGCTCTTTGATTTCAGGTTCGGAAATGGGCACGCCCTTGGTCGCTTCCTTCACGGGAATCATAGGCATAATGGTTTCTCCTTATCGCACTGATGGTTGAAAGCGGCTCAGCGGCCGTGTACCTGAGAGGTGTAGACCTTGTCGGCTTCGGTCACGTCGAACTTCTTGCCGAGCACTTCCTTGGGCCTGGCCAGTTCTGTTTCGGTGAACAGCAGTCCATCGTCGAGGCTGGCGCCTTCGGGCCGGCCCTCGTAAGGTTTGATCGAGCCTTCAGGCGTGGTGCGAATGGGGAATTTGAAACGCTTCACATTGCCGCTGCGGAACTTGACGGTCCACATGATCGAATCGGCCGAACGCATGGGGATACAGGTGCCGCCCATGGGCGCGAAGTCCGCATAGGGGCGGGCCGTGATGGCGCCCTGGGGGCAGATTTTCACGCAGGAATAGCATTCCCAGCAGGCGTCGGGTTCCTGGTTGTAAGCCTTCATTTCCTCGGGATCGAGGATCATCAGGTCATTGGGGCAGATGTACATGCAGGCCGTCTTTTCGCCACCCTTGCAGCCGTCGCACTTGGACGGATCGACAAACGTCGGCATACGTATCCTCCAACTCTTAAAGTGTTACAAAAAATCCGCAGCCCTGGGCGAGGCACGCGCGATTGCCCGTGAGCGCGCCTCGTCATTGCGCCGCTCGAAAAGATGAGGGCGCATGGCTTGCGCATTTAGTAACAAGCGAACGCTCTCCGCGTCAAGCCCCTTTTGCAAAAATTCGCGGGTTCTTCACAGGCCAGTGCCCTGAAAAGGCTGTATGGAGACTCTTTGAAGACTATAGCGAAATCTGGAGCGTGTAAAGCCCCTTGCAGAATTTTACCCGCCGCGTGAGGCAACAAATGCCCCCGCGCGGGCACATCGGCCTTGCCAGCAGGCGCGTTTCGGGCTAACAGGCTTGCGCAGGCCGGGCGCCGCCTGCGCCGCATGGCCGAAACCCGCCGGGCATCGCCACCAATCTTTCAGAGCGTTTGCTCATGAAATGAGCGAAACGCTCTGGCGACAGCGCTAGCTGGCGCCCGCGCCGAATGAGCGCCCAGACCGCGTTCTGGACGCGAAATGATGGCAGCGCAGTGATTGAAAATGGATATTTTCAATCAAAAAATGCTCTAAGGATGCAGCATGAACGACAGACCGCACGACACACGGCCTCGCCGCGCTTTGCGCGACGTGGTCTCGGACATTGACCGCGACATACTCAAGTTATTGCTGCGCCGCCGCAATCTGTTGACGCGCATGTACAACAGCAAGGGTTTTCTGGAGCCCTCCGAAGAAAAAATCCTGCGGAAATCCTGGGAGGCCGCCGTCTCCCGCGTCAGCCGCGACGCGCGCCTATCAGGCCGTTTCTTTTCATTGATGCAGGAGGTGGAATTTCTGCCCCGGCCAGGCGCCGGGCAGGAGGATCAGGACGCGCCCGATCGCGGCGCGGATCGCCGCACAGCCTTCAACCTCGCGCCGCCCGCGCGGCCGGTGCGCCTGCTCATGCCCGCGCCCCTTGCCTGCCGCGCCACCAGGGCGTGGCTCATGCTGGCCGCGGCCACGGGCCAGGGGCTGCGCCTTGCGCCCTGCCTGATGAACGACCCCATTGTGGATTGCGTGAAGATGCTCAACCAGTTGGGCGCCGGCCTGAACCGCGAGGAAGACGGCGTGACCGCCCACGAGACCGCGCCTGTGGGCGCGCCGGACAAGGTGCTGTATGCGGGCGACAGCGCCTGGAATTTTTTTCTTCTGCTCGGGCATTATCTGGGCCGTCCTTCGCGGGCCAAGATCAGCGGCGAGTCGGCTCTGAAACTGGCGGATTTTTCTTCGACCCGCCGTTTTCTGCCCGCCCTGGGCGCGCGCCTTGTGCATGTGGTGCCCAAAAGCAACGGCTTGCCCGCGCGTCTGGAGTGTTCCGGCATTCTGCCGGATACGGCGACGCTGCCCGCCGATGTTCCGGCGGAGCTGGCCGAAGGCATTCTGCTGGCCGCGCCCTTGTATGAGCGCGCCCTGACCCTGGATCTTGCGGCCCATCCGCTGCAAAAACTGATTCTGGCCCGCACGCTGCCCATTCTGCGGGCGGCCGGAGCCGACGTGGTTGTAGAGAACGCCCGCGTGCGCGTTGCCCCAAGCCCCTTGCGCCTGCCGCCGCAGCCGGAGTTGCCGCTGGAGCCGGAACTGGCCGTTTTTTTGCTGGCCCTGCCCCTGGCCCTGGGCGGCGAAGCGCGCCTCGCGGGGATCTGGCCCCAATGGCCCGGAGCCCTGGCCGGGTGGGATCTGCTCCAGGCCCTTGGCCTGGATCTGCGGCAGGCAGGCGGGGAGATTCGCGCCAGGGCCGCGACGCCGCTCAAGGATTTCCCTGCCCAGGCCTTGGCCGCGCTTTCGGATTTTCCCGCAGACTGGACGCCCCTGCCCCTGGCCCTGGCCGCCTGCGCGGCTCTGCGCGGCGGCGAGGCCGTGCTGCCGCCGCTGCCCTCTGCCGCGGACACGGATGAAGTCGCAAGTTTTCTGCATGCCGTGGGTTTGGAAAGCGATGCCGAAGGCAAATTGTGCAAATCATCACAAGAAGGCATCGCCTCGGCCTGGAATGCGCCCACTCCGACCTGGGCCCTTGGCCTGGCCCTGGCCGCCTGTGCCAGACCGCATTTGAAACTGGGCAATCCCGGCATCATGACCGCGCTTTACCCGGCCTTCTGGTCTCTCTACAACGGTTTGCCAGAACCATCCCTGAGGCGAGCGGCCGTGGAAGAAAGCGTGATAGCTCCGGCACGGCGGCGAATCCTCACCACCAGCGTAGCCGTACCTCCCGCGATCAGGGATGAGGATGCCTAGAGCAATTTCACTTTGAAATTGCTCTGGCGGCCGCGGGAGCGGACGCCCGCGCCGAATGAGCGTCCAGACCGCGTTGCGGTAGCCGTTAGCAAGCTTTGCTTGCTTACGGATAGCGACAGCGGTTGCGTTGGCTGGCTGCCGCAGTAACCAGTTGCTGTCTTCATCCGTAGCTTCCTTCGTCGCAACGGCTGAAGCCTGGACGCGAAATGATGGCAGCGCCGCTTTTGAAATTGAATAATTTCAAAAGCAAAATGCTCTAAAGCAGGGTCATGTACAGAGGAATCGTAATGATCGAAAACAGGGTGGAGAGTGAAACCATCAGAGCGCCGAATTCCGCGTCCGCGCCGTAATGGGCGCTTAAAATGGCGGCCTGCATCAAAACCGGCAGCGCGGCCTGCATGATGAAAACCTTGGCCATCAGATCGGGAACCGGAAAAAACGGTATCAGAAGCATGATCACAAGAGGGCTGACCACCAGGCGGCCAACCAGGGCCAGAATCAGATCTCGATCAAAACGGACTTTGCGCAGATCAATGGTATACAGGGTGATGCCGATGAAAAGCAGGGCCAGCGGCGTGGTCAGGTTGCCCAGGAGTCTGGCCGCGTCCAGGAGGAAAGGCGGCAGGGTGATCTTGCACAAAATCAGGGTCAGACCGGTCAGAAAGCCCAGCATGGGCGGCGAAAATATGTGCCGGATATTGTCCATGATCCGGACTTTTCCCTTGCCCTGCCCGCCGTCTTTGCTGATCGCGTAATTGCCCACAGTCCAGAAAAAAATGGTGCTGGCAAAGTAATAGAGCAGCACATAGGGCAGGGCTTCTTCCCCGAACAGGGCCACATTGACCGGAATGCCCACAAAAATGGTATTGGAGTTGGAGACGCAGGCGCAAAAGAGGCCCAAATGACGGCGTTGCACCCGGAACAGCCTGGCCGCCGCAAAGGCAAGGGCAAACGTCACCGCCAGCGAGCTGAAAGGCAGCAGCGAGCCGTAGATCAGATGCAGAAGGTTGTCGCGATCAAAGGAGCTTATGAGCGTGGACATGAGATAGGGCGGCAGCGCCACACAGGTGACGAGCCTGGGCAGCAGCATCTGTGATTCCGTGGAAAACCAGCCCCTCCAGGCCAGCAGATAGCCCACCATGCCGACCAGCAAGAGGCCGAAAATTCCACCCAGGGCATGTAAAAAAATCATGGCGTTTTCTTTACGGGCTTTTGTCCGCTCCGTAAACAGCAGATTGCCGCAAAGCGCCTCTCCGGACTTTCCTCCCACGGTCAGGGCCGTGTCAGTTGAGAGCGTTTTGCTACTTTCATGAGCAAAACGCTCCAGGAGAAGACACAAAAACCCCGCAGGGCAGAACACCCTGCGGGGTCGGATTCCTTGCGCTTTTGCCCACGGCTTACAGCATATATTTGCTGTTGGCCTCGCGCATTTTTTTTACTGCCGCGGCCAGAGCTTCGGTGTTCAGCACCATTTCCATCATGGCGATCTGCTCTTCCCAGGCCGCGGGATCAGCCTCGCTTTTCATTTCCTCTCCAAAAATGTGGTACACGCAGAGCCCCAACGGGACTCCGGCCAACGGACCGGCAAAGGTAGGGTCGCCCAGAGTGACGGTTTCGGCATAAATTTCCGCCCCTTCGGGATCGGAAGAGCCGAGCACCACCACCAGGTTTTCCGCCCCGACCTTTTCAGCGGCGTCTTTCACGCGCTGCTGATTTTCCAGGTCCATGGCGCCTGCGGCTGTTCAGACAAAACATTCGGTGGCCGAAAACAGCACTTCGGCTCCCGAATTGGCGAATACCGCTGCCATAGCCGGGCCGGGAACGCCGTCCCGCTCGCCCAGCAGCAGCAGTTTCTTGCCGGTTAACTTGCCCATGCCAATCTCCTTTTGGTTTACACGCTTATCCGCCAGAGTCATGCGCCGCCGCGCAATCCGGCGGCGGGGGAAAGGATTCCCCCTGGCGAAGAGTTTACTGCAACAAGCTTTCCGCGCCTGCCCTGATGGCTTCCAGGGTCACCTGGTCGCTGCTGATCCGCTGCACGTTTTGCCCGCCCTTGTAAAAAAGAATGGTGGGCACGGCCATGACCTTCAGGGAAATGACCAGGCGGCGGTTTTCGGCCACATTGAGCTTGCAGAATTTGATTTTGCCTTCATATTGACCGGCCAGTTCCTCCACCTGCGGCATGAGCGCAAGGCAAGGGCCGCACTGCGGGCCCCAGAGATCCACAATGACCGGCACAGCACTGTTAAGCACCTCGGCTTCAAAATTTTCCTTGTCCACAATGAGCATAATCCACCTCGCTGGTTGAGTTGTCGCGGCAGTGTCGCCTGAGCCCGGCCCTTCTTCGCCCTACTTCAGGGCAGAATGCTCCCGCGCCGCACGCCGGGCCTATACATAGCCCGCTGCCCTGAGCACTTCCCCGGCCCGCGCCCTGGCCGCGGCCGCCAGCTTAATCACCGGGCCGGTGCAGCCCATGGCGGCTTCGGCATAAATGCCCACTTTCCACAGGGCATGCACCGCATTTTCCAGATCCAGCACGTCAATGCCGTGGATTTCTTCATCCGTGGGCTCGACCGGCGGCATGGCCGGCGGCGCGTCCTGCGCGGACGCGGCCTGCGGTTCCAAAGCCGCCAGTTCTCCGTCCAGGCCCGCAGCCCGCGCAGCTCTGAGCTCCTCGGCCACCCTGCCCGGCAGATTGCCGCGCACGGCCTGCGCCGTGCAGG
The DNA here is from genome assembly GCF_011039085.1 of Desulfovibrio sp. ZJ369. Lineage (GTDB taxonomy): Bacteria > Desulfobacterota > Desulfovibrionia > Desulfovibrionales > Desulfovibrionaceae > Desulfovibrio. The sequence goes on along the minus strand of NZ_JAAKEI010000008.1, from coordinate 60,147 downwards.
CCAGAGCATTGGCGATGACCGGCGCGCCCGATGCGCGGGAGATGATGGAAACCACCTTGTCCCAGCCTTCCCCGGCCGAAGGGCCGTACCCCCAGCCCGCAGTCTCGTAGACGCCGCCGCTGTTGAAAGCCGCGAAGACCTTCATCAGCACGTTGCCGGTCAAGGTGTCGCAGACGCAGACATCCGCCGCGCCCGCGAGGAGATCGTTGCCGCGCAGCAGCGCGCCGCCGTCGCTGCGCACGCTTTCTCCAAAGCGCACGGGGTAGCCCCGTTCCCGCAATCGGGCCAGAGCGCGCAGAACCTGAGGCGCGGCATCCAGATTGAGCACGCCCAGGCTCGGATTTTCCACGCCCAGGGCCTTGGCCGCCGCAATCCCGTAGAGGGCATTGCGCAGCATGGCGCAGGCCCGGTGCGGCGCGCTGATGCCCGTGGAAGAAGCCAGGATCATGGGTCTGCCCCTGGCCGGGGTCTGGATGCGGCCCAGCGTGGCAACGCCCACCGGAAAGGGATAGTGCAGCGCCACAGCGCCGTGCAATGCCCCGTGGCCAGTGCTTTCCAGGGCTTTTTCCATAGCCGCGGCCATATCGGCCTCGCAGGCCGGAGTCTCAATCCAATCCATACCGGGGGGCAGAAGCGCGTCGGGCCTGGGGCCCAGGCCCACGGCCTGGATGCGGGGATCGTGGCGCATGGCCAGGGCCGCGCCCTGCAGATAGTCTTCCACCGGCACTTCGCCGCCCGCGGCCATCAGGCCGATACGCAGGCGCGGGCCGCCCCCTCCGGCCGCGGCCACCAGCTCCGCCAGGGCTTCGCCGATCAGGGCGCGTTTGTTGCGGCCGGAAGTATCGGGGTCAGGGCTCTGCCGCGCCTGTTTGCTTGCATATGTATCCGCCATGACAGACCTCAGCTTTTCTGCAGGTTGGCGGCCAGTTCCGAAAGCGCGTCCAGCAGCATTTCCCGCACATCCTCCCTGCTCACGCCCGCTGCCGCGCTTGCGGCGGCCCGGGGCGCGCCGCGGCCCGGACCCTCCATGATGAAGGACGCGCCATCGGCCAGATTGGTCAGGCGGCCCAGAAACAGACTGCCCTTGCCGATGATCATGGCGCGCCGGATTGTTCCGGCCGCCAGGGCGTCGCAGGCATGTCCCATGTAGGGCACGCCCGACGGAATGTGGCCCTGGGTGTGCACAAAGCCCGGAATACCGCGCTCTGCCGCGAATTGCGGGATTTCCTCCCGCTTGAGCTGGCCCTTCATGACCGCCAGCGCCGCGATCATCTTGTAATTGGCCTCCGGCACGTTGCCCGCGCCCGCGGGCAGGGTGATTTCAGCGTTGTGCAGTTCGGGCGCGTACTTGTCCACATCCGTGAGCCTGAGGCCCAGACGGGCGAGCGGCTCAAAGGTCAGGGCCGAAGTAATGGCCTGCGGGGCCGCGCCTGCGCCCACAGTATGCTTGCCGATGGAATCCAGGCGGATCACGGGCAGGCTGCCTTCATCCGGCACAAGCAGGATCGCGAAACTGCCCATGCAGTTTTCCAGGGCCGGGAGCCCCTTTTTGATGTGATCGCGGGAGTTCATATACAGCTTGGGCAAGGATCCGCCGCCAACCACGGCCACGTTTTTGCGCAGGCCAGAGGCCACCATGCCCGCTCCGGCGATCACGGCCGCGGCCGGCCCGGCGCAGAAGCCGCGCACATCAAAGCCGCTGGCATTGGCGCAGCCCGCGATTTCGGCCACGGCCTTGGCCATGTTGCCGCCGCCGCGCTGCATCACGTCGCCCACGGCCTCTTCGGAGCATTCCACCACAAAGTCGATGTCCGAAGGCTCAAGGCCGCAATTTTTGATCATGTGCAGCAGCGCCAGCACGCCGCTGGCCTTGCAGGCCAGGTTTTCCAGCATCACATGCGCCGAAAGGTTTTCGTCCGAGTCATGGGCCCGGCGGCAGCAGCCCGCCACACTGCCCTTGCTGTACAGGGGCAGCGCGCCGTGCTTTTCCACGGCCTGGGCGATCTCCGCGGCCTCATGCCCGGCTTCCAGGCGGGCCAACTGACTTTCGCCCACGGCCGGATCCCCGGCCAGCTTTTCCCGCACAGCGGCCGCAAAATCCTTTTCCAGCCAGATCAGATCAAAAACGTCGCAAATGTCCAGAAAGCCGAGGAACTCATCCTCAGGCATGATCTCCCCGAACCTGCCGTAACGCTCGGGCGCGCCCGGATGTTCCAGCCAGGGCGTCGGCGCCCTGGCCAGATCGTCCACGGACATGGCGCCGATGTAGACCTTGTTGGGCGCGTAGCCCGCGGCCTCCTCGTAACTCTGGGCGCGGCCGGGCAGGGTCTGCAAATACTCGGAATCCGGCTTGGCGCGCCGCTCCTGAGAGGGTGTGCCGCCGTAGTGCAGGGCCAGCTCGGGCGCGAAATTCAGGCAGTAGGCCGTGCCTTTGATGCCGACATTGCCCATGTGTTGCTCCTTAGCGTAAAAACAGCCGTCGCGGGACGCTCCGCGCGCCCGGCAAGCCGCTATTTCTGTTCCATGATATAGGCATACGCGGACATGGCGGCCCGCGCCCCGTCCCCGGCCGCGGTGACCACCTGGCGCAGCGCGGTGTTGCGCACGTCGCCAGCCGCGAAAATGCCGGGCGCGGAGGTTTTCATGTTCTCGTCCGTGACGATCCAGCCGCCGTCCACGGTGTGCACAACGCCGTTCAAAAACGCGGCATTGGGCAGGGTGCCGATGAAAATAAAGACGCCGTTGACCGCAAGCGCGTTTTTCTGATCGCTCTTCACGTTTCTGAGCACGATCCGTTCCACCAAGCCGTCGCCTTCAATGGCCTCCAGCACGCTGTCCCAGATGGGCACGATTTTGGGATTGGCCAGAGCCCGCTCGGCGACCAGCCGATCCGCGCGGAACTGATCGCGGCGGTGCACGATATAGACTTTTTCCGCAAAACGGGTCAGGTAGCAGGCTTCTTCCACCGCGGTATTGCCGCCGCCGATGACCGCCACCTCAAGATCCTCGAAAAAAGCCGCGTCGCAGACCGCGCAATAGGAAACGCCCTTGCCCATGAATTCCTTTTCACCCGGACAGCCGTGCTTGCGGAAATTGGCCCCGCTCGCCACAATCAGGGCCTGGGCCTCGATTTCGCCCTTGTCCGTGATTACCACGGTTTTGCCGCCATCGGGCCGCAGACCGTTGACCTGCGCGGTGCGGAATTCAGCCTTGAAGTGCTCGGCATGTGCCCGGAAACTGTCGGCCAGGGCCGCGCCCGATGCAGAGATCGTGCCCGGCCAGTTTTCGATCTCACTGGTGATTAAAATCTGGCCGCCGGCTTTGCCTTTTTCCAGCACCAGCACGTCCAGGCCCGCGCGTTTGCCGTACACCGCCGCGGTAAGCCCGGCCGGTCCGGCCCCGATAATGACCAGTTCACGCTGTTCCATGCTCTCTCCTTGAGCCGCGCCGCTCTGCTCCGGCGGCGCGGCCTTCTCCCTGTTTCTTATTTGTTGAAGACCGTCTGCTCGGCCACGGGCGTGGACAGCGCGGTCAGGGCCCGCTCCACCAGTGCGCGGCGCAGGGCCTTTTCCGCATCCGGAGAAAGATCGGGATTGCCCAGGGGGTACGGGATGGACACGGTGGGCACAATGCGGTTGGCCCCGATACTCAGAGAGATGGGCACAATGGTGCACATGTGAACCACCGGCACGTCGGCGGTGTCCTCAATGGCTTTGGCGAGCGTTGCGCCGCAACGCGTGCAGGTGCCTCAGGTGGAGGTGAGGATCACCGCCTGCACCTGGGCGTCCTTGAGGCGCTTGCCGATCTCGATGCCGAAATCCCTGGCCCTGGCCACGGCCGTGCCGTTGCCCACGGTGCTGTAAAAGAGATGATGCAGGGAGCCGATGCGGCCTTCCTTTTCCAGATCGCGCAGCACGTCCACGGGCAGCACGCGATCCGGGTCCTGGTTGGCATAGGTCTGATCATAGCCGCCGTGCGCGGTCTGGTATTCGCCCTGATGCAGATCCGTCACCGTGCTGATGTCGTATTCGCCGTAGTTCTGGGCGCTGGAAGCCGCAATGTGATCCGGATTGCCGATGGGCACGATGCCCCCGGAAGTGACCACGGCAATTTTGGCGCTACCCATCTCAGCCACGGGCGGGCGCGGGGTCACGCGGTCAAAGACCGGCATCTTGTACTCCGTGACAAAAGGCTCCCCCTTGAGCTTTTTGCTCAGCATGCGCACCGCGCGTTCCGCGCCGGGCTGATCATAAAAGATATTCTGGCGGATGCCTTTTTCAAGCAGGCCTTCCTCGGCCGGGGAGCCCAGTTCCTCGCCTTTGAGCAGCTTGAGCAGCACCCGGACCATGACCGGCACGGCCTTGGCCATGCCGCGCGCGGAGTCCGCGGCCTCCACAATGGGAATCTCCTTGCGGAACAGATCCACGCCCGGATTTTCACGATACAGGGCCGTGACCACCGGGATGCCCAAAGTTTTCCGGACCGTCGCGCAGACCGCCGCGCAGGCCGCGCCGTAGCGCCCGGCATTGAAGGCAGGCCCGGCGATCAGGGCGTCGGCCTTGCAGGCGCGCGCCGCTTCCACCACCTGGGCGGTCACGGCATCCATGTTGTTGGCAAAATAGTTGTCGCCGCAGATGAAGGTGGCCACGATTTCGGCTTCATTGCCCAGCGCGGCCTTGAAGGCCATGCCCGGACCCACGACGCCCTGGCGCGTTTCCGGGGCCGCGTCCGCCTTGTCCTCGCCGCCGATGCCGCCGAAAAACTGATTGATATAGTGAATGACGCGATATGCCATACTCCACTCCTTCCTGTGTCATTTCCGCGCTGTTCCTGAAAAACCTGGAGGGTGCAGCCGGAAGTCAAAAAGGCGCTGTCTACAACGTGCGGCCGCCGATGCGGCTGTATCCCAGCTCGTTGGTGGCCCCCATGATGGCCTGCAACTCCACTTCCATGCTGCCGTCTTCGCGCAGGGCCCCGAAGAAGCCGCCGGCAATGACTTCGGCTGTGGCCGGATCGCCGATGACCCGTTGCATGGGCGGCAGCACAATGAGCGCATTGGCGTTGCCCGCCGTGACGCAGGCGTCGCCTTCGGGGCAGGAATCCGCCAGAGACTGGCTTGAGCCGTCGCGTCCGGCATACTCGTCGGTGATCAGGACGGTCCTGATGCCCGCGCGCTCGGCTTTCCAGCAGTTCATGATCAGGTCCGCGTCCGGGTTGCCGAAGCCTTCCTCGGAAATGACCAGACCGTCCACGCCGAGCATGCGCGCCAGCTTCACCGCATAGGAAGAGCTGCGCTTTTTGTCGGCCAGGGTCACGTTTTCATTGGTGATGATCACGCCCGCAAAATTGATGTCCTTGCCGTGATGGGCATAGAGGCTGGCGATCACCGGGTTGTTCAGATGCATGTAGGTGCTGTTTTTGTCGCAGGCCGAAACGCAGTTGCCGGAAATGATCGCGCCGTCCATGACCTCCGTGGGGCTGATCAGGGTGGGCAGGATTTTTTTTGCGTCCACGCCGTACACCCAGGTGTCGTGCAGCAGTCCCTGGGACTGAAGCATGTAGAGATAGCCCACCCTGGGCAGACCGGGATACGCGCTCATGGCCTCGGCCAGCGGCGGGAACGCGTAGGATTCCACCGTATCGGCCCTGACTTCTTTGCAGCAGGAGGCCAGATAATGCGCGGCCTTGAGCCCGGCCCGGCGGTAGACGGCCTCCAGCGCGTGCAACTCCACGCCCTCAGCGGGCTCAAAGACCAGGACCACGTTGCAGGTTTGGGAAAAGGGCGTGTACGCGGCGCCGGGCCCGCTCATGTCCACAATGCCTTCCTGCGGGGCCACCAGGCGGCCCGTGGTCAGCACGGCCGCGCCCGCGAGAACCAGCGTTTTCCCCTGGCCCACGGTTTCCACGTCTCCGATCCAGCCGGGAAAAACCTCGCCCGGGCCTTCCAGTTTGCAGCGCGGTTCCACGGCGTCCTTGCAGGGCAGGATGCGCGCGCTCTCGCCCGGATGAACCAGCTCCACGCGCACGTTTTTGAGGGCCTGATCCTCCAGCAGCATTTGGACCAGCTCTTCCTTGTTGACGGTCAGCACATGGTCGCGCGCGCCGGTGTGCGAGCCCCATTCCAGTTTGCGGATTTCAATCTTGTGCAGTTCCAGATTCACGACAAACTCCTTGGGTCAGACGGTCGTCAGCCTTGGGCTGATTGAGTTCGCAGAGAGAAAACGGCGGCCCCGCGCTCCGGATTCGCGGGCAACAGGCCCGCGCAGCGCCGCCGCGCGTCGCGAGAAGAGGGGCATGCCGCTCTTTGCCCTTGCGCCTGCCACGGACCGGACCGGCCCGACCGGCGCAGGTCAGAGCAGGCTGTCCAGCGTGGCTTTGAGCAATTCGTAATCCAAAAGCGCGCAGTCGCGGCGCATGATTTCAGGCAGGTCTTCCGGGCGGCTTTGCCGGATGTTTGCAGAGGGGCTCTGGTACAGCAACAGGGCTTGTTCCAGAAAATGCAGGGATTCGGGATCGACGGGAGCAAGACAGCCGGAGGGGCTTTGCCCGGCGCGGGAGGCCGGAGTCGCTTGCGTGGCGGGACCGGGCACAAAAGGCATCTGGCCCTGGGGGGGAGCATGGGCAGCGGGCGCGGCCGCGACTTCGCGCCCTCCGGCCGCCGCCTGCCTCCTGCCCGCGGCGCTCCTGCCTGCCGCGGGCACAAGCAGAACAATGGAGCGATAGGGTTGCTGGTGTGGCCGGAAATTGCCGTACAGCGGATGATTGGCCAGACGCCAGCCCCGATGCACCAGATCGCGCGCGCGGATCAGCACGGCGCGGGCGTCGTCGTCCACAAGGCACACGTCAAGGCCCGCGGGACTGCGGGTGGAAAAAAGCGGATTGTTGGTAATCAGGCTCGCGCGACCGGCCACGGCAAAGCTCCCGCGTTTGCATTGGCTCTGTCGCGCTGGAGGCGGTTCAGAGGTGCGTCCGGCTGCAATCCTGATGCCTGAGAGTTTCAGCCTGGCGGCCTTGCCCCTTCGGCGACCCCGTGGCGGCGCGCTTGTGTTCACGGCGCAGCGCGGGTGCTCTCTTGCAGCTTTCGCTCGCAATTACCAAGTCTCATATTGAGAAAAAAATGTCAAGCGTATGCGCAAGCGGGAGGGATTCACTTTCTACAGGTGAATCCCTCCGCACGCAGGAAAAAAATTGCGAAACCTCTGGCCCATGACGGCAGCCGGAGAGCCGCAGAACCGCAGAACTTTATATTTCTCTGTAGCGCGCGCCCGTGGACGCGGAGCTGACCAGATGGGCATAGCGCCTGAGCACCGGATAGGGGCAATCCTTGCGCGGCGCTTCAAGCTCGCTTTTGCGCCGCTCAAGCTCGGCCTCGTCCACCAGCAGATCCAGCTTGCGGCCCGGTATGTCAATGTGGATCATGTCGCCTTCGCGCACCAGGGCAATGATGCCGCCGTCCGCGGCTTCGGGCGAAATGTGGCCGATGGCCGCGCCATTGGTGCCGCCGGAAAAACGACCGTCCGTGAGCAGGGCCACGTCTTTGCCCAGGCCCATGCCGGTGATGGCCGCGGTGGGCGAGAGCATTTCGCGCATGCCCGGACCGCCGCGCGGGCCCTCGTAGCGGATCACCACGCCGTCGCCGGGCTGGATTTTGCCGTCCAGGATCGCGCGCATGGCGTCTTCCTCGGAGTCAAAAACCCGCGCGCGCACGTCGCGGCGCATCATTTCCGGGGCAACCGCCGATTGCTTGACAACGGCCCCGCCCGGCGCGAGGCTGCCGCGCAGAACGGCAATGCCGCCCTGCTTGGAATAGGCCTGGCCCAGGGGGCGGATCACATCCGGATCCAGGATGCGCGCCTTGCGATCCTTGAGATTGTCGCCCACGGTCCTGCCGGTGACGGTCAGGCAGTCCTTGTGGATCAGGCCGAGCTTGTCCAGCTCGCTCATGACCGCGGGGATGCCCCCGGCATTGTCCAGATCCACCATGAAATGCCTGCCCGCGGGCGAGAGCTTGCAGAGGTTGGGGCTCTTGCGGCTTACCTCGTCAAAGACCTCCAGCCCCATATCCAGGCCCGCCTCGCCGAAGATGGCGGGCAGATGCAGCACCGTGTTGGTGGAGCAGCCCAGGGCCATGTCCACGGCCACGGCATTGGCCACAGCATCGGGCGTGACGATGTCGCGCGGGCGGATCTGGTTTGCGAGCAGATCCATGACCCGCATGCCCGCGGTCTTGGCCAGGCGCACGCGGGCCGCGCTCACCGCCGGGATCGTGCCGTTGCCGGGCAGGGCCACGCCAATGGTTTCCGCCAGGCAATTCATGGAATTGGCCGTGAACATGCCCGCGCAGGCGCCGCAGCCCGGGCAGGCCCGCTCGACCATGGATTCCAGCTCTTCCTCGCTCATGCTCCCGCTGCGCACCCGGCCCACGGCTTCAAAAATCGTGATCAGATCGCCGCGGTCGTGCGGCCCGATGTTGCCGGGCAGCATGGGGCCGCCGGAAACCAGAACGGACGGCAGGTTCAGGCGCAGCATGGCCATGAGCATACCGGGCACGCACTTGTCGCAGTTGGGAATGAAGACCAGGGCGTCAAAGGCATGGCCGCGCGCCATGATCTCAATGGAATCCGCAATAAACTCACGCGAAGGCAGGGAAAAGCGCATACCCTCATGGTTCATGGCCAGGCCGTCGCACACGGCAATGGCCGGGAACTCCAGGGGCGTGCCGCCGGCCATGCGCACCCCGGCCTTGACGGCCGAGGCCAAAGCGTCCAGATGCATATGGCCCGGCACCACCTCGCTGGCGGCGTTGACCACGCCCACCAGAGGGCGTTCCATTTCTTCCCTGGTCAGGCCCAGAGCATAGAGCAGAGAACGGTGCGGGGCTTTTTCCAGCCCACTCTTCATTTTTTTGCTGCGTGCGTCATTCATGGCGGTGATCCTTTGGGGTAAAGAACAACTACGCCCCGGCGCGTTTGCGCGCGCCCGGCAACCGCTTTGTCATACGGCAAAAGTCTGCGTCCGTAAACATGCCACGGGACGGGAAGGATTCGCTTTCAGAGCGAAATTCCTTTTGCAACCATGGAAAAGTACAATGAATTTTTTACGGAAATCATCTCAAAGGCGAATCCCTCCCAAGCGCCGCCTGCTTGAGCGCAAGGCAGAACTACGCTAGGCTGCCCGCATGCAAGGTCCAACTCCCACCCTGGCCCGCCGCTATATGTTCAAGCTGCTGGCCAATATGGCTTCCGTTCCGGTGTATCTGGTCATGGAAGCCATTCTGCCGCGCGCTCTGGGCCCGCGCATGTATGGCAACTACAGCTTTGCCACCAATCTTTTCCAGCAGCTTTCCGGCTTTCTGGACATGGGCACCTCCACCTGCTTTTACAATGCCCTGTCGCGCCGCCAGAACGAAAGCGGGCTGATCGGCTTTTACTTCCGGGTCAGCCTGCTGGTGGCCCTGATCAGCCTGCTGGCCGCCTTGTGTATGCTGATCCCCGCAATGGGCGGCCTGCTCATGCCCGACGTGCCGCTCTGGCTCGCGCCTCTGGCCGCGCTCTGGGCCTTTCTGACCTGGTGGGGGAGGGTGCTGCGCTCCATGAACGACGCCGTGGGAGCCACTGTGCCCTCGGAAATGGCGCGCACCCTGATCTCTCTTTTGGCCGTGGTCCTGCTGGCCGGGCTGTTCTGGTCGGATCAACTGAACATCCACACCCTCTTCGCGCAGCAATATTTCATGCTCGGAGCCACGGCCCTGGGCTACTGGCTGGTCACGCGCCGTCACTGGCGCGAGCGCGACCAGGCGCTGCGCCTGCATGTAAGCGGTACGCAAAGCCGCGCCTATTGCCGGGAGTTTTTCGACTACAGCCACCCGCTCTTTGTGCAGGCCCTGCTCTCCTTTCTTCTGCTCACGGCCGAGCGCTGGCTGCTGCAATGGTTTGACGGCAGCGCGGAACAGGGTTTTTTCGCCCTGTCCCAAAAAGTCAGCATGGCCTGCTTTCTCTTCGTCTCGGCCATGACCCCGCTGATCATGCGTGAGCTTTCCATCGCCTGGGGCCGGAACGACCGTGAGACCATGGCCCGGCTGCTGACCCGCTTCGCGCCCCTGCTCTATGTGGTGGCGGCCTACTTCTCCTGCTTCACTCTGGCCGAAGCCCCGGCATTGGTGAACATCTTCGGCGGCGCACAATTCGCGGCGGCCGTCCTGCCCGTGCAGATCATGGCCCTGTACCCCTTGCATCAGGCCTACGGCCAATTGGCCGGTTCGGTCTTCCACGCCACAAGCCGCACCCGCGTGCTGCGCAACATTGCGGCCCTGGAGTGCGTCTACGGCTTTGCCGCGGCCTGGTTTCTTCTGGCCCCGCGCGAGTTCCTGGGCCTCAATCTGGGCGCCGTGGGCCTGGCCCTGAAAACCGTGGGCGTGCAATGCCTGACCGTCAATCTGTACCTCTGGCTGGCCTCGCGTTTTCTGCCGCTGAGCTTCTGGCGCAACCTCGCCCACCAGATCTGGAGCCTTGCGGCGCTCGCCCTGCTGGCTTTCGCCTGCCGCGATCTGACCATCAGACTGGGCATCGGGGATTTGGATTCGGCAGGGCGCTTTCTTGTTTCCGGCGTCTTGTACAGCCTGCTCTGCCTGAGCCTCTGCCTGGCCGTGCCCCGGATGCTCGGCCTTTCCCGCCGGGAATTGCGCGAAATCTTCATCCGGCTGAAAAAATCCCGGAAGCGCGCAGCCTGAGCCGCCAGGGCTAACGCATCTTCTGCGGCAGCCCTGGCGGCCATGCGACAGCATCGCCCGGAGCCGCAGATGCCGCTTGCATTCTTTGTTCGCCGGGACTATCTTTTTGCATCCGGCTGGGGGAGCCATCATGGCTGAGAAAGGGTGTGAGCGCCCTGACCCCTAGAACCGCGCACGCGCGCGGTTCTGCACCTGACGCAGATAGTGCTGACGAAGGGAAGCTGACCAGCCCGCCCGCGCGGGTCTGTGCTTGCCCGCAGCCGTTCAGGTTCAGCGGGCTTTTTGTTGTCGGAGGTCTGACATGGAGCTGATCGTCAACGGCCAAAGCGAAACCTGCGCCGAAGCCGCCAGTCTGGCGGATCTGCTGCGCGCGCGCGGCCACGACCCCAAGACCGTGGTCGTGGAATGCAACGGGAGGATCATTCCCGCTGACGCCTTTGCCGCCACGCAACTGCACAGCGGCGACGTCATCGAGATAGTGCAGTTCGTGGGCGGCGGCTAGGGCAATTTGTGATTGAACATATTCATTTTCAATCAAAAAATGCCCTAAAAGGCAGAGGTTCCGGCGGCGCGGCGTTTCTTTTCTTTCCCTGTCTCAAAGAATTCTGGCGGAGAGCAGCATGAATGATCCCTTTGTGGTCGGCGGCGTGACCTTTGCAAGCCGTCTGTTCATCGGTACGGGCAAATACAGCGCCGACAGTCTGATCCCGGCGGTGGCCGAGGCCAGCGGCGCGGAAGTCATCACCGTGGCCATGCGCCGGGTGGAAAAAGGCCAGCAGGGCATACTGAGCCATATTCCTCAAACCATGCGCCTGCTGCCCAACACATCGGGCGCGCGCACCGCCGACGAGGCCGTGCGCCTGGCCCGGCTGGCCCGGGCCGCCGGTTGCGGCGACTGGATCAAGATCGAGGTTATTTCCGATACCCGCCATCTGCTGCCCGACGGCTACGAAACCGCCAAAGCCACGGAAATTCTGGCCGGGGAAGGCTTTATCGTGCTGCCCTACATCAATCCGGATCTGTATGTGGCCCGCGCCTGCGCGCAGGCCGGAGCCGCGGCGGTCATGCCCCTTGGCGCGCCCATCGGCACCAACCGGGGCCTGCGCACCAGGGAGATGATCGCCATTCTCATTGAGGAACTGGATCTGCCTGTGGTGGTTGATGCGGGCATCGGCCGCCCCTCGCAGGCCTGTGAAGCCATGGAAATGGGCGCCGCGGCCTGTCTGGTGAATACGGCCATTGCCTCTTCGGAAGACCCTGTGCGCATGGCCAGGGCCTTCAGGCAGGCCGTGGAGGCCGGGCGCAATGCCTGGCTGGCCGGCGCGGGCGCCGTCAAAGCCCGGGGCGCGGGCGCGGAAGCATCCTCGCCGCTCACGGGATTTTTGCGCTAGAGCGTTTTTTGATTGAACATATCCATTTTCAATCAAAGAATACTCTAAGGACAGAAGCTTTCTGTTCCCGGCAGCCTGCGACTTTCGGAAAAGAACAGGCGGAGAGCGCGCGGCGGCAGAGATGGGTTGCGTCGCCTGCTCCGTTTGCATTGGCGTCTTGTCCCTGTGTCGCAGGGCTTGCCCTGCCGGCCGGAAAACACAGAGCCTCATTTGTTGCTTGCGGCCCAACGCTAGAGCATTTTTACTTTGAAAATGCTCTGCTGACGCGAAAGCGGCAGCCGCCGCAACGCGGCGTACATTCAGGCGAAAACCGCGTTTTTCGCCTGAATGCCACCTTTGACTTTCATAAAAAGTCAAAGGTAATCTGCTCTAAAGGATAGCTCAGATGGAAAATTTTCAGCATTTTTTGCAAAACTGGCCCGCTGATCGCCGTTCCCGGGGCACGGCCGCGGCCACCTCGGACAAGGTCTGCGCCGTGCTTGAAAAAGATGTGCTGCAACCTGCCGACTTTCTGACCCTGCTTTCGCCCGCGGCCCAGCCCCATCTGGAAGCCATGGCCCGCAAGGCCCGGGAGCTGACGTTGCGTTATTTCGGGCGGGCCGTGAACATCTTCACCCCGCTGTACATTTCGGACGTCTGCACCAATCAGTGCCGCTACTGCGGCTTCAATGCCAAAAACAAGCAGCCCCGCCGCCATCTCAGCGTGGACGAAGCCTGTGCCGAGGCCAGGGCCATTGCGGACATGGGCTTTCAGCACATCCTGCTGCTCACGGGCGACGCGCCCAAACTCTCCTCGCCCCTGTACATTGCCTCGGTGGTGCGCCGGATCAAGCCCCTGTTCGCCTCCATCGGCATTGAGGTTTATTCTCTGACGCAAGCGGAATATGCCCTGCTGCTGGAAGCGGGCGTGGACAGCATGACCATGTTTCAGGAAACGTACAATCCAGAACTCTACGCTTGGCTGCACCCCGTGGGACCCAAGCACGACTATGCCTTCCGTCTCAATGCCCCGGAACGCGCCGCGGCCGCGGGTATGCGCTCCCTGGGCCTGGGCGCGCTGCTCGGCCTGGAATCCTTCGAGCAGGACGCTTTTGCCACGGGCCTGCACGCCTGGTGGCTGCAACGCAACTTCCCGGGCGTGGACGTGAGTGTGTCCATCCCGCGCATCTGCCCGCACGAGGGCGACTTTGACGTGCAACATGCGGTGGATGATCGGCATCTGGTGCAATACGTCACGGCCATGCGCTGCTTTCTGCCGCGCGCGGGCATCACCTGTTCCAGCCGCGAAAGCGCCTTCATGCGCAATCATCTGGTGCCGATCGGCGTCACGCGGGTTTCCGCGGGGGTCTCCACCGCCGTGGGCGGCAGGGCCACGGAGGACAAACACAACCCCGGCCAGTTTGAAATCTCCGATCGCCGCAGCCTGGCGGAAATGACCGCCGCGCTGGCAGGCATCGGCTATCAGGCTGTGCTCAAGGACTGGGAGGACCCGGCGGCATAAAGCAGCGGCCTAAAACAGCGGGATTCACATGCAAAGGCAGGAGGAAAGCGCGCGTGGGCAACAGTTTGCGCCAGGGTCTGAGGCGCTATTTCAGGCCTGAACAACTGGCCCTGCTGCAAGCCGCGCGCGTGGGCGTGGCCGGAGCGGGCGGTCTGGGCTCCAACGCGGCGCTCATGCTGGCGCGTTGCGGCGTGGAGCATCTGCTGCTGGCGGACGACGACGTGGTGGAGCCCTCCAACCTGAACCGTCAGCACTACTGGCCGCGGCATCTGGGCAGACCCAAGGTCGAAGCCCTGGCCGATCTGCTGCGGGAGCTCAATCCGGACATGCGGCTGGACACGCGCCAACTGCGCCTGACCCCCGACAATCTGCCGGAAATTCTGCCGGCCTGCCCCATCTGGCTGGAGGCCCTGGACGATCCGGAAGCCAAAACCATGCTCGTGGAGCGGGCCCTCCTGAGCGGACGCCGGGTGGCCAGCGCATCGGGTATGGGCGGCTACGGCGGTCCGGCCATGCAAAAACGCCGCCTGGGACCATTGACGCTGGTGGGGGATTTCAGCACGGACGTGCTGACAGCCCCGCCCCTGGCCCCGCGCGTCACCCAGGCCGCGGCCCTGCTGGCCGACGCAGTGCTGGAATTTATCTTGGGCGATCCCCTTTGACGCCGATCAGGCCGCGCGCGATCTGCCACCTAAGCATAATTGCGCACCACCACCTCATCCACCAGGCCACGCCGCGCGGCAACGGAATTCAGGGCGCGTTTCGCGCGGACGATGGTCACGGAATAGTCTTTGTATAAATCCCTGATGAACGCCGTGGCCGAATTGGAAAGCATAAATTTGATGCCGCGCCGGTTCAGCCAATCGCAGCACTCGCGCAGGCGGATCTGCTCTTGCCGGCTGAAGCCGCCCCGCGCGTAGCCCGTAAACCTGGAGGAAGTGGATACGGGATCATAGGGAGGGTCCAGGTAGACGAAACTCCTGTCAGGCAGAACTTCAAGGACGGCCGCATAGTCCAGGGACGAGAAGGAAATTTCCGCTGCCCGGAAATAGGCGCTTACCGCGCGCAACACAGGCGCATTGACAATGGCCGGGTTTTTATAGCGCCCGAAGGGGGTATTGAATTCACCGGCGGTATTGACTCTGAACAGCCCATTATAGCAGGTTTTGTTTAAAAAAAGAAGTCTGGCGGCCTTTTCCACTTTTGATTTTGCGTCGTATGTTTGCGGATCACGATCCCAATGGCGCACCGCATAAAAATACGCTTCTTCATTGGCGTGCCCCTGCAAGGTCAGGATCAGGTCTTCAACGGCATCCCGGATCACTTCATAGACGGCGATCAATTCGCTGTTGACGTCATTGATGATTGCCCGGGACGGTTGCAGCCGGAACAGCAGGGCCCCACCGCCCACAAAGGGCTCGCAATAGCAGGTAATGCGCCGGGGCAGCAAAGGCTGCAAGACGCCCAGCAGTTGCCGTTTTCCACCGGCCCATTTCACGACCGGCGCCACCAGGGCATTTTTTTCCATCCGCCGCGCTCCGGTTATTCCGTCGTGCCCGGCCCCTGGGGCGGCAACTGCGCCAGCACTCCCGCGTCCGCGGGCAAAAAAGGCAGGTGAGCAGCCTCGGCAGGGCTGATCCAGCGCAGGTTCTGGCCCTCCGCGGGGCAGGGCTCCCCCGTAAAGGCCGTGACATGGAAAAAATGCAGGCGCACCCGAAAGCCGCGCTCCGCATAGCTATGGCTCAGGCTTTGCCAGAATGCGGCCTTGCGCACGCCAATGCCCAGCTCTTCGGCCAGTTCACGGGCAAGCGCCTCAGCCGGGCTCTCGCCGCCTTCCAGCTTGCCGCCGGGAAACTCCCAATAGCCTTCCAAAGGTTTGTCCGTGGGACGCTGCGCCGCCAGAAAGCGCCCGTTCCGCCAGATAATCCCGGCCGCCACTTCAATATCCCGCATACTGATCTCCGCCGCCGCAGCGAATCGTTGCCGTTTTCAGCCCGCAGATCCCGCGTGGGGCCAGAGCATTTTGCTCATGAAAGCAGCGCAACGCTCTAAAAGCCGCACTTGTCTTTGATGGCCGCGATCTTTTCTTCCAGCCCGGCCATTTCCTCCAGCAACTCCTCGCCGCGGCGCTTGCATTCCTCAAAACGCTTGAGCAGTTCGCCGGAACGGCTGTGATCCGCATAGACGGCCGGGTCTGCCAGCTGGCCTTCCACGTCCGACTGTTCTTGCAGCACGCGGGCCAGTTCTTCCTCCAGGGCCGCGGACCTGCTTTGCAGGGGCTTGAGCTCCTTGTGCAGGGCATTGCGTTTTTCCGCCTGCTGACGCTTGAGGCGCTTCTGATCCTCGCGGGAAAGCGGCCGGACCGCGGGCGCGGTCGTTTTGGCAGCGCCCGCGCCCCCAGGCTTGCCTTTGTGCGCCTGCGGCGCGGCGGCCATGCCGGGGTGCGCGCCGTCCGCGACCGGCTGCGCCCGGCGCGCCGCATCATAGGCCTTGAAATCCGCATAGGCGGTCAGCCCGGCGCTGTTCAGCTCCCAGGCTTCCGCTCCCACCTGCGAGAGCAGCCAGCGGTCATGCGCCACCATCAGGAGCGTGCCGGTAAATTTTTGCAGGGCCGCCACCAGGGCCTCGCGACTTTCCAAATCCAGATGGTTGGTGGGCTCGTCCAGAAGCAGAAAATTGCAGCGCTTCAAAAACAGGCTGGCCAGCACCAGGCGGCTTTTTTCGCCGCCGGACAGGGCGCTGACCTGGCGGTCGAAATACTCCTGACCCAGCAGAAAGAGCCCGAGCACGCTCATCAGCTCCTCTTCCGTGGTGCGCGGATCGGAAAGGCGGCGGATTTCGCCCAGCACCGTGGTATCCGGGCGCAGGGTTTCCATCTGGTGCTGGGTGTAATAGCCCAGGCGCATCTGGGAAGCCGCGACCAGATTGCCGCCGCAGCGTTCCAGCTGCCCGGCCAGCAGCTTGAGCAGAGTGGACTTGCCGCAGCCGTTATGACCCACCAGGGCCACGCGCTGGCCGCGATACAGCGTGAAGGTCAGGGGCGGCCACATGGTCTTGCCGTCCGGGAAATGAAAGGCAAGATCAGCCACGGCCAGCACGATTTTTTCCGAGTGCGGGGCCTCAGGCCAGGAAAAACTGAGTTCCTTGCGTTTGGGTTCGGGCCGGTAGTCCTCCAGCTCCTTTTCCAGCTTTTTGGCCATCTTCTGCCGCGATCCGGCCTGCCGGGCCTTGGTGGCCTTGGCCCGGAAGCGCTCCACAAAGGCCATTTTGCGGTTCAGCTCGTCCTGCAGGGCGCGGGCCTCGCGCTCGCGCTGGGCATTGTATTCCTCCTGCAAGGTCAGAAACTGCGTGTAGGTCGCCTTGCGGAACACAGGCCGGGACAGGCCCAGATACAGCACATGACTGCCCACAGTATCCATGAACAGGCGGTCATGGGCCACAAAAACCAGCGCGCCCTTGAAATCCAGCAAAAAAGTCTCAAGCCATTCCACGGCTTCCATGTCCAGATGGTTGGTAGGCTCGTCCAGCAAGAGCACATCGGCCCCGGCCGTGAGCACGCGCGCCAGTTTGGCCCGTTCCCGCCAGCCGCCCGAAAGGCTGCGCAGGGGGCGTTCCCACTTGTCCTCGGCAAAGCCCAGGCCCGTCAGCACGGCCTTGGCCCGGTGCTCAGGATTGTAGCCGTACATGGCCTCCAGTTCGGCCTGGCGGTGCATGAGCTGCGTCAGCAGAGCTTCGTCCCTGCGGGCCGCGGCTTGTTCCCACTCGGCCCAGAAGTCATTCCAGTCATGCACCACGTCCAGCACATAGTGCAGCAGCGGCGTGTCCAGAGCTTCTTCGGAAAGTTCCTGCTCCACATAGCCCAGGCGGCAGCCTTTGGGCAGAATCACGCGGCCGCCGTCAGGAGCCTCCACCCCGGCCAGCAGGCGCAGCAGGGTGGATTTGCCCGTGCCGTTGGGCCCGCAGACGCACAAGCGCACGCCGGAATCCACCTCCAGCGAAAAATTGCTGAAAATGTCGCGCCCGCCAAAGGATTTGGACAATCCCTGAATGGTAATCTTCACAGCCAGCCCTCGCGGCGATAGCCCTGCACGGCCTCGGCCATGCCCTGTTCCAGACTCACGGCGGGCGCGTAGCCCAGTTCCCGCCGGATGCGGGAAGCGTCGCACAGCCAGCCCGGCTGGCGGGCCTCACGGTATTTGTCCAGGTTCCAGGCCGGGGCGCGATCCGGCGCTTTCCCCCTGAAGCGGGACAGAAAAACATGGCGGGCAAGCCCCAGGGCCGTGGAGGCGGCCGCGGTCACAGCCATGATCGGCAGGGGCATGCGGATCACGCGCACTCCCCGGCCCTTTCCGGGATCCGCGCCGCGCCCCAGGGCCGCGCCCATGGCCCGGCAAAATTGCTCCATGCTGTATTCGGCCCCGTCGTTCACATAGTAGACGCCGCGCGCCGCATCAGCACAGCAGCGCAGCACGGCCTGGGCCATGTCCCGCGCATGGACCACGGAAACGGGAAATTCGCGAAACGCGCCAGGGCTCACTGCCCAGCCCTTTTGCACGCCCCTGAAAACCGGCAGCAGCCCCTTGTCGCCGGAGCCATAGATGATCGGCGGCCGCACGATCACGAGCCGCTCTCCCACAGCGCGGGCCAGAATCTGCTCGCTCAACAACTTGGACCAGCCGTAGGCTGAAACCGGCGCGGGCGGCATTGCCTCCGTGACGCCCGGCGACATGGCCGAGGGCCCGGCGGCAGCCAGGCTGGAGACCAGCACAAAACGGCCGGGACTGGCCTGGCCCCTGGCCTTCAGGCTGGTCAGAGCCCCGGCCAGGGTGAACGCGGCCAGAGCGTTGGCCCGCAAAAAATCCTGCCAGGAGAGGCCGAAGAGCAAGGCGGCCATGTGGATGACCAGATCCTGCCCGGCCAGAGCCTGCTCAAGCCCCTGGCCGTTGCCCAGATCCCCACGGACAGTTTGCACGCCCGCAGGCAGATGCGCCGCGCGCGAGGAGGCCCGCGTCAGGCAGGTCACCTGCGCGCCCGCATCCACAAGGCGCGGCAGCAGGTGGCGGCCCACAAAACCCGTGCCGCCGGTGACCAGCACTTTTTTGCCGTCAAGCCGCGGCAGCCGCGACAAAAGGGCCGGGCCAACGTCGCTCATGCGCTGATCTCCCTGCGGTATATGCGGTAGCGTTTGGTGATCCGGCCGGAAAAATCCTCGATCAGATCATTGACCGCCACATTGTCCTCCAGCACCCAGGAACCTTCCACCCATTGAAAATCAGGATTTCTGCGCGCCTTTTCAAGCATGAAGTCCAAAAGCAGCAGGGGCAGACCCATGAGCCGGAATTCCTCCTTAATCCCGAAGAGGATGATACGGTAGCCGCCGCGTATCTCGGCGCGGGCCTGCCACCAGTGCCAGAGCGCGCTCAGGCCGAGTTTGCCGTTGAGGCGCTTGAGCAGCGGGTTCATGTCAGGCAGGGCGACCATCCCGGCAGCCGGTTGGCCGTTGTGAAAAAAGAGCACGAAAAATTCCGGATCCAGCACGCCCTTGAGCTCTTTGACATGGTGCTCTGCCTCGGCTTCGGAAAGCGGCGAGAAGCCCCAGTTTTTGGCCCAGGATGAGCGGTAGATGTCGAGCATGATTCGGATATCCTGTGCCAGAGTGGCCTTGCTGGAAGTCCGGCAGGTAAAGCGACCCTGCTCTTTCAGCCGGGCCACTTCGGCACTGAGCCAGTCCGGCAGGCAAAAACGCTCGCGCTCAATGAGATAGGCAAAAAGATCCTGCTCCTTGCGCAGATGCCAGCCTTCCAGCAGTTCCGCGTAATACGGCGGATTCCAGGGCATCATGATCACGGGCGGCAGCTCAAAGCCGTGCACCAGCAGGCCACAAATGTAATTGGCCGAGGGATTCAGCGGCCCGCGCATGAAGGTCATGCCCTCCTGCGCCAGCTTGCGGCGCGCCGCGTCGAGCAGGGCATGGGCCGCTTCCCGGTCGTTCTGGCATTCAAAAAAACCGAATGCCCCGCAGGATTCGCCGGCATAGGCGTTGTATTTCTCGTCCACAATGGCCGCGATACGGCCCACGGGCCTGCCGTCGCGCAGCGCCAGAAAAAGCTCGCGCCGGGCCGTGTCCCAGAAAGGGTGCGCGCCCGGCGTGAGCAATTCGCGCTCCTGGCTCTTGATGGGCGGCACCCAGAGGGGCTCGTCCGCGTGGATCAGCCAGGGCAGATCCACAAAACTGCTCAGCTCCTGCTCGGAGCGCGCCGGAATAATCGTAACGGGCATGTTCTGAAAATGTATTTTTGGGTTGCAGAGCAAGGAAGGCAAGCCGAAAACGCGGGCGGCGCATGGGCTTTTGCCCTGCCGCGCTGCGCAGGAGCGTTACACCGCCAGAGTCCCGCGCAGATCCTCAAGACGTTGGATGCCGAGCCGCTCGCAGGCTGCGGGCAGTTCGGCCGCCAGGGCAAAGGCGCAATCCGGCCGCATGAAATTGCCTGTGCCCACCTGCACGGCGTGCGCGCCCGCCAGAATAAACTCCAGCACGTCTTCCGCGCTGACGATGCCGCCCACGCCCACGACCGGAATCTTGACGGCCCGCGCCACCTGCCAGACGCAGCGCAGGGCCACGGGCTTGATGGCCGGGCCGGAAAGCCCCCCCAGCACATTGGCCAGGGCCGGACGACGGTTTTTCAAATCCACGGCCAGGCCCAAAAGCGTATTGATGCACGAAATGCTGTCCGCGCCCGCATCCTCGACGCTGCGCGCCATGAGCGCGATGTCCGTCACGTTGGGGGAAAGCTTGACCATCACATGGCTGCGCGGCGCGGCCTTGCGCACCGCCGCGGTCACAGCCGCGGCCAGCTTGGGATCCTGACCGAAGAGCACCCCGCCCTGCTTCACATTGGGGCAGGAAACATTGATCTCCAGAGCGGCCACGCCTTCCTCGGCTTCAAGCCGGGCGGCCAGTTCCCCGAATTCCTCCGGGGACGCGGCATAGATATTGGCGATGATCGGCACATCCCGCCAGGGCAGATTGGGCAGCTTTTCCCGGCAGAAGGCCTCTACCCCGTCGTTTTGCAAACCCACGGCATTGAGCATGCCCGCCGTGGTTTCCACAATGCGCGGGCAAGGGTTGCCCTCGCGCGGCTTGAGCGAGAGGCCCTTGACCACAATGCCGCCCAGGCTTGCCAAATCCCCGTAGGATGCGAATTCCAGGCCGTAGCCGAAGGTACCCGATGCTGTGAGCACCGGATTTTTTAACCTGAGATCGCGGGATTGCCCTTTGAGGGTGACGGAAAGATCCATGCTGTCCTGACCATCCGGCTGGTGTAAAAAGATGAATTCTGTTCCCCGGCGAAAAAGAAGCCCCTGCGGGACAGGGCCGGCGCCCGGAGCCCTGAACCGCAAAGGCCTGCGGGCCGTCCGGGCGGCAAAAGACGCTTTTTACAATTCAATATGTTCGGCCCAGAACACAGGCCCCTGATTGCAGGTCTGGACCAGCCCCCCGCGCCTGGAGGGCACGGGCCAGGCCTGCGTTGTTCTGACCACGCAGCCCAGGCAGGCTCCCACGCCGCAGGCCATGCGGTTTTCAAGCGAAAGCTGGGTGCGCACATTCAGTTCCCTGGCGAATTTGTGCACGGTGCGCAGAAAGGGCAGGGGCCCGCAGGCCAGCACCAGACCTTTCTGCTCCGCATATTCGCGCATCCGCTCCTGCAGCGAAAAAATGAAGTTGTCCAGATCGCCGGGCGTATGTTCCCTCAGGCTGTCCAGGGGCACATGCTCGTTGATGCTGTCCACCGGGTAACAACTGATGGGCTCGCGGTGGCCGAAAAGCATGGTCACATTCCAGGGCTTGGGATGCTCGTTGACGTAGCCCACAAAGGGCACAATACCCATTCCCCCCGCCAGCAGCAGGGTGGGCGTGTCCGGCTCCACGGCAAAACCGTTGCCCAGAGGGCCCCAGGCCTGTACCGTGTCGCCTGCCTTGAGCGCGGCCATGCGCCGGGTGCCCTTGCCCTGAACCTGAAAAAAGCAGATCAGGTGCCGGGTGGTCATGTGACAGATGCCCAGAGGCCGGGCCCAGGGAATTTCCAGGCCGAAGGACGTGGGGCGGAGCATGACGAACTGGCCCGGACGCCAGCTCTCCCATTGGGGATGGGTCAGGCGCAGGGCAAAGAAGCGGCTTTCCTGGCCGGTCTGGCCGAAAGGCACCAGATCCAGCACTGTGAGCCGGCAGGAACGTGGCTGAGACATATCCGTATTATAGAGAGAGTTGCCTGGCCGGTCAACCGGGGAAGAGCCGACGCATCTCAGGAGAGCATATTGCTTTTGAAACGCTCGCTCCGGCGCATAACTATGTAAGTAAATTTAGCAGTACTTTCGCTGCAGATATGGATTCTCACTGCAAGATCGTTTAGCTACTTTCATTGGCAAAATACTCTAACCGGGCCTTTTCATGCGGGCCGCAACACTGTAGCATGTGCGCCGCGGCTGAGCGGCGGCCTGCCGACGCGGCCGCGCCGGACGTTGCGCAGAGAACAGGGAAGCGTCGCCATAAGCACGCAGGAGGTCTGCCGTGAAGGAACTTTTCGCCGCGCGGCGTGAAAAATTGCGCCGGGCCATGCGCGCCAGAGGTCTGGATGCCCTCTTGATCAGCCGGGCCGCCAACCGCTTTTATCTTTCGGGCTTTGAACTGCATGATCCGCAATGCAACGAAAGCGCCGGGAGGCTGGTCATCACGGCCGACGGCCGGGACTGGCTGGCCACGGACGCCCGCTACCTGGACGCCGCGGCCCGCCTCTGGGACAAGGAGCGCATTTTCATTTATAACGGCAGCGGCGCCAGGGATCTGCACGGCCTTTTGCGGCGCTGCGGCAGCCGCGTGGGCCTGGAGGCCGACGGCGTCAGCCTTGCCTTTGCCCGCGAACTGGCAGCCGCCGGGCCGGGCCTTTTCTGGGAGGCGGCTGACGGCCTGACCGAAAAGCTGCGCCTGATCAAAGACCCTTTGGAAGTGGCTGCCCTGGAAAAATCCTTCGCGCTCAATCACAAGCTCCTGGAATGGGTGCAGGGCGAACTGACGCCGGGCCGCAGCGAAGCGGAACTGAGTTGGGAGGTGGAACGTTTTTTCCGGGAAAACGGGGCGTCGGAACTGGCTTTTGCCAATATCGTGGCCGTGGGCAAAAACGCGGCCCTGCCCCATGCCGTGCCGGGCCGGGATCGGATTACGGAGAACTGCCCGGTGCTCATTGACGTGGGCTGCCGGGTTGACGACTACTGTTCGGATCAGACCCGCACCTTCTGGGTGGGGGACAGGCCCGCGCCCCACTTCGAGCGCGCGTTCGCCCTGGTACGCGAGGCCCAGGAAGCGGCGCTTGCTGCCATGCGGCCCGGCCTGCCGCTGCGCCAGGCCTATGCCCTGGCCCGCGCGGTCTTTGAACGGGCCGGGGAGGAAAAAGCCTTTACCCACGGGCTTGGCCACGGGGTGGGCCTGGAGACGCACGAAGCCCCCAGCCTTTCCCCGCGCGCCGAAGGCGTGCTTGAGCCGGGCATGACGGTCACGGTGGAGCCCGGTCTCTACTATCCGCAGTGGGGCGGCGTGCGCTGGGAATATACCGTGCTGGTGGAAGAGGACGGCGTAAGGATATTGTGATGCAGGAATCAGGGGCGATGTCAGGGACGATTTTTCTGGTGGGTCCCCGCGCCGCGGGAAAAACCACGGTGGGTCGGGCACTGGCCGCAACGCTCGGCTGTCCTTTCGCGGATACGGATCTGCATCTGCGCGAGAGCCTGGGCCTTTCCGTGGCCGAAGTGGTGGCGGCCGAGGGGTGGAAGGGCTTCCGGGCCCGCGAAAGCGCCGCTCTGCGAGAATTGGCCGCGCGCTATGCAGCCTCGGCCCCGCAAACCTCATCGGCCCCGCGCGGCGCAGTGATCGCCACGGGCGGCGGCATGGTCCTGGCTGCGGAAAACCGGCGTTTCATGCGCGAGCAGGGCACGGTCTTCTATCTGGCGGCTCCGGCCCAGGCCCTGGCCGCGCGCCTGAGCGCAGATCCCCAGGCGGCGCAGCGGCCCTCGCTCACAGGCCTTGCGCCCACCGAGGAGGCGGCGCGGATTCTGGCCGAGCGCCAGCCCCTGTACGAAGACGCGGCCCACTATACCCTTGATGCCACGGCCCGGCCCGAAGAAATCTGCGCCCAGGTCCTGCGCCTGCTGCGCCTTGCGCGCCGCCATTCGCCGGATCAGGGCCACTGGCGTTGACCCGCTGCCGTCATGCCGGATCCGCCCCTGATCTCCGTACTCCTGCCGGTTCGCAATGCCGCGGCAACGCTGGAAGCGGCCCTGCGCAGCCTCTTCGCCCAGCGTTGCGCGGCCGAAGAAGCGGCGCACTGGCTGGCAAAGGCCGGACATCCTCCACTTTTCAAAATTTATATAACCATTTGATTTAATAAAATTTTACAGAATTTTTCCTCTTTTCCGGACATGATTCAGGCAGAAATTTTTGTAAAGTTTGCGAAATTTGTCACCAATACCCTTTGACAGAATCGCGCCTCGGCGCTATGGTGCAAGGGCTTAACGTAGTTACTCCTTCACTCCGCCATTCACGGGAGGATGCGGCATGCTGGATCTCAACATCACCCTGGTCTTTCAGTTGGTGAATTTCTTCATTGCTCTCTTTGTGCTCAACATCCTCCTGATCCGTCCCATCCGCACGATCATCAAAAAACGCAACGGCATCATGGACGACATGGCCGGCGAGGCCGACTCCTTTGAGGCACGGGCCGCCGAGCGTCTTGCCAATTACGAGGCCGCGCTGGCCCGCGCCCGCCAGGACGCCGGGCTGGCCCGCGAAGAAGGCCGCGCGCTCGGCACGGCCGAGCAGCAGAATATCGTGGGCGAGGCGCAGAAAAACGCCCGCGAGATTCTGGCCGAAACACGCGACGCCTTGCATGGTCAGGCCGAAGCCTCGTTACGCGAATTGCGCAACCAGGTGAGCAATTTCTCTGCCCGCCTGGCCGATCGCCTGATCAAAAACTGACCCGTTTTCCCGCGGCGTTGCGCCGCTGCCCCGCGTTGACGGGCATGGGGCTGTTGCGCCGCTGCACGGCACTGTCGCACTTTGGATTCTTTCTCAGAGAGGGGGTGGGCTTTGAGCAGTTGGAAACATTTTGGGCTTATCCTGCCGCTGGCTCTGGTCATTGCCGCCGTTGCCGCGCAGGCCGTTGCCGCGGAAGCGGGGCATGAGGCGCCGCGCTGGGGCGACTTCGGCTGGAGAGTGCTCAACTTCGTGATTTTCGCCGGCATCCTCTGGTATTTCATCGGCGGGCTGGCCAAACGCTTTTTCAAGGGGCGTCGCCAGTTAATCCGGCAGAGCCTGGACGATCTGGAAGAACGCCGCGCCAGGGCCAAAGAGCATCTGGCCGCGGTGGAAGCGCGCATTGCCCGCCTTGATGAGGAGCGCCAGGCCATTCTGGAAGAAAGCCGGACTCAGGCCGAAAATCTCAAACAGGGCATCGTGGCCGAAGCCCGGCGGCAGGCCGAACAGATTGTGGAACAGGCCAGGCTCGCCGCTGAAAACGAAGGCCGCTCCGTGCTGGCCGAAGTGCGCGCCGTCATTGCCGATGAAATCGTGGACGCGGCCGAAAAAGCGCTGCGCGAAAAGCTGAAGCCCGCGGATCACGAAAAACTTATCGCCAACTCCCTCAACAAGGTGGTGCTCCATTGACTGACACTGTGGTTGCACGCAGGTATGCCAACGCCATATTCGCGTTGAGCCGAAAGGACGGGGACGACGCCCTCACCCGGCACGGGGATTGCCTCGCTGCCCTGGGCGGAATGCTTGCCGCCGCGCCTGGGCTGGACATGACCCTGAAAAGCCCGGTGATCAGCGTGGAGGAAAAAAAGGCGGTGCTCGGCAAGCTGCTGGACAAACTGGATGCCGACCGGACAGTGCGCAATTTCTGTTTTTTGCTGGCCGACAAAGAACGGCTGGGCTTTTTGCGCGACATCACCGCCTGGTACGGCAAGCTGCTGGATGAAGCCAGGGGCGTGATCCGCGGGCAGCTGATCACGGCCGTGGAGCTCACCCCCAAAAAACAGGCCGCGCTCAAAGCCGCGCTGGAAGAAAAAAGCGGCGCGGGCATTGAGCTGACCTTTGCGGTGGATGGCTCCATATTGGGGGGAATGGTGCTCAAAATGGGAGATCGGGTGCTGGACGCAAGTCTGCGCGCGCAATTGGGGATTCTTCGGGAGACATTCAAGAGGGGTGTATAGCACATGCAGATTAAAGCCGAAGAGATAAGCAAGATCATTGAGGATCAAATCCAGAATTACGAACAGCGCGTGGAGATGAGCGAAACCGGCACCGTGCTCTATGTCGGCGACGGCATCGCCCGCGTCTACGGCGTGCAGAACTCCATGTCCATGGAATTGCTGGAATTTCCCGGCGGCGTCATGGGCATGGTGCTCAACCTCGAAGAGGACAACGTGGGCGTGGCGCTGCTCGGTTCGGACGTGGGCATCAAGGAGGGCGATCCGGTCAAGCGCACCGGCAAGATCTTCTCCGTGCCCGTGGGCGACAAGGTCATGGGCCGCGTGCTCAACCCTCTGGGCGAGCCCATCGACGGTCTCGGCCCCATTGAATCCACGGAAATGCGCCCCGTGGAAATCAAGGCTCCGGGCATCATCGCGCGCAAGAGCGTGCATGAGCCCATGCCCACGGGCCTGAAGGCCATCGACGCCATGACGCCCATCGGCCGCGGCCAGCGTGAGCTGATCATCGGCGACCGGCAGACCGGCAAAACCGCGGTCTGTCTTGATGCCATTCTCGCTCAGAAAGAGACGGACATCCACTGCTTCTATGTGGCCATCGGCCAGAAAAAAGCCTCTGTGGCCCTGGTGGCCGACGTGCTGCGCAAATACGGAGCCCTGGAATACACCACGATTATTTCGGCCACGGCTTCCGACCCCGCGCCTTTGCAGTACATCGCGGCGTACACCGGTTGCACCATGGCCGAGTACTACCGCAACAGCGGCAAGCACGCCCTGATCATCTACGACGACCTTTCCAAGCAGGCCGTGGCCTACCGCCAGATGTCCCTGCTGCTCCGCCGCCCGCCCGGACGCGAAGCTTTCCCCGGCGACGTCTTTTATCTGCACTCGCGCCTGCTGGAACGCGCGGCCAAAGTCAACGACAGCCTTGGCGCGGGTTCGCTGACGGCTCTGCCGATCATTGAGACGCAGGCCGGCGACGTCTCCGCGTACATCCCCACCAACGTGATTTCGATCACCGACGGTCAGGTCTATCTGGAGCCGAACCTGTTCAATGCGGGCGTGCGCCCGGCCATTAACGTGGGCCTTTCCGTGTCCCGCGTGGGCGGCGCGGCCCAGATCAAGGCCATGAAGCAGGTGGCGGGCACCATGCGTCTGGATCTTGCCCAGTACCGCGAACTGGCGGCTTTCGCCCAGTTCGGCTCGGATCTGGACAAGGCCACCAAGGCCAAGCTGGATCGCGGCGCGCGCCTGGTGGAGCTGCTCAAGCAGCCCCAGTATCAGCCCATGCCCGCCCAGGAGCAGGTGGCTTCCATCTTCGCGGCCACGCGCGGCCATATGGACGACGTGCCCGTGGAGCAGATCCGCCGCTTTGAAAGCGAAATGCTGACCTTTATGCGTGATACCAGAAAGGACGTGCTGGACGCCATCAAAGAAAAGAAAGTCATTGACGAGGCTGTGGAAAGCGCGCTCACCGAAGCCATCGCCGCCTTCAAGCAGGGCTGGCAGGCCTAAGGCCGCAAATTCCGGGAGACAAGCATGCCTTCACTCAAAGACGTAAAAATGAAGATCGTGGGGGTCGGCAAGACCAAGCAGATCACCAAGGCCATGAACATGGTGGCCTCGGCCAAGCTGCGCGGCGCGCAGGCCCGCATAGAGCGCTTCAGACCATACGCGGCCAAATACCGGCAGGTGCTCGCCGAGCTGTCGCGCAAGGTGGAGGGCAACGCCCATCCTCTGCTGGCCGAACATGAGGAAAAGAAAAACTGCGCCATTGTTATGGTCACCTCGGATCGCGGCTTGTGCGGCAGCTTCAACGGCAGCATCATCAGCGCCGCCCTGAAGCTCGCGCAGGAAAAGACACAGGCGGGCATGAAGGTCAGCTTTGCCTGTGTGGGCCGCAAGGGACGTGACGCCGTGAGCAAGAGCGACTATGCAATGCTCACCTCCTATGGCGACCGCATGGGCAGCATTGATTTCGCTCTGGCCAGCTCCGTGGGCCAGGAGGTCATCCACGGCTATGAAAGCCTGGCCTTTGACGAGGTCTGGCTGGTTTACGGCGAATTCGTGTCCATGGGCCAGCAGCCGCCGCGCGCTCTCTGCCTGCTGCCGCTGAAAACGCCCGAGGCCGAAGAGATTGCTGAAGAAGCCGGCGCAGCGCGTTGCGAATATGTCTATGAGCCGCAGGAAGACAGACTTCTGGCCGAGCTCCTGCCCCGCTACGTCAAGGTGCAGGTCTACCGCGGCCTTCTGGACACCTCGGCCAGCGAGCATGCGGCGCGCATGGCCGCCATGGACAACGCCACGCGCAATTGCAACGAGATGATCAGCATGCTGACCCTGCTCTACAACAAGACGCGGCAGGCCTCCATCACCAGCGAACTCATCGACATCGTCGGCGGCGCGGAAGCGCTGAACGGTTAAGGAGCCAAACATGAGCAAAAACATCGGTAAAGTCGTTCAGGTTATCGGCGCCGTGGTGGACGTTGAGTTCAGCGACGGCAACCTGCCGAATATCTTCACCGCCCTGGAGATAAAAAACCCGAACAACAGCGACGCTCCGGATCTGATCTGTGAAGTGGCGCAGCATCTGGGCGACAACGTGGTCCGCACCATTGCCATGGACGCCACCGAAGGCCTGGTGCGCGGCATGGAGGTCGTGGACACGGGCCAGCCCATTATGGTCCCCGTGGGCAAGGCCGCCGTGGGCCGCATCCTGAACGTCATCGGCCGCCCGGTGGATGAATTGGGCCCGATCAATGCCGAAAAATACTATCCCATCCACCGCCCCGCGCCACAGTTCACGGATCAGAACACCAAGGTCGAGCTTCTGGAAACCGGCATCAAGGTGGTGGATCTGCTCGTGCCCTTCCCCAAGGGCGGCAAGATGGGCCTCTTCGGCGGCGCAGGCGTGGGCAAGACCGTCATCCTCATGGAAATGATCAACAATATCGCCAAGCAGCACGGCGGCTCCTCGGTCTTTGCGGGCGTGGGCGAGCGCACTCGCGAAGGCAACGATTTGTACAATGAGCTGAAGGAAGCCGGGGTGCTGGAGCGCGCCACGCTTGTCTACGGCCAGATGAACGAGCCGCCGGGAGCCCGCGCGCGCGTGGCCCTCACCGCCCTGGCCTGCGCCGAGTACTTCCGCGACGAGGAACATCAGGACGTGCTGCTGTTCATCGACAATATCTTCCGCTTCACCCAGGCCGGTTCGGAAGTGTCGGCCCTGCTCGGCCGCATGCCTTCGGCCGTGGGCTATCAGCCCACCCTGGGCACGGACCTCGGCGCGTTGCAAGAGCGCATCACCTCCACCAATGCGGGCTCGATCACCTCGGTGCAGGCGGTGTATGTGCCTGCCGACGACCTGACCGACCCGGCCCCGGCCACGACCTTCTCGCATCTGGACGGCACCCTGGTGCTTTCCCGCCAGATCGCGGAGTTGGGCATCTACCCGGCCGTGGACCCCCTGGACTCCACGTCGCGCATCCTTGACCCCAACGTGGTGGGCGAAGAGCATTACAGCGTGGCGCGGCGGGTGCAGATGGTATTGCAGAAGTACAAAGAATTGCAGGACATCATTGCCATCCTGGGCATGGACGAGCTTTCGGACGAAGACAAGCTCACCGTGGCCCGCGCCCGGCGCATCCAGCGCTTCCTCTCCCAGCCGTTCCATGTGGCCGAAACCTTTACGGGCACGCCCGGCCAGTATGTGAAGCTGGAAGACACCATCAAGGGCTTCAAGGGCATTTTGGATGGCGAATATGATCAACTGGCCGAGAGTGACTTTTACATGCTCGGCAGCATTGAACAGGCTGTGGCCAAGTACGAGCAGCGCAAGCTGCAGGAAGCAAACTGACATTCAATCTTTTTGCCGTCGGCGGCTTCACGCGGCCCGGCCCGGTCATGAGAGGGCCAACTCGCCGGGCCGCGCCGCTTGCCCTGCCGACCACAAAAAATGTTCACTGTGTGAGCCGTACCGGAATCGTAGCTCCGGGACATCAGGAGCGTAAGGAGTTGATATGGGCACGCTGCAACTGGAAGTGGTGACGCCGGACAAAACCGTGGTCAGCGCCGAGGTGGAAATGGTTGTCTGCCCCGGCGTGGAAGGCGAATTCGGCGTGCTGCCGCAGCACGTCTCCATGCTCTCGGCCCTGAAAACCGGCGATCTGCGTTACCGGGCCAACGGCAAGGATGAAAACGTCTTCATTTCCGGCGGCTTTGCCGATGTGAACAACGATGTGCTGACTGTGCTTGCCGAATCCGCGGAACTGGCCAGAGACATTGATGCCGCACGGGCCCAGGCCGCCAGGGAACGGGCCGAGAAACGGCTTGCCGCGCATGACGACAGTATTGATCAGGCACGGGCCGAGGCCGCGCTGCAGAGAGCGATTGTGCGTCTGCAGATTGCCCAGTTAGGCTGACCGCGCCGGAGAACAAACGCACGGAGAGCCGGAAGCCCTGCTTCCGGCTCTTTTTTCGCGCTTTCCTGCCCTGCGTGACGCCGACACCTGCACGGCAGGAGCGCTGTGAAACTCACCAGGCGCCCCATGTCGTCGCAAAGCAATCCGGCACTGTGGCTTTATGCCGCCCCGGCGGGAGCCGGCGCCAATGCGCACGGCAAACATAGACAGTGCCGGATGTGCAAGGCCTTCCGGCTATGGCACGCCCGTGTGTTGCCTCTTTCTGCATTACCCTTGATCGACTCACGCGGAGCTTGGTCATACTGCCTTTATCCGCGCAGCTCCCGGACCCGGTTCCGACGAAAGACGGCATACCCATGGAAAGACAGCCTCTCAGGCCGCTCTCAGCCTACATTTTTCAGAATGCGGCGCGCCAGCTCGGCCAGCAGTTCATCCGTACTGTACGCCCCAACGGGCCGGCTTTCCGTCATCATGAACCCGGCCGGATTGGCCGCGCCTGCCGCGCCCGGCTCCAGCAGCATCCCGCCTTTGCCCAGGCGGATCCAGTCCGGGTTGATTCCTTTCTTGTCAAGCAGGATCAGCAGCCAGTCGGACGGAATCAGTTTGCGGCGTCTGGCATCGGCCACGGCCGAGTGCCTGATCTCAAGAAAATCGGCCAGTTCCATCTGCGTGGCACAACCGGCTGCCGCCAGCAGGCGGCGGTACTGCGCGTCAAAATCCGTTTCCGGCGGGGTGCCGTACGGCAGGGGAATCTCGGTCATTTTGCTCTCCGGCGTTGCTGATGGGCAATCGCGCAACAAGCAATTGCCGGGAGCTAGCAACCGCCCCAGGACGGCAGGTTTATTCCCTCTTGCGAGGTGTTGTATTCACCGCACTCCCGACAGCATACGCAGAGAGGCGGTCGCGCTTGCCAGAGCAAGTACGACCCCGCGCGTGTCGGCGGCGGTTCCGCCCAGGGAAAGGTGTTGCTAGCACCTGAGGGCACTATGCCTGAAGAGAGAGTGAGGATCAAGAACAGACGGCGCATGGTGCAGGGCTGCCGCAGCGTATGCTGCCGCCCCGGCCGGGCAGGGCTCCTGCCGTGGACGTTGGCGCTGTTTTCGCCTACCATGTCTTTTTTTCACACTATGCAGCCTTTTCAGGACAAGCCATGCCCACACAGGATCATATCCGCAACTTTTGCATCATTGCCCATATTGATCACGGCAAGTCAACCCTGGCCGACCGTATTCTGGAACTGACCCGGGTGGTCAGCGCGCGCGAGGCCCGCCAGCAGTATCTGGACAAAATGGATCTGGAGCGGGAACGCGGCATCACCATCAAGGCGCAGACCGTGCGTATTCCGTACACCGCGGCTGACGGCAGAACCTATCAGCTCAACCTGATCGACACGCCCGGCCATGTGGACTTCAACTATGAAGTCTCACGCTCCCTGGCGGCCTGTGAAGGCGCGCTGCTGGTGGTTGACGCAACCCAGGGCGTGGAGGCGCAGACCCTGGCCAACGTCTATCTGGCCCTGGATCACGATCACGAAATCGTGCCGGTGCTGAACAAGATCGATCTGCCCAGCGCGGACGTGGAACGGGTCAAGGCGGAGATTGAGGAAAGCATCGGCCTGGACTGTTCCGAGGCCCTGGCCGTGTCGGCCAAGACCGGCATGGGCGTGGACGCGGTGCTGGAAGCCATTGTGCAGCGGCTGCCCGCGCCCGAAGGCGACCCGGCCGCGCCGCTCAAGGCCCTGATTTTCGACTCCTGGTATGACAGTTATCAGGGCGTGGTCGTGCTTTTCCGGGTCATGGACGGTACGGTGCGCCTCAATGCGCGTATCCGGCTGATGAGCACCGGCAAGGAATATGAAGTGCTGCGCCTGGGCGTGTTTGCGCCCGAGGCCACGGATGTGCGTCAACTCGCCGCCGGTGAAGTGGGCTTCTTGTGCGGCTCCATCAAGGAATTGGGCGACGCGCGCGTGGGCGACACCATCACCCTGGCCGACAAGCCGGCCACGGAAGCGGTTCCCGGTTTCAAGGAAGTGAAGCCCATGGTTTTCTGCGGGCTGTATCCAACCGAGTCTGACGAGTACGAAAATCTCAAGACCGCGCTGGAAAAACTCCAGCTCAATGACGCGGCCTTCAGCTTTGAGCCGGAAACTTCCCAGGCGCTTGGCTTTGGTTTCCGTTGCGGTTTTTTGGGCCTGCTGCACATGGAAATCATCCAGGAGCGCCTGGAACGCGAGTTCGAGGTAGGCCTGATCGCCACAGCGCCCTCGGTGGTCTACAAGGTGGATACCGTGGAAGGCAAAAGCCTTGAAATCGACAATCCCAGTCATCTGCCGGATCCGACCAGGATCCGCGCCCTGTACGAGCCTTATGTCAGCATGGATATCCATGTGCCCAACGAGTATGTCGGCAATGTCATGAAGCTCTGCGAGGAAAAGCGCGGCACGCAGAAAAATCTGCACTATCTGGCCGCCAACCGGGTAGTGGTGACCTATGAAATGCCCTTTGCCGAGATCGTCTACGACTTTTTCGACCGCCTCAAATCCGCCACGCGCGGCTATGCCTCCATGGACTACCAGCCCATTGATTACCGCGCCTCTGATCTCGTGCGCCTGGACATCATGCTCAACGGGGAGCCCGTGGACGCCCTGGCCGTCATCGTGCACCGCGACAAGGCCTATGCCTGCGGCCGCTCCCTGGCCCTCAGACTCAAGCGCACCATTCCCCGCCAACTCTTTCAGGTGGCCATCCAGGCGGCCATCGGCCAGAAAATCATTGCCCGTGAGACAGTTTCCGCCTTTCGCAAGGATGTGACTGCCAAATGTTATGGGGGCGACATTACCCGCAAGCGCAAGCTGCTGGAAAAACAGAAGGAAGGCAAAAAACGCATGAAGCGCATGGGCAATGTGGAATTGCCGCAGGAAGCCTTTCTGGCCGCGCTCAAGGCCGGGGACGAATAGAAGAAATTCCTCTAGCGGCGCAGCCCCGCGGGCAGGGCAAAGTAGACGCGCGCGGCCACGTCAAAAAGGCAGCCCGGCAGAAAGCTGGCCCACCAGAACAGGCGGTACTTGCGCGAGAAATTCCGCCACGGGCCGATGGCTGCGCGGGCTTCCGCATTGCGCCCTTCGCGCCAAAGGGCCACGGCCTTTTGAAAGGCGGCCCGCCGGCTGAGCAGGGCCACAAGATCCGCATGTTCCTGCGCATAGCCGGGGTACAGACGACAATGCTTGTCCAGAATACGCAGGGTTTCGTCCGCGAACCGGCCGAATTTGCGAAATGTGGTATTGGCCCCATGCACGCGCCAGAGCGTGAGCGGCTGATCCACAAAGTCCAGTTCCCAATCATGGGCAATGCGGTAAAAAACGTCGGCCTCTTCGCAGACAGTGAGGCTTTCGTCAAACCAGCCGCCGTTGCGCCCCTCTCCGGGCGGGCAGCCGTCAGAGGCCAGGCCGGCCAGGGCCTCGCGCCGGATCACGGCTGAAGACATGGAAATCCACTGGCGTTCCATAAGCTGGCCGAACACGCTGCCCCGGACCGGAGCGGCTTCCGCGAAAAGGCGCTTGAGCACGCGCCTGCCGTCGAATATTTCCGTGTCCGTGCAGACCAGGCCCACACGGGGATTGGCCTCAAACAAGGCCGTCTGCTTTTCCAGCTTTTGCGGGCGCCAGAGATCGTCACAATCCAGAAAAGCCAGATAGCGGCCCCGCGCCTGGGCCAGGGCCAGATTGCGCGCCGCGCCCAGCGGCACGGTGACCGCGCCCCGGAAATAGCGCAGCCGCGCGCCGTAGCTTTGGGCAATGGCCGCGCTCTGGTCCGTGGAGCCGTTGTCCCAGAAAATGACTTCAAAATCCTCAAGGGTCTGCGCCATGAGGCTGTCCAGAGCCGCGCGCAGATCCCTGGCGCTGTTCAGGCAATTCATAATCACGGATACGGCGGGACGCGTCATGGCCTGGCCCCTTTGTCTTGCGGCGGCGCTCCAGATCCGGCACTGGCCGACGGCCCGCAGGCGCTGCCCGGCCGCGCCTCCTTTGTGCCCGCATCCCGGACCTGACGGAAGACCCAGTACTTGCAGAGCAGATAGACAATCACCGGCACCAGGACCACGGCCACGGGCATGGCCAGCTCATAGGAAAGCCCCAGGCCGGTGAGCAGCCAGATAATCGCGGAATTGAGCCCCAGACCCAGGGCCTGAGTGGCCGCGAAACGCGGCAACATGCTTTTGTGCCCGCTTTTGGCCCGGAAGGTCCAGGCGCTCTGCCCCCAATAGGAGACGAAAAAGCTGATCACATAGGCCAAGGCGTTGCCCGCCAGCACCGGCAGACCCCAGACGTTCACAAACAACAGGCCCAGCAGGGCATAGCTGAGGGTCGCCACTCCGCCCACCAGGCCGAAACGTATCCAGCGGCGGGCCAGCAGGTTTTGCACAAGGGCCAGCAGATCGCCCCAGCCCACAACTCGGAGGCCGTTGCCGCTCATAGGGTCTTTTCCACAATATAGCGCGGCCTGCGGCGCACTTCGGTGAAGATCCTGGCAATGTACTCGCCCATCAGAGCCAGACAGAACAACTGCACCGCGCCCAGCAGCAGAACCACGATGATCAGCGAGGTCCAGCCCGGAATGGTTTCGCCCTGAAGATGCTCGTACAGAGAAACCAGACTGTAAATCAGGGCCGTGATCATGCAGGCCAGGCTCATGAAGCCCGCCAGACGCAGGGGCGCGGCGCTGCAGGAAGTGATGCCCCGCCAGGCGAAGGAAAGCATTTTCAGCAGCGGGTACTTGCTTTCGCCTGCCTGACGCGAGAGCCGCGAATAATAGACTTTTTCGGTTTTGAAGCCCAAGGTGGGAAACAGGCCGCGCAAAAAAAGCGTCTGCTCCTCAAAACCCCGCAAGGCCTCCAGCACAGGCCGGGACGCCAGGCGATAGTCCGCGTGATCCGGAATAAGCCGCACGTTCAGCCAGCCCATGAGGCGGTAAAAAAAATGCGCCGTGCCGCGTTTGAAGGCCGTATCCGTGCTGCGATCCTTGCGCACGCCGTAGACAATGTCCGCGCCTTCCGCGTAGCGCGCCAGCATTTCGGGAATGGCGTTGATGTCGTCCTGCAAATCGGCATCCAGACTGATGATGCAGTCCGCGCCCCACTGGCGGGCCGTGTCCATGCCCGCCCAGACAGCGTTCTGATGCCCGGCGTTGGCCGCAAAGCTGATGCCCCGGCAGTACGGATCGCAGGCATGGCGGGCCGCAAGCAACTGCCAGGTGGCATCGCGGCTGCCGTCGTCCACATACAGGGCGTAACTTTCAGGCCGGATCAGGCCTTCAGCCTTGCAGCGCGACAACAGCCCGGCCAGCGCATCCAGGGTGCGGGGCAGAGTTTCCTCCTCATTGTAGCAGGGGACGACCAGAACCAGCAGAGGGGCGGGGCGGGAAGGCATTTCAGGCTCCTTCATGGCAAAACGGCAGGCGAGGCGCACAGAGCAGGCCAGGTTGTGCCGCATGTTCTGCCCGCGAACGTGGCGCGCGTCGCAACTCTGTTGCCCCGGTGTCGCCGCGGCCACAGAGACGCCCTTGCGGGCCGGCGCGGCTGAAAACATCCAGCCCGGCAGACGCGGCGCGATCCGCAGGGGCGGCAGTCCGGCCGCGCCTCTGGAACAGCGGAGCTTTCAAAAAAACGTGGTCAGCGTGCATTTCCGCCATCCGCGGCCTGCAAGGCCCGCCCGAGCGCGGCGCAGATGTTTTCCACATCCTGCAAACTCAGGCCGGGATGCAGCGGCAGGGTCACCAGCTCCGCGTACAACTGTTCGGCCACGGGCAAACGCAGCGCTCCGGCCCCAAAAAAGCTCAACAAATGATTGGGCTTGTAATGCACGCCCGTGGGGATGCCCTCCCCGGCCAGCGCCGCCTTGACCGCATCCTTGCGGCCGCCCAGGATGCGCACCGGCAGGATGTGGGGCACGATAAAATCATCGGGATCGGTCCGCAGCAGGGCCAGACCGGCCCCCCTGGCCGCAAGCTCGCCCAGGCGCTCGCCGTACAGGGCTGCGAGCCTGCGCCGGGCCGGAATGAACTCGCTTTCCAGACGGGAAAGCTGCACCCTGCCGATGGCGGCCATGATATTGCTCATATGGTAGCGCCAGCCCTGGCGTTTCACATCCGGATCCCAGGAGCGGCTTCCGGCAAAACGTTGCCGCGCGTCATCCGCCACGGAAAGCAGGCGCGCGTCCGAGGCCAGGCGCGCGGCCTCGGCGTCAAAGGCCACCAGGCAGCCGCCTTCGCCAGAGGTGATGTTTTTAATCCCGTCAAAGCTGAAGCAGACCATATCCCCAAAGCTGCCGATCTTGCGGCCGTGATGCCTGCCGCCAAACGCATGCGCGGCGTCTTCCACCACGCGCAGGCCCTTGCGCCGGGCAAAGTCGTGAACCTCGTTCAGATGCCAGGGATTGCCGGCGTAATCCACGGGCATCACGGCAATGGTGCGGGAGGTAAGGCGTTTTTCAGCGTCTTTGAGGTCCAGCGTGCCGGTTTCAGGCAGCACGTCGCAGGCCACAGGCACGCAGCCCGCCGCCGTAACGGCCTGAAAGGAGGCCACAAAGGTCAGGGAGGGCACAAGCACCTCGGCAGCGCCGCCCGTGGCCCGACTTTGGGCCGCCACGGCATCCACGGCAAGATGCAGGGCAGCGGTGCCCGTATTGACGCTGATAATCTGCGCAGGCTCCACGCCGAGATAGGCGGCCAGCTCCTCTTCAAACAGGCGCGTTTCATTGCCCATGCCCAGATATCCGTCTTCCAGGATGACCCGGCTGACGGCTGCGGCCTCGGCTTCTCCGAGTATGGAACGCGAAAGACGTAAGGCCATGATCCCTCCTGCCTGAGCGCGCCCGCCCTGCCCGGCGGCGCAACGGCGCGGATCCCGCCTGCCGCGAAACGGGCCGCGGCAGCGCCGCGAAGGCATACGCGCAATTTCTTTGCGCTGTCGTCTGCAAAACCTTGAGGTTGTCAAATCTCAAGGTTTTGTTCCGCCGAAAAACGCGTCTGGCGTTGCTGCCGGGGCGGCACGCCGCGCCGCATGCGGCCTGAGAGCATTCTCAATGGCAGAATGCTCTACAATGTATCAAGATTCATGTCGCCCAATAAGTTGTTCAGGTCAAGCAGAATGAGCAGTCTGTCGTGCAGCTTGCCAACGCCCTTGATATACTCGGAGCCGATGCCGGCCACCACCGGCGGCGCGTCCTCCACGGTGTTTGCCGGAATGCGCAGCACTTCAGAGACCGCATCCACCAGAAAGCCCACGATTTTCTGCCCGAATTCCATGACCACAATGCGCGTATTGGCGTCGTGCGTCACTGCGGCCATGCTGAAGCGAGTACGCATGTTGATCACCGGAATGACCTTGCCGCGCAGGTTGATCACGCCTTCAATGAAAGCCGGGGCGCGCGGGACCATAGTGATCTGCATCAGGCGGATGATTTCCTGCACGGCCAGGATATCCACGCCGAACTCCTCTTCGCCGATGCGGAAGGTGACCAGTTGGAGCAGATCATCGTCATGCTCATCCTGAACGTGTTTCTGATCCATAGCCTGACTCATGCTACAACCTCCGTGAGATGCGGCTCATAGTGGGGCATGTCTCCTTTACGAGCAGCCTGCCTGACCCGCCTGAACAGTGATGAACCCACCTTTCTGCCCGGCCTGGAGCTGGCCGGGCGCAAGCGCCCTTTTCGCTTTGTTCCCGCTGCCGAAGCGGCACTCCGGGCCACGAGCGCGCCGATGGGCAAGAAAAACATCTCTTCTGGCGGTCTTATCGGCCGTTGGAGCCAGGACTTCAGAGCTCAGGGCCAGGCCGGGCCAGGCCGGGGCGCGGGGGCCTCTCAGCCCCAGCTTTCCACCAGCGCACGCTCTTCGGGCCGAAGATAGCCCAGCCATACGCGCCGCAGGGCCTCAAAATGATTGATGCGCAGCTCCCGGCCCCAGGCGCTGGTCAGATCCCACGGCTTGGGACCGTGAAAATGCACGATATGCGCTGTGTCCAGGGCATCGGCCTGATAGGGGGGGCGGTTCCAGCGATCCTCCAGCCGGGTGATGCGCTTGCCGAAAAAATAATTGAGCAGGGATTGATCGAGATTGCCGATGCAGTGCACATTTTGCACGGAAAAGGCCAGAAAATGCTCTATCAGATCGTGCCTGCGCAAACGTTCCAAGTTAAAGAGAACAACCCCGCTGGAAAATGTCCAGATCGGAAAAGGCAGGGGCACGGTATATGTTTTGCCCCGGAAATCATAGGCCAGCCGCTCGCGATCATGGTAAAAGGGGGCCGTGTACTCGCGCGCCATGCCCATGTATGGCGGGGTCAAATCAGCAAGCGCATCCAGAGCACGGTAAAAGAGCACGTCCGCATCGCAGTACAGCGCTGTGGCATCCCCGGCCAGCTCAGGCACCAGGGCCAGCTCCAGTTTGAGGAAGCAACCGATATTGGCCTGAGCTTGCGGCGGCAAGACCGCAGGGCGCAGACGCGGGCAATAACGCGCCAGGGGGATGTTTTCCTCAGCCAGCGCGGCGAGCACCTCCGGGCTGCTCCCGGCATAGACGCAGAGGCAGGGCGCCGCGGCTCCCTGCACGGCCCGCAACGAGCGCACGGCCACCTTGAGGAGCATCAGGTAGCGCGGGTTGTCGTCTATGCAGAAAACGACCTTCACGCAATTTCTCCGGTCAGATTTTGCCGCGGCGGCGCTCCCCTCCGGGGCAGGCGGCCAAAAGACGCGGCAGGAACAGTTGCACCGGATTGGAAGTTTTGGCAAGAGCGCGGATTGTCATGCGTTTGCCCCCGATTCCGCCCGCTGCCGCGCAGAAGAAACCAGCGCCGCGGCCTTCTTGAACTGCCCGGCACAGGAGCACAGGCTAACGAAAAATGCACATTCCAACAAGCCCCGGAAGCGGCGGATGCTCGGTACACATTCCGGGCCTGCCCGCAGCGGCGCGCAGAACGTGTGCGGCATGGAACGGCCCTGAACTGCCTACAGGCCCAGAAGCGCGAGCACGGCAGGCATGTCCAGGCTGTTTTCCACGACGTCGGCCAGGCGATCCAGCTCCGGCTCCAGGCTGTAGGCGCTTGCGGCGGATTTCGGCGTCAGCCCGAAGTCGCGGCGCAGATTGTTCAAAAAAGCATGGCGAAAATCGTCAGCGTCAAAGACGCCGTGCAGATATGTGCCCCAGATGCGGGCCCGTGCCCGGCCCTGTTGCGGATCCGCCAGCAGGCCCCAGCCCAGCGGCCGCTTCTGCGCATCCTGCATGACCGGCACAAGGGCCCCGCGCAGGGCGTCCGCGGCAACGTCGGGCGCGGGCTGGCTTTGGCCGTGGTGAATTTCATACCCGCTCACAGGCAGGCAGACGCCTGTCAATGCTTCCAGGGCCCGACCACTGACGCGGCGCAACTGCTTTGCCGCGTGCAAGGTTGTACGCAGGGGCAAAAGGCCAAGCCCGGCCTCCTCGCCGCCCTCCTCCAGCCCCAGAGGATCCGCAAGACTTTGCCCCAACATTTGCAGGCCGCCGCAAATGCCCACCAGCGCGCCTCGCCCCGAACTGCGGCACTGTTCTGCAAAGCGGCAAAGAGCCTGGCCCAGGCCGCTCTCATGCAGAAAACGCAAATCCGCAAGGCTGTTCCGGCTGCCGGGCAGAATCGCGGCCTGCGGTTCCCCCCACGCCTCGGCGCTTCGGATGACGCGCACGCGCACGCCGGGTTCGGCGCGCAGGGCGTCCAGATCCGTGGCGTTGCTGATGTGCGGCAGATCCACAACGACAATATCCAGCATTTCCGAAGGGCGCTCGCCCGGCGGCGCTCCGGAATGCAGACCCGGCGTGAGCCCTGACTTGAAGCTGACGGAATCCTCTTCGGGCAGTTGCAGGCCCTCAATCATGGGCACCACGCCGAAAAAGGGCTTGCGCGTGCGGCGGGCGATGGCAATGAGAGCAGGCTCCAGCAAGGAAGGATCGCCGCGGAACTTATTCAGTATATACCCTGCCACACGCGCCCGTTCCGCGCGGCTGAGCAGACTCATGGTGCCTGCCAGCGCCGCGAACGCGCCGCCGCGATCAATATCCGCCACCAGCAGCACCTGGGCCCCTGCATAGCGCGCCATGCGCATATTCACAATGTCGTGCGCCTTGAGATTGATTTCCGCCGGGCTGCCCGCGCCTTCCAGAACCATTACGTCCATTCCCGCGGCCAGACTGCGATAGGCGCGGCGCACCACGTTCCAGGCTTCAGGCTTGTAACGGAGGTACTCCCCCACCCGCATCCGGCCCACGGGTTTACCCAGCACGATGACCTGGGAGCCGGTATCGGAAGTTGGCTTGAGCAGCACCGGGTTCATGCGCGCATCGGCGGGCAGGCCGCAGGCAGCGGCCTGGAGAGCCTGGGCACGGCCCATTTCCCCGCCGTCAGGGGTCACAAAAGAGTTCAGGGCCATATTCTGGGCCTTGAACGGAGCCACCTTGAGACCCCGGCGGGCCAGCAGGCGGCAGAACGCCGCGGCCAGCAGGCTTTTGCCCGCATTGGAACATGTGCCCTGCAACATCAGGGCGGGAGGCAGGACGGTTTTCGCCGGCAGGGCTTGCATGCGCTTTTCCTTACCCGCAAGCAGGCTCCGGCGCAAGCCGCGCTTCTTTTGCGCGCGAGGTCGCGGCGGCGTCCGGCCACAAGGACATCCGCATGAGATGTGGACTCCACTTGCACCCATGCTGCGCATCCCGTATAAAGAAGGAATCCGTTATGCACATATATCGGCCAGCGTGAGGACATCATGAAACGTGTTCTGCTTTGGATTCTGGGCATTGTGGCTGTCCTTGCCGTTGCGGCATTCGTGCTGCTCGGGCGGATCGACACCCAATTCATGGTCAGCCGGATTGCCGAGGCCACAGCCGCAGCCACGGGCAAACCGCTGATCCTCGCCAACTCGCCGCGCCTTTCCCTCCTGCCGCCCGGAGTGACGTTCGGGCAGGCCCGTTGGGGCGAGATTGTCGACGGCCAGGGCATTGCCGTCTCCGTGAAGGGCGGCCTGGCCGAGCTGGAGTTGACCCCGCTTTTTTCCGGCAAGCTGGTCGTGCGCGAAATGCGTCTTGACAATCCCGTGTTTGAAATGCGCGAAAGCGGGGCAGAAAGCGTTGCGCCGAAAAAGGCCGGGCAGGCTCCTGACCGCGCGGCCCCCCAAAAAGACGCGCGCGCCGCCGCGCCTTCCGATGCCCTGCCTGTGGAGCTCGCGCGTCTGGTCTTGCGTCAGGGCCAGGTGATCTATGTTGACGCCCAGGGCACGGCAATACAGGTCAAAGACCTGAACCTCTCCGTAGAAAATTTGCGCCGCCGCGAGGAGGCCGCTGTACAGTGTGATTTTGCCTTTGATCTGGATCCGGGCGCACGACACGGGGCCGCGGACAAACTGGCGGGCACTCTGGCGCTGTCCGCCAAGCTGCGTTATTACGCGCCGGATTTGACCTTCCGGCGTGTTTCCCTGACCTTTACGCCCCTGAGTGGCATGCTGCCCAGGGAGGCAGGCCCCGTTCAACTGGCCTGCGAAGGGGCGTTCAACCTTCAGAATCTGCGCCTGCATCTGGCCAAAGGCCGTTTGAGCCTGCCCCAAGCCTCGTTGAACCTGAGCGGCGACGCGACGCTGGAGCCTCTCGCCTTCAAGGGGCGGGCCGATCTGGAAGGCTCCCCCCGCAAGCTGGCGGCCCTGGCCGGGCTCACGCTCAAGCCTTCGGCCAAAGACGGCCTGAGCCTTGAAAGCGCGCTGGAGTTTGCCGATACGACCCTGCATCTGCGCGACATCGCGGCACAACTGGACGGCATCCCGTTGCGCGGGAATTTCAGTGTAGCCCTGGGCTCGCCCGTGTCCGTCAGCGGCGGCCTGCAAGCGGGCCTGATCAACCTGGATGCCTATCTGCCTTTGCCGGAGAAGCCCAAAACCGCCGCGAGCGCCGCAGAGCGGAAATCCGGCCAGGACGTGAACCGCGGCCCCGCCGCGCAGGCGACCAAAACCGGCCCACCGGCCTGGCCCGCACTGAATCTGCGCGCAGCCCTGGCAGGCGTGCGTCACGGCAAAGTGAGCGTCACGAATCTTTCTTTTATTCTCAAGGGTGCCAACGGCACATACAACGTCAGCACGCTGAGCTGCGCCCTGGGCAGCGGCGGCACGCTCAAGGGCGCCGCGGGCGCGGATTTGCAAAACAAGGCCTGGTCACTGAGCCTCACGGCCGCCGGGGTCAATGTGGGCGCGCTGCTGGAGTCCCTGGGGCAGGGGCGGCCCGTGGACGGAACAGCCGCGCTGAACGCGGATCTGACCACGCGCGGGGAAACGCCCGCGGCAATGCAGGCCGGCCTTAACGGCCGGGGCACGCTGGAGGTGCGTAATCTGAGCCTGGCCGCCATGTCGGCGCTGCCGAAAAACGTGCCCGGCCTCACCGGCAAAGAAGGCCGGGTGCCCAGCCGCTTTGATCTTGTGCGCGTGCCCTTTACGGCCCGAAACGGCGAGATCGCCGCCCAGCCGATCACGGTGAGCGCGACGGGCTTCAACGCCGTGGGGCAGGCCCGGGCCAGTCTGCCCCGGCAATATCTGGACGCTGCGGCGGACATAAAAACCCTGGGCATGACCATCCCGGTGATGGCCAAAGGCCCCTTCAGCGATATCGCCTACGGCGTTGACCCCAAATTTGCTCTGGATCTGGCCAAAAAACTGCCCGGTATTCTGCGGAATACGGGCAAGGAGAGCGGGAACGCGGGCGGCGCCCTGCAAGAAGGCCTGCGCGGCGCGGGCGGCCTGGTGAAAGGACTTTTGGGCAGATAATCCGGACTGAAATTGTGTCGGAGCAGGGGAACCATGAGGCCTGCAAAACTTTCGGCTACCGGTCATGCCGGCTCAGGGGCAGGGCCTTCGCCGCCTTGACGCCTGTCGCGTACAGGCCCTTTCTGTCAGAATCATTCAGAGTACTGTGATCTTTTTTAACGTTGCACGGCTTCGGGAGCGGCGTACAAGTCTTTCCATTCCAGCGTTTGGGGCTAAAGATTTTTTTCCGCCGGGCGATAAGAACGCTGGAAGCTGTCTCTTCATTGAAAAATTTTGCCTTTGCGGCACGAAAAGCAAGCTGGTGCGGAAGGAGTGTATTCTCGTGTCTGATTGCAAAAAATTCATACAGTCTTCTGCGTGAAATTTTTGCAGGATCGTTCGCGAAAAAGTCTGGTTCGCGCTTACGCACGGCGACGCCGCCGCGTCCCCCCTTGGGTCTTGTAGTGTCGCCTTGTCAAGGCTGACACTGGAGCAGAATACCTTTGAGAGTGCACAATCTCAAAGTTTTGCAGACGCTTGGCCAGAGCAATTTCAAAGGGAAAGTGCTCTGTCCTCAGCTTCTGGCGACCCAGCCACTTTACGGCTGAGGACAGCAGCGTTATGATACATTCCTTTCACAGAAAGCGCAGCTTGACGAAGTCGGAAGGCAAATGCCCCGATTGGGCGGCAGGCCCACGGATACTCTTTGAAAAATGACGCATGCCAACGGACGCCCGGCGTTTTACGTCCTTGTCCGTGGCCTCCCTGTGGAGTGAGAGAGGCGAACATTGCATGCAGTGAACGTACAGGCGGCAACGTATGTACTTACTTATCGGTTTAGCCATCGTTGCGGGCTCGGTCTTTACCGGTTATACCCTGTCCCACGGCGAATGGGGCGTGCTTTTCCAGCCTGCGGAATTCATCATCATTCTGGGCTGCGGCCTGGGAGCTTTTTTCGGCTCGCAGACCAAGTACACCTTTGGTCTGATCATGAAGAGCATGAAACATCTCTTCGCAGACCCCGGATCCAGCAAGACCCGCTATCTGGAAACCCTGGCCCTGCTCTACGCGCTTTTTTCCAAAATGCACCGCGAAGGCGTGATCAGCATTGAAAGCGATGTGGAAAAACCAGAATCCAGCCCGATTTTCAGCAAATACCCCGCTGTTTCCAAGGACACCAAAATCGTCAACTTCATCGGCGACACTCTGCGCGTGTACCTGACCACCGGCGATCCGGCGGACATAGACAGTCTCATGGATGTGGATATTGCCACCATGCGCGAGGAAGGCATGCTGCCCGCGCACGCCGTGAGCCACATGGCCGAGTCCATGCCGGGCATGGGCATTGTGGCCTGCGTGCTGGGCGTCGTGCTGGCCATGGGCAAGATCAATGAACCGCCGGAAGTGCTCGGCCACTATATCGGCGCGGCGCTGGTGGGCACGTTTTTCGGTATTCTCTGCTGC
Source organism: Desulfovibrio sp. ZJ369 (assembly GCF_011039085.1). Taxonomy (GTDB): domain Bacteria; phylum Desulfobacterota; class Desulfovibrionia; order Desulfovibrionales; family Desulfovibrionaceae; genus Desulfovibrio. The sequence continues at coordinate 15,581 of NZ_JAAKEI010000008.1, read as the reverse complement.
TACGGCCTGTTCGGCCCCATGGGCGCCAAGCTTGAAAACTTTGTGTCCGAGGAGCATTTTTATTATCATGCGATCAAGGAAGCAGTGGCCGCCGCCATCCGGGGTTCCACGCCTCTGATCGCCGTGGAATACGGCCGCCGGACCATTCCCTACCCGTTCCGTCCGCATTTTTCGGAAATGGAAGAAAAGCTCAGAAACGGCTAGCCCCTGTGCCAGTATGCTTTACAGGGGTACTGGCCTGAGGGCCGGAAGTCCGGCCCGCGCCAACGGCGGCGTGAGCGAGCCGGAGCGACCGAAGGCGGCCCCAGAGCTGCCCCGTTGGCGACGAAGGAGCCGTACGGGCCCGGCAGCAACGATAATCACGCTTTCGGCCAAAGGATCCTCACACAGCCAACGAAGTTTTCTGTGTGAGGCGATACTGGAAGCCTCTGCTTGACGCAGCCCGCCGCTCTTTTGCGGAAGTATTCGGCCGGGCTTTCCCGGCCTTTGCGTTTCAGCCCGGGAGAACTGTATGGGAAGTGCATGGAAAGTCGCGTATGCCGACTTTGTCACAGCCATGATGGCTTTCTTTCTCCTGCTCTGGGTTCTGAATATGGTGCCCCCGGAAACCAGAGCCGGTCTTGCGGCGTATTTCAGCGGCGAACGTAATTTTGACTCCAGCTCTACCTCGCCGATATCCAATAATCCCTTTATTCAGAACACGGACAAAATCGACACCCGGGATCTCAAAATCAACGAGGTTCAGAAATCCCACTACGCCATTGCCCAGAAGATCAAGCAAATGCTCATGGCTGACGCCGTGCCGCAAAACTCTTCGGGCATCAGCGCCGATGACGTGGGCGTGCAGTTGCGCGTCAACTCCGACGTGATGTTCAAGCCCGGCTCCGTGGAGCTTCTGCCCGAGGGCGAAAAAATGCTGCAAAGCGTGCTGGAGATCATGAAGGATTACAATCTTTATCTGGTGGTGCGCGGCCATGCCGACACCGCCGAGATCAAACAGCCGTATCCGTCAGCCTGGGAGCTCTCCGGCGCGCGTGCCGCTGCGACGCTGCGCTATCTGGCCGAGCACGGCGTCAAACCCACGCGCCTGCGCGGCGTGGCCTACGGCGACGCCCGCCCGCTCAAACCGGGCATTGACGAACAAAGCCGGGCCATGAACAGGCGCGTGGAATTCTTTTTTCACCGTCCTGAGGTCATGTCCTACAACGTGGTGTATTAGAGCGTTTTGCTCATGAAAATCAGCTAAATGCTCTAAAGCTCCCGCGTCGCACCGGCGAAGCCGGATTTTACCTGCTTTCCGGTGGCGTGCCGGAGGAGCGCCCGCTTCCATTGGAATCTGAAAACGCTCGGGCCGGGAAGGCTCTCGCTCCCCCCGGCAGACGGTCTTGCCCGCTCAGACGAAGGACAAGGTCTGACCCGGGCGCATGGTCACGCAATCGCAGCCGGGGCAGACTTTTGCCAGTTGCGTCTGAAAATCCGCAGTGCTCTGGGCCAGAACCGGGAAGGTGCCCCAATGCATGGGGATCACGGACTTGCAGCCCAGCAGTTTGCAAGCCAGGGCCGCCTGCCGCGCATCCATGGTGAACACCCCGCCGATGGGCAGCAGAGCCACGTCAATGGCGTACAGCTGCCCCCAGAGTTCCATGGAGCTGAAAATGCAGGTATCGCCTGCATGGTAGACCGTCAGCCCGTCAGGCATCTCAATGATATAGCCGGCCGGCGCGCCCGATTCGCTGGAATGGAAAGCCTGGGTCATGGTTGCCCTGATGCCCTTGCATTCCTGAGTGCCGCCCATATTGAAACCGATGCCGTTGAGAATCTGGGCCTCGGGCACGCCCGCTTCCATCAATTTCGCGGCCGTGCCCACAATGGCGCCCAGCATGGCCCCGCTCTTGCGGCAGACAGCCACAGCCTGGCCCACATGATCCCCGTGATCATGCGTCACCAGCAGCATATCCACCGGGCCTGCGTTGTCCGCGTTCACGCCGGAGGCGGGAGTAAAAAAGGGATCAATCAGCACATGCGCCTGCGGCGCGCTGATTTTAAAGGCTGAATGTCCGTACCAGGTTATTTCGCTCATTGCTTTGTCCTCATTTATTGTTTTCAGCCCAGCGTTTTTGATTGTGCTCCAGGCCCAGTTGATCGAAAATTCGCCCGCTGGTCTGGAGCAAGATATCCTCAAGACTCTGAGGGCGCAGATAAAAGCCCGGTGAAAAAGGCATAATTACGGCTCCGGCTTCGCGCAGCGCGAGCATGTTGCGCAAATGCACGGCGGAGAGCGGGCTCTCGCGGGTGACCAGCACCAGGCGCAAACCCTCTTTGAGGACCACGTCGCCCGCGCGCTGGACAAGATTGCGCGTGGCCCCGGAGGCCAGAGCGCCCAGGGTGCCCATGGAACATGGCAGAATCAGCATGGCGGCAGGCCGCTTGCCATGCCACCAGGAGCCGCTGGCCGGACCGGCCGCGAGATCGTCGGGCTCATAAAGATGATCGGCATACGCGGCGAGCAATTCCGGGCCCGCGCCGCATTCGGCCTGCAAGACAGCCCGCGCTCCCTGGGAAATGATGCAGTGAACCCGCACATCGGGCATGGCCGCCAGTTCCCGCAGGACGCACAAGGCAAGGGGCATGCCGCTGGCCCCGCTAACGCCCACCAGAATTTCCGGCATACTTTTTCCTTTTCCGATTCAAGCGTTTCAGCCTGTTTTATCCCACAAAAACAATCGGGCTGCAATCCAGGGCGCGCTTCGAGACATTCATGCCTTCAATGAAAATAGTATTGCAACCATCTGAAATTCAAAATGAATTTTTCAAAAAATCATCAAAAAGGTGAATGCCTCTCTGAATATCCTGACTTGACGCGGTTCCGCACAGAAGCTATGTAAACATTTCCCCATGCGCCCGTAGCTCAGCTGGATAGAGCGTTGGCCTCCGGAGCCAAAGGTCTGGCGTTCGAATCGCCACGGGCGCGCCAGAATGCAAGCGACGGCCGGATTGATCGATCCGGCCGTCGTATTGTTTCCGCTCTCCGGCGGCTCATGACTGGCACAGCGAGGGCTCACGCGCGTGCGCGCCGCGTCCGCCTCCGGACTGCCCTGCCGCCCAGCGTGCGCCGCGCGGCAAGGGCCAGCATCCTGATGCGGCAATAAATACTACATGAACACTTCCGCGTGCCGCAGACTGCCCTGCACGACTTCGGGCGACAATTCCGGTTGCATGCGCCGCCAGTTCCGACCCTCGGCCAGGGCGCTCAACGCAAGATCGCGCAGCGCAAGGTAGCTTTCAGCCAGCGAGAGCTGATCCGTATCAATGATGCAATCTGTGCCGAGCGGCTCGTCGAAGGCATCAGAGACGCCGGTCAGCAGATCCACTTCCCCGCGCGCGGCCCTGGCGTAAAGCCCCTTGGTGTCACGTTGCACAAGCGTGCTCAGGGAGCAACGCACCCAGACCTCGCGATACAGGGGAATCTGCTCGCGGTTTTTCTGGCGCATGCTCGCATAGGGCGTGATGGCAGCCACAACGCAAATTTTGTCCTGCGCGTGCAGTTGCAGCACATGCTCACGCATGGCCTCAATATTGCGCAGACGATCTTCAGGCCGAAAACCGCTGAAGCCGAACTGGCGGCGAAAGCGATCCCCATCAATAAATTCCGTTTCATGGCCCTGCGCTTCCAGGTACAGACGCAGCAAAGAACCCAGGGTGGTTTTTCCGCTCCCGGAAAGACCCAGCAACCAGATGACAGGCTTCATGCAAACCTCGCTTTGGCATGGCGGCCCGATGTGCGGCCGTATGCCGTCACAATCGGAATACAAACATGCCTGCATATATGCAAAAAGTCGGCCAACGCTGGATCTTCGCGGTACACGGCTTGCCTGAACAGTTCGCGCCATGCGGCTGCGGCATTTTTGACAGCCATGCGCCTTTCGGCGCGACAGGCCTGCGCCCCCCCCTTGCGGGCGGCCTGGAGCGTTTTGCCCCCGCAGCGCGGGGGGGATCCATGCAAAAAAGCCGGGAACCTTACCGACTGTAAGATTCCCGGCTTTCCAGGGCAGGCCCTGGCGCAAATTTGGCGGAGCGGAAGGGACTCGAACCCTCGGCCTCCGGCGTGACAGGCCGGCGTTATAACCGTCTTAACTACCGCTCCGTTGGTGGGCAGTACAGGACTTGAACCTGTGGCCCCCGCCGTGTGAAGGCGGTGCTCTACCAGCTGAGCTAACTGCCCTCGGAAGCAACCTTTTATGTAAAACCGCCGCCGGAGTCAAGCGGAATCAGCCCGGTAAAAAAATTTTTACAAATATTATTTTTTAACTTAGTAATTTTATTAACTAATTTTTTACGTTACGGCATGACCTGCGCGCGCCGCCTTGCGAGCCGTCATGGGGAGTGTTACCTGTTTTACAGAACTTCAGTGAGTGGCGGATTGCATAATGAAATTTTCCCTGAAAACGCTCAACATCGCCGCGCTTTGCGCTTTGCTGATCCTGATGGCCGAGAGCTTGCCGGCCCGCGTGCTGGACGGCGGCAGCATCATGGATCAGCGCATGAATGAAAATCTCTGCGCCATCACCTTTGACGACGGGCCTTCGCGCAATACGCCGCAACTGTTGGATCTGCTCAACCAGTACGGCATCCCGGCCACCTTCTTTGTGCTGGGCCAGCAGGCCGAACTGTACCCGGATCTTGTGCGGCGGATTGTGGCCGAAGGGCATGAGGTGGGCAATCATTCCTTTTCGCACCCCAACCTTCGCCTGCTCGCGCCGGAGCGCAAAATCGACGAAATCCGCCGCACTGACGCTGTTCTGCGCTCCCTTGGGGCCGCGCCGCTCTTTTTGCGGCCGCCGTATGGCGCATTTGATACCCATACGGTTGAGGCCGCCGAGGCCCTGGGTCTTTCGGTGGTGCTGTGGTCCGTGGACAGCCGCGACTGGCAGCACTTGCCCGCGGATTACGCCAAGTTACACAACACCCGCGGCTATGCCTACCCCCCCGGCATGTTGCGCGGCGTCTTTCTGTTTCACGACACGCACAAGAGCACGGTGGAGGATCTGCCCCGGATCATCAGAGAGCTGCGTACAGGCGGCTGCCAGCGTTTTGTGACAGTGAGCGAATATCTTGAAGGCGTGCTGGACCCTGAACCCGGACTGCTCATGACGCGCCGTTCGCTGCGCGAGACGCCGGGCCAGATGCCCCTTGCTGCCCGGCATGAAATGGAGGCCGTGAAGCAAAGCGCGGAGATGCCCCCGCCCCGCAGTTGGCCCGCGGGCTCCGGCCCTGTGCCCCTGGCCAGGAGCAGCAAGCCCTGGCAGCCGGAAAGCCCTGCCCCGCCTCTGCCCGGCCAGGCTCTTGAACAGCACAACACGCTTCTGCCCCCGGCAGGCCATGCCGCGGGCGCGCCGGTTTCCTAGAGCAATTTCTCTTTGAAAATGCTCTGCTGACGCGAAAGCGGCAGCCGCCGCAATGCGGCGTACATTCAGGCGAAAACCGCGTTTTTCGCCTGAATGCCACTTTGACTTTCATAAAAAGTCAAAGGTAATCTGCTCTAAAAGAAGAGAAGCGCGCCGCTTCTGCCGCACATCGTATCCGGATGGGTTGCGGCTTTTGGGCCTGCGGATCAGGACAACCTGTTCTTGAAATCCGCATAGGTGAAAGAACGCAGCAGAGAAAAACGTTTTTTCCCGTCCGGGCCAGATCCGTCCGGCTCGCAAATGCCGATGGACGGCAGGCGCAGGCCGTTGAAGGTCGTGGTCTTGACCATGCTGTAAATGGCCATGTCCCCGAAAACCAGTCTCTGGCCCACCCGCAGGGGCCCCGCGAAACTGTATTCCCCGATCACGTCCCCGGCCAGACAGGACTTGCCCGCCAGGCGGCAGGTCCAGGCCTGCTCCCCGGCCGCTCCGGCGCGAGCGGCCCTGCCGTGCAGGGCATAATAAACATCGGGCCGGTAGGGCATTTCAAGCACATCCGGCATGTGGCAGGCCGCCGAGGCATCCAGAATCGCCACGGGCATATCCGCGCGGATCACGTCCAGCACCGTGGCCGTCAGCCATCCGGCATTGAGGGCCACTGCCTCGCCGGGTTCCAGATAAATTTGCGCCTGATACCGCTCATGCCAGTCCGTCAGGCAACGGCAGAGCAGATCCAGATCATAGCCCGGCCTGGTGATATGGTGGCCGCCGCCGAAATTGATCCAGCGGCACGCGGGCAGCCAGGCTCCGAATTTTTCTTCCACGGCGGCGAGCGTGCGGGCCAGGGCGTCCGCGCCCTGCTCGCACAGCGTATGAAAATGCAGGCCCGAAATGCCTTCCAGCGCCGCGGGCTCAAAGTCCCGTTGCCGGATGCCCAGGCGCGAGCCCGGCGAGCAGGGATCATAGATGGGCGTTGCGCCCTCGGAATGCTCGGGATTGATCCGCAGCCCGCATTCAATGGCCTGGCCCGCGCGGCACGCGCGGTTGCGGGCTTCGATGACGGGCCGGAATTGCCGCCACTGGGCCGTGGAATTGAAGACGATGTGATCCGCCAGATCGAGCAGCTCGGCCACTTCCTCCGCGCTCCAGGCCGCGGCAAAGGCATGCACCTGACCGCCGAATTGCTCCCGCCCCAGGCGCGCCTCGTCCACGGAACTGGCGCATGTGCCCCAGAGCGGCCCGTGCCCCGTGAAGCGCGACAACAGCGGAAAGGTGGCCCAGGCCGCGTAGCCCTTGAGGGCCAGCAGAATCTTCGCGCCCGTGCGGCGCTGCACCTTGTCAAGAATGGCGGCATTGGCCGCAAGCCGCGCCGCGTCCAGCACAAAGCAGGGCGAAGGCACGTTGTTTTGCTCTGAGAAAAGGAAGTCCAGGCAGTCCATTAGCAAAACGCTCTACTTCACTTCCACGCACTGCCAGGGCAGACCGTACACATTCAGATCCGCCATAAAGGGATCCGGATCAAATTGCTCCATGTTCCACACGCCGGGCCTGCGCCACAGGCCCTGGGCAATGAGCTTGGAGCCGATCATGGCGGGCACGCCCGTCGTGTAGGAAATGGCCTGGGAGCCCACTTCGGCATAGGCGGCCTGATGATCGCAGACATTGTAGATATAGACGTTTTTTTCCCTGCCGTCCTTCAGCCCGCGCAAAAGATCGCCGATGCAGGTCTTGCCCCTGGTCAGCGGCCCGAGGGAGGCCGGATCAGGCAACAGGGCCGACAAGAACTGAATGGGCACAATATCCCGGCCCTGGAAGCGCACGGGATCGATGCGGGTCATGCCCACATTGCCCAGCACCTTGAGATGATTCAGATAAGTATCGGAAAATGTCATCCAGAAACGCGCCCGGCGCAGGCCCTTGAGATTGTTGACCAGGGATTCCAGCTCCTCATGATACATGAGGTAGCACTTCCTGGGGCCGATGCCGTCCGGGAAGGCATAGGTCATGGACCAGGACAGGGGATCGGTTTCCACCCATTCGCCGTGTTCCCAGTAGCGCCCCGGAGCCGTGACCTCGCGGATGTTGATTTCCGGATTGAAATTGGTGGCAAAAGGCTTGCCGTGATCTCCGGCATTGCAGTCGATGATGTCCAGCACATGCACTTCGTCCAGCTCATGCTTCAGGGCCCAGGCCGCGAAAACATTGGTCACCCCGGGATCAAAGCCCGAACCGAGCAGCGCCGTGAGCCCGGCCTCGCGAAAGCGGTCGGCATAGGCCCACTGCCATTTATACTCGAACCTGGCTGTGTCCAGAGGCTCATAATTGGCCGTATCCACATAGTGCACCCGGCATTCCAGGCAGGCGTCCATAATATGCAGATCCTGGTAGGGCAAGGCCACATTGCAGACCAGATCCGGCTGGACCGCGCGGATCAGCGTGCAGAGATCGGGCACGTTGTCCGCATCCACCTGGGCCGTGGCAATATCCACGCCCATGCGGGCCTTGACGCTGCGGGCGATATCCGTGCAGCGGGCCAGCGTGCGGCTGGCAAGGGTAATGTGCTCGAAAACGCCGGTCTCTCTGGCGGCCTGAGCGCATTTGTGCGCCACCACGCTGCCCACGCCGCCCGCGCCGATGATCAGGATTCTGGCCATATATGCTCCTTCTTTCTCCGATGATATGGGCAGCAAAGCCCAAAATACGTTTCTTTGGCCCGGAGCGGGCCTTGTCACGACGCGGCGTCGGCCTTGTCGCCGTCCAGCGTCAGCACATGCGCGTAACGACCGCTTTTGCGGGCCTGTTCAGCCAGGGCCGCGCCCTCGGCCCGGCAGCGCGGGCAGGCATGGCGGGGGATCAGCACGCAGAGGGAGCGCGCCACGCGCTCGGAGCTGGTCTCGATGCGGCCCAGGCCGGAACAATCCGCGCAGAGCCGCCAGGCCTCGTTCTGACTTTCGCGCAGCATGTCCGTATCGTAAAAAATATGTTTGCGCCGCACCCACCAGCCGTCTTCCTCCCGGCCTTCCGCGGGTTGGCGCGGAGGATGCCGGTAGAGCTCCACGGCCTGATCGCAGAGCTCGGCTATGTACCGGCCCACTTCAGGCCGCTGCCGCGTGGAGGCCGGGGTCCAGCCCGGCTCGCGGATGTCTTCGGCGCTCAGCCCGGCCAGGGCCAGACAGATCCCCAGGTTGACGTAGGGCAGGGCTCCGCGGATGGCGTAGCCGCCTTCCAGCACGGCGATGTCCGGATTCAGCGCCCGGTTCAGCGCCGCGTAGCCCTGGGCGGAAAGGCGCATATTGGCCAGAGGATCCGTAAAATGATTGTCCTGCCCGGCTGAGTTGACGATCAGATCCGGCTTGAACTCCGCCAGAATGGGCAGCACGGCGTGCTCCACGGCGTACAGATAGCCCTGGTCGGAAGTTTCCGGCGGCAGGGGCAGGTTGATGGTCCTGCCCAGAGCCGCCGGGCCGCCGCATTCGTGCAGAAAGCCCGTGCCGGGGTAGAGCGTGCGGCCGTCCTGGTGCAGAGAGATGAACAGGGTATGCGGATCGTTCCAGAACACATCCTGGCTGCCGTCGCCGTGGTGCACGTCCGTATCCACCACGGCAATGCGCAGGGGCCGCCCATCGGGATGCGGATAGTGATCGCGGATGTACTCCAGCATCACGGCCTCATTATTGATATTGCAGAAGCCGCGGTTGCCGTGGACCACGCGCATGGCATGATGACCGGGCGGCCGCACCAGGGCAAAGGCCTTGTCTTCCCGCTTTTCCAGCACCAGCCGCGCGGCTTTGATCGCCCCGCCGGCCGAGGCCAGATGCGAATCCGTGCTCACCGCGCCCACTGAGGGCAGGCAGAAATGCGCGCGCGCCAGTTGGGCGTGCGTGGCAAAGGCCGGGCGATACTCGGTGATGCCGGGAATATCAAACAGCCCTTCTTCCTGCAACTGATCGCGGGTGTAGAGCAGGCGCTCCTCGCGTTCCGGGTGCGTGGCGGAAATGGCCCAGTCAAAGGCCGGGAAAAAGACCACCCCCAGCCGATTGGCGGCACGCAGTGGCTCAGGCATCGCAAGTATCCGTATTTTCAAAAACATCAGCCCCATAGCGGGCATAAGAAACCAGGCGGCCGAAATACCCCAGGCCCAGGCCGAAAGCGAGGTTGGTTTCCGCCACAGCCACAAAGAGCACGGTCGTTTTGTCATATACCGTGAAAAAGCCGCCGGCTCTGCCGCTTTTGCGGAAAACCGCGCAGTGCATGAGATCGGGATCCCCCAGACGGCTGAAAAACTCATAGCCTTCCAGATCTTCCCCGCGCGTCAGGAGGTTCTCCAGCTTTTGATCCTCGCGCGGCACAAAATGCAGATCCGCGCCTTCCGCAACAATTGTATAGAACTCGTTCATGTTGTGCTCCCGCCGATCATTCAGTCCAGTCCCCTGCCCCGCTGCCGCAACGCGGCTTCCACTGCCGAAAGGCATTGCAGCATCACGTCTTCCGGCGGCTGGGCCGCGTCAATGATGACGAAACGATCCGGCTCCTCCAGGGCCAGAGTGCGGTATCCCCGGCGCACGCGCTCGTGGAATTCCAGGCTTTCGGCGTCAAAGCGACCCTCCGAAAGCACGGTGCCTTCCTCGCGGTTGCGCAGACCCGCCCGCTCCAGGCCGCAGTGCACGGGCAGATCCAGCAGGAAGGTCACATCCGGGAGCAGGCCGCCGGTGGCCATGTCATTGATGCGGCGCAGATGTTCCGGGTCCAGGCCCCGGCCATAGCCCTGGTAGGCCAGTGTGGAATCCGTATAGCGATCGCAGAGCACGATGTGCCCGGCCTCCAGGGCCGGGCGGATGACCTCAGCCACATGCTGCGCCCGGTCGGCCAGAAAAAGATACAGCTCGGCGCGGCTGGAAAGGCCGCGCGTGCGGGCGTCCAGCAGAATGGGGCGCAGGCTGCGGCCCAGGGCGCAGCCGCCGGGTTCGCGGGTGAGCAGAGGATCATGCCCCCGTCCTTGCAAATGCTCGCCCAGGAGGCGCTGGGCCGTGGACTTGCCGGAGCCTTCTATACCTTCAAAAGAGATAAACATTCTTCCCTCACCGCTTTTTTTCGGCTTGCGGGGGCGGCCGTTTCCGGCGTGCGCGCGGCCCGGTGCAGGGGCCTGCCCAGCGTCGCCTGCCAGGGCGTCCAGCCCTGGCCCGCATCGCCCAATTGCTCGAACAGGCTCCGGCACTGGGCCATTTTGGCGTCCAGATTGTCGGCATAGTGCAGGGCCAGAGCCTCGGGCGTGTGCGGAACCCGCACCGCGCCGAACTGCAATTCGCCGTGATGGCTGAGAATAAGATGCTTCAAATGCCGTTGCAAAGGTTCTTCCAGGCCGGATTTGGCCAGATGCGGGGCGAGCATCTCAATGGCCAGCTCCAGATGCCCCAGCAGACGGCCCTCATCCGTGTAGTCATTGGCAATGCCCCCTGAAAACTCGCGGATTTTGCCGAAATCGTGAAAGAGCGCCCCTGCCAGCAGGGTCTGGCGATCCAGCTCGGGATAGTGATCCGCGATGCGGCGGCAGAGCTTGAACACGCTCAGGGTATGTTCCAGCAGGCCGCCCACATAGGCATGATGCACGCCTTTGGCCGCAGGGCAGACCCGGAAGGCCGCGCGCAGATCCTGAGTGTTGAAAACCGAAAGCGCCAGCTTGCGCCAGGGCGCATAGCGGAACTCCTCCTTGATCAGCGCAAGCAGTTCCTCCAGCATTGCATCAAGGGGGTAGGGGCTGGAGGGCATCAGCTCGGCCTGATCCGCGGCCGCGCTTTCCTCGGGCGTCAGCAGGCGCAGTTGTTCCAGAGTGAGCTGGATCTGATCCCGGTACAAAGCGGCGCGCCCCTCGGCCCAGACCAGAGAGCCCGCGGGAATTTCGCTGAATTCGGCGCTGAGCGGGTGCCAGATCTTGGCCTCCAGGCTGCCGCTGGCGTCGGCCAGGGTCAGCCGCCAGTAAGGGCCGTTGCGCGACTGGCCCTGGCTCGCCTGGCTGACCACAAACAGGCCCCGCACTTCGGTGGCCGGACTGATATCTTTGACGTAGCAGCCTTTTTCCATATAGTGTATCCGCTTCACGGCCAAGGCACGGGCAAAGCCCGCGGACGCCGGATAGAAATGTAGTCGGTGCGCCGCGCGGCTGATGCGCGGCGCGGGCCTCACGTCATTACAGATTCCCTTCTTTCCGAGGTATTGTCAAATGGACGTCCTTCTGACCAATGACGACGGCATCCGGGCCCTGGGCCTGCGGGCCTTGTACGCGGCCCTGCTGGAAGCCGGGCACACGGTGCATGTGGTGGCCCCCATGCGCCAGCAATCCGGCGTGGGGCATTCGCTCACAGTCTTTGAGCCGGTTCGGGGCACGGAAATCGTGGAGCCGGGCTTCAAAGGCCTGGGCATTTACGGCACGCCCACGGACTGCGTCAAGCTGGCCCTGGCCTGTCTGCTTCCCCAACGGCCGGACATGGTCATTTCCGGGATCAATGCCGGGCCCAACGTGGGGCCGGACATTCTTTATTCCGGCACCGTCGGCGCGGCTACCGAGGCTGCGCACGAGGATCTGCCGAGCCTTGCGGTTTCCCATGACGATCACAAGGGCACAACGGATCTGCTCCCCCAGGCCCGGCATGCCGTGGCTCTGGCCGAGCGCATCGACTGGAGCAGGCTGGCGCGGCGCAGGGTGCTTAATCTCAACTACCCGGCGGGCCCGCTGGAACAGGCCAGGGGCCTCAGATTCTGCCCGCAGACCAGCGCAGTCTGGAAAAATGTCTATTGTGAGCGCCATGACCCGCGCGGCGCCGCCTACTGGTGGCTGGAAGGCGAAATACCGGCCCACACCATCGATCCCGGATCGGATAAGGACCTGCTCAACCGGGGCTATATCACGCTGACGCCGCTCTGCTTTGAGTTTACCGACCACAACGGCCTCGCCGCGCTGGAGGGCATGGGGCTGGAATGAGGGCCGCCTTTCCCGCAGCTCCGCGCCGCGCGCGCATGCTGATGCCGCCCGCCGGAAAGCATTTCCCTTCGCGTTTTTTTTCGGTATGGTGAGCCAGAGACTTTTAGAGACTGTTACGGGCCGCAGGCGTTGCAAAGCCCGGCTCTCACCAATACGCAGGAGGAAGTCATGCCTCTCATTGGTCCCAAAGAAATGTTCGCCGCCGCGTATGCCGGGCGTTACGCCGTGGGCGCGTTCAACGTCAACAATATGGAAATCGTCCAGGGCATCATGCGCGCCGCCTCGGAGGAGAAATCGCCGGTCATTCTTCAGGTTTCGGCCGGAGCGCGCAAATATGCCGGTCAGACCTACATCATGAAGCTGGTGGAAGCCGCGCTGATCGAGGATCCGTCCGTGCCCGTGGTGGTGCATCTGGATCACGGGCCGAGCTTTGAGATGTGCCGCGACTGCATAGACGGCGGCTTCACCTCGGTGATGATCGACGGCTCCCACCTGCCCTATGAGGAAAACATTGCGCTGACCAGGCAGGTTGTGGACTACGCCCATCCCAGAAATGTCTGGGTGGAGGCCGAGCTGGGCAAGCTGGCCGGCGTGGAGGAGCACGTCAGCTCCGCGGAGCATGTCTATACCGATCCGGATCAGGCCGTGGATTTTGTGCGCCGCACGCAGTGCGACTCCCTGGCCGTGGCCATCGGCACCAGCCACGGAGCCTATAAATTCAAGGGAGAGGCCAGACTCGACTTTGCCCGGCTGGAGGAGATCAGCGCCAGGCTGCCCGGTTACCCCCTGGTGCTGCACGGCGCTTCCAGCGTGCCGCAGGAATTCGTGGAGCTCTGCAACAACTACGGCGGCCAGGTGGGCGGCGCCAGAGGCGTGCCCGAGGACATGCTGCGCAAAGCCGCGGGCATGGGGGTCTGCAAAATCAATGTGGACACGGACATCCGGCTGGCCCTCACAGCCTCCATCCGCCAGTACTTTGCCGAGCACCCGGAGCAGTTCGATCCCAGATCCTATCTGGCTCCGGCCCGTGAAGCGGTCAGGAACATGGTGGCGCATAAAATCCGCAACGTGATGGGCTCATCCGGCAAAGCCTGAGTGGAATCGTCCATGGAAACTGCCGCGAGCATTCCGACATGCGCGCAACAGGCCGGGATCCTTGCGGCTTCGTGATCGCTGCTTCCTGCAGGCCGGATCGGAAACACGGATCGGGGATTTCTGCCGGATCCGAATATCCGCCGATGCCTTTCCTCTCCGGACTGCTCATCCCCTTTACCAAGGAGCGCAAACATGCCCGTGCAACTGGGAATGAACGGCTTCGGCCGCATCGGCCGCTACCTGCTGCGCCTGCTGGCCGACGATCAGGATCTTCGGGTCGCGGCCATCAACGCCCGCGCGGATAACGCGGCCCTGGCCTATCTTTTCAAATACGATTCGACATACGGCATATTTCCCGGCGAGGTAAGCCATGACGCGGACGGCATCATCGTCAACGGCCGCCACATTGCGGTTACCCGCCACAAGGCCGGGGAATGGGAATGGCAACGCCTCGGCGTGAGCCTGGCCGTGGAAACCACAGGGACCATCAAGGACCGGGCCGGGCTTGCCCAACATCTGGCCTGCGGGGCTGAAAAAGTGGTGATTTCCGCTCCGGCCAAGGACGCGGACGCCATGATCGTCATGGGCGTGAACCAGGATGCCTATGATCCGGCAAAAGACGCGGTTATTTCCGCGGCCTCCTGCACCACCAACTGCCTGGCGCCCGCGGTCAAGGTGCTGCACGAAAACTTCCGCATCCGTCACGGCCTGATGACCACCATCCATTCCTATACCATGAGCCAGCGCATTCTGGACGGTTCGCACAAGGACTGGCGGCGCGGCCGGGCCGCCGCGGTTTCCATGGTTCCCTCCAGCACTGGCGCGGCCAAGGCCGTGGGCGTGGTCATACCCGAACTTGCGGGCAAAATGAACGGCATGTCCGTGCGCGTGCCGACCTTTGACTGCTCTCTCGTGGATCTGACCTGCGAGGTGGAACAACCCTGTGACGCGGCCGCGGTCAACGCGGCCCTTCAGGCGGCAAGCCAGGGCCCCCTGAAGGAGAATATGGGCTTTTCCGAAGAGCCGCTGGTTTCCATCGACTACAGGGGCAGTACCTGCGGCGGGGTCGTGGATGCCCTGTCCACGCAGGTGATGGATAAAACCATGGTTAAACTGCTGCTCTGGTATGACAATGAAGCGGGCTTCACCAACCAGCTCCTGCGGCTGTTGCGCATGGTGGGCAGGGACTGCTAAATCCCCTTCCGCCGCAGCAGGGCAAGGCGCCCGCTTTCTGACCTTTGCCGCCTGACGATCCCAACGCTTTCGAGCCCGCGTGCCATGACGCGGGCTCGTTTGTTTCCCCCTCCGGCGAATCTCTTCCTCCCGCTCTCGTGCTGCCTTCACTGCTTTTTAGAGCGGTTTGCTGTTGAAAACAGCAACCGCTCTGGCGGCCGCGGGAGCGGACGCCCGCGCCGGCGGTAGCCGTTAGAGCATTTTGCTTTTGAAATTGGATAATTTCAAAAGCAAAATGCTCTAGACAAAATCCAACGAGCAATTTTATAAAAAAGATGTGCAACTATGGATTCTTTCATTTGGAATACCAAAACGATAGTGCAATTTTATCCGGGGGAAGGGTGAACTTTTGATAAATGTGAGAAAAAACACATCAGCATTCTTATTTTGTTGTAAAAAATCCTCAGTTTCATAGGCAGGAGCTCCATCAATGGAAACGGGGGTAGCGTAACGCCTATCAATCAAAAAAGCTTCAGGCTTGAGATCCTGAAAAAATTCCCTATTATTTCTATAAAGCTCGCCAGCGCCATAAAAAACAACTCTTTTCCCATGCAATTTATCGATTACATTACGAAAATGTTGACGTTGCCTCTCCAGGAGAGCTTGCTTAAAATACTGATTAAGCTTGACCGGATCATTTTTCCAGCGCTGATCATTATGTATACTTTCAAATTCATCCTGATCAAGAATACGGGCACATTCCCACAAAACTCCTCTATAAAACCATTCTTTTGCGCTCATTGGGCTAGAGCATTTTGCTTTTAACTTTTTACATATCCACAGGATTTAAACCATCCTTCAGCGTCTTTTTGTGTGATACAACTTAATGCTTTTCCAATGGATTTATACAGTTCATCACATGTTTTTGCTTT
>NZ_JAAKEI010000091.1 GCF_011039085.1 Desulfovibrio sp. ZJ369 | reverse complement strand
CTGTGAGACCGGGATGTCGCGCCGGTTCAGCTCCTCTTCCAGGATGGGGCGCAGGTTTTTTGTGGCATCCTCAATGCTGGGAGAAAAAAAGACCAGTTTGGGGAGCATCCCTTCGAGGGCGCGCCCGTCAAAGCGTTCAAGAAAATCGTCCACCACGGCGCGCACAAACTCCCTGTCGCGCGTATTGGCGAATTTATGCAGCCGCAGGGTCTTAAGGTAGCCGTTATTGATGGCGTCCTTGAGGCTGTAAGAATACACCACCTCAGGCAGCAGCTCGTTCTTCACATAGGGCGTGCCCGTGAAATTGCAGCAGGCCACCATTGAGCTGCCCAGGCGTTTGATGCCCCTGGCCAGGGTGTTGATGGTAAAGCGCAGGGAGGTTTCCTTTTTGGGATCGAGCAAGTCCGTTTTCAGAACATCGCCGAAAGCGTGGTGGGCTTCGTCCACAAAAATGCCCAGTTGCGGGAGATTGCGCAACTTGAGGAAACGCTGATTGATGGTCAGATCCGCCTCGTCCTCCGGCGAATCAAAGCCGTAAAGATCGGAAATATCATCATAAACGGATCTGGCGTCGGCGGTTTTGGTCTCGCCGGTCGCCAGAAAAAGCTGTTCGGCGCGGCTGGGGCTCTTCTTTTTGCGCTTGAGCAGAATTTTTTGCGTGTTGGAGATGACAAGATTGTAGTCGGAATTGTTGAGGACATTGAGCGTGGCCCCGGCCTCGTCCAGATATTGCAGCTTGAGGTTCGCCTGGAGCCAGTTGGCGTGTTTTGGCGGTAGTACCCTGGCAAAGTCGAAGCTTTCGATCTCCCGCAGGGATTGCAGGACGGTCTTGTCCGGCGCGAAAATCAGGGCGTTGTGGCAATAGAGCGGGTCGTCCGGGAACTTCCGGGCCAGCACAAAGTCATAGAAAATGCAGGTGGCCATGAGCAGGGTCTTGCCCACGCCCATTGTCAGGGCGAAAATATAGTTGGCGTAGTCCTGGCGGGCGGCCTTCATGCGCTTGAACACGGCGGCATAGGCTGCCTCATTGAACATGGGCGAATTTTCCAGCACATACTGGCCGTCCATGCCCAGCACGTCGCCGCGCTTTTCAAAGCCCTTGCGGCGCTTGTACCAGTCCGCAAAGATGTCATGCACAGGACGGAGCTTGAGATATTCCTTGAGGAAGACGTGGATTTCCAGCGCCTCGAACTGCGGACGCCGCAGGAACTGGCCGGGCCGCGGCCTGTCCGGGTCGTTGTAGTCCAACAGCTCGCGCGTCAGCCCGCGATAGTGGGAACGGATGCTCCCCTTGTTTTCCCGGTAAAAGCGAAAAAGCTCACGGTAAAAGGTGGTATTGAGATCCACCTGGGGGGCGGCCTGCTTCTTCCTTCTTCCGGCCATTACTCTGCCTCCAGCGTCTTCTCCAGACTTTCGGAGAGCAGATCGGTAATCTTGACCCGGATCAGCCCGTGATCCTCGGGAACGGCATAGCGGCCCTGAACCAGCGCATTCTTGCCGGGGTTGTCATACACGGCGGGTTGCAGCACTTCGCCGTTATAGTTCCAGTCAATGGCCACGGTTTCCACAAGCTGACGCCAGTCCTCCACGTTTTCTTCAAGGATGGAGAGTTTTTGCAGGAGATTGCGGGGGTAGAACTGCCGGATGATCAGCTCGCCGTTTTCCACGGCCGTGTCAGCTTCGGAATCGTATTTGAAGGTGAGATCCTTTCTGTCGCGCAGGATGTCCACGACTTTGACATCCACACTGTAGTGGCCGCCAATGTCCATTTTCAGGCTGGCGGCCAGATCCGGCTCGTGCCCCATGCAGACCAGCATGATACGTTCCGCCGGGCTGCCCGGAGCGGCTTCCATGCGCTTTTCCATTTCCCGGTAATTGATGCCGTTGAGGATAGGGTTGAGGTCGGCCCGGGTGGCAATGCGGTTGACGGGCATGATTCTGACCTTGTAGCCGTCCTTCATGCCGTCAAAGACATCGGTGGATTCCAGCGGTTCGATTTCCAGCGCCTGAAGCAGCAAGTCCCGCGCCTGCACCGGATTGCGGAACACGTCGTAATGATTGACGTTGTA
>NZ_JAAKEI010000090.1 GCF_011039085.1 Desulfovibrio sp. ZJ369 | reverse complement strand
AGACGATTATCCTTCGCAGTTACTCCCCTGACGCCCTCTCTGCCCGGCAAGTGTGGTTTCAAAATTTCCCAAAGGCCATCAGATATATCGTGGCGACGGTGAGCTGGTATCATTCATCCCCCCAGGTTGGTAGAGAGGAAGTAATTATTCGTCAGCAATTATCAATTGACGACGCACCCTAAAGTCAAAAAAACAAACTTTGGATCTGGAAAGCCTATTGTCGTGATACCGGTCAACTCATCGACTGGGAATGTGGAGGGCGTGATCAGGCTACCCTCCACAGATTGATGGAGCGATTGAAAAAGTGGAAAGTCTGGTTTTACTGTACGGACAAGTGGAAGGTTTGTCCTCTGGAGATAGCCGAAAACGATCTGCTTCAGGGGAAAAGTGGCACAGTCCGCATAGAAAGGAACAATTGTCGCCAGCGTCACTGGTTTGCCAGATTCCGCCGAAAGTCGGTCGTTGTTTCACGAAGTCTGCACATGGTTGACTTGACGATGGCTCTTTTTGCCAGATTTCATGTGAATGGAACTCTGGATGGCATTAAAACATTATTTAGTTAATACTTTCTTTTTGCGGGGGCATGGGGGAAATTCCGCAGGGCTGGGAGCGCATCAGGGGCATGCTACAAGAAATTATGATGGTGTCGGTTATATTTGGACGGGGTTTGGAGCAGATTTACGAGCAAGTGGAGCATTCGTCTGGAACAGCTCATGGGGAATTTCAGCACCTGCCGCTTCATGGGGAGGATGGACCTGTAATCAATATCGAATTGATGTTTCTCCTGCCGCTTACGGTGTGCCTGTTGCCAATGAAGTGCGTCCCGATAACCAGGCCGTCCGCTATCTCATCAGGGCTATGCCTTAACGTGCCCGGATCAGGTAGCGCACAGCCCGGTTCACTGGACGAATTTCGCTATCGACTGGAGTAACACGCGAAGCGTAGAAATTGGCTCCGCGTTTAGCCCAGCCCCCTCCTGCAAATGGCGGATGCACGCCTGAATCCGAGGGGCTGCCGTAGTACATGGCCCCCTGGGTGCTTGTTCCCCAACCAGGTGCGATCAGTTCAGGAAAACGCCCCCAAATCTCCCGGATCGCATCACCCTGAACCTGGCCAAGTTCTGCACTGTTGTGCGTCACGGTGCCATAATGCGTTGACGTATGGGAGCCGTGACCACGCAAAAAAAGTCCGCGCAAATCGGGAACTCGCCCGCCCACAAGCGCGAACAGTTCCGGATAAGCGCGGCACTGCCGTAGAAAACATTGCCGGGCGGGGAGAATCAGAATATAAGGAACGGGCACGGCTACCCCCTTCCAGATCTGCGCCCGGCACGACGCAAACCATCAAAGGGGGTGCCGCATGAGACGCTTTGTCGTCTTGGTGTTGCTGGTACTCCTCGCCCTGCTGCTGCGGGGCGACAGTCGGCCTTAAACGAGGCTGGCCCCGTATCAGCGAGCACTGATACGGGGCCGTAGGTAAAAACGCTGCGGTAGCCGTGCACGGGGGCGCAAACCGCGCCGTGCCAGCCCCGGTTCCTGTTGACGCAGGAGCCGGGGTTCCCTTTTTAGATAACCCCTTCATGCCTGATTGGCAAGTATCAGGGCCGGACTCGGATCAGGTAGCGTACTGCCATATTTTTAGGGCGGTTTTCTTCGGCTGTGGGTACGACGCGGGAGGCGTCAAATTTGGATTGGGCAATATTTGTCCAGCCACCAGAGTAGTGGCCAAAGCCAGGATTAAAAGAACGGTTGACATAAAAAACACCGTCTGCCCCACCATCCTGCAATCCAACAATCACCCCTTGAATATTCCTAATTGCATCGTTTTGGGCCGTGCCCAGCGCCGCGCTGTTTCCCCCATGTCCCCTGAGAAACAGTCCCTTCAGATCCGGCACGCTTCCGCCCACAAGCGCAAACAGTTCCGGATAAACTGACCGCGAGATGCTTTGTCCGTTACATTCCAGCCAGTTACTCATATCTTCCGGGTTCGTCGCAACTGGCCATGCAATGATGGTCCCGACCGGGACGCCGCCCGATCCTTGGGCCTTTACTGCCACCTTTGTGGAATCAAAGCTTGTGGCGTCTGCGCCGTGGGCCGCCTGGGCAGACAGGAAGAGCAGAAAGAGCCAAAGGAACAGCGGGAAGGAACGAAATCTTTGCATTTGAAATCTCCCAAGAGAAAGGGGCTGGTCAGCCAGCCCCGGACGTACGTTAGAGCATTTTCACTTTGAAGTTACCTAACTTATTTCAGGAAGTCCAAATATGTCTGATTAGCATGTAGTTTCAATATGTTAACCAGGCATCTTTGCCTTATCCCATCCACAAAAATCCACCTGCATCCACAA
>NZ_JAAKEI010000089.1 GCF_011039085.1 Desulfovibrio sp. ZJ369 | reverse complement strand
GTGGCGTTTACCGGGTCCGTGTCGTAGGCCAGGATCTCTTTTTTGAAATGCCGGAGAGCCTGGTACAGCATCACGGCGATCATGGATTTTCCCACTCCGCCCTTCCCTTGCAGTATAAAATGAATTGTGGCCATGTATGTCTCACTCTCCAGTCAGCAAGTCAGAAAGAGGAACTGCGTTTTTGCCGTCAAATGCCTGAGCACCATTGGCGCTCACCCTTGGAGGGGCCGTGCCGGCAGGAGGCGTCCGTGCTGCCGCTTCTTCAGCTTCGGGCTTCGGGCGGCTACGGGTATGCACGTAATTGCGGAACGCGCTGTAGCTCATACTGATTTTTCCCGCTTCCTTGAGCCGGTCATAGGCGCTGGCGTATGTGTGCCCCTGGTTCAGCAAGGCCATGACATCTTCGCGCACGGCAAAAAATTCAACCCGCGCCAAGCCGGGTCTAAGCCGAGGCATGGACACCTCGTTGCCAGTTCTGGAGGAATACAAAAGCGTCCATCATACCACGGCCCTTCACGTCGCCCGCCGAGGGGGCTTTGCCCTTCCGGAACAGCAACGACCAGAGGCCCCAGGCAGGGCCGCTCTTCCCGCCGTCGGCAAAGCAGGAAAGGAATTTCTCGAAAACGGGGCGCGCTTCTGCCAGGGACGGATCAGCACCATGCCGATCCCCCAGGCGTTCCAGGCAGCGCCGGATCTGTTCGGCTTTTTCAGGAGAAGCGGACGGCGCGACAGGGACGCCAGAGGAAGAAGCAAGAGGAACGGCGGCTTCATCTTCCCAGCGTCGGCCACGCAGCCAGTTCGCCAGATGGGGAACAAAGCGGCCGTGCTCCCGGTTCCAGGCCGTGGAGGAACGAAAGCGATCCAGGGCCGCCAGCAAAATATCCAGGGCTGGCAGCGCGCCGCGCCGCCAGAGCTGATGCCATACGGCGCGGGCCGATTCTTTGGCCTCCTTGCGCGGGTAGGCCGCATAAAGGCGCTCAAAGAGCGCATTGGCCGTCTGGAACGCCGATGTGTTGCCTTTCTGCTTTTTCCGGGGAAAAGAATCCCCCCACCCGCCAGCTTTGGAGGCTGTGACGGGCGTTGTGCTGGGAAGCGGAGTGCGAGCGGAGGGGGGTGTCTCGCGTCTTGCCGACGAGTGGGGGGAAAGGGGGGGAATAATACTCTTATTACTCTTATATATGGGCGAAGAATTTTCGCCTCCCATGCGTCGATTTTTCGCATGGCATGACGAAAATTCTTCGCCCTTTTCGTTACCGTCGTCATTGTCATCCATGGCGGCTCTCTCCTGGGCGATGAAGAAGAGAACCCGCTGGCTGAGAAGCAGACGGTAGACGTTACGGCCGTCCTCCTGTTGTTCAATACTGATGTATTCGAGGGCGGCAAGTGCGCGAAGATAGTGCTGTATGGAACGCACGGAACATTTGCAGAGTCTGGCCAGAGTGGCCTGCGAGGAGCGGCAGACGCCCCCCTTGTAGGCCTTGCGGAACAAAGTCAGATAAAGCAAGGTCGGCCCGTCCGAAACGGCCTTGTCAAAACAGATGAACTCGCCGAAAAATTTGTCTGACACCCGCAGGAAGTATGCGGAAGGATTCAGGGTTTCCATGCTTCACCGCCCTCTTTTTGTGTGGCGGGAAAAAGGCAAAAAAGGAGCCCCCCAGGCTTGACGCCGGTTTCTATTGCGGGTATTCTCACATCAGTGTTTTTTGAGTGAGTCCCGCGAGGGCGGCCGCGTATTGTGATTGCAGTCACAGTGCGCGGTTTTCTTTTGGCTTTTCCCTTAGTTCATATATTCCGTAGCCTCAGCTCGTTGTAATGCCAGAGAGAAATCAGGCCGACGCCGCCAGCGCCGTCACCGGATACTGTGCGGCCAGGGTCTGCTGCATCTGGGGAGAAAGCAGATGCCTGAACTTCTGAGCCACGCGGACGAGGGCGCGTTCCTGCGCCTTGTCCATTTCCTCTTCCATGATCTGCATGATGTATCGCTTCACCGCTGGATCCGTGGATTCGTAAATATCATCCAGCAGCAATACACCCGTACTTTCCTGATGCCTCTTCATATTTTTGTCCTCCTGATCGGGCTGCTCATCAGGCCGGGGCCGCCACGCCCCGACAACCGCCCAGGCGGGCGGTTTCGCTTTAGATAAAAATTCCATTACAGCTCAGACACCAGAACCTCTTCCGTGAAAGCGCCCAGAGCGTCCGCCAGATCAGGATCGAGCGGTACGGCAAAGCCTTCCTGAGCCTGGGTAAAGGCATCCGAGGCTACAGCGTTCATCACTTCCTTGGGCATTCCTTCCTCCTGCTAAAATAGGGTTGACAGGGTAATGTAAGCCGTTTTTTGCTGTTTCGCATTCAAGTAACAGCGCAAAGCTATTGACAGCCGTGGCTTTTGGATAAGAAAAATGCCGCTGGCAAAAACTGCGGATCGTGCGAAGCAGAGGAGAGGAGACAAAAAAGCCCTTTTCGGCCTGGAGGAACCAGAACCGGAAAGGGCTTATGAGGTGGGCGGGCCGGAAAAAAGCAAAAAGCGTAGAAATATGCCCTGAAGGCACATTGCTACGCTTGTAATTTGCTTGGCGTCCCCAAGGGGAT
>NZ_JAAKEI010000088.1 GCF_011039085.1 Desulfovibrio sp. ZJ369 | reverse complement strand
AAAGCAAAAACATGTGATGAACTGTATAAATCCATTGGAAAAGCATTAAGTTGTATCACACAAAAAGACGCTGAAGGATGGTTTAAATCCTGTGGATATGTAAAAAGTTAAAAGCAAAATGCTCTAGGACTCAGGCGGCGGGCAAGGCGCGTATAGCGTTTGCGGGTTTTGTTGTTTTTGACGGCCATGTGCAGAGCGCGAGACTCGCCCACCAGCACGACCAGCCTTTTGCCGCGCGTCACGCCGGTATAGATCAGGTTGCGCTGCAAGAGCACATAGTGCTGCATCATGATCGGGATGACCACCGCCGGGTATTCGGAACCCTGGGATTTGTGGATGGAAATGGCATACGCCGGAGCCAGCTCATCCAGCTCGTCGAAATCATAGGGCACGATGCGTTCATCAAAGCTGACGCTCAGGCTGCGCTCGGCACTGTCAAGAAAGACGATGCGCCCCATATCGCCGTTAAAGACATCCTTTTCATAGTTGTTGCGCACCTGCATAACCTTGTCATGCAGACGGAAGGCCCGATCGCCCCGCCGCACTTCCAGACCGTTGGGGTTCAGGGCTTCCTGCAGGCGGGCGTTCATCCTGCCTGCGCCCACGGCCCCCTTGTGCATGGGCGTAAGCACCTGAATGTCGTTCACCGGATCCAGGCCGAAACGGCGGGGAATATGATTTTTCACCAGATCCACCATAAGCTCCGCGGCTTTTTCGGGATCATTCTGGTGAATGAAATAGAAGTCCGAAAGGCGCTCCTTGCTGGATTCCAGGCAAGGCACCTCGCCGCGGTTGATTTGGTGCGCATTGCAGATGATTTCGCTTTCAGCCGACTGGCGGAAGATTTCGGTCAGCTCCACCACCGGCGCCACGCCCGAAGCAATGATGTCGGCAAGCACATTGCCCGGACCCACGGAAGGCAGTTGGTGCACGTCGCCCACCAGAACCAGCGTCGCGCCCAAAGGCACGGCCTTGAGCAGATGGTAAAAAAGCAGCACGTCCATCATGGAGGCCTCATCCACGACCAGCAGCCCGCACGCCAGGGGATTGTCCTCATTGCGGGCGAAGCCGTCCTCCTTGGGGCTGTATTCCAGCAGGCGATGAATGGTCTTGGCCTCCCGCCCGGAAGTTTCCGCCATGCGCTTGGCTGCACGGCCCGTGGGCGCGGCCAGCAGGATGCGCGCCCGCACTTCGCCGAACAGTCTGATGATCGCGTTGATGATCGTGGTCTTGCCCGTGCCCGGGCCGCCGGTCAGCACCATGATCTTGCAGCGCGCGGCCGTGCGCACGGCCTCCAGTTGTTCCGGAGCCAGAGCAATGGGCAGATTCCCGACCACTTTCTCCAGCAGCGTTTCCACCTCCGTGAAGCGCACTGATTTCGGCGAATGCAGCAGGCGTTGCAGATAAAAAGCGGTTTTTGCCTCGCAATGATGGTAACGGCGCAGGTAGATGCCTGTTTCCGTTGCGCCGGGAATTTCAGGATCGTCCATATCCTCGCGCACAATGCGCTCGTCCGCCTCCAGGGCCGACAGGGCATCCGCGATCAATTCCGGCTCAACGTCCAACTGGGCGCGCACCGCTTCCATCAGCTTGTCTTCCGGCAAATAGACATTGCCGTCATCCGTGGATTTTTGCAGCACATAGAGGGCGCCGGCCTGCACGCGCAAGGGGTGATTGTGCTCAAAGCCCAGTTTCGTCGCAGCCGCGTCCGCGGTCAGAAAACCGATGCCGCGAATGTCCATGGCCAGGCGGTAAGGATTTTCGCGCACGATGCTGAGGGCTTGCGCGCCGTAGGCCCGGTAGATGCGCACCGCATAGGCCGGCGTGATGCCGTGCGGCTGGAGAAAGAGCAGCAGATCGCGCATACCCCGGTGTTCCGCCCAGGATTCGCGAATGCGGGACAGGCTTTTGCGGCCCAGGCCGCGCACTTTGAGCAGGCGTTCGGGTTCCTCGTCCAGCACGCGGAGAGTGTCCGTGCCGAAAGCCTGCACAATGCGGCTGGCCATTTCTTCGCCCACGCCTTTGATCAGGCCGGAACCAAGATAGAGGCGGATGCCCTCGCAGGTGGCGGGCAGCATTTCCTCGGCGGCGGAAAACTCCACCTGACGCCCGAAACGGACATTGTTCACCCAGCGCCCGCGCACCCGGAGCTGCACGCCCGCCTGGGGGTTGACCATATGCCCCACGCAGGACACGGGCTCGCGGCTGAGCGAGCGCGGCGGCGCGCCCGCCACTTTGGCCTCTCCGGGCTGGGCTTTGTCCGGCAAAAGGCGCAGCACCGTATAGCCGTTTTCTTCATTGTGAAAGACAACGCGCTCCACAGTGCCGGTCAGCTCAACGCTGTCCGGGTCGCGCAACAGGGGCAGATCGCTCATCTGCGGGCCGCCTTGCGCAGGCGGGACCACCAGAACCAGTCGCATTGCGCGGGCGGCAGATGCGGGTCGCGGGCCTGGGCCACGGCGCAGCAGAAGACATCGTACTGGCAGATATCCACCGTGACGCCCTTCAGGCGGCACAGGCGCTCATAAAGCTCGCGCGGATCGGTATCGGCCAGCTCTTGCACGCTCTGCACGCCCAGCACGCAAAAATCCGCCAGCGTGGCCTTGCCCACGGATTTGAGATCCGCCAGAGAGCGGCATGTTGCCGCAACGCGCCCGGCCGCAGTACTGTGGTTCATTTTTGCCCCGTGGCTATGCCTGTTCTCCGTAGCGAGCCGTATCTTCATGGAATGAAAGGCACATTTGGCGTTCAATGGACAGCGGCACTCTGCGCGCAGGCGGCTGCGTCGGCAGGTCCGCGAAAGCAAAACGCGGCGTGCGCAAAAAAAGGTCAAAAAATGCCAGCATCAGTATTTCGTTCTCATAATGCCGCAGGGCAAGGATTTCAAGGCTGTCAGAGAGATATACACTAGAGCATTTTGCTTTTAACTTTTTACATATCCACAGGATTTAAACCATCCTTCAGCGTCTTTTTGTGTGATACAACTTAATGCTTTTCCAATGGATTTATACAGTTCATCACATGTTTTTGCTTT
>NZ_JAAKEI010000087.1 GCF_011039085.1 Desulfovibrio sp. ZJ369 | reverse complement strand
GAAGGCCCGTACCCATGAAGAGCTTTATGCGGTAGTAGCGAAAGCCCTGAGCATGATCACACAGAATGATGCCCAGGGCTGGTTTGAATCGTGCGGGTATGAAAAAATTTAAAGTTAATCTGCTCTAGGAGGCCCTGGTGACGGGAAAACGCTTCAACCTGGTTGATGAGGCCTGGATTCCTGTTCTGGACATGGCCGGCAAAGCCAGACTTGTGGGACTGGGAGCGTGTTTTGCCGAAAGTGCGAAAATCCGCGACCTGGCCGTGCGGCCGCACGAGCGGGTGGCCTTGCTGCGCCTTTTGCTCTGCATTGCGCACGCCGCCCTGGACGGCCCCAAAAACGGCAAGGACTGGCGCGCGGCCCCGCAACGTCTGCCAGCGGCCGCACGCGACTATCTGGCTGCGTGGCGCGAGAGCTTCTGGCTGTTCCATCCGCAACAGCCTTTTCTGCAAATCGCGGCTTTGCGCAAAGGGGGCAAAAAAGGCGCGGAACCGGAGCTGACGGCCCTGGCCAAACTGGATTTCACACGGGCAAGCGGCAATAATCCGTTGCTCTTTGATCATCTGGGGCACGCCGGAGCGCCCGCGCCAGAGCAACTGGCCCTGGATCTGCTCACATTTCAAAATTTTCACACCGGGGGCCTGATTCCCCAGGTTGTCTGGGACGGCGTCCAAACCAGCAAAAGCGCGTCCGACGCGCCCTGCGTCTGCGGATCCATGCTGCACGCCTTTCTGCGCGGTGAAAATCTGCTGCAAACGCTCTGGGCCAATCTGCCCCTGCCCGGCATTTTGGAACGCCATTATCAGGGGGTTGGCCCGGACTGGCGCGGCAGGCCCATCTGGGAAGCGCCGCCCCAGGGCCCGGCGGATCGCGCCGCCATAGCCAATGCGACGCGCACCTATCTGGGCAGGCTTGTGCCGCTTTCCCGCGCCGTGCTGCTGCGGGACACGGGCATGCTCCTGGGCGAGGCCCTGCTCTATCCCAATTGCAATAACGAAAAGAAGTCCTTTGTGGCCGAACCCAGCGCCACGCTGGTTTTGTCCAGGGCGCGCGGCAAGGAGGAACAATCGACTTTGCTGGCCTTTCGGCCGGATCGGGCCGTGTGGCGGGATCTGGCGGCCATCCTGGTCAAGACCGGGGCCGAGGATCAGAGCCGGGCGCGCGGGCCGCTGGCCCTGGCGGCCCTGCAACAGGGGCATCTGCCAGGCTGCTGGGATTTGGTCATCTGCGGTCTGGCCAGAAATCAGGCCAGCGTGCTGGACGTGCGGGAGTCCGTCTACCATCTGAGCCAGGGCTTCCGGGAGGATCAGGGCCGTAAAAACTATGAAAACGGCGTGCGCGACGCCGAAGAGATGTGCCGGAAACTGGAGCGGGCCGTAAGCACGTTCCGGGGTAGCCTGGACGGCGGCTGGAGCGGACGTTTGCGCCATGCCGGGGCCAGGCGCGGCGATCTTCTGGCCCGGCTGCACGGCAAGGCCCTGCTGGCCTACTGGACAGCCGTGGAAAGCGATCTGCGGCTGCTTTTCGATCTGGCGGAAGCCCGGGACGGCGGCCCGGCCGGGATCTGGCGGCGTCGGCTTCTTGCTCACGCGCGCGGCGCCTATGATCTGGTCTGCGGCGAGCTTTCCGATCGCCAGCAAAAAGCCTTTGTGCTGGGGCGGATGCGTCTCTCCCCCTTGCGCCCGGCCGGGGAATCGGCCGACAGCGCCCCGGATTCCGAAACTGCGGAGAAGGAGGAAGCATGAGCCCACTTTTGGATTTTTTACGCAGGCATGAGCGCGATCGCGGGCTGATGGCCGTCTTGCGCTGCGGTCTCAGGGAAAGTCAGGAGGTTCGGGCCTGGCCTGTGCTGGCCCGCTTCTGCGATCTGGCCTCGCCCGTGGAAAAGGACAGGCATCGCTGCCGGGTGGTCAGAACCGTGGCCGGGCTTTTCGCCACGCACCCCGCAGCAGGCGGCAGCGGCGATATGGGCGCGCTTTGCCTGGCCCTTTGCCGCGAGGACGAGCGGGCAGGCTTGCGCTCCTGGCGTTCGGGCAACGAAGGCGAACGCAACGAGGGCCCCATGGCCGCGCGTCTGCGCTCTCTGCTGGCGGCCGGGCCTGAGGAGATTTGCGCCCGCGTGACGCGCGTGGCCCTGTATGCCAAATCGCGGGATCTGCCGGTGGATTACGCGCAACTGGAAAAGGATCTGCTGGCCTGGCCCCGGTCGCGCCGGGCCTGGGCCCAGCATTTCTGGGGTTCGGCCGGGGCAGGCGCGCCGGACGCTGTAAGCGATCCTGAAGCAGCGGAGGGCGCGTCATGATCTGGCTTGCGCGCGCGGAACCGGATATGGCGCACGCCTTGCGGCACGGCCTGCGCGACGCCTACGACTGGCACAAGGCGGCCTGGCAATGCTTTCCCCATGAGCCCGATGCCCGGCGTGATTTTCTGACCCGCCTTGATCCGCCGCAGGCCGGGATGCGGCATTGCCGTTTCTGGCTGCTTTCCGGGCGTTGCCCGCAACGCCCGGACTGGTGCCCGCCGGAGAGCTGGGGGATAAAGCGCGTGGCGCCCGGCTTTCTGGGGCATGAGCTCTACCGTTTTGATCTGTTGGCCAACCCCTGCCGCAAGCTCAGGGCTGCGGAGGCGGACGGCAGGCGCGGAAAAAACAGCCGCCGCAAAGCCCTCACGCGCCGGGAAGAACAACTGGACTGGCTGCGGCGCAAAGCCGCGCAACACGGTTTTCAGCTCCTGGAAGAGCAGGAAGGCGCAAACGTCGAGATCTTTCCCGCTGAAAATCATCACTTCAGCAAGGCCGGAGAGCACGGGCTGATTGTGGGCGTGCGCTTCAGGGGCTTGTTGCGCGTGGTGGAACGGCAGGCTTTTGCCGAGGCTTTCGCGCGCGGCATCGGCAGCGCCCGCGCCTTCGGCTTCGGCCTGCTGATGCTGGAACCTCTCCGCTAGAGCGGTTT
>NZ_JAAKEI010000086.1 GCF_011039085.1 Desulfovibrio sp. ZJ369 | reverse complement strand
ACTTTTTATGAAAGTCAAAGGTGGCATTCAGGCGAAAAACGCGGTTTTCGCCTGAATGTACGCCGCGTTGCGGCGGCTGCCGCTTTCGCGTCAGCAGAGCATTTTCAAAGTGAAAATGCTCTAATGAAATTAGAGCATTTTGCTTTTAACTTTTTACATATCCACAGGATTTAAACCATCCTTCAGCGTCTTTTTGTGTGATACAACTTAATGCTTTTCCAATGGATTTATACAGTTCATCACATGT
>NZ_JAAKEI010000085.1 GCF_011039085.1 Desulfovibrio sp. ZJ369 | reverse complement strand
GGCCACGGTTTCCACAAGCTGACGCCAGTCCTCCACGTTTTCTTCAAGGATGGAGAGTTTTTGCAGGAGATTGCGGGGGTAGAACTGCCGGATGATCAGCTCGCCGTTTTCCACGGCCGTGTCAGCTTCGGAATCGTATTTGAAGGTGAGATCCTTTCTGTCGCGCAGGATGTCCACGACTTTGACATCCACACTGTAGTGGCCGCCAATGTCCATTTTCAGGCTGGCGGCCAGATCCGGCTCGTGCCCCATGCAGACCAGCATGATACGTTCCGCCGGGCTGCCCGGAGCGGCTTCCATGCGTTTTTCCATTTCCCGGTAATTGATGCCGTTGAGGATGGGGTTGAGGTCGGCCCGGGTGGCAATGCGGTTGACGGGCATGATTCTGACCTTGTAGCCGTCCTTCATGCCGTCAAAGACATCGGTGGATTCCAGCGGTTCGATTTCCAGCGCCTGAAGCAGCAAGTCCCGCGCCTGCACCGGATTGCGGAACACGTCGTAATGATTGACGTTGTAGACCTCAAAATTCAGATAGGGCTTTGCGCCGCCTTCCAGCAGGGAGGGCCGGGCCTGTTTTTTCTCGGCAATGATGCCGTTCAGGCGCTTGGTGGTGGTCTGAATGGCCCCCAGGTTGATGTCGGCCCCGATGAAACGCCGACCAAGCTTCATGGCCACGGCCTGCGTTGTGCCGGAGCCCATGAAGCAGTCAAGGACAATGGAGCCGGGGTTGGAGGAAGCTTTGATAATGCGTTCTAGGAGAGCTTCAGGTTTTTGGGTGGGATAAAATACTCTTTCAGTAGATTGCGCTGCTAATCCCGGAACATCATCCCAAAGAGTCTGAATCGGAACACCAAGTCCTTCATCCAGAAATTGTTTTCTTCGAGGGACATTTCCTGGTGAGGTTTGGACAACCAAACCTTCGGAAATCATTTGATTCATTTTGGCTTGGGAATATCTCCAATGCCTTTTTATTCCCATGACTTCATAAAAGGGATTACCTTTTTCTTCTCCTCCCGGAGCTGTCATGCTTGTTAAGCTATATCTTCTTCCATTATCAGAGTATTTAAAAAAACTATTAATATATTCATCAGAGTAGGGTGTATATATATTATTAAATATATAATTTTTTGATTTTGAGTATATCAATATATAATCCATATTATCACCAAAAAATTTACTCCCTTGCCCTATATTTCCTTTAACAGTAGTAGCTCGTTTCCACGCTATTTGATTAATAAACATATTTATACCAAAAATTTCATCCAATATTATTTTTACCGCGTGGAATTTATGTGCATCAAGATGAATATATAGGGTTCCATTTTCACTTAATATTTCTCTTATTATTATTAATCTTTCATATAGAAATTGTAAATATTCATCATTAGACCATATATCTATATACTGTTTTTCCTCAAAACTTGTGCTATCGGAGTTGGCATTGCGTCCTTGCAGTGTGATTGTCTTTTTATAATCCGCCTTTGAATCAAACGGTGGATCAATATACACCAGATCCACCTTGCCCCGAAACTCCTTGAGCAAATGGCTCATGACCTGCAAATTGTCGCCCCAGTAAATGCGGTTCATCCAACCGTCCACAGGATCGCCGTAGCGTTCCTTGAGCTGCGCCGGATAGTAATGTGTAGAGGTAAAAGGACGCTTGCCCGTCCAGCGCAGTTCGGGAAAGCCCTTGATGGGCTCCGGCTGCGGCAGGTCAAAGGTCATATCCTCTACATTTTGCCTGGGAGGCGTGGCAGGGAGGGTGTGCTGGGGCATGGAGGTTCCTTTTTCTATTTGACAATGCCAGAAAGCAATCCGCCAATGATTGAACTTACAAGCGGATTTTCACTGAGTTTTACTAGCAGATTTTTTGCTTCTTTTTTTTCAGTTTCTGATACAGATGCTTCGTTAATTTGGGCTTCAATGGTTGAAATAAAGTTGGAAAAATTTTGTATATTTCCATTTCCGATTTGGGTCGGGCCATGAACTGTTATTTGTCCTATATTCATCCCAAACATTTCTTGCTTTTTCCTCCCTGATAAAGCTTGCTCCTGTCCACGTTGTGTAAGTGATATGTCACAGAAATCTATGCCAATCGTCTGTTTTTTAATTAGTTCTCTTGTCATACATCGGTTAAGTAGAGAGCAAAAATAATTATATTCAAATCCAAGTGTGCGAATAATCTCATTTTCGCGATCATCGAAGTCGAAATAGGGGAAATCAATAGAGTATCCATCCCGTTCCAATACTTCATTCATAGCTTCAAGCAATTTTTGTATATCTTGTTCTATCTGAGACATTTTACAAACTCCTGTCACAAAACGCCTGCAAGTCACATTCCTTGCACAGTTTTGGCGTGCGTTCCTGAACGGCAAATTCTTTCCGTTCCATGCAGCCCACCACGGCGTCCACTTCAGCAATGGTCTTGTCCACGGACTTGCCGTCAAAGGGGAAGCGGTAGGTGGGCACGCCGGATGTCTCGCCCGTATAGTAGAGGTTCATGGCACTGACGGCAAGGCCGTGGCGCTGCTCCACAAGGTAGGCGTAGATTTCCAGTTGTCGCCGGTAGCGAGACAGCAAGTGGCGTTCGGCGTACTGGTTGGGTTTGGGCGTGGCCTTGAAATCCACGATCTCCACAGTATCGCCCTTGCCCTGAATCAGATCGATTTTGCCCGTCAGGATGTATTCGTCCCGCACAAGCGAAACGTCCACTTCCGTGCCGCGTATGTCCGCCCAGTTGCCGCGCTTGCGCTCCGCATAGCGCAGCACATGGCCAAGCGCCACCTCCCGGATTTGCGGGGCCAGGTACACGCGCTCCTTGTGGCTCAGGTTGGCGTAATTCACATCGAACCAGAGGCGGATATTGTCCTCGGTCACGCTTTCCGGCTGCTCGCGCAGGACGGCCTTGTGGATGTCTTCAATGGTCTGGTGGACAAGCTGGCCGAACAGCATGGGGCCTTCGCGCACCGGGCTGAACTCCCAGTATTTGAAAAACTGGTACTGGCGCGGGCAGCCCTCATAAAGGAGGACGTGGGAGGTGTAGGAATAGCGCCCCTTGATGCCCGCAGGCTGGACGGCATCCACGTTGAGCGCCGAAAGGTTGGCCGCGCGCCATTCCGGGAGCGTCGCATAGAACTTGTGGAAGTATTCCGTGGGGGTGCTGAGCTTGCCCCGTTTGGTGCGCTTTTCCTGGCAGGTGAGGACGAG
>NZ_JAAKEI010000084.1 GCF_011039085.1 Desulfovibrio sp. ZJ369 | reverse complement strand
CAGCTTTGGCTCATCAACGCGCTCAGGTGGGCGGGCCTGCGTGACGATGTGAGCCTGGAACGGCACCTCAAGCTGCGGATCGCGGGCCTGTCCCGGCTCCGCAGGGAGGAGTTGGAACGCACCGCTTCCGCCCGGCTGCATCCGGGCATCATCCAGGCATAGGAGGACGCATGTGCTACGGCATCTGCGAATGCGAGGACAGGCGGGGCGAGTCCGTACTGATTCATTTCAGATCCGCACGCCGCCGCATCATCGGCGTGCTGCCCATGCCTGACGGTACACGCGAGTCTTTTACAGGCCGCAATATGGCTCAGGTGTTGCGTCAATGGCAGCAGGCATTGGCCGGGAGGGAATATGCGAAGGCCAGACCGCGACATTGTTGATCGTATCCGGCGCTCGCTGCGGGCGCACCTGGCCGAGGCCCGGCGGCGGCGCGACACGGCCAGCGCCTATATGCGCGAGCGCTACCACAGCCTGCGCGCCGCCGGGCTCTGCGTCCGATGCAAACAGCGTGATGCCCTCCCCGGCATGACGCTCTGCATGGACTGCCGCCTCTGGAACAATCAGCGCCGCAGCGGCGCGTCCACGGCCCCGCGCTCGCCGTACAAGGACGGAAGGAGGGGACAATGAAAGAACGCCCGCGATGCAAATGGCTTCGGGACCAGAGCCTGACATTCACACGCGACATGCAAGGAGACAGACATGAATAACAACCGGCAAAACGGAACCAACGCCCCCGCGCCATCCCTTGAGGCGCAGGCCAAGGCCGCCTTTGAACGTGTGCGCGCGGCCTGCCCGGAAGACGGCGCCGTCCTTGGGCGGTACCTGGCGGCGATACATCAGAAAAACATCATCGCCCTGGGAAACGGCGAGGCTTTTGTGCTGACCGACGCGGAAGGCCGCAGCATCAAGGCTACCAAACGCACGGTGCGCCTGAGCGCGGAAAACGGCGGTCTGACGCAACCCGTTTTCCGGGGGCCCTATGTCATATCCGCGCCGGGCTACTCCATGCTGGCGCACGCGGCCGGGGCCGTTGTCATGAACGCCCCCACTGTCACCGTTGACGGCATACAGCAGCAGAACCCCTATGTGCGTCGCGGGCCGGACGGCGCCATCATTGAGGTGCATTGCCGCGCCATGGCCTTCCGCTACAACGAAAACGGCCAACCCATGGTCAGTGACCGGACCACGATTTTCGACACGGCGACCTATGCCCTGGCCGATATGGTGGGCAAGGCCAAGAGGGCAAAGGACGCTTTCAAGCTCCTGCCCGCCGCCATCCCCGCCCCGAAGCCGGCGGAAGACTGGGCCTGTTATCGTGTGGATGAAGCCGTCAATCTGTGGATGAGGATCTCCCACGAAGAGGTCATCAGCTTTCTTGGGCAGGTTTTGAACCGTAAGAAAAAGGCCCTGGAGTTCGCGCAGACTTTCGCGCAGCGTAATGCCCTCAAGCATCTTTTCGGCATCGCCGTGGTTCCGGGTCAGGCCAACGGCCCCATCAGCGTCTGGGATGTGCCGGTGGTCTGCTGGGCTCCGAGCGACGGCGGACTCATCCGCTTTGATACCGCCCGTTACGCAGCCTCCACACAAATTATTGAGGCACTGACCGAAGGCAGGCCCGTTGCCCTGCCTGAAGCGCAACAACCCATTGTCATTTCCCGTGGCGCCGACGAAGTGCGCGGCGCGGATATGGATGAGGAGGCCGACCCCCTGGAAAATCCCGACCGCTACGAAAGCCAGGAATCGGGAATGGTGATGTCTCCCCCCATGGAAGAGCCCGCCGTGCCCATGCCGGAGAGGGAACAGCTTCGGGAAGAGCCCGCCCCGGACTGGACGGCGGAGGAACTTGCGGCATGGAAAAATCTCCAGGTCGCCCGCGAGGAATTTCCCGCCGAATACGCGGATGCCCTGGCGGACTGTGGCCTGAGAGATGAGGAGGTCAATCCCGGCAACGCGGCCGAAATCAACCGCGCCATCAGCGCCATGCTTGACGCCGGATAGGGGGACACGATGATCACCCGCATTTTTGCTCAGGGCTTCAAGGGATTGGATTTTGACCAGCCCCTTGCGCTCCGCACGCTGATCATGGGGCGCGTCGGGAGCGGCAAAAGCTCCCGTTCCCTCGCGCTGGCCCTGCTGGTGACAGGAGGGCTCCCCGGAACCGGAATTGCCCGCACCAACGCCGAAATCTTCAAGGCCGTGGGCAACGGCGACAGCCTGACTGTAGGGGTGGAATTTGATGACGGCGTAACTCTGGAACGCTCGTACAAGCGCAAAAAAAACGGCGCGGTGGGCTGCGAATACCGCAACGCCGGAGAATCCGTCCCCAAAAATCTGTTTGAGGTGGAACTGGACCGCCGGGGGGTGAGCATTGCCGATGTGTCCGCCTTTCTTGCTCTCTCTGACGCGAAAAAAGTGGACGAATTGTTCCGCCTGTTCCCGCCGGCCGGTGACGTGCGCGGCCTGAATGCGTCCATACTGCGCGCCAGGGAACACATCTCCAAAATCGAAGGCGACATCAGGGCCAAAGAGCAGTCCTGCCAGGGCATTGCAATGTCCATCGCGGAACTCAAGCTGCCCGCCGGTTCCCTGCCGGAAGTGCAGGCCGAAATCGCCACGGCCGAGAGGGAATACCAGACGGCCCGCGACGACATGGTGCGGGAACAGGCGCGCCTGGAGCATGAGGCCGCGGCCTGCGCAGCCAGGGATCAACGGGCCGGGGAACCGACCGGACCAGGCGTCGGCCAGCAACTGCCGCTGCGCAGTGCGGCACGGCGTCAGCCGCCCCTTCCTTTCTCGCTCTCCGGCCAGGAACCCTCCCGCGCCCGCCAGAATGGTGCGCAGGTTCAAGCCCCTCCCATGAACACGGAAGTTCTCGCTCTTGAGCGCGTTTTGTCCGCGCTGGAGCGGGCCGGGTGTGAGGGATGCGCCGCGCGGATGGTGCTCAAGCGCGAAATCAAATTGCTTCGGACCGCACAGGAGGCCGTCAATGGATAGCTCACTGCAAATCATGGAACAGCGGGTTTCCGGACTTCGGACACGGCTGGATGCGTTGCGGGCCGACGAGCGCCTTTTCCAACGCGCGGCCGGCCTCAAGACGCAACTGGAAAAGGACCGCGCGGCGGTGTTGGAGCTGGCGTCCGCGCTGGAAGCGGAAAAGAAGACGCTGGACGACCTGCGCAACAAAAAGGCGGCGGCCATGCAGGCCACGGCCACGGCCATTGCGGAAAAAATGGGCCAGGTGCTGCCCC
>NZ_JAAKEI010000083.1 GCF_011039085.1 Desulfovibrio sp. ZJ369 | reverse complement strand
TGCCCACGAGACACCGTGGATGACAGGCGAAAAACTCTGATACCTTCCCCCGCGAGAGAGTCTTACTGAACACTTTCGCTCCACGCTCATTCATGCCGTACACATGAAAGGAGTTCTTTGCCAAATCGATACCGATGATTGTCGCTGAGCTCATGGTGGCCTCCTGCTTCTGGGGGTGTGATACCCCACGTTTACCGAGTTTCAGCGGGCTGGGCCATCCCATCATACAATCAGCGACGGTACCTGACGTGACAGCCATTCGGACCGGCATACCATGCGCATCCACGGCCAAATGTATCTTTGAGTTAATCCCCCTTTTGTGCGCCCCATATCCTGGCTGCCGCCTTTTGCCCCATGCCATTATGATGAACTTTTATATGTGAGGCATCAATCATAAGCCATTCAAAATCTGGTTCATTTATCAATATTTCGAGAAGTTTTTCCCATACGCCCTTGTCCCGCCAGCGACAAAATCTGCGATGTGTATTTTTCCAGTCACCAAAATCAGGAGGCAAATCCCGCCATGGCGCGCCAGTACGCATAATCCAGAAGACTGCGTTTATGAAGAGACGATTATCCTTCGCAGTTACTCCCCTGACGCCCTCTCTGCCCGGCAAGTGTGGTTTCAAAATTTCCCAAAGGCCATCAGATATATCGTGGCGACGGTGAGCTGGTATCATTCATCCTCCCAGGTTGGTAGAGAGGAAGTAATTATTATTCAGCAACTGTCAATTGGCGACGCACCCTAGGGCCATTTGATTCTACCTCCATTGCACCAGCGAATTAGTGGTCTTGCCACATGGGTAACGCCTTCCCGTCTGGGTGACGTCCCCCATGCCAGGACTGACAGGCTATATTTTGGTTTCTGGATTTTACTCTAGAACGCGGCCACTGGCCGCAAAACCAAAACGAAGGTAGAACATAATGAACGATATAGTTGATGCGTCTTACTTTCACGGCCTCACCTCCGAGATCCTCGACTTCACCTCTGTGCGCGGCAGCACGGTAGACAACCTCATACACCACCTCACCTTCTTTGGCGCAGCATTGGGAAGATACCCCCATGTGCAGTGGCGTGGGGAAGTTTACGCTGACCTCAACTGCATTCTGGTAGGCACCTCTGGCTGCGGCAAGGGGGAAAGCCTCGGCATTATCAACGAACTCTACACTTTCCCTGCGGAACATCGTGACCTTTTGGCCCCCACGAAGAACACCACATTGACTTCTGGCAAGCGCACCATTCAGATGATAAGCGCTGTCCTGGAGGAATGCCAGGATGGGGAAACCCGATTCCTCTCCATTGACGAGGAGTGTTCTGCTCAGATTGTAAACGCAAGCCTGTGGAACAACACGCTGGCCCAAATGCTCATCAAGTTCATAGATGGCGCGGAAGTCAGCGAAACATGCAATCGCCGTCTGATTACCATTCCCCAGCTCCATTTTGGCTCGATTGGGCACATCACGCCAATGGCCCTTCTTGCCACGCTACGCCATATGGCCTTCTTCAACGGGTTGGGCAACCGCTTCCTGTTCATGGGGATTCCCACGCCGGAGATTGCCGAGGACGATGGAAGCTATCCCGAAGAGGATATGCGCCACCTCCGGGAAAAACTCATTGAGAGCCTGAGTGAAGGAGGCGCAAGGCAGCGTGTGGAAATCGACGCGGATGCACGGGAAGTATACCTGAGCCTTCTGCGCTCCCTTCGCAACGAAACATGCACAGACAGGATTCGCGCGCTCCAGCAGCGTATGCCCGTCATATGCCTCAAGCTCGCCCTGACGCTTGCGCTCGTGAACCGTGAGGAAAGC
This sequence comes from Desulfovibrio sp. ZJ369, assembly GCF_011039085.1. Classification (GTDB taxonomy): domain Bacteria; phylum Desulfobacterota; class Desulfovibrionia; order Desulfovibrionales; family Desulfovibrionaceae; genus Desulfovibrio. Next base: position 1,765 of record NZ_JAAKEI010000083.1, on the reverse strand, counting down.
ATCACCCGACAGACGATGGAAGAAGCCTGTGCTATCATCGACTATTCGCGGAAAACCATTGGCGGCCTGTTCGGAACCACGCAACAGGAGTCGCCCGAACAGGTCATCCTGAGCTACCTTCAGGAGCATGGGCGTACGCAGCGGACGCCACTCATGCTGGCGCTTTCCAGCCGTCTGCCTCGGAACATCATTGATACGGCACTGACCGCACTTGTCAGCCGCAACCAGGTGACACGAACCACGCAGACCGTCGCGCGTGGCCGCAGGCCGGAGTTCTTTGAATTGACCCCAGCCGTCCAACCAGCCTAAGAATTGCGGTTACTTGCCGGCAGGGAATCATCCCTGTCGGCTCCTATTTCCTGGTAGCCTCAGGCAATTTCAGGCAACACTCATTACTCTCGTCCAACGGCATATTGTCCTGCCACCAAGCCTGTGCCCACAGGCGCAGGAGCAAAGGACAATCCCGATGAAGCCTTTCACAGAGGCATCACCAGTCACGCGCGAGAGCGCAAGCCCCAAGCCATCACGCGAAAATCAGGCTCCCCGAAACGAACCATCCATCGCCCCCCTCCTGCTCACGCGCTCCCAAATCGCGGTCGCATTGAACATGAGCGAGAGCAATGCCAGAAAAACGCTCGAAGCGCATGGGATCATGCCCATCAACCTTGGCAGGGGGCGCGGGAACGGCTTGCGATGGTTAACCTCCGCTGTTATCAAGGTAGCGGACATACTGCACGCTGAAGCACAGGCAAAAAGCGGCAAGAGGTGCCGAAGAGCTCCCGCGCATTCCGTGGTCGGGAAGTCGGCGGCACAGCTTTTTGCGGAGTTCAACGGGAAATCCCGGAGAAATGCCGAGGTGTGCAATGGCAATTAGAGTCAAGAACGGCAGAAAAAACCCTTACATTGTCTATTGGAGGAACCCGACAACACACAAGCTGGAGAGCAAATCGTTCCCAACCAGGGCGGCTGCCGAAAAGTTCAATGCCCTGATTCTCTACCAGCTCCAGTATGAGCCGGAAAACGTGCAAAAGCCCGAATCCATGCAGGGTGAGGATTTGCCGCTCACCGTGGAACGCCTGTTCTATCTTTACTTGCAGGACAGGAACTTTACTGAGGCCAATCTTGCGAGGACGCTCAAAAGCGTAAAGGAGCTGATGGAGCGGTACGGGCAGATGAGCGTTGACCGCGTGGACAAGCTGCTCCTCATCGAAATGCAGCGCAGATGCCTTGCCACAGGGAACAAGGGCGCGACCGTCAGGCGCAAGATGGCGGTCATCAAGGCGATGTTCAACTGGGCGTATCGGAACGGGGTCATTGAAAGCCTGCCGCTTTTCCCGGTGGCCCCGACCAGCGTAGCGGCCCGATACATGCCGCCAACGCCGGAGGAAGTTTCGGCGTTATACCGTGCGGCTCCCGAACACCTGAAGCGCGTCATTATCCTTGGCTTCATGTTCGGGATGCGTGTCGGCCCCTGCGAAATGCTCAGTCTGCGCTGGCAGCATGTGGACATCGGGCAGGGCGTCATCCGTGTCCCAAACGCCAAAAAAGGGAATACGGATGCGTGGAGGGAAGTGCCCATCAAGGCATCCCTCCTGCCGCTGATTCGGGAGTGGCAGGAAAAGGACAGCGCTGCCGGATTAGAGCAATTTGACTTTTATTTTATTTAGAAATCGTTTAGATTGCAGAGATGAAATTTGCATCTGAAGAAATCCGAACCAAGGCTGTTCATGCGTATCTTGATGGAAAAGCAACAGCCAGGCAATTG
>NZ_JAAKEI010000082.1 GCF_011039085.1 Desulfovibrio sp. ZJ369 | reverse complement strand
GATACCGGGCGCGTGGCTGAAGTCTGGGCGCATGAGCAGATCGTGCATCACGGCCTGCGGGGGATGCTCTCCGACGCGGAACGCAAGGCTGTGCTGAACCGGCTTTGGCTCAATCTGGGCGGCATGGGCAACGGCACGATCAAAGAGATTGCCGGCAAATATGGCCTGAACCCGCGCACAAGCGAGAGTGCCCGCCTGACCGTGATGGAGGAGGTCATAGCGTCCCTGGCCGAGAAGAGGCAGAAAGGCGGCCTGGGAGCCAGGGAGCAGAGCGCATGGCGCAAAATCGTCCATGCCGTTCTCCGGGCATGGAGCAGGCTGGTGCACGCTGTTTCCGGGCGTAGCGCGCGTATGAGCTATGAGAATGTGGATGCCCTGCTGGCAGACCTGGGCCGGTTTGTGATGGAGGGGGCACCCCGGGGAAGGGCCGCGGAAAATGCCGCTCCTGTGTCGGCGTTCGCGTCAGTGGGCACGGATGGCGAAGCCGCGGGCCGGGCCGCGTGGGAACCAGGTGAGGAAGGACACGGAGGAGTGGGGGCGGCAGCTTGACGGTGTGAGTTCCGGGTCTATCCATCCCCGCCAAGTGCTTACTGTCGGTCAGACGCCTCCTGTTTTGCGAAAGCTGGGTGCTCCTGCTCTTCCCATGACAATGACACAATCTGTTCTGGCGAAGATCGGACAAGGAGGAAAACATAACCTGCCGGATTCGATGATCCGGAATCTGCCTGCTCTGCTCGCTGAACCCGTGATGGTTTTCCGGTCAGGGACGCAGGCAGACAGCCTTGTGGCCCTGCTGGAAGGTATTCATGAAGGGATGCCGGTAGTGGCGGCAGTACATCTGGACGTGTCACGCGGAAGCGTCAATATCAATGAGATCGCCAGCGTGCATGGCCGTTCTGGCGGCTTGGGCTGGGTGGCCGGGGAAATCCAGGCCGGACGGCGGGTATATGCTGACAAAACAAAAATCCCCACATGGCTGAGGGGATTTTCCGGGGATCAGGGAAGCCGACGCATGTCCGGGCTACAATTGCCCGGGGCCTTCGTGCTTCCGAATGATCCTCGTGGGATTAAGATACTCACGGAAAAGGACGTTGTCAAGCCCGTTGCGCCGCCTTCGGCGCATGAAGACGACGCGCCTCTGGCCTCCCTTTCGCCGGGCGCCATTCTTGGCATGACCATCCGGCGGGCGGCACGGGCGGCACGGGCGGCCGACGAGCCGGAAATCCGGCATATGTTCAGAGAAAATGACATCAGCCTGCTGCAAAGCATCGTCCAACTGCCGCACTGGATAGCCAAGCAGATCCCTGCCTTCGCCACAGTGTATGACCGGCAGCTCAAGCGCATGGACGAGCGTTCCGCCGCGCTGAAAGAGAGTCTGGAAACCGTGCCGAGCATGTTCGGGAAAGATCGCCTGAAGTCCGCCGATATGGACAGCCTGCGTGAAATACTGTGGGCGACAGAAGGCAGCAATCCGAAAGAGCTTGAGGATGTCACAAAGTTCATATCCAAGGGCAGCCTGCCCAACGGGCGGAAAACGATTGAGGTAAATCCGGCATTCTACAAGGCATATGAGGCATGGGTGGATACCCTGCCCGGTACGAAGGCCGCCAAGAGGGCCCTGGTGGAAATCCGCAAAAGTCTGGATCAAGATTTGGTGCTGGCCCACAACCGCATGGCGTCCATGAGCGAAATGAGCGACGACGCCATCAAGACCTTCCGGCAGAGCATCGGCCATGTGCCCAACTATTTCCCGCACCACCGCTACGGGGCCTACTTTGTCCAGGCGAAGGTGGGTAACGAGGTGGTGTTCCGGCAGCACTTTGACGCCTTTGGGGAAAAGGCGGCCATGGCCAAGGCCCGGAAAATCGTCGCGGAACAGCGCGAAAACTACCCAGACGCCGAATGGACGGACGGCAAAAATGACCGCCTGCCCGATGAAGTGCTCGGGGCGCCTATAGACTCCGAGGCCATGGAGCAGATCATCCGGGCGGCCACAGCCAAAATCGACGACAGGAAGCGCGCCGGGGAAATTGCCGACCTGCTCACCGAAAGCGTGGCCGATGTGCTCAAGACCCGCGGCTGGGGGGCGCACGGCATTCAGCGCAAGGGTATTCCCGGCTTTGAAACCGAGGACATTGCCAAGGTGCTTTACGACTACAAGGCGGGTCTGAACGGCTGGCTGACCAAGATGGAGGCGGCCCGGGATTTCAGCGCGGCGCTTTCCCAAATCGACGCCCGGCAGACGCCCAATTTGTGGAAGTACACCGCGCAGTACGTCAAGGACATGCTCAGGAACAGCGACCGCGTGGACAGGCTCACCGGCAACATCAAAGCAGTGGCCTTCGCGTGGTACCTGGGCGGCAGCATCAAGACGGCGTTTGTGAATGCGACGCAAAACCTTGCTGTCGGCGTGCCGCGTCTGCAAATGGACGTGATGGGCGGCGGCCGGGAATGGCTGGCCGGGGCCCGGAGCGCCCTGGTGGATCGTGTGACGGGCAACAAAGGCAAGGGGCTGACGGAAGATGAGGCCCGGCTGGTGCGGGAACTCTATGGCGAGAGCGTCATTACCGACGCCTTCATGGAAGAGGTGCGCGGTCAGTTGCGCGGCGTGAGCGGCGCGTCCTTGTGGAACAAGCTTACCCGCGTGCTGGGTCTGCCCATGAGCGAGGCGGAGCGCTTCAACCGGGCCTCGCTGGCCCTGGCCGCTTTCCGGGCCGCCCGATCGGGAAAGCTGAAAGCGCGTGCCAGGGAGAAATACGGCGTCAAGGGCAAGGCCGATTATGAGCAGGCCAAGGCGTTTGCCGCGGATGTGGTGCGCGACGCGCATTTTGTCTACGGCAAGGGCAATATGCCGGAGTTCATGCGCAGCAATATCGCGGGCCGGGCCATGTCCAGCATGTACACCTTCCGCATGTTCACGCACAACATGGTTGCCATGTGGTCATGGGCGCTGAGAACACAGGGCAGAGAGGGCGCGGCCTTTGTGGCCAAGAGCCTGGGCGCGACCATGGCCCTGGGCGGCGTCACGGCCCTGCCGCTGTACGCCACCCTCATGGCTCTGTGCCAGATCGCGACCGGAGATGACGACGACTGGACGGAGCTTATCCGAAAGCATCTGCCGGAAAGCAATCTGCTGCGGGACGTGGTTTGCTACGGCGCTCCGGCCATGGCCGGTGTGAACATCGGCGGCAGCCTCAAGATGGAAACGCCCCTCACGCGGGGACTGACGAAGGGCAAGACGCCGCAGGAAGTGCTTACGAACAGCATCGGGGATATTATCGGCATTCCCTATGACCTGCTGGTGGTCAAGCCTTCCCGCATGATGGAAGCCTACCGGGGCGGCAGCGTGTACAGGGCCGTTGAAGAGGCGTCGCCGGTCATCATGAAGAACGCCATGCAGGCGTGGCGGCTTTACAGCGAAGGCCAGACCACCATGCGGGGCCGGCCCATAAACAGCCCTGGTCAGACCGGCGCGCGCAAGCTGACAGGGACCGAGGCGGTTGGCAAGGCTCTGGGCTTCCAGCCTGTGAGCAGCACCAAGAGCTATGACGCCTACGCGGCCAGCAAGCACGCGGATCAGGTGCGGAGCGACAAGATAGACGAACTGACCGTGTTGACGCTGCGGACGTATGACACGGGCGACCCGGCAGGGCGGCGGGAGGCCATACGCGAGATTGCCCGGTGGAATGAAAAGATGAAAGACGAAGGCAAACCGCACATGCTGATCTCGTTCAAGGATGTCATGCGGCGCGTGAAGGCCAGAAG
>NZ_JAAKEI010000081.1 GCF_011039085.1 Desulfovibrio sp. ZJ369 | reverse complement strand
CAATCGCCTTTGACTCCGGCAATCTGCTCCCTGTGGCGGAAGCCATCCGCGCCAAATATCCCAAGGCCGCCATCACCATCTGCGCCGACAATGACCACGCCATGCGACGGCACGGCGAGCCTTACAATGTGGGAGTGGAGAAAGCCAGACTGGCGGCTCGGAAAGTCAACGGCACGGTCAGGGCGCCCACGTTCACCGACAGGGAAAAGGCCCAGGGCCTGACCGACTTCAATGATCTGCACCAGGCGCGCGGCCTTGAGGCCGTCCAGCGCCAGGTCGGCAGGGATTGCGCCAGGGATCATGGCAAGGAGCTGTGCCGATGAAACTGCTGATTGTGGAAAGCCCCGGCAAGATCAAAAAGCTGCAAGGCATCCTGGGCGCGGAATGGCGCGTCGCCGCCAGTTGCGGCCATGTCCGCGACCTGCCGAATCAGGGCTATGGCCTGGAGCCGCCGGATTTCACGCTCCGCTGCGCAAAAGCTCTATGAGGCCGGACATCTCACCTATATGCGGACGGATTCCCCGAACCTGAGTGAGACGGCCATTGCTGAAATCCGAGCCTACGCTGACTCCAAAGGCTGGCCGTTGCCGGAGAAACCCCGGACGTGGAAAAGCAAGGCCGGAGCCCAGGAAGCGCATGAAGCTATCCGGCCAACGCACGTCGAGGTCGAAAGCGCCGGGGATACTCCCCAGGAAAAAGCCTTGTATGTCCTGATACGTATCCGGACTCTGGCCAGCCAGCTCGCGGATGCCGTTTTTGACGTGCGCGTGGCCCGGCTTGCCGGCGACGTGGACGGCAAAAAGGCCGTGTTTGAGGCCAAAGGCCGGACGCTCAGAGAACAGGGCTGGAAAGTGGTCATGGCTGCGGACGCTTCCCTGGCCGACGCGGAAAAGGCGGAGCCCGACAACGCCGTGCCGGACCTCAAGGCCGGATGCCAGGCTACGGCTGTCCAGGGCGCAGTGAAGATGAAAAAAAACAAAGCCCGCCCCCCGTTTTTCCGAGGCCTCGCTGATCCGTGAGATGGAAAAGCGCGGCATCGGCCGTCCGGCCACCTATGCCGCCATCATGGAGAACATTGCCGCGCGCGCCTATGTGAAGGAGGAAAAAGCTTTCCTCGTGCCCACGCCGCGCGGGGAAAAGCTGGTGGACGCTCTGGCGGGCGCATTCGGCTTTCTGGACTTGGATTTTACCAGCCACATGGAAGAACGGCTCGACGATGTGGCCAACGGCAACGTCAGTTAGAGCGGTTTGCTGTTGAAAACGGCAACCGCTCTGGCGGCCGCGGAGCGGACGCCCGCGCCGAATGAGCCTGAAAACCACGCTTTTCAGGCGAAATGATGGCAGCGCCGCTTTTGAAATTGAATAATTTCAAAGTGAAGCTGCGTTATTCCTATAACACTCTGGAATAGTTGGTAGAAAAATATTTTACATATTTTTCTACCAACTATACTACCAACATTCTTTCTGGCTTTCAGAGGACTCTATCGCCCTTCATCAGCCAACCTTCCCATGCCGGGCGGGTCGCCTCTTGGCATTTTCATTTCCCAACACTTGCCATACCTTCTGGACCGACTTCCAGCGCCTGAGTCATTTTTTGCAGAGCACCTTGCCTGGTCTCCGAAGCTCAGGCCAGGACACGCATTCGGGCACGCTGGACATGTTGACGTTGCTCTCTTTGCGACGAATAATCCATCCCTGTGGGAAATGGCAATCTCACATATTCCACGAAGATTGCACTTTCTCACCATGTACACAGGAGGCTCGCAACCCAGAGACGCAAAGACAGCGACCCCCCAAAGCGATTCTCGTTTCTCATGTTTTATCTCCATACCGACACGCGGTGGGCGCGATACACACAATCCCGTCCCGGCTCATACTCCGTAGTGTTCTCCCCATACATGCGCTGTCACCGCCGGACAAACGTCCAGATGTCCACGCCGCCACGCGCGCCATGCCGATCATGCTGTGTGCCAAATGCAGATCAGACGGCTACCTTATAGCACTCAGACTTTCGCCGCATACCGCTTTCCCGTGAGCGGGATATTTGCCCGATGTCGCTGGCATACCTATCCGCGACGCGTCGGATGCGATCCAGTTTCCCGCCAGATACGCACCTGCAACGATCCCGATGTCCGCATCATGCGTCCCCGTTTTTGTGCGGATGCCTGTTCATTCGTCCGGCATTGTCTCCGAGGGCCAGCCGACGTATATGGCCCAGCCCAGGGGTCAAGAAAAACCTGAAAGAAGTCGTTCGGATGCAGACGTATATACGGCGTCAGGTTGCACATGTGCGGAGCCAGGGCGGAATTTGTGCCATCCGTGATTGACTGCCTGTGGGATGCGGAAAAAGGACGCCTGCTTGTAGGCGCGACTTCGGCCAAGGCTGTGCAGCCGGTGCTTGACCTGTTCAAGACCACGTTCGGCATTGACGCCACGCCCATCACGCCTGCGGGAGACATGTCGAAACTCTTTGCCGCCATCCTGCGCGGGGAAGGCTACCCCTGCGAAGGCTACACCCTGCACCCGATGGGTTCCGCCAGCCTGGCCGCTTCCGAACAGGCAGAGGAAAAGTCCGCCGTGGCCGTGCAGAACAGCCTGAACGCCGTGGCTCAGGCGCTTGAGGAAGGGATGGCCGTCCAGAAGCTGCATCTGGTGGCCACCTCAGACGCCGATCCCGACCGGCAACTGGAGTTCACGCTGGATGTGTCTGGCCTGAAGCTGCTCTAGAAAGTCATCTCTATCAAAATATTCAATGTGCCGACTGGTTTTGTGGTCTTTTAGGAAAATATCTTTGTTATGCTATACAGCCTGAGCAATATGAAGATTATGAAATTATAAATAAATATTTTGATGTACGTTTCAAAAAACTTTTTTTTGAGGATTTATGGGTTATGTATTTTCGTCATATCGCCTATGAGCTATCAAATCAAAGAGAGCCTTGATGTGCTTTCTTCCCACCTCGCTGCCTCGGTATGCGGGATCATGTGGTATTTTATCCGGCTGGCCTTGAGCATGGTTTCCGCAAAAGCCTGTTTGGCCAGCACGTCCCGGTCGTCCATCATGTTTTTTGCCTTGACCTCCACCACCAGCCACTCGCCGCCTTTGGTCAGGATGAGGAAATCCGGGTAGTAGTTCCGCACGCCATGCGTATCCGGGTCGATGTAGTTGAGGTGGAAATCAGTCTGGCCGTGGGTGAGCATACCCGTGAAATAGACCTCCCTGATGTCGTCCTGGCGGATGACGTTCAGGAAGAAATCCTGCTCCGGCAGGGAGTCGAAGCAGTAGGTATCAAGGTGAAAGCTCTTTCCGGCCAGCGCGTTTTTCCTGGCATCGGCCTGCCACTCCTTGAAAAGCTGCGTTTTTTGCGGGTCGCCGTGGATCTCAAAGAAGCCGCCCGCCGGGTCGTGGACAAGCTCAACTTCCACATGCTCCTGCTTGTCGTAATTCGTGACCTCGTAGAGCGCGTCAAACAGCCGGGGGATGATCTCGTCGTAGAGCAGCTCGTTGAACTCGTTGACCCTGGCGACCAAGGCGTCCAGCCCCTCTTCGCTCTGCCGCAGCAGCCCTTCGATTTTCAGCGGCGAGGCGCATAGATAGCGGGCAATCTCGGCCACGAGCGTATAGGCGCTCCACGTGCGCTGCTCCTTGATATAGCTGATGTCGGTGGGCGTCTCCTGCGTTCTGCGCGCGCCGGGCTGGAGGAGCATCTTCTCCTCGGTGTGGAGGATGCGGTAGCGATCCACGTCCCAGTTTTCCATGCCAAAGCGCACCGGGGCGGCGGGCTCCTTTTCCCTGCAATC
>NZ_JAAKEI010000007.1 GCF_011039085.1 Desulfovibrio sp. ZJ369 | reverse complement strand
GAAGGCCCGTACCCATGAAGAGCTTTATGCGGTAGTAGCGAAAGCCCTGAGCATGATCACACAGAATGATGCCCAGGGCTGGTTTGAATCGTGCGGGTATGAAAAAATTTAAAGTTAATCTGCTCTACTACACTTCATGTGCAGCATAATCCGGAAAAAGAATATATAACGCTTTGTTACTCCTGAATTACTCCTTGCATAGATAATTTAGTTGTCAAAACTTTCAATAAATCTGAAGCTAATTTTGCTTAAACATCTCTTCTCTTTCAATCAATTTTCCCTGTTTTTCATATAGCTCAATGTATATATTTCCATGTGTATCTGTGGCCATATGCTTTTCTAATGCTAATAATAAAGCGGGCAAATTTTTCCTAAAGTCATTCGTCTCATCTGAAGTTACTAATATAATTTCCCATACTTTTTTAGAGAGTCCTATGTCTGCTTTTGAAAAGGAATATGCCGCTACAGATAATAAATGTGTATAAGATATTTCTGTTGTTTGGTAATTGTCATAGCCAATAGTTCCATATTTTGGAGTAGTATATGTATGTGGTGTCATCCCATACGGGCCATATGTATATGTCGTATGAGTATTGACTCCAACTTGTCCTGTTATTGGAGTAGAATGATTTACGATATTTGTGTGTCCATTAACTTTAAAATTTATAAATACAACATAATCAGCCTCATATATATTTTCAACTATATGATAATTATTTTTTCTAAATATATTTACTATGTTATCATAAACGGGCTGATAATCAAAATCATATTTATTTCTTTCATTATCGAATATTATTTTATAATTATCATTAGAACTTTTATTTTGTTCATACTCTTGTGATGTTCTTCCATCAACAAGAACACTAAACTTTGGGGAACATCCAACAACACATAAAAAAATGGCAATCAGCAGTAATAAGTTTATTATGTACCGCATTTCTTCCCTCTATTGTATTTACTCGTTATGTAACACTATTAGTGTATATTGCCATTGAAAATATCTAAAAATATTTTAAACTATACTCATGGCAAGCGCAAGCAAAGAACTCCGGATCAGGGCTATTGCGGCATATAAAACTGGCAAATTTACACAGCAACGGTTAGGGCGTTTAGCTACTTTCATGCGCAAAACGCTCTAGCTTGTCGATATCTTGACAGTTACTTCTAAAAAACGCGAAAAATCCTGCCGCAACTGTCCATAAATGCAGCATGGCCTCTGCATGCAGCCCGCTCGCCCCTGCAGGAGCGGCGTCGCGGCCGCGCGCCCGGAGCCCGCTTCTTTTTGGCCCTTATTTTGCATTATCGGTTTTGCCGTCAGACAAACGTCGGGGAAAGGCAACAGCATGTTGCCGCACGGCAAAGGAACCGGATCATGCAAGTAAAGACATTCACAGGCGCCACATCGCAAGAGGTTCTTGCCCGGATCAAGGCTGAAATGGGGCCTGAGGCCGTGATCCTGGGCAGTCGCACCTACCGCCGAAACGGCGTGGTCTGCCATGAGATCACCGCCGGGCTTGACCGCGACGCGAGCGGCAGCCGGGAGCGGGAGGCGGGCGCGCCCGAGGGCTGGAACCAGTGGCACAAGGAATGGATGCAGATCAAGGATCAGCTCTTTGCCCTGATGAAGCCCGCCATCCAGCTTGAGCGCCTCACGCCCCGGCAGCGCGTGGCTTTGGAATATCTGCAGCGCGAGGGCGTTTCCGACGCCGTGGCCGTGGCCCTCTACCAGCGCCTGCTCTCCGAGCCCGGGGCCTCTGTGCTGGAATGCCTGTGCGGCATGGTGCCGGTCAAGGCCTGGGGCCTTGAGCATTGGAACCAGCGCACGCATCTTATGGTCGGGCCGTTCGGTTTCGGCAAGACCACCACCGCCTTGCGCTTTGCCCTGCATTTGCGCAAAACCGAGCCCGAGGCGCGTATTGCCTTCATCAACGCCGACTGCCTGCGCGGCAACGGCCGCCTGATTCTGCGCCACTGGGCCGGACTCTCCAATTTCAACTATATGGAAGCGCCAGACAAGGAAACCATGCAGCAGGCGCTCCAGGCGACAACAGGCTGCCGGGCGGTCTTTGTGGACGTGCCCGGCCTCTCCCGCACGCAGAATCTCGCCCAATGGCGGGTCGAGATGGGCCTGGAGGCGCTTGAAGCCGCCACGCATCTGGTGCTTTCGCCCTTCTGCGATCCGATCCAGACCCAGGCCTTTCTGAGCCGCTACAAAAGCGACGGACCGGGCAGCATTGTCTGGACCAAACTGGACGAGGCCGAAAGTTTCGGCAGCATCGTCAACGTGGCCTGCGCGGCCGGGCTGCCGGTTTCCGCGCTCTCCTTCGGCGCGGAACTCAAGGAAAGCCTCGCCCCGGCCACGGAGCCGCTGATCTGGCGGCTGATCTTCAAGCGTCAGATTCCCGGCCAGGCGGCCTGAAGGCCCGGCCCCAAGCCCATTAACCCATGCGGAGCAAACAGATGAGCGGCACATTTCCCCTGGTATTTTCCATCACTTCCGGCAAAGGCGGCGTGGGCAAGACGAACCTTTCAGTCAACCTGGCGCTCTGTCTGGCCCGGCTGGGCAAGCGCGTGGTGCTGATCGACGCCGATCTGGGCCTTGCCAATGTGGACGTGCTCCTGGGTCTGACCCCGCAGAAAAATCTTTTTCATCTTTTCCATGAGGGCGCGTCGCTTCAGGATATTCTTTTTCCCACGCCCTATGGCTTTTCCATTCTGCCCGCCTCATCGGGCATGAGCGAAATGCTCACGCTTTCCACCGGCCAGAAGCTGGAGCTGCTGGAAGCCGTGGGCGAGCTGGAGGACGATCTGGACTACCTGATTGTGGATACGGGCGCGGGCATCAGCGACAACGTGCTGTACTTCAACCTGGCCGCGCAAGAACGGCTGGTGGTGCTTACCCCGGAACCGACCTCCCTGACCGACGCCTATGCCCTGATCAAGGTGCTCAAGCTCACGCACGGGGTGGAGCATTTCAAGGTCTGCGTCAATATGTCGCCGGATCTCAAGACCGCCAAAAACATGTTTCTGCGTCTGCACCAGGCCTGTGATCACTTTTTGAGCGGCGTTTCCCTGGATCTGGCGGGCGTGTTCCCGCGGGACACGGGCGTGCGCAAGGCCGTGGTGCAACAACTGCCCTTCTGCGTCAGCGATCCCGAAAGCCCGGCGTCCAGGGCCGTGCTGCAACTGGCCAACGACATCACCGCCTGGGAAGCGCCCGCGAGCCTGGACGGCAACATCAAATTTTTCTGGAAGAAACTGTTGTTCAGATGAAGCAGCGCCGCGGCACGGACAGAAAAAAATTGTGCGCGAGCGCGAACGCGCGCCAGCGGGCCGTCCTGACGGGCCCGCGCGGGCATGATTTCTGGCTGTGGACGCAGACGCAGTGAACGACAAGCATCCGGATCAAATATCTCCGCTGTACGGGCCGGGCGGGCCGAGGACAGCGGCAACACAAAAGGCAACTGACATGCCGTGGAGAAGAAGAGGCACGAACCGGAAAGGAACGACACATGAAAACCGGCACAGCGCAAGCATCGCAGGCGAGTCCCTGGGAAGCGCTTGAAACCGGCGCCACGGCCTGGGAAGACTTTTCCTCGGCCGAACAGGAAGCGGTGGTGCGCCATTATGCGCCCAAGATCCGTTTTCTGGCGCTGCGGCTCAAGGCAAAGCTGCCGCGCAACGTGGAACTCGGGGAAATGATCAGCTCCGGCACCCTGGGGCTTATGGAGGCTCTGGGCAAATTCCGGCCGCAGTTGGGCATCCGCTTTGAAACGTACGCGGAAAACCGCATCCGCGGGGCCATGCTGGACGAGCTGCGCAGGCTGGACTGGTTTCCGCGCTCCTTGCGCCAGCGCGTGCGCGTGCTGGACGAGGCCATGCGCAAAGTGGAGCACGAGAAAGGACGCCAGGCCACGGAAGAAGATCTGCAGGACATCACCGGCCTGGAACTGCGCGACGTGCGCCAGGGGCTTGAGGCTTTGCAGAACCAGCTCTGGCTTTCCTTGGACGCCATTCAGGACACGCTCTCCGGCGACAGCCCGGAGAGCGGCGGCGAACTGTACAGCAGCACGGCCCGGCGCGAGCTCATCGAGCGCGTGGCGCCGCTTATCGACCGCTTGACGCCAAGGGAAAAGCTGGTACTCTCCCTCTATTATACTGATGAATTAAACATGCGTGAAACGGCTGAAATCATGGGCATTACCGAAGGCCGCGTCTCACAGTTGCATTCGCAGGCCCTGAGCCGTCTGCGCAGAGAATTTGTGAGCCTGTACGGCGACACGGCGGAACTGTAGCTGCCCGCTTCAGGCCCGGCCGGTCCGACGGAAGATCCTGCATTTCCCGGATGCGCTTCTCAAAATCTTCTGCCGTCCACTGTTGCGTTGCCGCGCGGGCACAAGGGCCGCAACCGCGGAGCCGGATTTTTGCCGGGGCAGCCTCCGCACGATACGCGCCTCGAAAAGCCCCCAAGGAGATATTGATGCCTTACAATCCCAATATGCGCGTTCTTGTCGTGGATGATTTTTCCACCATGCGCCGTATTGTGCGCAACATCCTGCGCCAGCTCGGCTTTAACAACGTGGTGGAGGCCGACGACGGCACTACGGCCTGGGAAGTGCTCAACCGCGACAAGATCGACTTTATCGTGTCCGACTGGAACATGCCGCAGATGACCGGCATTGATCTTTTGCGCAAGGTGCGGGCCAGCGAACAGTTTGCCAACATTCCCTTTTTGATGGTCACGGCCGAGGCCCAGCAGGAAAACATCATTGAAGCGGTGCAGGCCAAGGTTTCCAACTATATCGTCAAGCCCTTCACCGCAGACACCATGAAGCAGAAGATCGACAAAATTTTTCCCTAGCGCCGCATCGGGCATGGAGACCTGCCACGGGCCTGAAGAGCGCAGAGCAAACAAACGCGCTTTGGCAGCGATCCCCTGTCGGCGCGCCGTGCCGCGGGCTTTGCCTGATGCCGCTTCACGCGGCGCTCAAGCTTTTTCAGCATGGAATCCGGAAAATGCTGCATCCCCAAGAGGCCTGCTGCCGGTACGCTTTCCCCGATGCGAAACAGCCGCGCTTGGGCGGCATCTTGCTGCCCGCGCCATGAACCCGGCCGCGCTTTTGCTTTTGCCCTCCGGTGTTTTGCCTTGCCGCTTCACGCCTGCATTCCGCGCCATGTTGCGGCCCTCGAGCGTTCTGCTGGAGCATTTTCTCTTTGAAAATGCTCTGCTGACGCGAAAGCGGCAGCCGCCGCAACGCGGCGTACATTCAGGCGAAAACCGCGTTTTTCGCCTGAATGCCACCTTTGACTTTCATAAAAAGTCAAAGGTAATCTGCTCTAAGAAGACAAGCCGCTCTTCTTTTTTTTGACGGAGTAGCCTGTGGCTGACAAAAACAAGCTTAAGGAAGCCCCGGTCAGGGACGATATACAGGTCACGCTGCACCCGGATGCGGGCCTGGGCAAGGTGGAGCTGGATCTCGACGACGCGCCTTTTTTACTGGACGAGCCGGATGCGCCGGCCGTGCCGGAAGAGAGCGAAGCGCCGGCCGTGCCGCAGGAGGCCGAAACCGCCGCCGCGGCTCCGAAAAAGAAAAAACTGCTCCTGCTGGCCGGCGGGGGTTTGCTGTCGCTTTTGCTTCTTGGGGCGGCGGCCTGGTGGTTTTTTGCTCCGCCGCCAGAGCCGGACGCGCCCAAGCCCGAAGTGATCGTGGTGCCCTCCAAGCCGGCCGTACCGGCCAAGCTTGAGTACGTCAAGGAATTTGCGCCCTTTCTGGTGGAACGGCCGGACGGCAAGGGCGGGTCGCGCTTTTTGATCTGCAAATTCTCCGCCCTGACCAAGGTTCCGAACCTGGACAAGGAAATGGATCAGAAAATGCTCTCCCTGCGTGACGCGCTTTACTATTATCTGCGCAGCACGGACAACGACTTCCTGCTGGCCCCGGAAAATGTTCAAACCATAAAAAAGGATCTGACCTCCGTGCTCAACAACTACCTGACGCAAGGGCAGATCGAGGATGTGCTTTTTGAAAGATATCTCAGCGAGTAAGGGGAGTTTTGCCTGAGAGGGAGAGTGACGCGCTTTCGGCCGCGCTTTCCCGGCCGGGCTTGCCGCGCCCTCCCATGATGGGGGCAAGGTCGCGGCGCGGCGCATTGCCGTAAACGGCACGGGATCCAGGGAAGTTTGCCGCCAATCTAGAGCGTTTTGCTAATGAAATTAGCTAAACGCTCTGGCGACAGCGTTAGCTGGCGTCCGCGCCGAATGAGCGTCCAGACCGCGTTGCGGTAGCCGTTAGCAAGCTTTGCTTGCTTACGGATAGCGACAGCGGTTGCGTTGGCTGGCGCCGCAGTAACCAGTTGCTGTCTTCATCCGTAGCTTCCTTCGTCGCAACGGCTGAAGCCTGGACGCGAAATGATGGCAGCGAAGTGATTGAAAATGGATATTTTCAATCAAAAAATGCTCTAAGGACGTCCAGGAGGACGTCCGGGGAGAGCCATGAGCGTTGACGCCACCATGGCCGTGCTCTATGCCCAGACCAATCTGGCCGCGCCCTTTGCCAACGCGGCCGCGGTGGCCCCTCAGGCCTCCATGGCCATGTCGCGGGTGCTGGCCGCGGAAATGGCCCGGCAGGAACAGCAACAGATCGAGAAAACCGAAAAAACCGAAGGCAGCGCCGTGCTCCCGGACGGGCGCAACGGCGGCGGGGCCTCTTTCGGCAGCCGCCGCCGCACGCGGCGGCCTTTGCCCGAAGCTTCGCCGGAAGACGGGGAGATCCGGCCATCCGCGTCGCCGCTGGTAGGCAACCTTTTGAATCTCAAAGTATGAACGCAACCCTGACGTTGGCGCTGATTATTCTTTTTTCCCTGCTGGAGCTGGCCATATTGGGCGGCGTGCTCTTTTTTTACCTGCGCCTGCGCCGCTCGGAGGCTTTGCTCAACGCCTTGCAGGGCAATCAGGAAAGCCTGCTGGCGCGTATTGAAATGAACGCCCGCCTGGAGCGGGAAATAGTGGCCACCTTTGCCCAGCGCCAGGCCGAATTGCGCAATCTGGACGAAAAGCTGGAAGAGCGGGCCCAGGAGCTGCGCCGCCTGCTGGAACAGGCCGAGGGCATCCGCCGCTCGCCGCAATTTTTGCGCGAGATCATTCTCAACGGCCGCCGCAAGGGGCTGAGCACCCGGCAGATCGCGCGCAACGCGGGTTTGAGCGTGGATGAGGTGGAGTTGATCCTGGCCCAGAACACGGAAGCATAACCACTTTTCCGGCGAAGCGATTTTCACACGAAAAAATGAAGCGTTATGTGTGACCTGGTGACGAGAGCGTTTTGCTGATGAAAGCAGCTGAGCGCTCTAAAAATCCATCTTGAACTGCATACCCATACCCAGCACGGATTCGGGTTGGCTGGCGTTGGAGTTGCGCTCGCGCGTCTGTTCATCTCTGAGGATCAGTTCCGGCCCCACGCTGATGCTGAGGTCCTCCCCGGCCGTAACGTCCGCATAGGCGCGCACCACATGACGGCTTTCCAGAGGCCGCGCTTCATCCGCGCGCACGCCGTCCGCCGGCAAGGGCTCGCGCCAGGTGGAAACTTCGCTTTCCATGCTGATGCCCAGCGGCTTCTTTTTTTTCCTGGCCTGAGCCGCCGAGCCGCTCAAGGCGCTGCTGATGCCCCTGGCCGTGTTCACGGCCTTTTTTTCCAGCGCGCCTGAAACCGCGCGGTCGTGCAGATCCTGCGAGGCCACGCCATCCCGCCAGATGGCGGCATTGCGATCGCTGGAGTGGCCGAAAGCCCAGGAACGCCCATGCAAGCCTTGTTTTTTCCGGGTCGCCTTCCCGGAGGAACGCTGCGGCGTTGCCCCGGCAGCCTTGACAGACGTTTTGAACCGCGTGGCCTCCCGGCCGTTGTCGGCAGCCGCCTGAAAAGACTGCCCGGCCGCCGAAACAGGAGCAGTGAAAAAGAGACTCAGAGTCAGGGCCATAAAACCCATAAACAGGGTAACGGGCAGTTGTCTGTCCATATTCTTTTTTACGCCACTCCGTATGTATCTGTAAAGTCCCCGGACATGGGAGACATTCACGCCTTCAATGAAAATGATATTACAACCATCTGAAATTCAAAACGAATTTTTTAGAGGAAGCCGGGAAAAACAAATGCGCAGCGACCGGCCTTTGCCCATGTTTCAGGGGAAAAGCCGGTCGCTTGATTCACGTTTCGATTCCGCCGGATTGGCCGGGAAAAAGCCGCGGCAGGCCAAAGCGCCTTGCGTTGACGTTTACTGCCGGGCGGCCCCCGAAACAGGAGCCCTGGTGGCAGGCGTGGCCTCGCGGGCGCTGGTCTCCTGCTGCAAAAGCCGCTCGGTGTTCACCACCGGGAAGCTCGGACGCGCGCCCGGATCCTGCCAGCCGCCGCCCAAAGCCATGCACACGCTGACCACGGCGTCCAGCCGGTCGCGCAGGGCCGTGGCCAGTTGCAGCTCGGCCGAAAAAAGCTGGCGCTCCGCGTCCAGGACCGTCAGATAGTCAGTATAGCCGTTATCATACTGCAAACGGGCGATGTCCACCGCGCGGCGCAGGCTTTCCACCTGGATTTGCATACTGCGCACAATGGCGTCGGCCTCGCGCTGGGCGGTGAGCGAAACGCGGATATCCTGAAAGGCGGACTGCACGGTCTTGCGATACACCGCAATGGCGGCCCTTTTCTGAGCCTCCGCATCCTTGAGATTATACCAGTTGCGCCCGAAATCCAGGATGGGCAGCGTGCCTGACGCTCCATAGCTCCAGACCCCGGCCGGCCCGCTGAAGAGATTGCCCACCGCGGCGCTGACCGTGCCGAGCATGCCTGTCAGGGAAATGGACGGGAAAAACTGGGCGCGGGCCACGCCGATATTGGCATTATAGGCCATAATCATGTATTCGGCCGCGCGCACGTCCGGACGCCGCTCCAGCAATTCCGAAGGCAGGCCTTCGGGCAGTACCGGCGGCGCGGGCAGCATGCCCACGGCCCGGCCGCGCGTCATGCCCCGGTTGATGATCTCGCGCGGCGAGCGCCCCAGCAGCACGGCCAGGGAGGCTTCGGCCTGATCCACGGATACGGTGCTGGTGTGCACCTGGGCGCGCGCGGTTTCCACCTCGGCCCGGGCGCGCTGCCAGTCCAGCTCGGTGATGTCGCCCTGCTTGTAGCGGCTGGTGTAGATGCCGAAGGCATCCTCCCGGCTTTTCAAGGTGCGCCGCGCCGTATCCAACTGCATGTCAAGAGCGAGCAGGGCAAAATAACTCTGCGCCACCTGACCGGCCACGGAAAGACGCAAGGCCTCGTGCCCTACCACTGTATTCATCAGCACATCGGAAAGGGCCGTATAGTTGTTCCGGTACTTGCCCCAGAGATCCAGTTCCCAGGAGGCGTTGAGCGAACCCTGGTAATTGGTGGTGGACCGCGAAAGCCCGCTGCGGTTGAAAGGGACGGTGTTGGCTGTTTTTTCAGAAGCGCCCTGCGCCGCTGCTCCGGCGTCGCCGCTGACAGAGGGCAGCAACTGCGAGGTGGCAATGCCCACCTGAGCCGCGGCCGAATCGATCCTGGCCAGGGATTCGGCCAGATCCTGATTGTTGCGCAGCGCTTCTTCCACCATGGCCGTCAGCACGGGATCGTTGAAGCGCGTCCACCAGTCGGTATGCAGCGGAGCCGATCCCAAATCCACCTTGCGCCATTGATCCGGGATATCCTGTTCCGGCCGCTCGTAGCGCGGCGCAAAAGAGCAGGCCGAGAGCAGCAACGCGAGACACAGCGCCAAAAGCGGAACCGTGAGCCGGACCTGGCGCCGGGCCTGAACCCGGACCGGCCCGCCTTGGGGGGTGGCGCTCATAAATCCTCCTGTTCATCCTCAATGCGGCCCTTGCCTTCATTGGGATCTTTCTTGCCCTGCAGTTTCAGGGAAAGCTGCATAATACTCTTGAAGAAATACGGCACAAAGAGCGTGGCGATGGCCGTGGCGGCCAACATGCCGCCGATGACCGCGACGCCGATGGCGTGTCGGCTGTTGGCGCCCGCGCCGGAGCTGATGGCCAGGGGCACGCAGCCCAGGATAAAGGCCAGGGAAGTCATGATGATCGGCCTGAAGCGCAGGCGCGACGCATGCATGGCCGCCACGTCGAGGCTGCGGCCGCCGCGCCAGGCCTCCACCGCGAATTCCACAATCAGAATGGCGTTTTTGGCGGCCAGGCCCACCAATGTGATCAAGGCCACCTGGAAGTAGACGTCATTGGACAAATCCCTGAGCCAGGTCGCCAGCAGCGCGCCGAACACGCCAAAGGGCACGGCCGTGAGCACAGCCAGGGGCAAAGACCAGGACTCGTACTGGGCGGCCAGGATCAGGAAGACCATCACCAGAGCCAGCCCGAAGATCAGGCCGGTGTCCGCGCTGGCCAGCTTTTCCTGCAGGGCCGAGCCCACCCAGCCCAGGCTGTAGTCGGCGGGCAGCGAGGCCGCGGCGGCCTGCTCCATTTCGCTCAGAGCCTGGCCCGATGAATAGCCCGGCGCGGGATTGCCCAGGATATGCGCGGCCGGGAACACGTTGTAGCGTTCCATGACCTGCGGCGCGGTGCGCCGTTCCAGGGTCATGATCGCGGTGAGCGGGATCATCTCGCCCTTATTGTTGCGCACATACACGTCGCTCAGGTCTTCGGGCAGGACGCGAAATTCGGCTTCGGACTGCATACGCACCTGGAAAGTCCGGCCCATATAGTTGAAGTCGTTCACATAAGTACCGCCGAACGTGCCGCTCATGGCCGTATAGACGTCGGTAATGCTGATGCCCATGTCCTTGCAGCGTTCGCGATCCAGATTGGCGTACAACTGCGGCGAACCCGTGGAAAAGAGGCTGCGCACACTGCCGATGGCCGGATACTTGGGCTTGCCGTCGGCGTTTTTGGACAGGGCTTCGGCCACCATTTTGTTGGCATTGTTTTCCAGATCGTAAATGGTGCCCTGGCCGCGCATCTGAATATAGCCTTCAAAGCCGCCGGTGGTGCTCATGCCGCTGATGGGCGGCGGCGAAAAGCCCAGAACCACGGCTTCGGGCTGCATCATGGTCACGGCCATGACCTTTTGGGTCAGATCGTCGGCCGACATGCCGGGCCCCTTGCGCTCGCTCCAGGGCTTGAGCGTGGCGAAAAAGGTGCCGTAATTGCTCTTTACCGCCATAGAGGTGATGTCAATGCCGTTGATGGTGGCCACCATATCCACCGAGGGCTGCTTGCGCAGAAAATTGCTCAGAGTTTCGGTGACGGCCAGGGTACGGTGCTGGGAAGCGCCGTCGTCCAGAATGGCCATGCCCAGGATGTAGCCCTGGTCCTCATTGGGCACCAGGCCGCCGGGCACCACCTTGAGCAGCCAGAGCATGGCCGCGAGCATAAGCGCAAAGAGCGTCAGGGCCCGCAGGCTGGAATCCTTGATGTAGCGAACCGTGCGCACATAGCGGTGGGTGACGCGGCCAAAGGCGTAGTTGAACCAGATGAAGAACCTGGCGGGCTTGTAGTCATGAGCATGAGGCTTGAGCAGCAGCGCGCACAAAGCCGGCGTGAGCGTCAGAGCCACAATGCCTGAGAGCACCACGGACACCGAAATGGTGATGGCGAACTGCTTGTACATCTGCCCGGCCAGCCCGCCCATGAAGGAGACGGGAATGAACACCGCGCAGAGCACCAGCACAATGGCAATGACCGGGGCCGTAACCTCGTTCATGGCCTTGGCCGTGGCTTCCCTGGGCGGCAGATGCTCGGTGCTCATGATGCGCTCGACGTTTTCAAGCACCACAATGGCGTCATCCACCACAATGCCGATGGCCAGCACCATGGCGAAAAGGGTCAGGGTGTTCAGCGTATAGCCGAACGCGTACAGGCCCGCAAAGGTGCCGATGATCGATACGGGCACCGCGATACAGGGGATCAGCGTGGTCCGCCAGTTCTGGAGAAAGACATAGACCACGATGAACACCAGGATCATGGCTTCTATCAGCGTCGAAACCACTTCCCTGATGGATTCAATGACAAAGTCATTGGTATCCACCACGATACGGTATTCCATGCCGTCGGGCAGGTTTGCGGCGATATCTTTCAGCTTGGCCGCGACCAGGTCGCCGGTGGCAATGGCATTGGCGCCGGGCAGCAGGTAAACCGCGCCCATGCGGGCAACCATGCCGTTGGCCCGGGAGCTGACGCTGTAATCCTGGCCGCCCAGCTCCACCCGGGCCACGTCCTTGAGGCGCAGCATGGCGCTGTCCGGCCCGGTGCGCACCACAATCTCCCCGAACTCATCGGGCGTGACCAGCCGGCCCTGGGTGTCGATCTGCCAGGTGAGCTGGGTGGAGGAGGGCGAGGGCATATCGCCCAGACGGCCGGGCGCGAACTGGGAGTTCTGCTCCTGAATGGCCCTGGTCACATCATTGACCGTCAAGCCATACTTGGCCAGCTTGTCCGGCTGGAGCCAGATGCGCATGGAATAGCTCATGCTGCCGAAAACAGAAACGTCGCCCACGCCGGGCACGCGCTTGAGCTCGTCCACAACGTTGATCTGCATCCAGTTGTGGATATAGACCTCGTCGTAGCGGCCGTCGGGCGAATAATACGCAAAGAGCTGAAGCATGGCCGGAGAGCGTTTGACCACGCTCACGCCCTGGCGGCGCACCTCCTCTGGCAGCTGTGTCTGGGTCAGGTTGACCTTGTTGTTGACGTTGACCAGGGCCATGTCCGGGTCCGAGCCCAGGGCAAAGTACACGTTGATGGAGCCGGAGCCCGATCCGGAAGCGGCCGTGGAGGTCATGTACAGCATGTTTTCCACGCCGTTGATGTTCACTTCCAGGGGGGCCAGCACGGTGGAGGCGATGGTTTCGGCGGACGCGCCGGGATATGTGACGCTCACGTTGACCGTGGGCGGCACCAGATCCGGGTATTGGGCAATGGGCAGGGCCTTCATGGCCAGAGCGCCCACCAGAGTGATCACGATGGAAATGACGGCCGAGAGAATCGGACGGCGCAAAAAGAAATTCGGTTTGGAAGAAGCGGCCATAGAGCAACCTACTTTTGAGCGGCAGGAGCCTGCGGCTGCTGCTGTGCTCCGGCTTTCTGCACGCGCACCACGGTTCCGGGCCGGGCCTTGACGATGCCCTCGCTGACGATGCGCTCGCCGCCCTTGAGGCCGGAAACCACCAGGTACTTGTCACCCACGGCCACGCTCAGATCGACCGGGACGGCATAGACCTTGTCTTCCTTGTCCAGAGCCATGACCATGGAGCCCTTCTGGGTCAGGATCACGCACTTCTGCGGGATCAGCACCGCGTTTTTGAGGATGTCGCCTTCCATGTACAAGCGCACATACTGTCCGGGCATGATGTGCCCGTCGGCATTGTCAAAGACCGCGCGGGCCTGGATCACGCCCGTGGTGGGCTGGACCTGACTGTCGATGAAGGTCACCTGGCCCTCGCCCTTGTACATGGTGCCGTCCAGAAGACGCAGCCTGGCCTTGTAGCGGTTGTGCTCCGGGAACTCCAGGCGACCGGCCTCTGCCAGTTGCTGCCGGGTCATGCGCTCGGGCGCGGCAATGGAAAAGTCGATGTACATGGGGTCCGTCTGGTTCACATAGGTCAGCAGCGAATTGTTGCCGACCAGGTTGCCGGGCGTGAAGTTTTCCTTGCTGCTGAAGCCGGAAACCGGAGCCGTCACCTCGGTATAGTCCAGATTGATTTTGGCTGTGCGCAATTCCGCCTTGGTGGTTTCATAGGCGGCCCGGGCGGCGTCGCGATCCTTCTGGGAAACCGCGTTCTTTTCATAAAGCGGGCGGATGCGCTTCCACTCGCGCTCGGCATTATTGAACTGGGCCTGGGCCTGCTGGACCTTGGCCTCGTACTGATCGCGCTCCAGTTGAAACAACAGCTGGCCTTTCCTGACGAAATCGCCTTCCTCATAGAGACGTTTCTCAATGATGGCCTCCACGCGGGAGCGCACTTCCACGGCGCGCGAGCCAGAGGCCTGGGCCTGGTATTCGGCCGGCCAGGGCGCGTCGGCAACCTTGACGTCAAAAACAGCCACCGGGGGCCGCATATCAGGCTGGGCTTTTTTGTCATCGCCGCAGGCGGCGAGAGCCAGGCACAGCCCCAGCACAAGAGCAAAATAAATCGATATTCTCATGGTCATGAACTACTCCGTTGGGCGCAGGCGGAAAATCCGCCATTGAAAAGCCCACCCTGACTTGGTAGAGGCGGGCTCAAGCAACACTCTACAAAACATACTTCATGGCAAAAAGCAAGAAACGGGCCAAGGCGAACGCGATATGTTGCCAAGGCGAATCGCTTTGTATTTCAATATCTTAGCATACCGCATTCTGCATCTGTAACTCAGTAAAATAAAAGGATATTTTTTTCAAAAAAATTCTCCGCCCAGGCTCTACGCCCCGGGCGCTTCCAGGCGGGCCCGCACATGGCGCGCCTGCCTGCTGCCGATATTCAGGAATCCGCACCACCAGACAGCGTTTTTCAGCAATTGGAAGCGCTTGAAGCGCTGCCGCTCGTCGCCCGGGCGCAGCACGGTGATTTCCAGGGATTTCTCACTTCCGGTCTCGCTCAGAAAAATAATCCGCAGACCCACCCGCTGGATGGATTTGAGCGTATCCGGAGAAAAACGGCTCAAGACTTTGTTGGCAATCTCCGTGGCCTTGAGCGAGGTGGTCGGCTGCTCGGACGAGCAGGACAGATCCTGCGGCCGGCCGTTGATCAGCAACTCCACCCGCGCGATGTTGGACAGGTTGATCTTGCTGCGGTTAATCACTTTGGTCTGGCGCAAGACGCGATAATACAGCGCGCCGAATTCCTCGGAAGCGCCCATGATCACTGTGGTCTGGGCGTCGGGATAAAAGACGGCCATCGTGGCCGTCATCCGGGAAGCCCCGGCAATGTCGCTCTTTTCTTCGGCAATGCGCTGGAGATACCGGGTGTTCCTGCGCCTGGTCTCCAGATAGATGAACAGCAAAACACTGACGATTACAGCGGCCACCGTGAGTTCCATGTCGCCTGCCTCCCCATCCTGAGGATATCCCGGCCAAAAACAAATAGCAAGGTAGACTCTTCCGGGAAGGATTTACTTTTCTGGTGAAATTCTTTTCTCAATCATGTAAAATTACAATGAATTTTTTAAGAAAATCATCTCAAAAGTGAATCCCTTTCTTCCGGGGCCAGGGCTGCCATGCCCCAACCCTGGCGGCGATGCAACAGCATCGCCCGAAGCGCAGGCTTCGTGGGTGCGAAGTGCGGCTCCGCCGCCGAGGCGGCTCTTGCCAGCGTTTATGATAACATGAAAAAAATTATTGTACTTAGGGCGGTTAGCTACTTTCATGAGCAAAACGCTCTAAGGCTTATGGAGGAGCATGACCTCAATCCGGAATGGCTGAAACAAGGCCTTGGCTGCATGTATCTCACAGGCGTTGTGCGGCGCGCGGCAGAACGTCATATCCGGCCGGACTTGTGAAAAGGCCGCCCGCGCTCAGCGGACGGCCTTTTCACTGTGGGAGGCACAAGAGTTTTACTTGCCCAGCACTTCCAGGGTGGCCTGGGCGATCTGCAATTCCTCGTTGGTGGGGATGATCAGCACAGGGATTTTGCTGTCCGGGGTGGAGATGGCGCGCGCGCCCGGCTTGCGCGTATTGTTTTCCGCGGGGTCAAGCCTGATGCCCAGGCCTTCCAGGCCCTCGCAGACAGCGGCGCGCACGATATCGTCATTTTCGCCGATGCCCGCGGTAAAGACCAGGGCGTCCACCTTGCCGTCCAGCAGAAAGACATAGGAACCCAAGGTCTTCCTGATGCTGCGCACCAGCATCCTGAGAGCCAGCTCGGCGCGCTTGTCGCCCTTTTCCACCTGGGCGTGCACGTCGCGCATGTCCGTATAGCCGCACAGGCCGAGCAGGCCGGATTTTTTATTCATCAAAATGTCGGCCTCAGCCGGGCCGAGCCCTTTCTTTTCCATGACAAAGGGCACAATGGCCGGGTCAATGCTGCCGCAGCGCGTGCCCATGATCAGGCCTTCCAGCGGGGTCAGGCCCATGCTGGTGTCAAAGCATTTGCCATCCCTGACGCAGCTCATGGATGAGCCGTTGCCCAGATGCATGGTGATGGAGCGCAGCTCGCCCAGCGGTTTCCCCAGATATTCGGCGGTCTTTCTGGCAATATACTTGTGGGAAGTGCCGTGGAAGCCGTAGCGGCGGATTTTGAGCTCCTCATACAGCTCGTAGGGCAGGGCGTACATATAGGCTTCCGGCGGCATGCCCATGCCGAATTCCGTATCAAAGACCGCCACGTTGGGCACGCCCGGGAAGAGCTTTTCCGCCACCTCAATGCCCATCAGGTTGGCCGGGTTATGCAGGGGGCCGAGCAAAAAGCACTCTTTGATGATGTCCTTGACGTGTTGATCCACGCGCACCGGGTCAGTGATGGACTCGCCACCGTGCAGCACGCGGTGGCCGATGGCGAAAATTTCGCTTTTGTCTTTGATCACCCCGATTTTCGGATCAGTGAGCAGGGCAATGACCAGCTCCATGGCCTGCACATGGGTGGGGAAGGGCGCTTCGCGGATTGTTTTTTCCGCCTTGTCCGTATCCGGCGCGATTTTGTGGGTCAGGCAGCCGTTCTCCTGCCCGATGCGCTCGGCCACGCCGGAACAGAGCACGGTTTGGGTGTCCATTTCCAGGAGCTGATATTTGCACGACGAGGAGCCTGCGTTGATCACCAGAACTTTCATATCTTTTCCTTTGTCTGCCTGTTTTTTAGAGCATTTTCACTTTGAAAATGCTCTGCTGACGCGAAAGCGGCAGCCGCCGCAACGCGGCGGACATTCAGGCGAAAACCGCGTTTTTCGCCTGAATGCCACCTTTGACTTTCATAAAAAGTCAAAGGTAATCTGCTCTAGCTCATTTCATGAGCAAAACGCTCTAAAATGAAAAGGACAGGAGCGCAGCCGCGCCCCTGCCCTGCAAACGGTTTTTCAGGCTTTTTCGGCAGCAGCCTGCACGGCCGTGATGGCCACGGTGTTCACAATGTCCGGCACAGTGCAACCGCGGGAAAGATCATTGACCGGCTTGTTCAGGCCCTGGAGCACCGGGCCGATGGCCACGGCCTGGGCCGCGCGCTGCACGGCTTTGTAGGTGTTGTTGCCCGTGTTCAGATCCGGGAAGATGAAGACCGTGGCCTTGCCTGCCACCAGGCTGTCCGGCATCTTGGTCTTGGCCACAGTGGGGTCAATGGCCGCGTCGTACTGCAAGGGGCCTTCCAGGGCCAGATCCGGAGCCATCTCTCTGGCGATGCGGGTGGCTTCAACCACCACGTCCACATCCGCCCCCTTGCCGGAGGTGCCGGTGGAATAGGAAAGCATGGCCACGCGCGGCTCAATGCCGAAAACCTCGGCCGTATGGGCTGAGGCCACCGCGATTTCCGCCAATTGCTGCGCCGTGGGGTTGGGGTTCACCGCGCAGTCGCCGAAGGCCAGCACCCGATCCTTGAGGCACATCAGAAAGACCGAGGAAACCACGGAGTAGCCGGGCTTGGTCTTGATGAACTCAAAAGCCGGGCGGATGGTGTGCGCCGTGGTGTTCACCGAGCCGGAAACCATGCCGTCGGCGTCGTCCTTCTTGACCATCATGGTGGCGAAGTAGGTGGCGTCGCTCATCACGTCGCGGGCGATCTCCAGGGTGATGCCCTTGGCTTTGCGCAGCTCGTAGTAGGTCTGGGCATAGTCGTCGAATTTGGGCGATTTCACGGGGTCGATCAGGGTGGCCCCGCTGATGTCCAGGCCCAGATCGCTGGCTTTTTTGCGGATTTTGTCCACGTTCCCGAGCAGAATGATCTCCGCCACCTCGCGCCGCAGTAAAATGTCCGTGGCCTGAAGGATGCGGCCTTCCGTGCCTTCAGCCAGGACAATGCGCATTTTGCGGCTTTTGGCGCGCTCGATCAGCTCGAATTCGAACATCATGGGCGTCATGCGGCTGCTGCGTTTGCAGACCAGACGGTTGGCGATTTCCTTGCCGTTGACATGGTGCTCGAAAAGGCCCAGCACCGTGCTGATCTTGCGCATGTCTCCGGGCTCGATCAGGCCGTACACTTCCTGCAGGGCCAGGATGGCCCTGTAGGTATGAAACTCGGTGAGCAGAATGGGCAGGGGCGAGCCGCTCCAGCCGTCGATCAGGTTGCGGACTTCCTCCGGGGGCCGCAGGCCGCCGGTGAGCAGAACGCCCGCAATGTCCGGCTTGGAGGAGGACAGGCGCGAGGCGATGGACGCCAGCAGAATGTCCGTGCGGTCGCCCGGCGAGATGACCAGCTGATCCTTGGCGATATATTGCAGAAAATGCTCCACATGCATGGCCGCCACCAGATAGTCGCCCACCAGGGTGTCCATGCGGTTCGCGCCGAAAAGGACTTCAGCCTGCAGGCCCTTTTTCACGTCGCCCATTGTGGCCCGGCCGATGGCCGGATCATTGGGCACCGCGTAAATCAGGGCCGGGCGGCCTTCCTGGCTGAACTGGGCGCGCAGCTCGTCCAGATCGGTCTGGGAAAGATGGGCCCGGTTGATGATCGTGGCGATCACGTCCAGAGAATACGGCTCCAGACTGTCCATGGTCATTTGCAGGGACTGGCGCACCTCTTCGGCCGTGGCAGTGTCCCCGCTGGTCACCAGCATGACCGGGCAGCCCAGATTGGCCGCGATTTCGGCGTTGAGCTCAAACTCGAAGACCGGGTCCTTGCCCAGAAAATCCGTGCCCACGCAGAGCACGAAATCGTGCTCCAGGAGGATTTTTTTGAATTTCTGGATAATATTTTCCAAAAGCAGATTGCGCGAGCCCTGATTGATGATTTCGCGCGCTTCGCGGTGGGTGTAGGCGAAAGTGTCTTTATAATCCATCTCCAGCCGGAAATGCTCCAGCATCAGATGGATGTCCGGGTCGCGGTCGTCCAGTTGGGGCTCGTTGATGATCGGGCGAAAGATCGCCACATTGCGCATATGGCGGCTGAGCATCTGCATGGTGCCCAGCGCAATGGCGCTTTTGCCCGTCAGCGGCCCGGTGGCCGTGAGATAAAGAGCGTTATGCATACGTTCTCCGTTGCCTGGCGGCATCCGGCGTGCATTTTTCCCAATGCGGCCGGTTCTGTTCTTGGAGCAGATTGCCTTTGGGATTGTCCAATCTCAAAGTGTTGAAGACGGCCGGCATGCAGATCGGGCGGCCTTGCCCGTAAAGCTCCACGGCTCGTTCAGGGGCAGGGCGGGAGCGCAAATGCATTGCGCGTGGCTTTCGCAGCGGGCGTCCGCTTTGTACGTCACGGGCCTGCGCTCTTGCGGCTGCCGGAACCGAGGGCTTTTCAAAAGGCAACATGCTCTGAAAACGTGCAGGGCGCGGCGTGTCCGCGCCGCGCCCTGCCTGTTGCGTATTCCGACGCGGCCCGCGCGTCGCGCGGGCCGCATTTCATCCGGCATTTCCCGCATCCGTCCGGTGGAAGGCAGTCAGAGCGCGTGCTCCTGCCTGCTTCGGATCGGCGCGGATTTTTTCCGCGGCGGCCTGCTATTCCACTTCCGGCGCGCTTGCCGCCGGCGCGGGATGGGGCATGTCCGCCAGTTGCTTGTACAGCGCGTAGCGCTCCGCATATTCCCTGGCCAGTTCGGCTTTGAGTTGCCTGGAGATTTCCGGCTTGGTCTTGTCCAGAGAGGCAAAGCGCACTTCGCCCTGCAGGAATTCCTGCATGTCCGCGCCGGGCGCTTTGGAGTCAAGCTGGAAGGGATTCTTGCCCTCCCTGGCCAGATCCGGGTTGTAGCGGTACAGGGGCCAGTAACCGGTCTGCACGGCCATTTTGGCTTCTTCCATGCTCTTGCCCATGCCCTTGCGCAGGCCCTGGTTGATGCAGGGCGAGTAGGCGATGATCAGCGAGGGGCCCTTGTAGGCCTCGGCTTCGCGGAAGGCCTTGAGCACCTGCTGCTTGTCCGCGCCCATGGCCACGGAAGCCACATAGACGTAGCCGTAGGTCATCATCATGCGCCCCAGATCCTTTTTGCGGGTGCGCTTGCCCCCGGCCGCGAACTGGGCCACCGCGCCCAGAGGCGTGGATTTGGAGGACTGGCCGCCGGTATTGGAGTACACTTCGGTATCCAGCAGCAGCACGTTGATGTCGTCGCCCGATGCCATCACATGATCCAGGCCGCCGTAGCCGATGTCGTAGCCCCAGCCGTCGCCGCCGAAGACCCAGACGCTCTTCTTGGTGTACAAGTCGTCCATGTCCCAGAGCTGGCGGGCCAGGGGGCTGTCGAAGCCGTCCAGGCTGGCCAGGATTTTCTCGCCGTATTCGCGGGAGCCCTGGGGATCGTCCTTGTGATCATGCCAGCCCTGCAGGGCTTCCCTGAGCTCGGCGGGGACATTCTCCTGCTTCAGGGCCTCTTCCACAATCATGGCCAGGCGGGCGCGGCGCTGCACATAGGCCAGGCCGATGCCGCAGCCGTATTCGGCCGCGTCTTCAAAGAGCGAGTTGCCCCAGGCCGGGCCGAAGCCGTCCTTGTTGGTGCAGTAGGGAGTCGTGGGCGAGGACGCGCCCCAGATGGAGGAGCAGCCCGTGGCGTTGGCCACGACCATCCGCTCGCCGAACATCTGGGTGAGCAGCTTGACGTACGGCGTCTCGCCGCAGCCGCCGCAGGCCCCGGAGAATTCATGCAGGGGCTGCTGCAACTGCGAGCCCTTGAGCGTGTCGCGGGGCAGCAGATTGTCCTTGAGGGAGATGTGCTCCTCGGCGAATGCCAGGTTGGCTTTCTGGGTTTCCAGCTGGCTTTCCAGGGGCTTCATGACCAGAGCCTTTTCCTTGGCCGGGCACACGTCGGCGCAGGAGCCGCAGCCGACGCAGTCTTCGGGATAGACCTGGATGCGCACCTTGAGGCCCTTGAGCTCCTTGCCGGTGGCGTCCTTGGTTTCAAAGCTCGCGGGCGCGCCCTGCAGCTCGTCCTCGGTGGCCAGCACCGGGCGGATGGTGGCGTGCGGGCAGACAAAGGAGCACTGATAGCACTGGATGCAGTTCTGCGGCTGCCATTCCGGGATGTTGATGGCCACGGCCCGCTTTTCGCAGGCTGTGGTGCCCAGGGGCATGAAGCCCGCGGGCTCCATGGCCGAGACCGGCAGCTGGTCGCCGCGCATGGAAAGGATGGGGCGCACCACGTCGCGGATGTACTCGTCATCGCCGCAGTGGCAGGACTCGGCGCCCTGCGTGGCGTCGGCCCAGGAAGCGGGATAGCGGATTTCCTCCAGCGCGTTCGCGCCCTTGTCCACGGCCGCGATGTTCATATTCACAATCTTGTCGCCCTTGAGCCCGTACGTCTTCTTGATGGACTCCTTGAGCAGTTCCACGGCCCTGTCGAAATCAATGACGTTGGCCAGCTTGAAGAAAGCCGTCTGCATGATCATGTTGATGCGGCCGCCGAGGCCCACTTCCTGAGCGACTTTCACGGCGTCCACGTTGTAGAATTTAAGCTTCTTGCGGGCAATGATCCGCTTCATGGCCGCGGGCAGGTGGCTTTCCATGTCCGCCAGGGACCAGTTGGAGTTGAGCACAAAGGTGCCGCCCTCCTTGATGCCGTCCAGCACGTCGTACATATTCACATAGGCGGCCTTGTGGCAGGCAATGTAGTCGGCCTGGGTGATCAGGTAGGAAGACTGGATGGGCTGTTTGCCGAAGCGCAGATGCGAGACGGTCAGGCCGCCGGATTTCTTGGAGTCATAGGCAAAGTAGGCCTGAGCGTACATATCGGTGTTGTCGCCGATGATCTTCACGGCCTGCTTGTTGGCGCCCACGGTGCCGTCGGAGCCGATGCCGAAGAATTTGCACTGCACGGTGCCCGCGGGCACGGTGTCGATCTCGTCTTCCACGTCAAGGGAAAGATTGGTCACATCGTCCTTGATGCCCACGGTGAAGTGGTTCTTGGGCTGCAGGCCGAGCATGTTGTCAAACACGGCCTTGGCCATGCCCGGCGTGAAGTCCTTGGAGCCCAGGCCGTAGCGGCCGCCCACGATGGTGGGCGCCTCGCCCTTTTCCAGAAAGGCGGTGCAGACATCCTGGTACAGCGGATCGCCCAGGGCGCCCGGCTCCTTGGTGCGGTCCAGCACGGAGAGAGAGGTGACCGTGGCCGGAAGGGCGCGCAGCAAATGCTCGGTGGAGAAGGGACGGTAGAGGCGCGTTTTGATCAGACCCACGCGCTGATCGCGGCTGTTCAGGTAATTGACCGTTTCCTCAAGGACTTCGCAGGAGGAACCCATGCTGATGACCACGCGGTCGGCTTCCGGATGGCCCACATAGTCGAAGAGGCGGTAGCGGCGGCCGGTGACGGATTCCACCTTTTTCATGTTTTCCAGCACAATGGCGGGCACGGCCTCGTAATAGAGGTTGGAGGCCTCGCGGTTCTGGAAATAAATATCCGGGTTCTGGGCCGTGCCGCGGATGTGCGGATGTTCCGGGTTCATGGCGCTGGCGCGGAATTCCTCGACCTTGTCCCAGTTCACCAGGCCGCGGATGTCCTCGTAATCAATGACTTCAATCTTCTGCACCTCATGGGAGGTGCGGAAGCCGTCAAAGAAATGGCAGAAGGGCACGCTGGAATCAATGGCCGAAAGATGGGCCACCAGCGCAAGATCCATGCATTCCTGCACCGAGGAGGAGCAGAGAAAAGCGAAGCCGGTCTGGCGACAGGCCATCACGTCTTGCTGATCGCCGAAAATGGACAGGGCGTGGGAGGCCAGAGCGCGGGCCGCCACATGAAAAACGCCGGGCAAAAGTTCGCCGGCGATTTTATACATATTGGGAATCATCAG
The DNA here is from genome assembly GCF_011039085.1 of Desulfovibrio sp. ZJ369. GTDB lineage: Bacteria > Desulfobacterota > Desulfovibrionia > Desulfovibrionales > Desulfovibrionaceae > Desulfovibrio. The sequence continues at coordinate 85,190 of NZ_JAAKEI010000007.1, read as the reverse complement.
CAAAAGGCCCTGGGAGGCCGTGAACGTGGAGGTCAGACTGCCCCCGGCGAGCATGCCGTGCACAACGCCCGCCGCGCCTGCTTCCGATTGCATTTCGCGCACAATGACCGTCTGCCCCAGCAGGTTTTTTTTGCCCTGGGCCGCCATCTCGTCCATAACTTCGCCCATGACCGAAGAAGGGGTGATGGGGTAAATGGCTGCCGTTTCCGACAGGGCGTAGGCAATATGCGTTGTGGCGTTATTGCCGTCCATGGTTTTCATTTTAGCCATCTGTTCCTCCTTGGCGCCGCCCTGGCGCGCAATGTTGGTTCCCAATGAATTGCCGGGGCCGTGCTCCGGCTGTCTGGTCTTGTGGTGCGAAAAAGGCGCGTTGCCGGGGTGCGGAGCGTGCTGACGCATGTGCCGGCGTGCCCGCGCGCGGCGGTTTTGAAAAAATTCGTCTCGTCCCAGGATGCGGATCAAGATGCGGATGAAACAGTTTAGCCAATCCCACCGTGCTCGTCCATTAAAAATGGGCTGCCGCAACCGCCTGAAGCGGCGCAATGCCGTGCCCGGCGGAAAGCCGTGCCGGAACAGGCCGCCGGTTTGCCCGCAGGGAGTCTGGGCCGTGGCTTGCAAAAGGCCGAACCCTGCGCGGCCTCCTGCATGGATTGCTTGCCAAAACTACTAGAGAATTTTGCTTTTGAAATTATCCAATTTCAAAAGCGGCGCTGCCATCATTTCGCGTCCAGAACGCGGTCTGGACGCTCATTCGGCGCGGGCGTCCGCTCCCGCGGCCGCTAGAGCAATTTCAAAGTGAAATTGCTCTAGCACAAAATTGTTTGTTTGAACAGTCAAAAAAGCGTATTTTGGGTGAAATTATTTTTTTGTTGCGATTGCGGCATCTTACCGGTTGTGAGGCGACATCCTGGAGCAGAGCGCTTGTGCAACGCTCGCTCCGGCGCGCATACCACAGCTCCGCGCCCGCTGGCGTCGGCAGGAGCGTCGGGCGCGGAGCTGCAAGAGTCTATGCGTACAAGCGAAGTTATGGTTTCAGACCCATCTTGTTGAGGGCCTGCATGCCGCCCGTGGAATTGACGGTGTCTGTAATTCCGTTGCGGGCCAGAATCAGCAGGCTGTCGTATGCGCGCAGGCCCGTATTGCAGATCAGGGCCACCGGGCGATCCCTGGGCACTTCGTCGATTCTGGCCGCCATTTCTTCCAGGGGAATGGAATGCCATTCCGGGTGCTCGGCCTGCATGGCCTGACCGGCCTTGGCCGGGCGGGCGTCAATAAAGAAGACGCTGTTCCGGTCCCGGTTTTTCCAGAGCTCCATGAATTCGTCGCCGGTGACGGGTTTGAAGCGGCCTGCGAGCACGTTGTCCGCCACATTGGCCACCACGTTGACCACGTCCATGGCCGAGGCGAACGGCGGCGCATAGGCGATTTCCAGATTGGAAATATCCTCCACCGTGGGCCTGGCATACTGCAAAACCCCGGCCACTGCGTCCACTCTGGCCTTGAGAGCGTCGCCCGCCGGCCCGGCGCCCTGAATGCCCAGCACGCGCCTGTCGGCTTTGTCCACAACCAGCTCCAGGCTCATCATCTCCTTTTCGGGATAGAAGTGAGCGCGATCCAATTGCTCCACGCTGACGCTCATGGCGTCAAAGCCTTCCTTGCGGGCGCGCTCAAGCGTGAGGCCCGCGCCGCAGAAGGAAAGGCCGAAAAGTTTCACCGCCCAGGTTCCCACATAGCCCGTGAAGGCCGCATTGCCGCCTGCCAGATTGGTGCCGATGACGCGGCCCTGACGATTGGCCAGGCTGCCCAGGGGCAGATAGCCCGGCTTGCCGGTGATGAGGTTTTTGATGGCCACGCAGTCGCCGCCGGCGTAGATGGCCGGATCGGACGTGCGCATGTGCTCGTCCACCACCACCCCGCCGAAGGGGGCCACATCCAGGCCCGCGTCCCTGGCCAGCTGGCCGTTGGGGATAAAGCCCGCGGCAAAGATGACCAGTTGGGCGGGGAGCTCGCGCCTGTCGGTGATGACTTTGCTCACCGCGCCGTTTTTGCCTTCCAGCCTGAGCACCTTTTCAGCGGTATAGACATCAACCTTGTGGCTTTGGCAGTCATGCGCGGCCATGCGGGCCAGAGAGCGCGAGAGCACGCCCGGCAGGATCTGATCCATCATTTCCACCACGCTGACCCTGACGCCCCACATGTCGGCCAGGGCCACGGCCGCTTCCAGACCGATGAAGCCGCCTCCCACAATCACGGCCTCGTTGATTCTGCCCTCCTGGCAGGCCGTGCGGATCGCGTCCGCGGCCTCCAGGCGGGTGAGCGAGAGCACGTTGTGCAGGTCTTTGCCTTCCACCGGGGGAACCCGCGGGCTCGCGCCCGTGGCCAGGACCAGTTTGTCGTAGGGCAGTTTTTCTTCCTTGCCGCTGACCACATCCCTGACCAGCAGGGTTTTGCCCTGGCGGTCGATGGCCAGGGCCTTGGTCTGGTTGCGCACGGTCACGCCCTTCATGCTGCGGAAAAATTCCGGGTCGCGCACCGTATGGTAGGGGGTGGCGCGCAGATCATCCAGATTCTGCACCTCGCCGGAGACATAATAGGGAATGCCGCAGCCGCCGTAGGAAATGTAGACATTTTCGTCCACAATGGTCACGTCGGCATCCGGCATCAGACGCTTGCAGCGGGATGCGGCTTTGGGGCCCAGGGCAACGCCGCCCACAATAAGAATTTTTTCAGGCATATCTTTTCTCCTCTTCACATAAGATTATGTTGCGGCCTGAAGAATTTTTACCCTGCCGTGGCTTTTGGAGGAAGAGAAGCCTGCGCGCCTCGGATCGCGGCAATCCGCGCCGCGGCCGGGACGGCCGGCACTGCCTCAGCGCCCCCGGAAACGGCGCTGATCGCCCACGCGCACGGTTATCCGCTCATTATCCATATATTCCAGCAAGGCGATAAGGTACTTGCGGGAAAGCCCAAGAATTTCCTTGAGACCGCCCACGTCAAGATTTTCATGGCTTTCGAACCATTGCCGTACCTGTTCGAGAATCGCGCCCAGGGCTGCCGCGTCGTAATACAGGCCATCCTTCACCTTGACCAGCGCCCCTTGCTCGCAGAGCAAACGCAGCACGGGCGCGGCCTCTTTGACAGTACAGCCGAGCTCTTCCAGCAGATCCCTGGCGTTGGGCGGCGTCAAGCCGGCGCGCTGATGGGCCGCCAACAACTTTTGGCGCAGGCCCGCCTGATCCGCAGCCAGGGTCACCGTATGCCCGGCCAGGCGCAGACCTTCGCCTGCCACGGCCAGACGGCCCGCTTTTACCGCGGCGTCCAGAACCTTCTGGATCAGGCGCGGCGGCAGGTTTTTGCTCCAGGCCGCCAACAGGGCGTTGCGCGAAAAAGCGGGTTTGAGCGGCTCCTTGCAGTGCAGTTCTGCGGCGCGCGCCAAAGCGCCGGCGAGCAGCCTGTCAAAGGCCGCCTTGCTGATCCAGCAATGATTTTCCTTGTCCCAGCACAGGGCTTCGCCCTTGCCGGAAAGCAGGCTGAGGCCGGCGTCCAGCGCGCTTGCGCCGAGGCCCGTAAGCGCCTTGAGTTGCGCGCGGCTCGCCCCGCCCGCGCCGCGCAGCGCGAGCACCGCGCCGATCAGGGCGGCGCGGCTTTCGTCGCGCTGCCGTCCCCCGGCCGTGGCGGCGCGATCGCTCAAGGAGGGGAGCTGTTCCAGCAGACGCAGTTTGTCGGGCAGTTCCGGGTCTTTGCGGCGCAATTCCGGCGGCAGGGGGCTGATCAGCACGCCGCCCGCCACTGTGCGCAGGGGCGCGCAGGCCCGCAGCACGCAATGATCGCCGAAAATGCCGACCATTTCTTCCGCGAAGCGCACTTCCGCCAGAGCCGTCTCGCCGGGAGTCAGTCTGTCGCGATCCCAAAAGACGACGCGGGCCGCGCATTCTCGCGCGCCGTGGTGAAAATGGATTTCCACCCGCTGCCGCAAGGGGCGCGGGGCCGACGCCAGGCAGGTCAGCCTGAGCAGCCAGCGTTTGGAGGGAAAGAGCTCGCCGGGCCTGGCCAGCACAAAACCGCGCTCTATCTCCGGCACATCCAGGCCCTGCACGTTGACCGCGCAGCGTTGCCCGGCCGAAATCGTGTCCACGCTTGTGCCGTGGCGCTGTATGCCGCGCGCGCGGCCGGGCAATGCCGGCGGCATGAAGCGGATTTCGGCCCCGCTGTTCAGCGCGCCGGAAATCACGGTGCCGGTGATCACCGTGCCATGCCCTTTCATGCTGAAGACGCGATCCACAGGCAGGCGAAAAATATCGCTACGCCGCCGGGCGGGCTGCGCTGCGGCATTTTGCAGGATATGGGCCCTGAGAGCGTCCAGCCCCAGGCCCGTGGCCGAGGAGACGGGAAAAAGCGGAGCATTCTCCAGAAATGTGCCTTCCAGAAAGCGGCGAATGTCTTCTTCAACCAGCGCGAGCCATTCCGGATCAACCATGTCGATCTTGGTCAGGGCCACAAAACCGCTGTCGATGCCGAGCAGGGAGCAGATTTCCAGGTGCTCGCGAGTCTGGGGCATGACGCCCTCGTCCGCGGCAATGACCAGCATGACAAAATCCACGCCCGCCGCGCCTGCCACCATGTTTTTCACAAAGCGCTCGTGGCCGGGCACATCCACGATGCCCAGGCGTTCGCCTCCAGGCAGATCCAGCCAGGCGAAGCCCAGCTCAATGGTGATGCCGCGGCGTTTTTCCTCGTCCAGGCGGTCGCAGTCCATGCCGGTGAGCGCGCGCACCAGAGAGGTCTTGCCGTGATCGATATGTCCGGCCGTGCCCAGCACAACAGCCATTGTCCGCACTCCCGCAGCCGTGATGATGTTTGCGCCAGCATACACGGGAGGTTGCGGCTTTGCAAATGGCCGGAGCATAAAAAACGGGGAATGCGCAAGCGCATTCCCCGCAAGAAAAACAAGCCGGTATGGATATGCCCGCTCAGGCCGGGGCGTGATCGGGTTGCTCACGTTCCTTGATCAGGGTCAGAGCGCGTCTGGCAAGCTGCGTGACTTCCGGCTTGGAAATCTGATCGTCCGCGCCCACGCTTTCGCCCTTGTGGCGCAGCTTGTCGGTGATCAGGGAGGAAAAGAGCAGCACCGGCAGCTTTTTGAGCAGGGGATCGCTTTTGATCCGGTTGGTCAGGTTCAGGCCGTCCATGATCGGCATTTCAATGTCCGAGACCACCACATGCACAAAGTCCGTGATCGGGCGCTTTTCCTCTTCCGCGCGGCGTCGGAATTCTTCCAGCCGTTCCCAGGCCGCGCGGCCGTTGGATACCACTTCCACGGTAAAGCCCGCCTTTTCCAAGAGGTCGCGCTGCATCTCGCGCACCAGGGCCGAGTCGTCGGCAATCAGGGCGCGGTAGCCGGCGTTGGTCCAGTCCGCGCCGAGATCATCCAGGCGCAGCCCCAGTTTGGGGTTCAGATTGGCCACCACCTTTTCCAGATCCAGCAGAAAGACGATGCGCTCCTCCAGCTTGACCACGCCAATGACCGTGTTGTTGGAAACCGCGGCCACATATTTGTTGGGCGGCTCCACCTTTTCCCAACTGATCCGGTGGATGCGGTTGACCCCGGAAACCATGAAGGCCGTGGTCACGTTGTTGAATTCCGTCACAATGGTTTTGGGCTGCTCGTCGGTCTGGATATGCGTTTTGCCCAGCCACATGGCCAGATCCACCAGGGGGATGATACGCGAGCGCAGGTTGAAAGCCCCGAGCACGCTCGGATGCTGCACTTCGGGCAGTTCCGTCACCTTGGGCATGCGGATGATTTCCAGCACCTTGGCCACGTTGACGCCGTAAAAGCCCCGGTAGGCCTCCTCGGCGGGACCGGCCTCGGGCGTTTCTTCGCCGTCGTCTCCGGATGAAGGGACGACTTCATCCAGATAAAATTCCACCACTTCAAGCTCATTGGTGCCCGCTTCCAGGAGAATATTGGTCTGAGCCATGCTGCCTCCGAAAAAACGCTGCGCAAGATACACGTCATGAAAAAGCGGCATGCAGCCGCATTCGCCCAGGTGCGAACGGCCCCGGCGGGCTGCGTGTTGCCCCGCCGCGTGATCACAGTGATGCCAGCCAGGTCTGGGCGGCGTCAATGAGACTTTTCGGCGTAGATGCGCCAGCCGTTAGGCCTGCGCGCGATTTTTGCGTAAATCTTTCGGCATCAAGCTCGTCCACGCTTTCCACATGAAAGGTCTCAATGCCGCTCAGGGCCGCCACATCGGCCAGTCTGCGGGTATTGCCGCTTTGCCTGCCCCCCACGACTACCATGACATCCACGCGCGAAGCAATGCTGCGCGCTTCTTCCTGCCGCTCGCGGGTGGCGTCGCAAATGGTGGAAAGCACCACGAGATCCGCAAAGCGCGCCCGCAGCATTTCTTCAAGAGCCGCAAAGGTTTCGCGATCCTGGGTGGTCTGCGAGGCCAGCACATAACGTTGCCTGTCCGGCAGAATGAGGCGCTCAAGTTCTTTCTGGCTGCCGAAGACATAGGCAGGACCGAGCGCGTAGGAGACAAGGCCGCGCACTTCCGGATGATCGGCCTCGCCGAACAGCAGCAGCACAGCGCCCTGGCGCGTGGCGCGGGCAATGGCCAACTGGGCCTTTTTGACCTTGGGGCAGGTGGCGTCCGTGATGTGCGCGCCGCTGGCGCGTACTTTTTCCTCCTCCTGGCGGGGGATGCCGTGGGCGCGGATGATCACCGCGTCGCCCGGCCGCAAGTCCGCTGTGTCGCGCACGCAGACCACGCCCCTGGCTTCATAGGCCGCGAGCACCTGCGGATTGTGAATGATCGGACCCAGGGTGCAGATGCGCCCTTGCGGGCTGCGGGCGGGTGTGGTCGCGGCCAGGGTCAGGGCCGTGTCCAGCTTTTGCAGGGCCAGACTCACGCCCATGCAAAAGCCCGCTGTTGTGGCGCGGAGTACGTCCATATTTCTTCTCCTTGGGCACTGGGCCGTTTCAGAGCATTTTCTCTTTGAAAAATGCTCTGCTGACGCGAAAGCGGCCACCTTTGACTTTCATAAAAAGTCAAAGGTAATCTGCTCTAAGATTCCGGCAGAAAGGTCTCCAGCGCGTCTTCCAGCTCCTGCCAATCAGTACAGCGGCAAAGCTCCTGGCGCAAGGCCCGCGCGCCGGGCAGAAGTCGCACATAGCGGGGCAGCACGGAGCGCATCTTCCAGAGCGCGGCCTTGCCCGGGCAGTATGCGCGCGCAAGCTCCATGTGGCGGCGGATCATGGCGCGCAGGCGGGCCGCGTTGGGCGCTTCGGGGACGCCACCCCGGCACAGGGCCCGGTGCTCGGCAAAGACAGCCGGATTGTGCATGGCCCCGCGCGCGTACATCACGCCGCTGACGCCGGTCTGCTCAAGGCAGCGCAGACCATCGGCCGCGCTGAACAAGTCCCCGCTGGCCAGCAGAGGCAGGGATAAACGCGGCGCAAGCCGGGCCAGGGCCGTCCAGTCCGCCGCGCCGCCAAAGCCCTGGCGCGCAAAGCGTGGGTGGAGCGTCAGCCAGCCCGCGCCCAGATCCTCCAGGCGCAGGGCCAGATCTTCCCAGACCGGACGCTCGGCGTTGATGCCCAGGCGCAGTTTGAAACCCACCCGGCCGGGCCCGGCGGCGCGCAGCATGGCTTCAGCCGCGCGCAGGCTGTTTTCCGGATCCGCCAGCATGGCCGCGCCCGCGCCCTGGCGCATGACCTTGGGCACGGAGCAGCCCATGTTCAGGTCAAACCAGCCGAAGCCCGCCTCGCGCAGCACTTCCACGGCCTGTTGCAGAAAAGAGGCCTGGCTGCCGAACAGTTGAACCACCAGGGGTTGATCCTCTGGCAGGGTGGCCAGCAGCGCGCCGGTGCCCGGGCTGCCGTAGATCAGGCCTTTGGCGCTGACCATTTCAGTCACGCAGACAGCGGCCCCGTATTCCCGGCAGAGCAGGCGGAAAGGCAGATCGCTGTATCCGGCCAGGGGCGCGAGCCAGGGGTGCTCCGGACCGAAAGGCAGGCGCGCAGGATTGGCCGGGCAGCGGCAGCGCGGGGCAGGAAGCGCCGGGATTTTGTTCATGGCTGTTTTGTTGCCGATGCTGGTTTTGGGGGCGCTGTTTGCGGCTCCCCTTCATTGGCCGTGGCCGCCATGGCCGCGGCTGTTTTTTCCGGGGGCGGCGCAGGCGGCGGATCCGGCGCGGGCACAGAGCAGCGGTCGTCCCGGCAGGTGATACGGCTGAGCAGATTTGCGGCCAGGCGCAGGCCCTCGTTGATGGTCTCAGCCACAAAACCGGAGCTCAGATAACTCAGCAGGCCCGTGCGCCGCAGAATATCGCGCACATTGCGGCTGCCCACCACCAGAATCACGGGCACGCTGTGCGCGTAGCAGCGTTCGACGAACTGGGCCAGCGCATGCGCGCCCGAGGCGTCCAGCCAGAACACGCGGGTCAGATGGAGGACAACCAGCCGGGCGGGTTCGCGGTCTTCCTCGCGCAGTTGGCGTTCCAGTTCATGAATGGCTCCGAAAAAGAGCGTGCCCTCAATGACGTAGACGGCAATGCCCGGCGGCATGTCCGGCGGCGCGTCGCGCAGCAGGGGATCTTTGGGTCTGAGCCTGCGCACGCGCGGATGTGAGGTTTTATAAATGAAAAGCACCAGTGAAAGCAGCACGCCCACGAAGATGGCGCGTTCCAGATCCAGCAGCAGGGTGGCGGCAAAGGTCAGCAGAAGCACGGCGCGATCCACGCGCGTGGCCACCAGACAGAGGCGGATGGCTTCCCTGTCGATCATCTGAAAGGAGATCAGCAGCAGCACGCCGCCCAGGGCGGGCATGGGCAGATAGCTGATCAGCGGGGCCAGCACAAAGAGCATGGGCAGGACCAGCAGGCCGGAAAACACGGTGCCCATGCGCGTAGTGCCGCCGGAGGTGACGACCAGCGCGCTGCGGGTGAAAGAACCGCAGCCCGGAATGCCCGAGGTCAGCCCGGCCGCGATATTGCCGAGGCCCTGGCCGATGAGCTCCTGGCTGCCGTTGAACACGTCGCCCTTGATGTCGGCCATCTGCTTGCCGATGGCCAGGGATTCCACCGTGCCCAGCAGGGCAATGGCCAGGGCGGGCATGAACAGATCCCCCAGCGCGGTGAGATCAAAGGCCGGGGGCAGGGAGAGCGGCGGGATGATGCTGGGTATGGGCCCCACCAGAGCCACGCCGTTGGCGGTCGCCTGCAAACCGTCCGCGATCAGGCTCACCAGGGCCAGGGCCGCCAGCGTGGCCGGGAAGCGCCGGGAAATGCTGTTGCGCAGCAGCAGAATAAGGGCAATGGTCAACAAGGCCAGCCCCAGGCTCCAGTAATTGATCTGCCCAAGTTGCCGCGCGGCCATGCCCAGTTGCGGGAAAAAGCCCGCGGGCTTGGGGCCGGGCAGCCCCAAAACCGTCTTGAGCTGGCCTGCGGCGATCAGCAGGGCCGCGCCGGTGGAAAATGCGACCATGACCGAATGGGAGATGAAATTGGCCAGATCGCCCAGACGCGCCAGGCCCATGCCCACCTGGATCAGCCCGCAGAGCAGGGCCAGGCCGAAAACATACGCCATGCGCGCTTCCTGCGGCAGGCTGGCGATCAGCGTGCCGCCCACGCTGACTGTGGCCATGGTGGAAAAAAGCACCATGGAAATGGCATTGGTGGGCCCGGCTGCCAGGTAGCGGGCCGAACCCCAGAGCGCGGCCACGATCACCGGCAGCATGCAGGCGTAAATGCCGTACTGCGGATGCACGCCCGCAATCAGGGCATAGGCCATGGCCTGCGGAATGGCCATGGGCGTCACGGTCAGCGCGGCCGTCAGATCCGCGCGGAAATCACGGGCGGTATACGTTTTCAGTGTGTCCAGAAAGGGCAGGAAGGTCGCGGCGCGCATCTCAATCCTCGTGGCGGATGTCGTCTTCCAGCTTGAGCACGTCGTGCCCCAGGGCATAGTGCAGCAAACGGGGGCGCTCGACGGATTTTTTGAGCGAACTGATGATCCGGGTCATGCGCCGCGTGCCTTCCAGGACGCCGCCCAGATGCCCTGCCAGTTCCGTGAGATCGCTGCGGGCCAGAATACTCTCCAGCTCCAGAGCCAGAAAGCGGCCGCGCGAGTCTTCGGGAAATTCGGCCAGAAGCTCCCGCGAGATGCGCAGGGCACGGGCCAGGTTGGCGTCGATGTCCTCCACCAGCTCGCCGCAGTATTCTGCCTGGTTGCGCATCACATTGAGCGCGTTGTTGCCGTAATGGGCCATAGCCCCGGCGGCTTTTTCCAGGGTGTCGCGGGCCACGGCCACGCGGCGGCCCACAGTCAGGGAGACGATGCGCGCGCATTTGGAAAGAAAACGCTCGTCGTAGGCTTCAAAGCCGTACTCGCGCTTGGTGTAGAGCTGCACAAGCCCGAAAGCCGGGCGGTCGTTGCGCTCCCGCAGCACAAAAGCCAGACGCGAGCGATAGCCTTCCTTGTAGATCACGCAGTCAAAAGAGCCGCCCCCGCGCTCCAGGCCCTGCAAGTTGTTGGAAACCACATAGCGGATATGCCCTTCCAGAACCGCGCTCATGACCGGATGTTTGCGCAGGCTCTCATCCAGCATGGGCGCCACTATGGGGATGCTCCCGCCGCGCACATGATTGGCGGCCTGGGTCACCCATTCGCCCCTGGCGTTTCTGAGGCGGCAGACATACAGATCAGCGTGCAGGGCGTGCACCAGGACCTCGGCGCTCTGGCGCAGAACTTCGCCGGGCGGGGCCATGCGGTCGGCAATGGAAAGCAGATCGTTGGAAACCCGCAGCAGGGTTTCGGTGTCGCTCTGCATGGACGTCACCGAGGCCAGCAGTTGCAAAAGGCAGCGCCAGCTTTTGAGGGGCACGCGGCGCACGTCCGGATGGTAGCCGGAATCAAGCGTGCGCTTGGCCGCGGGCAACAGGCCGAGGATCGCGGCGCGCATTTCGGGAGGCGCGTATTGCAAAAGTCGCGTTATATCTTCGCGCACATGGTTTGCTGCCTGGTGTGACACGATTTGCCTCTGCTCCTGGAGCACTAGAGCATTTTGCTTTTGAAATTATTCAATTTCAAAAGCGGCGCTGCCATCATTTCGCCTGAAAAACGTGGTTTTCAGGCTCATTCGGCGCGGGCGCCAGCTAACGCTGTCGCCAGAGCGGTTTAGCTAATTTCATTAGCAAACCGCTCTATACGTTGCGGCATGGCCGCCGCGCCGCCCTTCAGGCCCGTCCGGCGGCATGGGATCAGCAGCATAGGCCGGAAGCGGGCCTGGGTCAATGGGGTTCATTTTTTTGACCGAAAGCTTGTGAAATTTTTTTCTTCATCGTTATTTTCCTGAAAAGATATGGGTGATTTTGATTTGGCAGGATAATTGCATTAAAACAAGAAAAATCTCTCGGCGCACCCGCGCCGGACAGCAGAGGAACAGGCCAAGGATACGCCCATGACGTCCCGCAGAACCATTCTGATTATTTCGCTATGCCTCGGCAGCGCTCTGATCCTGCTGGGGATGCTCGCGGGTTTTGTGCCGCACAGCGAGGGTCCGGAAGTGCGCCGCCGGGCCAGTGATCATGTGATCAGCCTGCGGCCGGAGGATTTGCCAGAGCCGATCCTCCCGCAGGGCGACGGCACGCGCTTGTGGGCCATCCGCGGGCCCGCTCCGGCGCAGGATGCCCCGCGTCCTCCTGAACAGCGGCCCGACCAGGGCGATACGGTCGTCCGGGATCAGATAATCACTTTCGAGAAGAGCGGCGTGCGCCTGGACATGGGCGACGGGGACATTCTTTTTGGCGAGGAGGCCGAGCTGCCGGAGCTGACGCCGCTTCTGGCCCTGGATGGCGCTTCCATGCCGCTGCTCGTGGCGGCCCAACCGCGCGGGTACGGGGATGCTCTGGACGCTTTTGGCCGTCCCTTGCGCTGGCTTGCGGACGAGGCCTGGCTTGAGGGCTATACCCCCGTTAACCTGCAAGCCCCGGCAGAAAGAAAACCGGCCGGCGAAATGTTCGCCTCAGGCTCCGGCGCGGGCGGCAGCCTGCTGGCCAGGGCCCGGCGCTACCGGCAATTGGTGGAGAATTTCGCCCGGCGCTATAATCTGAGCACCGAACTTGTCTACGCCATCATCCACAGCGAAAGCGATTTTTCGCCGGGCCTGATCAGCAACAAGTCGGCCATGGGCCTTATGCAGCTTCTGCCGAGCACAGCCAGCGATGAGGTGCACCGTTTTTTGTACGGCCGCCGCGGCGACGTGAGTTTCGACGAGCTGCGCGTGCCTGAAATCAATATCCGCTACGGCACGGCCTACCTGCATATTCTGCTCACCCGGTATTTTTCCGGGGTGCGCGATCCTCTGGCCCGCGAGTATTGCGCGGTGGCGGCCTACAATATGGGGCCCAACCGTTTTCTGCGCCTCTACGGCGCCAGCAACGAGGAAGCCGTGGCCCGGATCAACGCCATGAGCCCGCAGGCGCTCTACGAAGATCTGACCGTGCGTCTGCCTGTGCGCGAGACCCGTTTTTATGTGGCCAAGGTGCAGCGGATGAAAGGCCAGTTTGCCGAACTGCGCTGAAAGCGTGTTCCGGATGCTGAGGCAGGCCTGCGCTCCCTGCGTACAAAGGATCTGTTTCCTTGCCGGCGCGGCGGAACTCCTGCGTTGCCAGACGCGCTCCGGGGCCTCCAGCTTCAGGAGGATAAAAAACTGTTGAGCTGTGCGCAAAAAAAACGTATGCAAAACGGATTGGCTATATCCGTATGCGCCACAGCGGCTTTGCGCGCCGCCGGCGCAGATCCGGGATGCTTCGGCGGTTGCCTGAGCCGGAGACCATCTCCCCGCAATGCCGTGGTAACGGGTTCGCGGGACCATTATACCTGAGAGGAGTGCTTACCACTATGCGAATCCGTTTTTTCATGCCTCTGTTTTTTGTGTTGAGCTTTATGCTTCTGGCGTGCCAGCAGACCGAGAATGCCGCCCAACCCAGGCTGGCGGTGGTGGATATGGCGCGCATCATGCGCGACAGCGAGCCGGGCAAGGCGGGCGTGAAGTTCCTGGAAGGCCTGCAGGCCGAAATGCAGGGCAAGCTCAATGAGATCCAGGGGCGGCTGGAAAAAGATCCCAAGGACGAAGACGCGCAGAAAGAACTGCAAAGCGTGTACATAGCCTCGCAGCAGCGTATGCAGGCCGAGCAGCAGAATGTGGTCAATCTGCTCTATGACGCCGTGCAGCGCACTGTGAACGCCTATCGCGAGCAAAAGGGCTATGACGTTATTTTGAACACCGAAGGGGCTGCCTCGTTCAATCCCAAGGTGGATGTGACCACGGCGCTCATCGCGGAAGTGAACAAGCAGAAGCTTGATTTCAAGCCTGTGGCCGCCGCAAAGGCGGCGTCCGAGGCCGAAGCGGCTCCCGCCCCGGCAGAGGATCGGCCCGCGGCACAGGATAAAGCCCAGACCCCGGCGTCGCAGAACGGCAAGCCTGCCAAGGGCAACGGCAAATAAGAATTCTTTCGGACGATCGTTCAGGTCTCGTGCCGCTGTCTGCGGCCGAGACCTTTTTTATTGTATGCCGGGCAGCTGCGCCCGCGGCCGCCAGAGCGGTTGCCGTTTTCAACAGCAAACCGCTCTAAAACGCTCGCTCCGGCGCGCCGGACGACAGTATCCCGGCCCGCAAGCATCCACGCTTGCGGCCCGGGATACATAAGACGACTGCGGCTGTATGTGCTCAGCCCGCAGCGCAACGGCCGTTCAACGGCCGTGGGGCGTTAATACCACATTTTTTTGAGTTGGGCGTCAGTGACGCCAAGACGGTGCATGCACATCACAAAATAGGAGTCCCAGAGCGGGTTGGTGGAAGTATAGATGCCGGGGCCGTTCATGGCCGTGGCTTCTTCCTGGCATTGCACTTTGGCGCGCTGGGCCTCCTGCTCCTCGAAGGTCAGGGGTTCATGATGGCGGTATTGCGACGCGCACGCGGCAAGGGCTGAGACGCACAGCGCGGCGGCCAGGAATAATCCTGTGAATCGTTTCATTGTTTGCTCCGATAAAGTTGAAAAGCCGCACGGTCAGAATACCGGTGCGGCTTTCAGGGTTAAAGGATAGGGTTTGGCCCGGTTTGCCGCATGGGTTTTGCGTTCAATTCCCTTGCGGCGCTGATCCGTTACCGGACCGCGGCCGGTTCAGATCCCCGTTGGGGGCTGAAGCGGCCGGAAGGGCAGTGCATCATAAGCCTGCCCTAATATGCATGATCGTCCTCAAGTTCCCGGGCCGTCACCGGCTGAGAGAATATCCGGTAGGTCCAGAACTGGTAGATCAGAACAAGAGGCACCATGACCACTGCCACGCCGAGCATGATCTTGAGAGTCAGCGGGCTGGAAGAGCCGTTGAAGGCCGTCACCGTGGCCGCCGGGTCCAGGGAGGAGATGATCATGCCCGGGTACATGCCCATGACGCCGAAGTACGTCACGCCAATGATGAACAGGGCGCTGCAGCCCCAGGCCAGCCAGAGCCTGCCTGCCCGCAGCATGGCGCGCGCGCCCAGCAGGCCCGCCAGGGCCAGCAGCGGCAGCGCGAAGAGCGCTGGCATGGCCAGGTAATTGGCATAGAGTTTGGTGTAAAAGGCGGTCATGATCAAAAAGACAACCAGCAGCGCCAGCATGAGCGGCCAGAGCATGGTGGCCGCGGCCAGAGCGCTGGTCTGCAGTTGGCCTCTGCTCTTGATGGCGAGCCAGATGGCCCCGTGCAGGGTGAACATGCAGAGAAAGAACACGCCGCCCGCCAGACCGTAAGGATTGAGCAGCTTGAGCAGATTGCCGTGATAGATGCCCTGCGCGTCCACCGGGATGCCCATGAACAGGTTGGCGAAAGCCACGCCCAGCAGCAGGCAGGGCAGCAGGTTGGCCAGAAAGTGCACGCCGTCCCAGAAGGAGCGCCAGGAGGCATGTTCCACCTTGCCGCGGAACTCAAAAGACACGGCGCGGAAAATCAGGGCGAAGAGCAGAAGCAGCAGGGGCGCGTAAAGCGCGCTGAACATGAGCGCGTAGGCCGTGGGAAAAGCCGCGAAGGTCACGCCGCCGGCCGCGATCAGCCAGACCTCGTTGCCGTCCCAGAAGGGACCGGCGGCATTGTACATGATCCGGCGGTCGGTCTCGGTTTTGCCGAGGAAGGGCAGCAGCGCGCCCATGCCCAGGTCAAAGCCGTCCAGGACGAAATATGCGGCCCAGAGCAGGGCCCAGAGCACAAACCAGGTGGTTTCCAACATGACTATGCCTCCCGGGCGTCAGGGCCCTTGAGCGCGTATTTGCGCAGCAGATAGATATCGAGGATGCCCAGCGCCGAATAAACCAGGATGAAGGCGCCCAGCGAGATGGCCACATTGGAGGCCGGCACCGGGGACACGGCGTCGGTGGTGCGCATAAGCCCGTAGACGATCCAGGGCTGGCGGCCTATTTCGGCCACGGCCCAGCCCAGCATCAGACCGATGTAGGGCAGGGGTATATTCCAGACCAGGGCTTTCAGGAGCCCCCGGCAGGGCATCTGGCGCTTGCGCTGTAGGGTGGCCGCCAGAGAAAGCAGAAGGAAGAGCATGCCCAGGGCCACCATCAGCCGGAAGGACCAGAACACGGGCGTGACCGGGGGCCGGTCTTCCTTGGGGAAGCTCTTGAGGCCCTTGACCTCGGCGTCGGTGCGATTGTAGGCGATCCAGCTCAAAAGCCCCGGAATGCCCACGGCCTGGATGCTGTTGCGCTCGTTGTCCGGATCAGGCCAGACCATCAGATAGAAAGGCGCGTTCGTGCCGCTTTCCCAGTGGGATTCCATGGCCGCCAGCTTGGCGGGCTGGTGCTCGGCCACGGCTTTGCCCTGCTCATCGCCGCTGAGCACCAGAACAAGAGTCAGAATCAGGGTCCAGGGCGCAATCATTTTGAAGGAACGGCGGAAAAAATCCGTGTGGGCCTGGTTCCTGTTGCGCAGAAGATGCCAGGCCGAAACTCCGAGCACGAAAAAGCCGCCCAGGGCCCAGGCCGCCAGCACGGTATGCGCAAACATGCCCCAGGCGTAGCCGTTGAAAACCACGTCCCAGAAATTGGCAAGCTCGGCCCGGCCCGCGGCCTCGTTGATCACATAGCCCACCGGGCGCTGCATGAAGCCGTTGGCCAGAATGATCCACAAGGCGGAAATGTTGCCCGCAAGGGCCACCAGCCAGATACAGAGCAGGTGGGTTTTTTTGCCGACCTTGTTCCAGCCGAAATGCCAGATGGCCAGAAAGGTGGATTCCAGAAAAAAGGCCACCGTGGCTTCAATGGCCAGAAGCGAGCCGAAAATATCGCCTACATACTCGGAATAGCGGGACCAGTTGGTGCCGAACTGAAATTCCAGAGTAATGCCGGTCACCACGCCCAGCGTAAAGTTGATGAGGAAAAGTTTGCCCCAGAATTTGGCATGGCGTTTCCATATTTCATCGCCGGTGCGCACATAGCGGGTTTCCATCCAGGCGATAATTACGGAAAGGCCGAGGGTCAGGGGCACGAAAATAAAATGAAAAAACACGGCCACAGCGAATTGCAGCCGTGAAAGCATCACAACGTCCATTAGGGCCTCCTTACGACTTCGTCTATGGCAGATAGCCTGAAGTTCGCCAAAAAGCAAGCAATAGTTGATATGGAAGGATTCATTTTTCGAGTGAAATTTCTTTTTCAATCATGTAAAATTACAATGAACTTTGTAAGACAGTCATCTCAAAGGTGAATCCCTCCTGAGATCGGCTGATCCTTGACGCCGCGCAATACGGCCTTACTGTAACGGGTAATGTTGTAATCCAGGAGGTTCGTTATGGCCGAAGCCGGCAAAAAGACCCGTCAATTTCGCGCTGAAGTACGCAAGGTTCTGCAGATCCTGACCAATTCCCTGTACACCAATCGCGAAATCTTTCTGCGCGAGCTCATTTCCAATGCCTCGGACGCGTTGGACAAGCTGCGCTTTCGCATCAGCCGCGGCGAAAAGCCGCGCGATACGGAACTGCCGCTGGAAATCCGGATCAGCATCGACAAGGATGCCAAAACCCTGACCATCGCCGACACCGGCACAGGCATGACGGCCGAGGAACTGGCCGAAAACCTGGGCACTATCGCCAAGTCCGGTTCCGAGGAATTTCTGGCGGATCTGGCGGCCGAGGCCGAGACGCGCAAGTCCAAGGGCAACGGCACAAGCGGCGGCGAGGCCGAGACGCCGGATGCGGCCAACATCATCGGCCGTTTCGGCGTGGGCTTTTATTCGGTCTTTATGGTGGCCGACAAGGTGGAAGTGACTTCCCGCCCGGCCTTCGGCAAGGACGCCGCGGCCCATGTCTGGACCAGCGACGGCCTGGGATCCTACAGCATTGCGCCTTCCGACGCAGCCGAGCCCGCGCGCGGCACAACGGTCAAAGCGCATCTCAAGGACGACGCCGTGGAATTTCTGGAAAAATTCCGGGTGGAGTCGGCCATCCGCAAGCATTCGGCCTTTGTGCCCTTTCCTGTTTTCGTGGACGGGGAGCGGGTCAACACCCAGCCCGCGCTCTGGCGCGAGCCCAAATCCGCAGTCAGCAAGGAGCAATATGACAATTTTTACAAATCCCTGACCTATGACGCCAAGGCCCCTCTGGATGTTCTGCATATTGCGGTGGATGTGCCGGTGCAGTTCAATGCCCTGCTGTTCATCCCGGACAGCGCGCAGGATTTCTTTGGCGCGGATCGCGATTTCTGGGGTCTGGATCTCTATGCCCGGCGGGTGCTCATCCAGAACCGCAACAAAGAGCTGATCCCCGAATACCTGGCCTTTCTCAAGGGCGTGGTGGACACCGAGGATCTGCCCCTCAATATTTCGCGCGAGACGCTCCAGGAAAACGTGCTGCTGCGCAAGATCCATCAGGTCATTGTCAAGCAGACCCTGAGCCATCTGGAAAAAACGGCCAGGGACAATGCGGAGCAATACAACCGTTTCTGGCGGCTGCACGGCAAAGTCTTCAAGCTCGGCTACCACGATTACCCCAATCGCGAGCGGATCAGCGCGCTGCTGCGCTTCAACTCCTCAAGCCTGCCGGAGGCCGAACTGCTGACCAGCCTGGACGAATATATGTCCCGCGCGCCCCAGAGCCAGAAAACCTTCTGGTATGTGGCCGCGCCCAATCGCGAGGCCGCCAGGCTCAATCCCCATATGGAGCTTTTCCGCAGGAAGGGCATTGAGGTGCTCTATCTTTTCGAGCCGGTGGACGAATTTGTCATGGAAGGCATCGGCAAGTATAAGGAATGGGATTTCAAATCCGTGGAAAGCGCGGCCGATGACGCCCTGAGCGCCTTTGAGGACAAGGAGGGCGAAAGCAGGGAAGCCGCGGCGCCGCTTACCGAAGCGGACAATGCCACCTTTGAGGATTTGCTCAAACGCATGAAAGAGATCCTGGGCGAGAGGGTCACTGATGTGCGCGTCTCGCACCGTCTGGCAGACAGCCCGGCGGTGCTGGTTTCCCCTGACGGCGGGCTTTCCTCATCCATGGAAAAGCTGCTCAAAGTCATGCAGAAGGATGACTCCCTGCCGGTGAAGGTTCTGGAGGTCAACCGCGATCACCCGCTGCTGCGCAGCATGTTGCGGATCTACAAGGCCGATGCGCAGGACAGGACGCTGTCTGAAATGACCCAGGGCCTTTTTGACGCCGCCCTGCTGCTGGACGGCTACCTTAAGGATCCGCAGGCCCTGGCCGCGCGCGCCAACAAGCTGCTGGAAGAGGCCGCGGCCTGGTATACGGAGGTCAGGAAGATATAGCAACTGCAAAAGTCTTTGCAGGAATCTGCCGCACAGGGCGTTCGCCAGCCGCACAGGGCATGTTCCAGCGGTTCCCGAACGCCCTTGCGCTTTTTCAAAGGCAGGCTGCCGAGAGCCTCAGTGTCCGGCGTCCTCGTGCGTCCACCCCTGCGACCGGAAGCGGAAGGAAAGGGGGCGGTACACGGAAATCAGGCACATGGAAAGAATGATTGCCAGTTGCAGAGCGCCTTCCCGCATGCTTTCGGGCAGGATGCAGGCCCGCACGAAACGCAGCGGCCCGTCCAGGCCCCGGGACGCCAGCAGCCCGATCCAGGCGTCGCCCCACGGGCCCCAGAACACGGTGCCCCAGAAGCCAGCGCAGAGGCTGATCAGCCATTTGTAGCCGATCCAGGCGAATTTGAAAAAGCCGATGGACGTGCAGGTGGAATAGAACAGGCCGGTGAGCAGGCAGCCTGCCAGCCCGGGCATCACCACCCAGGTATCCACAAAGTGCAGGCATTGGCCCACCAGCGCGGCAAAAGCCGGATCTGCGGACGAAAGCTTCAGAAAACTGAGCGCCTGCATGGAAAGGGCGCCGCCTGCCCAGGCTGTGGCGGCCAGCAGGTGCAGGGCCTTCATGCCTTTGATGATCACATTGTCGTGCGCGCTGAGTCCTTTGCCCTTTGCGCCGTATTTTTTCACCATCTCGTTCAGCATACGCGCCTCTCACAAACAAAAATCCGCGACGTGGCCTGTCCGGATCCGCTCTCCGCCGTGCCGGGCCGTGCGTCCACACGGGGACAATCTACGCAATTCAGGCGCGCGGGCCAATCCTGTTTGTTTGAACAAACAAGACCGGCTGGCCAAGGCCCCGCTCTTGGGGCCGCTGCCGGGCGTCTCTGTCCTCAGGCCGGTCCTGCCCCGGCTCAGGCCCGTGAACCGCGCGCCGGGCAGTCCTGGGAGAGGTAGATCAACTCCTCCACGATGGTCAGCAATTCCTCAACCAGACCGCCGCCGTGCATGGCGTGGCCGAACAGGGCTTCGCGCTGGTTGCTGAGGCCGCGTTTGTCCACCGCGTCAGGCAGGCTGGGAGCCAGGGTTTCGGCCAGGCGGCAGGCCAGCAGATAGCCTTCTGCTCCGGCCTGAAACAGGGGCATGAGCCTGGCAAAACGCGGGCGGGCCGTATCCCAGAAGTCCAGCGCGGCCTTGCCGGGCGCAAGGCTGACGGCCGTGCAGAGCGCGGCGTGCAGATTGTTGCAGGCCGCGCCCGGCAAGCCCGCGCGCCAGCCCCAGAGCCAGGGCGCGCGCTCGAAAAAAAGATTGTGATCCACAGCCAGATCCAGCAGGGCGCGGGTCATGCGCAACCCTTCCAGCAGGGGCGCGCCGCGGCTGTCGTCCGCCCAGGCCGCGCCCGGCTCGTGCAGATTCCAGGCCGGGATCAGCTCCGCGCCCGGCTCAAGCCCGGTCAGGGCGCGCAGCAAATGGGCCAGCCAGGCGTTGGCGTCGCGGCTTTCGGGCGTTTCCAGATGGGAATAGCTCAGAACATAGCGGCCCTTGCCGAACGCCCCACTGATCACCAGAGGTTGATCCGTGAGAAAATCCGCGGACAGATTGACTCCGTACAAGGCCTGCCAGGCCTCGAAGACCTGTGCCGGAATGCCCTGCAGGGGCAAATCCGCAAGCCAGAAGTCCGTATCGGGCGCGGCGTACGCGGCCAGCACGCTGACGTCGTCACGCTCTTCCGGGGCAAAACGGCCCGGCCACCAGACCGGCAGGGAAAGGCCGCGCTCGCGGCTCGCATCCTGAAGAAAGGCGGGCAGCAGCCTGGCGTCGCCCTGGCAGTGCGCGCGCACTCGCACATGGCCGGAAATCAGATGATGCAGGCGTTCGGGATAGGCGGCGCGCGACCAGGGGCAGATATTCAGGCCGTCCCGCGCATCGCGCTGGCTGAGCGCAAGACCCGCGCCCCCGCAAAAACCCAGATAACTGCCGCCCCTGGCCAGATAGGCGCGCACGGCCTTGCGCCCCGCCTTGCCCAGGGCCAAGGCCTTGAGGCGGGCGTTGCCCCCCGGAACCAGCAGAAGGGGCGTGGAGGCGCAGCCAGGGGAGCACGATCGCTCTGCCCGGCCCTGCTTGCCTAAAAGCGCGCCTTCAGCTATTTCTTTGCCCTTGACCAGGCGGCAGGCCAGGCCCAGGGCGCGTAACGCGCGCCAGGCCATGAGCCCCCAGATGTGGGACGCATCCCATAAAATACAGATCGGCCGCGCGTCGTGCATAGCGGCGCAGTATCGCCGCCTTTCACGGAGAAAGCAAGATGGCGGACACCCTCCCCAAAGGCTACGAGCCCCATGACGTGGAAGCCCGGTGGCGCAGGCACTGGGAAGAAAACAAGACTTTCACGCCCGACCCGGACGCGCCCGGCGAGCCCTATTCCATTGTCATCCCGCCGCCCAACGTCACCGGGGCCCTGCACATGGGCCACGCCCTGAACCTCACCCTGATCGACGTGCTCTGCCGCCATGCCCGGCAGAAGGGTAAAAACGTCCTTTGGGCGCCGGGCACGGATCACGCGGGCATTGCCACCCAGAATGTGGTGGAGCGCGCTCTGGCCAGGGAAGGCAAGACCCGCCAGGACGTGGGCCGCGAGGCCTTTGTGGAAAAGGTCTGGTCCTGGCGCGCGGAGTACGGGCACCGCATCCTGGATCAGATCGGCGCTCTCGGCGCGTCCGTGGACTGGACGCGGCTGCGCTTCACCATGGATGAAGGCCTCTCGGCCGCGGTGCGCAAGGTTTTTGTGCAGCTCTATGATCAAGGCCTGATCTACAAGGGCGACTATATCATCAACTGGTGCTCGCGCTGTCACACGGCTTTGGCCGACGACGAGGTGGAGCACGAGCAGACGCGCGGCAAGCTCTGGCGCGTGCGCTACCATCTTGCGGACGGTTCGGGCGCCCTTGTGGTGGCCACCACCAGGCCGGAAACCATCCCCGGCGACACGGCCGTGTGCGTGCATCCTGAGGATGAGCGCTACCGGCATCTGGTGGGCAAAACCGCGCGCGTGCCGGTGCTGGGCCGCGAAGTGCCGATTATCGCGGACAAGTATGTGGATCGGGAGTTCGGCACCGGCGCGCTGAAGGTGACGCCCTGCCATGACCACAACGACTGGACGCTGGGCAAGAAACACAATCTGGAATTTGTGCAGGTCATTGACGAAAACGGCGTGATGACCGCTGCCGCTGGGCCGTACGCCGGGCTTTCCAAGCAGGAGTGCCGCGAGCGCATCACGGCCGATCTGGAGGCCGCCGGAGACCTGGCGGGCGTGGATGATCTGGAGCACGCCGTGGGGCATTGCTACCGCTGCCATACGGTGGTGGAGCCGCATGTTTCAACCCAATGGTTCGTGGCCGCCACCAGAATGGCCCCGGCCGCGCGCGCGGCCGTGCCCGAGCTGACCCGGATTCTGCCGGAATCCTGGCTCAAGACGTATTATCATTGGCTGGACAATATCCGCGACTGGTGCATCAGCCGTCAGATCTGGTGGGGGCATCGCATTCCGGCCTGGACCTGCAAGGCTTGCGGCAGGCTGATCGTGGCCGAGGAAGCTCCGGCTGCCTGCCCGGCCTGCGGCTCGGCCGATCTGGCCCAGGACGAGGATGTGCTGGATACCTGGTTCTCCTCCGCGCTCTGGCCGTTCTCGATCCTGGGCTGGCCGGAACGGACCAGGGAGCTGGCCCGCTGGTATCCCACCGCGGTGCTGGTCACGGGCTTTGATATCCTCTTTTTCTGGGTGGCCCGGATGATGATGATGGGCCTGCATTTCATGAAGCAGGCGCCTTTCCGGGACGTCTATCTGCACGCCCTGGTGCGCGACGCCACGGGCCGCAAGATGTCCAAGTCCACGGGCAACGTCATTGATCCCCTGTCCATGATCGACAAATACGGCTGCGACGCCCTGCGCTTCACGCTCACGGCCTTTGCGGCCATGGGCCGGGACATCCGCCTCTCCGAAGATCGCATTGAGGGCTACCGCCATTTTGTGAACAAGCTCTGGAACGCCGCGCGCTTCGCCCTGATGAACCTGCCGGAGCACGCGCCGCGGGCGGTGAGTCTGGAAAGCGTGCAGGGCCTGCATCATCAGTGGATTCTGCACCGCCTGGAAATGATCAAGCTGGACATGGATCGGGCGCTTGCCGAATACCGCTTCAACGACGCGGCCCAGCTCGGCTACAAATTCCTCTGGAATGAGTTTTGCGACTGGTATCTGGAATTGATCAAGCCGGATATGGGGCCCGGCATGCAGGCCGCTGAAAGCGCGGAGGGCGTTGCGCGCAAAGAGACGGCCCAGTATGTGCTCTGGCTTGTGCTGCGGGAGCTTCTGGTTTTGCTGCATCCGATCATGCCCTTTGTGACCGCCGAAATCTGGCAGGCCCTGCCCGTGGCGGCCGGGGAAAAAGCCACGGATATCGCGCTGGAGCCCTATCCGCCCCTGCGGCCCGGCTGTGTGCGCGAGGCCGAAGCCTGCCGCATGGAGCTGATCCAGGGCGTGATTGTGGCCGTGCGCACCATCAAGGCCGAGCTGGGCATCAACCCCGGCCAGAAGGTGGGCTTGCTCCTGCATCCCGTGGATCAGGCCCAGGCCGCGCTGCTCGAAGAAAACCGGGGCCTGATGCTGACCCTGGCCCGCCTGGAATCTCTGACGCTGGGGGCCGACGTGCATGCGCCCAAAGCTTCGGCCTCGGCCGTGGTGCAGGGCTGCCAGGTCATTGTGCCCCTGCGCGGCGCCGTGGATCTGAGCAGCGAGCTGGCGCGTCTGGACAAGGAACTGGCCAGGTTGGAAAAGGACGTGACAGGCGTGAACAAGAAGTTGAGCAACGAGAGCTTTGTAAGCCGCGCCCCGGCCGAAGTGGTGGCCCGCGAAAAGGAACGCGCCACGCAGCTTTTGGACGCCAAAGCCAAGTTGCAGGCACTGCGGGCCCGCTTTGCGGAGGCCCTTGCCGAAGAATAAGCGAGCAATCAACGCGCCACGGGCCTGTGCGGGCTTTTGCCCCGCAAGGGAGCCATTTCCCCGCCACAGTGAGCCGGAAAAAGCGGAGGCAGTATGCCGCGCGCAAACATGTCCTTTCTCGTCACTTGCCTGGTCTGCCTGTGCCTGATTTTTATGCCGCGCTCCCCTCTGGCGGCCGCGGGCGGCAGCGAGAGCCCGGCCGCGGTGGTGGCGGCCATGCGCCCGCTGCTGGATCTCCGGGCCCTGCGGCAGGGTCTGGATGAAATCGGGCTGCTCAAGGAAGCAGGCTTTGCGTATCAGATCGGGTTGACCGTGCCCAAAGACATCTGCCCCCAGCCCGGCGATTGGGATCAGACGGCGGTGCTCAGTGGCATGGTGGCTTCGGATCGGACCTATGCGTTGTTTTTCGGCAAACCCGAGGAGGCCGTGCAGGAGAACAGGCTGCTGCAAAAACTGAATCCCGGCATACACCTGCCCGGCCTGACCGCAACGGAACGGGCCGTGCTGCGCAAGGATCCGACAGGAGCGGCCGGGCGTGAAATCATTGTCCGGCGCATTGAGGCGCAGCTCACAGCCATGCTCAAGGCAGCGTCGGAAAGCGAAGCCCATCTGCGTCTTTTGGGCGCGCATTTGTACGGCCTGTTTCTGGAGCGCCTGTATACGACTTCGATCATGGTCCTGGCCGCGGCCGAGAGCGACACGCTTGAGCCCCTGTACAAGGTGCATGCGGGCCTTGTGGCCCGTCAGGGAAAAATCCTGGCCCTGCTGGGACGCAGAAATCTGCTTGGTGACAGCCGCTTCACCGCCACCCGCCGCGAGGCTGTGGACCGCCTTTTGCATCTGCTGACAAGCAACAAGGGGCGTCCGACCCTGGCCCATATGGAAGAAATTCTGGGGATAGTGCGGGAAGAGCGGGCCTCGTTTCTCACGCCGTGCCCATAGGACTACCTTCGGCCCGCTTCATCTGACGCCGATTGCGGAGAAAGGGCGGTTGCCGGCGACACGGCCGGGGGCAAAGGCATCGGCCCCGCCCGCGCCCTTGACAGAGTATGCCCCGGTGGGCTATGTCCAACCCTCTTGGAGTTTTGTCGGTTCAACTGTTGCGCATTATGGAGGAATATAATGCCCACGATCAACCAGCTTATCCGCATTGAGCGGAAGGCGTCGGTAAAGCGCAAAAAAACCCCGGCCCTGCAGGCCTGCCCGCAGCGCCGCGGCGTTTGCACCCGCGTGTATACCACCACGCCCAAAAAGCCCAACTCGGCCTTGCGCAAGGTGGCCCGCGTGCGCCTGACCAACGGCATCGAGGTGACGGCCTACATTCCCGGCGAAGGCCATAACCTGCAAGAGCACTCCGTGGTGATCATCCGCGGCGGCCGCGTCAAGGACCTTCCCGGCGTGCGTTATCACATTGTGCGCGGCACGCTGGATACCTCCGGCGTGGCTGATCGTCGCAAGAGCCGTTCCAAATACGGCGCCAAGCGGCCCAAGTAGACGCAGATTCGGCGAATTGTTTTCCTTTGTCCGGCGTGCGCCATGTCCCGCACCGGAATAGACTGCCAAGGGGCCGCGTGTGGCGGCTGTTGCGGCATATCCGGGCGCGGGGCGGGGTTGGTGACGCCGCAATGCGCTTTGTAAAGGAGAAACCCCATGCCCCGTAAAGGTCCTGTTCCCAAGAGGGAAGTGCTGCCCGATCCGCTTTATTCCAGCCGCCTGGTCACCAAATTCGTGAACCGGCTGATGTACGACGGCAAAAAGGGCGCGGCCGAAAAAATTTTTTACAGCTCTCTGGAAACCCTGGCTGAAAAAACCGGCGAAGATCCCATGCGCGCTTTTGAAAAGGCCTTGGACAACGTCAAGCCGCATATGGAAGTCAAGGCCCGCCGCGTGGGCGGCGCCACCTATCAGGTGCCCATGGAAGTGCGCCCGGAACGCCAGGTCTCCCTGTCCATCCGCTGGCTGATCAATTATGCCCGTTCGCGCGGCGAAAAGGGCATGACGTCCAAACTTTCCGCCGAACTGCTGGATGCCTACAACGGTCGCGGCGGCGCGGTGAAGAAGCGCGAAGACACGCACCGCATGGCCGACGCCAACAAGGCCTTTGCCCACTATCGCTGGTAAGAGCGTTTTGCTCATGAAATGAGCTAAACGCTCTGGCGACAGCGTTAGCTGGCGCCCGCGCCGAATGAGCGTCCAGACCGCGTTCTGGACGCGAAATGATTGAAAATGGATATTTTCAATCAAAAAATGCTCTAAGAGGCCGCCGGCCGCATCCGCCAACATCTTCCGACGCCGCGTCCGCAAGGAAGCGGCGTCGGTTGTATACCACCGCTTCCGCAGTATGGAGGAATACCGTGTCCCGCACCATTCCCGTAGACAAACAGCGCAATATCGGCATCATGGCCCATATTGACGCCGGCAAAACAACGACGACCGAGCGCATTCTTTTTTATACCGGCGTTTCGCACAAGATCGGCGAAACCCATGATGGCGAGTCCACCATGGACTGGATGGAGCAGGAGCAGGAGCGCGGCATCACCATCACCTCCGCCGCCACGACCTGCTTCTGGAAAGATTGCCGCATCAACATCATTGATACCCCCGGCCATGTGGACTTCACCATTGAGGTGGAGCGCTCCCTGCGCGTGCTGGACGGCGCGGTCTGCGTCTTTGACGCCGTGGCCGGCGTGGAGCCGCAATCCGAAACGGTCTGGCGGCAGGCCGACCGCTATCATGTGCCGCGCATCTGCTTTGTGAACAAAATGGACCGCATCGGAGCCGACTTCTTCCGTTGCGTGACAATGATCCACGATCGCCTGGGCACCAAGGCCGTGCCCCTGCAACTGCCCATCGGCGCGGAAGACAAGTTCGAGGGCGTGGTGGATCTGGTGCTCGGCAAGGCCATCCGTTTTGACAAGTCCACCAAGGGCGCGGAATTTGTGGTGGAAGACGTGCCCGCCGACATGCGGCAGCTTTTTGAGGAAAAGCATCATGAGATGCTGGAAGCCGTGGCCGAGGAGGACGAAGCCCTGCTCGAAAAATACCTGGGCGGCGAAAGCCTCACGGAAGAGGAAATCATCTCCTGCGTCCGCAAGGCCACCATTGCCCGCAACATCGTCCCGGTGCTCTGCGGCTCGGCCTTCCGCAACATGGGCGTGCAGCCCCTGCTGGACGCCGTGGTGGCCTATCTGCCCTCGCCTGTGGACATTCCGCCCATGACCGGCCATGTGCCCGACAAGGAGGATGCGCTCGTCGAATGCCATTGCGACGACAAGGAGCCTCTGGCCGGTCTGGTCTTCAAGCTCTTTTCCGATCCCTTTATCGGCCATTTGTCCTTTTTCCGGATCTATTCCGGCTATCTGGAGTCGGGCAGCGGCGTGTTCAACGCCAATACCGGCAGAAAGGAGCGCATCGGCCGCATTCTCAAGATGCACGCCAACAAGCGCGAGGATATCAAATGGGCGGGCGCGGGCGACATCGTGGCTCTGGTGGGCCTGAAAAACGCCTCCACCGGCGATACGCTCTGCGATGAAAAACGCCCGGTGATCCTGGAATCCCTGAATATTCCGGAGCCGGTCATTGAAGTGGCCATCGAGCCCAAGACCAAGGCGGATCGCGATGCGCTCTCCGCGGCGCTGAACAAGCTGGCCAAGGAGGATCCCTCTTTCCGAGTCAAGGGCGACGAGGAAACCAATCAGACCCTGATCGCCGGCATGGGCGAGCTGCATCTGGAAATCATCGTGGATCGCCTGACCCGCGAGTTCAACGTCAACGCCAATGTGGGCAAGCCTCAGGTGGCCTACCGCGAGACCATTTCCAAGCCGTCCAAATCGGACATGAAGCACGCCAAGCAGTCCGGCGGGCGCGGCCAGTACGGCCATTGCGTCATTGAGGTGGAGCCCAATCCGGGCAAGGGCTATGAATTCATCAACTCGATCACCGGCGGCGTGATCCCCAAGGAATATATTCCGGCCATTGACAAGGGCATCAAGGACGCCATGAAGTCCGGCGTGCTGGCCGGTTTCCCCTGCGTGGATCTCAAGGTCAATCTGGTCTTCGGCTCCTATCACGAAGTGGACTCCTCCGAACAGGCTTTTTATGTGGCCGGTTCCATGGCCATCAAGGACGCCATGCTCAAGGCCGCTCCCGTGCTGCTGGAGCCGATCATGGATGTGGAAGTGGTCACGCCCGAGGAATACCTGGGCGACGTGATGGGCGATCTCAACGGCCGTCGCGGCCGCGTGCAGAGTATGGAAGCCCGCGCCGGCGGCGCGCAGAGCGTGCGTGCCCAGGTGCCCCTGGCCGCCATGTTCGGCTATGCCACGGATCTGCGCTCGCGCACCCAGGGCCGGGCCACGTTCACCATGCAGTTCGACCATTACGAGCGCGTGCCTGCGGCTTTGGCGGAGGAAATCCAGAAAGCCAAGTCATAACTGCGGGCCTTTTTGCCGCAGGCCGCGGCAAACGGCGTTGAGCTGCTTTCATGAGCAAAAAGCTCTACTCGCGGGAATTTTGCAGATAGTGCGAAATTCCCGCGAGTTGCATACGCCCTGGTCCATTAGAGCATTTTCTCTTTGAAAATGCTCTGGCGGCCGCGGGAGCGGACGCCCGCGCCGAATGCGCCTGAAAACCACGCTTTTCAGGCGCTTGTCCCGCTTGCGGGGAAATGATGGCAGCGCCGCTTTTGAAATTGAATAATTTCAAAAGCAAAATGCTCTTAGGATCATTGCGCGTGGCCGGGCAGGATGCAAGCGTGTAAAACATCAGAGCATCGCCTGAGTGAGGTTGCAAAATGATCGACGATCTTCCCAAAGGGTTCAGGGCCGGAGCCGCGGCAGCCAGTTTCAAGAAGCCGGGCCGCGACGATTTGGGGCTGATTGTATCCGACCGGCCTTGCGTGCTGGCCGGCATGTTTACCCAAAATGTCTTCAAGGCCGCGCCCGTGCTGGTCTGCCAGGAAATTCTGGCCCGATACGGCACGGCCCGCGCGGTGCTGGCCAATTCCGGCCAGGCCAACGCCTGCACCGGCGAACAGGGCCTTGCCGACTGCCGCGCCACGCAGGCAATGGCGGCCGAGGCCATCGGGCTTGCCCCGCATGAAATATTGCCCCTCTCCACGGGCGTGGTGGGCGCGCCGCTCAAAATGGATCTCTGGCGCGCGGCCGTCCCTGCTCTGGCGCAAAGCCTGGGCAGCCGCGACGCCGAGGGCTTTACCCGCGCCTTCATGACCACGGACGCTTTTCCCAAGTTTGCCGCGCGCGAGCTGGCGCTTTCCGGGGGCACGGTGCGGCTGACGGTCATGGCCAAGGGCGCGGGCATGATCTGCCCGAACATGGCTACCATGCTCTGCGTGGCCCTCACGGACGCGAGCGTTGCGCGTGCCCCCTGGCAGGCCATGTTCGGCCGGGCCGTGGAAAAAACCTTCAATCGGGTCAGTGTGGACGGCGACACCTCGACCAACGACACCATTCTGGGCCTGGCCAACGGCGCGTCCGGCGTTGCCGCCCGCAACACAGCTGATCTGACCCTCCTGGAAGAGGCGCTCACCGCCATTCTGGGCACGGTTGCGCATATGCTGGTCATGGATGGCGAAGGGGCGAAGAAGGTGATCCATATCAGCGTGACCGGCGCGGCGGACGACGCGGACGCCGCGCGCGTGGCGCGCAGCGTGGGGCATTCCCAGCTGGTCAAGACGGCCATCTACGGCGGGGACGCCAACTGGGGGCGTATCGTCACGGCCGTGGGCTACAGCGGCGCGCGCTTCGACCCGGCCCAGGTGGGCTTGCGGCTCTGCGGGGTGGAGCGCTTTTGCAAGGGCCGGCCCGTGAATGACGATCAGGAGGAAAAGCTGGCCGAACTGCTCAAGGCCAGGGATGTGACGGTGGACATCAGCCTGGGCGACGGGCCGGGCACATATGTTTTGCAGGCCTCGGATCTGGGGCATGAATACGTCACGCTGAATTCGGATTACAGATCCTGAGGCAGAATACCGGGGAAAAGCGTTGTCAACAGGATATGCTTTTTCCCGCAGGCTCACCTTGCCCATGACCTTTCTGCGTAGAGCGTTTTGCTCATGAAATGAGCAAAACGCTCTAAATAGTCATGACGCCCTCGCTGGCGGGCTTATCCGCGGGTTCCGCGTCGGGCCTGTCTTTGCGCAGCGGCGCGCCTGCGGCCGCAGGCGGCGTCTTGCCCTGCGCATAGTCCCTGGCCGTGCTTTCCAGAACCGCCTGTCCCACCACCAGCCAATTGTCGCCTCTCTTTTGCAGGGCCAGCCAACTGGTCATCCGGGCCGGGGTTGTGACTTTGGCCACGGCGGCCGTGTCGCTCAGTTGGGTAATCTCGGCATTCTGCAGCGCTTCCGGCGTCCAGGGGCAATCCGGGCTTTGCGCTTCGCGGCACCGGGCCATCAGTTCGCCGCTGCTCACGCCGCGCACATACTGCTTTTGCAGACGCCTCTCCATGTCCATCACGCTGCCCAAAAGGTCATCCATGCCGCCAAGGCCCAGCATACGGCCCAGGGAGTCGAGCGAACTCAGGGCTTGATCCTCGCGGGTGAGATTTTTGATCTGATTGGCCGCAAACATTTTTATATCCAATTGGGAAAGAAAAGCCGCGCTGTCGTTCTTGTTCAGGGCCTCAGCCAGCTTGTTCAGGGTTTTTTGCGGGCCGGAAGCAAAGCAGGCCGCGAGCAGGGCCACCAGTAAAGCCGCCGCCAGCAGAAAGGGGGACGGCCTGCGCAGAATATTCATAACTACCTCGTTTGCGCGCCAGGGCGCGATAGTATCACTGTAACGGAAATACTATAGCGCAACAGGCCGCATATTGCAAAGCCCGTTGCCGGGGGGCGCCGGGGCTTTTTTTCCGCCCCGGCTTCTGCTACAGGTAGCCGAGTCCTGCGGGGCAGGTTTCAAAGCGACACCGGGAGGGCCTATGAAAACGATCATCATGTGCGGCGGCAAAGGCACGCGCCTGCGCGAAGAAACCTCGATCAAACCCAAGCCCATGGTGGAAATCGGCGGGCGGCCGGTGCTCTGGCACATCATGTCCATTTACGCCCGCTTCGGCTTCAAGGATTTCATCCTGCCGCTGGGCTACAAGGGCGAGGTGATCAAGCAGTACTTCCATGACTACAATATGCGCCACACGGATTTCACCGTGGAGCTCAAAACCGGCGCGCTTACTGCCCACGCCGGCCATCTTGAGGACTGGCGCGTGACGCTCTGCGACACCGGGCAGGAGACCCTCAAGGGCGGCCGCCTCAAGCGCGTGGCCAAATATATTGACGGCGAGCGTTTCATGGTCACCTATGGCGACGGCGTGGCGGATATTGATCTGAACAAACTGCTGGCATTCCACACCCGGTCCGGAGCCATCGGCACCTTTACCGGCGTGCGCATGCCCTCACGTTTCGGCACAGTGCGCACGGGCGCGGGCGGCAAGATCCTTTCCTGGGAGGAAAAGCCGGTGCTCGACGAATACATCAACTGCGGCTTTTTCGTCTTTGAGCGGCGTTTTCTGGACTATCTGAGCGAAGATGAAAATTGTGATCTGGAGAAAGAACCCTTGCAGCAACTGGCCGCCGAGGGGCGGCTGGCCATGTATCCGCATCCCGGCCAGTGGCAGTGTATGGATACGTTGCGTGATTCCCTCAAGCTGAACGAACTCTGGGAATCGGGCCAGGCCTTCTGGGCGTAGGCGCTGAATGGCAGCGTCTTTTCGCCCTTGGCACGCGCCAGCCTTGTTCCTGACCGCAGTCATTGCATGGCCCCTTTCGCCCGGGCCTCTCTGCTCTGGCGGAAGAGCCGAAGCGGGGCGAAGCCGTGCCCGCAGAGCCAAAGCGCGGTGCGGACAATAGAGCGGTTTGCTAATGAAATCAGCTAAACCGCTCTGGCGACAGCGTTAGCTGGCGCTCGCGCCGAATGAGCGTCCAGACCGCGTTCTGGCCGCGAAATGATGGCAGCGAAGTGATTGAAAATGAATATTTTCAATCAAAAAATGCTTTAAGAGCCGTGTCAGTGAGAATCCTCACGAGAAACAGCAGGCAGCGCGGTACGCGCGCCGCTCCGGCCCAGTGAAAGCAACCGCCTTCATCGCCGGAACAAGAAAAAACAGCATCCTCTCCTTTCCACAAGAAGGAATAGCCATGTTTGCCAATGCATATCAAGGTCGCCGGGTTTTCATCACCGGCCATACGGGTTTCAAGGGTTCCTGGCTGGCGGCCTGGCTGATCCGGCTGGGGGCCACGGTGGCCGGTTTTTCCAACGGCATTCCCACCGAACCTTCGCACTTCGCGGCCATGCGTCTGGCCGATCACCTGCGGGATCTGCGCGGCGACATCCGCGACCGCGAAAGCCTCATCCGCGCCATGCGGGAATTCAGGCCCGATGTGGTCTTCCACCTGGCGGCGCAGGCTCTGGTGCGCCGCTCCTACGCGAACCCTGCGGATACGTTTGAAACCAACATGCTCGGCAGCATGAACGTGCTGGAAGCCGTGCGCGGCTGCCCCACGACGCGGGCCGTGGTCATGATCACCTCGGACAAATGCTACCGCAACGACGAATGGGTCTGGGGCTACCGCGAAACAGACCATCTGGGCGGCGCGGATCCCTATTCCGCCTCCAAGGCCTGCGCGGAAATTATCGCCCACTCCTATTTTCAAAGCTTTTTCAAGGACGGACCGGCCTGCGCCACGGTGCGCGCGGGCAATGTGATCGGCGGCGGAGACTGGGCGCAGGATCGGATCGTGCCCGACTGCGCGCGGGCCTGGGCCGCCGGGCAGGCCGCCCATATTCGCAGCCCCTGGGCCACGCGGCCCTGGCAGCTCGTGCTGGAGCCGCTTTCAGGCTATCTCTGGCTGGGCGCGCGTCTGCTGGGCAAAGGCGAGCCGCCGCGCGGCTGCGCCTTTGATCCGCGGGGCCAGGCGTATAATTTTGGCCCGGCGGCGGATGTGAACAATACCGTAGCCGAAGTGGCGGAAGCCCTGGCCCGTCACTGGCCGGGCTTTGAGAGCCGCATGAACACGGCCGGGCAGGCGGAGATGAAAGAATGCACGCTGCTCAAGCTTTGCTGCGACAAAGCCCTGGCGCATCTTGGCTGGAAGGCTACCCTCACCTTTGAGGAAACCATCCGCTACACGGCGGAGTGGTATCATCGTTTCTATCAAGGCCAAGGGGACAAGCAGGGCATGCTGGATTTCAGCCAGGGCCAGATCGCGGCCTACGTCAACGCCGCGGAACAGCGCGGCCAGGTCTGGGTGCGCTGATGGGCGGTACGCGTGCATACGGCAGGGATCCGGCATCGGATATGGCGGCGCGGGACGTGGGCGTGGCGGGCGCGCTCTTTCAGCCCCTGAAGGTAATTCCCGCTCACGGCGGCCCTGTGCTGCACATGCTGCGGCCGGATTCGCCCCTGCTTCCGGATTTTCACGCGGGCTTTGGCGAGATTTATTTTTCGGAAGTGCTGCCCGGCGCAATAAAGGCCTGGAAGCGACACAGCCGCCAGACGCAGCATTTTGCCGTGCCCTGCGGCCTGCTCAAAATCGTGCTCTACGACGACCGGCCCGCCTCAATCACACAGGGCAGGCTGTGCGAACTGAACCTGGGCAGACCTGACTGCTACGGCCTGCTGCGCATTCCGGTGGGCGTCTGGTACGGCTTCACGGCGTTGGGCAAGGCCCCGGCGCTGATCTGCAACTGCGCGGATATCCCCCATGATCCGGCTGAAAGCGAGCGTTTGCCCGTTGATGATCCGGGCATTCCCTACGCCTGGCCGCAGCATGTGCGCAACGAGGGCATTCTTTGATTGAAAATGGATATTTTCAATCAAAAAATGCCCTAATCATGTGCTGCGCGGCGGGCCGCGGAGCGCCGTTCCCCGTCATGATTCAGCCTTTGTGCCGTTGCAGACCGAGCTCCATGAGCCGTTCCAGGAGTTGCCCGAAATCCAGGCCGATAACCTGGGCCTCCTGTGGCACCAGGCTTGTGGCTGTCATGCCCGGCAGCGTGTTGACCTCCAGCAGGGTCAGACTTTGATCCTTGCCCACTATGAAATCCGCACGGCTGTAACCCGTGAGGCCCAGGGCCCTGTGCGCGGCCAGGGCCAGTTTCTGCACTTGCGCCGTCAGCTCCGGCGAAAGGGGCGCAGGGCAGATCTCCCGCGCGCCGCCCCTGGCATATTTGCTCTCATAGTCAAAAAAATCCCCGGCCACCGGCTCAATGAGAACAGGCGGCAAGGCTTCCTCGCCCAGAATGCCGCAGGTGACCTCGCGGCCGCTGAGTTCAGACTCGATCAGCGCTTCCTCCCCGGCAGCGAAGATTTCCGCCAGCACGGCGTCAAGCTCGGCCCGGTTGCGGGCCCGGCCCAGACGCAGGGATGAACCGCCGGTATTGCTCTTGACGAACAGGGGATAGCTCAGGCGCGGCTGCCAGTCTTGCGGGGGAGGGGCGGGCAGAAATTCCCAATCGGCCGTGGGAAGACCGGCGTGACGAAACACCTGCTTGGCCGCGGCCTTGTGCAAGGCCAGAAAAGAACCCGCCGGGCCGGAGCCCTGATAGGGGCAGCCCACGCGCTCCAGCAGGGCCTGCACCAGGCCGTCCTCGCCCGGCGCGCCGTGCAGGTTGATCAGCGCGAAATCATGCTGCCGCGCCTGGTCCAGCAGCTGCCCGAAGTCCGTCAGCAGATCGAAAAAAGTCACGCTGTGGCCGCGCGCCCGCAGGGCCTCGGCCATGCCGCGGCCGCCGTTCAACGAAACTTCACGCTCACTGGACCAGCCGCCCGCAATCAAAAGAATCTTCATGCAACGCCCATCCTAACTGCGCCGACAAGGCGCGCTCAATGTTCCTGCCTTGCTCATAGGAAGCCCGAATGCCTTGCCGCGCCGCTTCGCTGTGCCCGTAACGCTCAAGCAAATCCTCATAGCGCTCGGCCAGCGAAACGCAACTGTCGTGCCGGACCCGTTTGTCGGCATAGATCACGAAAAACGGCAGCGCGCAGATGCCTGCGCCCTCAGGAAGCGGCCAGGGCCAGTGCACATGCAGCATTACTCCCTGGGCCACAGCGTAATTGCGCGTTTCCGCCACAACCCAGCCGCCCCCCAATTGCGCATGGCTGCCGCCGTGACGCACGCAATAGGACTTGGCGATATCGTGCAGCAACGCGCTGGCGCGTACCTGGGAGACATTGACCGCAAAACCCTTTTCCGCGGCGCGGCGCGCCAGTTCCGTGGCTATCCGGGCCACCAGCAGCGAATGGCGCTGAATATTGGGCAGCATGGCGTATTTTTTCCATAAGGCAAAACAGGCCTGATCACCAGGCACGGGCGCGGAAGAGGCAAGGCCCAGCCCCAGCGCGCGAGGCTCCGGCAGCCGGGCGAAAGGGCGACAGGCAGGCTCGCGGCCGTCGGGGCATACGGCATGAAAGTTATTCATTCTGCAAGTATGCCATTGCCTGCACATGAAGGCAAGATGCCAAGGGGACAGCCACAGGGCTGACCCTAGAGCAGATTACCTTTGACTTTTTATGAAAGTCAAAGGTGGCATTCAGGCGAAAAACGCGGTTTTCGCCTGAATGTACGCCGCGTTGCGGCGGCTGCCGCTTTCGCGTCAGCAGAGCATTTTCAAAGAGAAAATGCTCTAACTGTTTTCCGTCACCCAATCCACCACCTGCGCCATGCGCTTGAGCGTATAGCGGTTCGCCGCGGATTTCTGGGCCAGATCGTCCAGGCCGCCGTCGAGGCGGTAGACGCGCCAGTCTCCGGCAGGGAGACTGCCCACGGCCACTGCTGCTTTGAGGGCTGCGCGGGCCTCTCCCGGCGAGCAGAACAACTCGAATTCCTGGGCGGCCGGGTCAAGCACCACTTCCGAACCGCCGGCAATATCAATAATGTAGTTGCCCGGCGCGTACACATAGACAAAGGGGCAGGGCGCGGCCACGGCCGCCGCCGCGTCGGCTTGCACAGCCTTTTTCCCGCCGCACGCCGCAAGCAGCGCTGCAAGCAGGATCCCGGACAGCAAACGTGCTTTCATCTTCACTCCTCGGGCCCGGCCCGTGTCTTGAGAGCATGGCGACTGTCACATGCTCAAACGCCGCCTTGCTGCTGACGACAGCAGGCACAAGCAGCTTTTTTGGATGGAGCCGTTGAAAAAGCGCAGCGATTCCAGAACATTTTTGATTGAAAATATCCATTTTCAATCAACAAATGCTCTGCTGACGCGAAAGCGGCCACCTTTGACTTTCATAAAAAGTCAAAGGTAATCTGCTCCAGGGTACGCTGCTCTGAAGCTCAGCGCCGGGCTGCCATGGCCTGAAGCCGCTGGATGCGTTCTTCCAGGGGCGGATGCGTGCTGAACAGGTTAGCCATGCTGCCGCCCATACTGAACATGGGAGCCACAATGAACATGTCCGCGGTGGTGGGGTTGCCCTTCTGCATGGAAATGCGTCCGCTGGCCTCGCCCAGCCTGGCCAAAGCTCCGGCCAGGGCCAGAGGCTGGCCGCAGAGTTCCGCGCCCGTGTCGTCGGCCAGATACTCGCGCGAGCGCGAAATGGCCATCTGAATCAGGCCCGCGGCAATGGGCGCCAGCAGGGCCAGAACCAGAGCGCCGATGGGATTGCCGCCGCCCTCGCCGTCGCGGTTGCCGCCGAAAATGGCGGTGAACTGAAAAATATTGGCCAGGGTTATAACAGCCGAGGCCAGCACTGCGGCCACAGTCTGGATCAAAATGTCGCGGTTCACAATATGGCCGACTTCATGGGCGACCACGCCGCGAAGCTCCTGGGGAGAGAGCAGACGCATCAGCCCCTCGGTCACGGCCACCACGGCGTGTTGCGGGTCGCGGCCCGTGGCAAAGGCATTGGGGGCTTCTTCAGGCACCACGCAGACGCGCGGCTTGGGGATGCCCGCATTGCGCGCCAGCTCTTCCACGATCTGATGCAGATAGGGCGCTTCCTCCGGGGCCAGCTCTCTGGCATGGTACATGGACAGCACAAGCTTGTCCGAATACCAGTAGCTGCCCACATTCATTACCAGGGCCAGGCCAAAGGCGATGATCACGCCGGCGCGGCCGCCCAACATGCCGCCCAGCACGATGATGAGCCCGGAAAGCAGAGCCAGCAGCAAAACGGTTTTTATCTGGCTGGTCATGAGAATCTCCTTGTCTTCAGCACGCTGTGAGATGTTTTTTGCGCTGTGTCAATTGCAAGATATAAGCATAAGGCCTCTGCTCGCAAGAGCCGCTGCGGATTTTCGGAAAATCCGCATGGCGGGAGTGCTGCGATCCCGGAGTGCAGGGCGTCAGGCATTCTTTCTTGCCTGCTGCCAGAGCTGAAAAACCAGCAATGTCCACAGCGGCTTGCGCAGATCCGCCCGGCCTGAGATATGCGCGTCCATGAGCGCGCGCACGGCTTGAGGATGAAAGATGCCCTGCCTGCGCAGATGTTCGGCGCTGAGCAGATCTTCCATGAGCGGGCGCAGGCGGCCGCGCAGCCATTGAGCCACGGGAATCTGAAAGCCGCGTTTGTTGCGGTGCAGGATCCCCGGCGGCAAGAGATCGGCAAAAGCCTTTTTGAGCAGCCATTTGCGTTTGAATCCCCGCAACTTGCAGCGCAGCGGCAGGCGCGCGACAAATTCCGCCACGTCCTTGTCCAGAAAGGGGGCGCGCACTTCCAGAGAATGCAGCATGGAGCAGCGATCCACCTTGACCAGAATGTCGTCCAGCATGAATTGGCGCACATAGACGTGGAAGGCGCGGGCCAGCGGGGACGCGGCGCTTTCCGGCTGCCAGTGCTCGTATTGCTTCCGGGTGGGGGCAAAAAGGCGCTCGGACCGGAGAAAATCCGCGCCTTCAGCCGCGGCCGCAAGCCATTCCGGCGCAAGGATGTCACGCTGCATCTCCGGGGTAAAGGCCGTGAGCATGGTTTGCACCCGCTGCCAGGCCGGAGCGTGAGCCCCCCGCAAAAAGGTGGCCACGGCCAGGCGCGGATTAATGTATCCGGCCGATGCGGGCAGATGCCGGGCCAGGGGTTCGATGATCCCGCGCCGGGCCAAGGCGGGCAGGGCGTTGTACCATTCAGCCGTCTTGAAAGCGATGTAATGCTCGTACCCGGCCCAGAGCTCGTCCGCGCCGTCCCCGCCCAGGGCAACGGTGACGTGCTCGCGGGCCACGCCCGAAAGCAGCCAGGTGGGGGCCACCGAGGCGTCGGCCATGGGCACGTCCATGCGGCTGACAATGCCGGGCAGCTCATCCGCGCATTCCCCGGCCGAAAGCACGCGCTCGTGGTGATCCGTGCCGAAGGCTTTTGCCGCAAGGCGCGCAAAGCGGGATTCATCGTAGCTCGCCTCGGTGAAGCCGATGGAAAAGGTCTTGACGGGCGTGGCGGACTGCCGGGCCATGAGCCCGGCCACAATGGAGGAATCAATGCCGCCGGACAGAAAAACCCCCAGAGGCACGTCGCTGATCATCCGCCGTTGCACAGATCTGGAAAGCAGCCTGTTCAGTTCCTCACAGAGCTCCCGCTCGTCTCTGGGGTCGCTTTCGTCCGGCACGGGCATGTCCCAATAGCGTTCCAGGCGAACCTGTCCTTTTTCCAGCAGGAGCAGATGCGCGGGCGGCAGGCTTTGAACCTCGCTGTACATCGTGTTGGGGGTGGGCACATACTCATATGCCAGATAGCGCATCACGGCCTGCGGATCCACGCTGAAGGTCAGTTCCGGCACGCGGCGCAAGGCCGTGAGCTCGGAGGCGAAGTGCAGGCGGCCGTGTTGCAGGCTGTAAAAAAAAGGTTTTTTGCCGAAGCGGTCGCGCGCGCAGAACAGACGCCGACGCCGCGCATCCCAGAGGGCAAAGGCGAACATGCCGTCAAAGCGCGTCAGGCACTCCGGCCCCCAGATGCGATAGCCTTCCAGAATGATTTCCGTGTCGGAGCCCGTGCGGAAACGCGCGCCCAGTTTCTGAAGCTCGGCCCTGAGTTCGGCGAAATTGTAGATTTCGCCGTTGTAGGTCACGCTCAGGGTATTATCGGCATCCTGCATGGGCTGGGCTCCGCCCGCCAGATCAATGATCGAAAGACGCCGGTGCCCAAGGCAGACCGCGCCGGCCTGCCACAGCCCTTCGCCGTCCGGGCCCCGGTGCGTCAGGCAATCGGTCATGGCCCTGACCCATGCGCCGGCCTGCGGGGGCAGCGCCTCCCCGTCCAGACGGCAGATGCCCGCTATGCCGCACATGATTTTCTCCAGCGGGCGTACTGGCTGATGAAGAGTTCGGCCAGCCGCTGGTTGTTGGTCTGGTGATCGAACATTTCCGAGGCCAGACAATGGCCGTTGCGCCCCATGACGCGCGCCTCGCCGGGATGCTCCGCGAGCCGGATGACGGCATCGGCCAGAGCCGAGGGATCATTGGGCGGCACGGTCAGGCCCGTCCGGCCGTCGCGCACCACTTCGGGCAAGGCGTTGACCGTGGTGCTGACAACCGGCAGGCCATAGGCCAGGGCTTCAATCACGGTATTGGGGATGCCGTCGCGACGGCCGGAAGCGTGCACCACGCAGGGCGCCACAAAAATATCGTGCTCTTGCAGCATGCGCGGCAATTCATTGTGCGAAACAAGTCCGGGCATCCGGACGCGCTCTTCCAGTCCGAGATCCTTGCGCAGCTTGAGCAGAGCGGCTTCCAGCGGACCGAGGCCCATGGCTGTGCCGCCGCCTCCGGCCAGCGTCAGGGTGAAGTCCAGGCCGCGCTCCCGCAGTATGGCGCAGGCCTTGAGCAAGACGTCAAAGCCCTTGGTCACGTCAAAGCGCCCCACAGCCAGCAGGCGCACCGGGCGGCGTTGCAGCAGGGTCTCGTTATCAGGGGAAGGCGGCGGGGGCAGCGTCAGGCTGTTGTAAACAAGATAGGTTTTGTTTTTTGCCTGCCCCTGATCAAAGTGCTCAATACGGGCCTGATCCGCGGCGTTGTTGGCGCGCACAAACAGGGCCGCGCGGAGTTTGTCGCCCAGATCCGGGTCCGCGGGCTCCAGGTTGTCGCCGCGCGCCGACGTGGAAAAGGGGATGCCCGCGATGCTTGCGGCCACCCAGGCGGCAGTGGCCGTGCCGCGCGGCCACGGGGCATGGATCATGTCGATGCCGTCCTCCCGGCACAGGCGGCCCAGGTAGACGCCCGCAGAAAAGGCCCAGAGATTTTCGCCGAAGGTTTCCAGGCTGCGCCAGCGCCGCACCATGCAGCGCCGAAAAAGCCTGCCCAGCCGTACAGGATGGGTCAGCAACTGGCGCAGCAGCTCCAGGGTGAAACGGGGCCAGGCTTTGCTGCCGAATGCGCGCACCGCGGGCGCGGCAGCGCGCATTTCCGTGGAGCAGTGGCGCAAATTGCGGGCATAGAGGCTGTAGACGGTCAGGGGCAGTCGCGCCTTGAGGCCTTCGACCTCGCGGAAGATAAAGGGTTGCGTGAACAGCGGGTACCATAAAAGCACATAGGCCACATGCGGCAGGCCCGGAGGCAGCGGCGTGGAAGCAGCCGGGACGCTACGCTCTGTCATGCGGATTCTCCTGTATTTGCGCTTCCCTTGTTTTTGTGTCGATGGTCCAGTCGCAGGGTTTTTCAGATTGCGGACAGGCGGCCCCGGGGCCCAGTTCGAGCCGCAGCTCCTGCATGCTCAGGCTGCGCACAGGCCAGCGGCCGCGCAACCATGTCATCCAGGCCCGGATTTTCGTCAGCAGCCGTGTTACGGCGGCTTCATCGGGGATATGCGGCGCGCCGCCGGGCATCATCTCCGAGGAATGCCAGGTCAGCGAAAGCACGCGGCCGCCGCGGGCCACAAAGAGCCGGGTCACGGCCTGCATGGCCCACAAGGGATGATAGACCGGCAACAAGGCCAGAGCTCCCCATGTTTTCAGGCCCGCCCGCGCCGCCGATCCCGCCTTGCCCGGCATGGCCCGCAACAGGGGCGGTAAGGGGCGGACAAGCGGCGTGACGGTCAGCGGCACTTCAAAAATATTTTTCCCCCCTGTGGGCACCCAGTACGGCTCACACGGCGCGCCGAAATGATCCGGCCCCTGCAGGGGCCGCGCCGCGCAATGCAGGGGCCGCACCGAGGCATCGCACAGCACCCCCGCCTGAGCCAGCAGCGGCCAGTGCGCGCGGTGCAGATCCCAGCGACCCATGCGGAAGCTGGTCAGCGGCGCGCTCTGAAAATCCCGGCCCGCTTTGAACAGTCGGGCGAGCTTGGCCGCCATGAGCGGCAGCGACACGCCCGCGGCAGGCACCTTGTCCGCAACATCGGCGTTTTTCGCCGGATCTGGCGGCGCAGCCACGGCACAGGCGGCGCCGGCCCTGGCGTCACTGCGCGCAGGGTTTTCCAAGGTGAGCGGCGGGGTATTCCAATGGTGCAGGTGCGCGCCGATTTCCGCGCCGAATCTGTCCCGCAGGCGGGCCAGCGTCGCGCATGAGGCCGGATCCGTCAGCACGCTGTGCGCGCAAAAAAGCGTGGGGCGCAGGCCCTCGGCGCACAAAGGCTCCAGTTGCGCCAGCCGGGCCGTGTTGGTCACGCTGGGCCTGCGGCGGCTATAGCGGCCCCCGAAGAGCCCTTCTTCTTCCACGTCCAGGCTGGCGGCCAGCAGGAGTTCAGGCCTGGGAGTGCTCATGGGCTTTCTTCCGCGGCCGGCACTGCGTCCATTTTGGCGGGTTCCGCCGTTGCTCCCGCTTGTTCGGCCTGCCAGCGCCGCATTTGCGAGGCGTAGAGATCGCGCAAGGCCGTGATATTGGTCCTGGCGTCAAACATCTGCTGCACCAGCGCATGCCCGGCTTCGGCCATGCGCCGGGCCTGCTCCCTGTCTTCCAGAATGCGGCGCACGGCCAGGGCAAGCGCCCGCGGATCCCGTTGCGGCACAAGCAGGCCGGTTTCGCCGTCCCTGATCACTTCCGAAATGCCGCAAACGTCCGTGGCCACCACCGGCATGCAGTGAGAGAGAGCCTCCATGATCACATTGGGAATGCCGTCGCGATCGCCGTTCCGATGCACCACGCTGGGCACGATCAGCACGTCATGATTTTGCATGAAGCCGCGCAACTGATCGTGGGGCACGAAACCCGGCATATCCACCACTTCCGTCAGGCGCAGGCGTTTGCGCAAGGCGGTGAGCTTGCGCCGCCAATGCCCGTCGCCCACCAGGGTGAGGCGCACGGGAACCTGTTCGCGCTGCAGCCGGGCCATGGCCGTCAGCAACTCCGGAAAGCCTTTGGTGCGGGCAAAACGGCCCACGGCCAGCAGGCGGTAGGGCTTTTGCATGTTGAGCCTGCATTTCCCGCTTTGGGAGAACGTCAGGCAGTTGTAGATATGCCGCACTTTATGGCGCTGATCCGGCGCGCAAAAGCTTTGCAGCCAGCGCACATTGGCCAGATTGTTGGTTCGGATGAAGAGCGCGTCGCGCGATTTTTCGCGCAGAATGCCGTCCTGAGGATAAATGTCGCCGGCGCGGCCCGTAAAGGCAAAGGGAATGCCTGTGAGGCGCGAGGCTACCCAGGCCGCGGTGGCCGGGCCGTTGGCCCAGGCGGCGTGGATCAGCGTGATGCCGTCGGCCTGGCATTGCTCGGCCAGCAAAAAACCGGCCAGGAAGCACCAGAGGTTCTCGCCCAGGGATTCCAGATTGCGCATGCGCCGGAAAAAGCCCTCGCGCATGAGTTGCAGAACCGTGCCGGGATCGTGGCGCAGTGCCCGGAAAAAAGCGCCCCAGAGCCTGAAAAAGGCCCGCACGCCCATGCGCCGCACCGGGCCGGGAAAAGCCTGCATTTCCCGGCTGCATCCTTTCAGGGCTTTGCCGTATAAGGTATAAACACGAATGGAGAGCCCCAGGCGCAGCAGCTGGACGACTTCGCGGAATATGAACGTCTCGGAGGCGAGGGGGAACCAAAGAAGCACATAGGCGATGGAGGGCATGGGGCGGCACGCGCCCGCAGGATCGTTCCGGGGCCCGGAAAGAGAGGAAGGCCTCGCTGGGGCCGTATCGGGAAAGGACATGGCATTCTCCGGCACAAAAGAAAAAAAGCCGGACAGACAAAGCGATCCGGCTGAAACAGACGGCAACGGCGACAGCCGGGCGCGCGCTGCCGCGAGAAAAACAGATCTGCCGCGTGCCTGATGTCTCAGGGCGGTCTGCACTAGAGCATAGTGCTTTTAAAACGCTCGCTCCGGCGCGTAACGGCAAAATTTCCTTGCGCCGTTACGCGCCGGAGCGGGCGTTGCACAAGTACTATGCGCTGGAAGTCATTTCATGCATGACTTCTCGTCTGTCTGGGCCTCGTCCTGATGCTCACGCTGATATTTTTCCACAATGGCCTGGGCTTTTGGAAGTTCTTCCGCTACGGCGTCCAGGGTCTTGCGGATGTGCTCTTCCTGATGGGCCGCGGAAAGGAAGAAACGCAGCCGCGCCGTGCCTTCCTTGACCGCCGGGAAGGTGACGGGCATGACATAGATGCCGCGCTTGAACAAAGCCGCGGACAAAAAGCCCGCAACCATCGAATCCCCGACCATGACGGGCACAATGGCGTAGCCTTGGGCCGCGCCTGTGTCCAGGCCTTTACTTTTGGCGTACTCA
Organism: Desulfovibrio sp. ZJ369; assembly: GCF_011039085.1. Lineage (GTDB taxonomy): Bacteria > Desulfobacterota > Desulfovibrionia > Desulfovibrionales > Desulfovibrionaceae > Desulfovibrio. The sequence goes on along the minus strand of NZ_JAAKEI010000007.1, from coordinate 41,819 downwards.
AGAAAGAAACGGGTAATTTGCTGGAGCTTATGCACGCGCTGCGGTTCGCGCAGCATGATTTCCAGGGCCTTGCTGCAGGCCGCGGCAATAACCGGCGGCATGCCAACGCTGAACACAAAGCCCGGCGAGCCGTACTTGAGAAATTCCACCAGCTCGCGGCTGCCGGCAATAAAACCGCCACAACCGCACATGGCCTTGGAGAGCGTGCTCATCCACATATCCACGTCTGTGGGTTTGATGCCGTAATACTCGCGCACGCCGCGCCCGGTCTTGCCCAGCACGCCGAGGGAATGGGCTTCATCGACCAGCAGCATGCAGTCGTATTTTTTCTTGAGTTCGATAATTCTGGGCAGATCCGGGATGTTCCCGTCCATGCTGAACAGCCCTTCGGTGACGATCACTGCCCGCTTGTGCTCGCTTCTGCGGGTTTTGAGCATCTCTTCCAGGGCGTCGCAATCGTTGTGCGCGTAGGAATACCGGGCGGCTCCCGAAAGCCGCGAACCCTGCACCAGAGAGTTGTGGGCCAGGCCGTCATGAAAGATGGCGTCGCGCGGGCCGAATAAAAAGCCCAGGGTGGAAACATTGGTGGCATGCCCGCTGACATAGGCGATGCAGTCTTCCACCTCGTACAGATCGGCCATGGCCTGTTCCAGCTCGCGATGAGGCGGGCGCTCGCCCCCCACCAGGCGGCTTGCGCCCGCCGAGGTGCCGAACACGCTCGCCGCTTTGGTCACGGCTTCGGTAATCTCCGGGTGGGCGTTGATGCCAAGATAGTCATAGGTGGAAAAATTGAGGTATTCTTTGCCACTGACCAGAGTCGTAGCCTTGGCGGCCCGATCGTGGCAAACAAAAAGCGGGTTTTCCAGCCCCATTTTGGCGCCCATTTCCACCAGCCGATCAAAGGAGAGCTTGGAACGCATACGGGTAAAGCCGGAAGCGCAGCTTTCATGCGCAACGGCGGATTGTTCCGCCGCCGCGGGGCCGGCCTGACAGGAATGGTTGTTCTTCATGCCTTATCCTCACGGGGTTATCCTGGATCTGCCGCCGCTCTGAGCGGCGTGTAGGGACGCCGAGTATTCCGGTCACAGCTTTGTAACGATTCAGCATAGCCAAAGCCGGGTTGCATGGCAAGTCCGGAATGCGCGCCCGCGCTGTTATGGCTGGACAATGCCCTGGATATGCCCTAGCATTTTTGCCCAATCAAGCCGCATCCGCCGCGTCGGGGTCGTCCGGGCGCGGCGTCGCGCGCAGGCAACAAGCGATTTATGTCCAACTACGACACATCCGGCTCTGCGTCCGGCCTCCTTGCCGCATGCACGGTGGAAGTCTTCCGCCGTGCCTCTTTGCCTGCCGCGCAGGCATCGGCAGCCGTTCTTGCGGCGCAGTGGCGGGAATGGCTGCGCGAACGGCAGGCCTGTGCGGCCGACGCCGGGGGCATGGCCGGCACGGCGCAGCCGACGGCCCTCTGGCTGTGCGTGGAGCGCGAGGCCTTGTCATGCTTTGTTCCCGAATTTTCAGGTCGGCCCGTGGGGCAACAGGCCCGGGAACTGGGGCACATGCTGGCGCGGGAGCTGGCGTGCGAGGCGGCCTCCGGCCTTTGCGCCGTCCCGCGCGTGATTGCGGCGCGGTTCAGCCCCGCCTTGCTGGGGGCAGCGGCCCGCGAGCTCGCCGCGCGACGTTGCGCCGTGGTGGCGCTGCTGGTCTGCCGCCGCGCCTTTGCCGCCGCGGGCGCGCCTGCCGCCGCGGCCGGGCTGATATGCGAATTTCTGCGCCTGCGCCCGGCCCCGGACCAGGCGGACCAACCGGACCAACCGGACCGGGCCGCTTGCGCGCCCGCCGCGTGTGCCGGGCGGGAATCCGCGGCCTTGTCGTGCGCCGTGGACGCCTCCAGGTATGAGGAAGACGGCCAGGACCGGGAAGAGCTCGTTGCCGACGGCGTACGGTACGCGCAATTGCGTCAGGCAGGGCTGGAATGGCGGCTGGCAAGCGTCAATCCGCTGTGGCGGCAGGAACTCCTTGCGCTTCCGGCCACGCCGGCTCAGGATGCGGTTCGCGATCTTGAGGATCGGGGGATATGGCTCGCTCCGGCTGCGGCCGCGCCGCCGCTGGCAGTCATGTGCTCCGGGATGGGCGCGGTCTGGCCGGGCATGGGCCGGGAATTGTACGACAATTTTCCCGCGGCCAGGGCCGCCATGGATCGCATCGCCGCCGTGGCCGACTGGGATGTGCTGGCGCTCATGGATGAGACTGATCTGGAAAAAATCAGCCTCTCCCGCTGGCAGTCGCCCTATGTCTTTCTGCTGGAATACGCCCAGTGGAGCCAGTTTGTCTCCCTGGGGCTCAAGCCTGCCCTGATGAGCGGGCACAGCCTGGGCGAGCTGATCGCGCTGTGCTTTGCCGGCGTATACGAGCCGGAAGTGGCCTGGTATATTCTGGACACCCGCGCCGTGCATGTGGGTGAGCTGGAGGCCAAAGCCACGCGCGAGACCGGCATGATGGCCGTGCACGCCGATGCCGGGATCATTGATGCAATACGCGCGTCCTGGCCCGCGCTCTATGTTTCCAATTACAATACGCCCAGCCAGTTTATCCTCAGCGGTCCTCGCGAGGCGCTGCTGGAAGCCCGCAAAAGCCTGCGCAAGCGGCGTATTCCGGCCATCATGCTCAATGTCAGCCTGGCGTTTCACCATCCGAGCATGCGGGTTCTGCGCGATCTTTCCCTGCGGCGGCTGAACGCGCTGGAGATGCACGCGCCGCGTCTGCCCCTGCTCAGCAATATTACCACCGGCTTTTACCCCGACGATCAGCCCTCCATCTGCCGCTATATCGCGGATCTGGATGAAAATTCCGTGCGCTGGACGGAATGCGTGCGCGCCATGTGGGATCGGCACGGCATCCGCCATTTCCTGGAACTGGGCCCCCAGGACACGCTCTGCGGCCTGGTGAACGATATTGAGCCGCGCGGGCTTTGCCTCTCCGCCGGGCGCAAGGGCAGGGAAACCGAAGGCCTGCGCCGGTCTTGCGCCCGTTTGTACGCTCTGGGCCACCTGCCGCGCGCGGCTCTGCGGGCGCATTTGCGCACGCCGCAGCCGGGGGAGGCGTCCGCTGGGGGCCATGCCGCGCCGGTTGCGCCGTATGGCGGTCTCCGGCCTCTGGACGAAGAGCCGCTCGACCCGGCCGACACGTCCTGCCGCAACGAAGCAAGGCCAGCGGAAGGCGCGGCTCAGGCTGCGCCCGCTGCCTCTTCCGACACAGGCGCCGCTCCGCCGCATTTGCGCATTGTGCTGGACGTGCTGGCCCAGGCCAGCGGTCGCCCGGCTGAAGAGCTCCGCCCGGAAATGGATTTGCGGTATGACCTGGCCTTGCGTTCCAGCCGTTTCCCCTTGATTATTCAGGAAGTGGAACAACGCCTTGGTTTGGCGATCAATTTTGAAGATCTGCTCCAGGTGGCGACTGTCGGGGATCTGACACGCATTCTTGGATCAGCGGAACGCAGCCCGGCCCAGGGCAAAAAGCGCGCGACCGCCGCCAGCCCGGCGCGCCCTGTCCGGGCCCGCGCGTCTTCGCCCCTGTGCCGCTTTGCGCCTGTCCCCGGCGGCGAAGGCGTGCCCCAGGGCGGCTGCCCGGAAGCTGAGCGGGATTTTTGCGCCTCTCTGCGTCCGCTTGCGCTGGATCCGTGCGGCCAGGGCCTGCCCCTCCGGCGCGGGGACGTGCTGGCGCTTTTTGTGTTCCATCCGACCCTGCTGCCGGGCTTGCTGAGCGGGATTGCCCCCCTGGGCTGCACGCTGGCCGTTCCTCAGGGGCTGCTGGATGCCTGCGCGCCTCTGGCCAGGGCCGGGGCGCGCCTGGCGCCGCTCTCTTGCGGCATTGAGAGCAGGCCTGATGCCGAAAGCCTGCGCGCGATCGTGCAGACTCTGGCCGGGCAGGAGGGGCGCGTGGACGGCGTGCTGTTCGTGCCCCACAACGCGGATGCGCCGCAGAGCGCCGCGCTTTTGCTGGAAGACTGCCTGCGGGCCGCCACGGCGCATGGCCTGCGCTATGCCTGCGTTCTCAGCGTGCAGGCGCCCGATCAGGCTGCCTTTGCCTGCGACGGGCCGCTGGAAAAGCGCCTCGCGAGCCTGGCCCTGGAAGGCGGCTTTGCCGCCCGCGCCATTCGCCTTCTGGATGGCGGCCTGCCTGCGGGACTCAATGAACTCGGCGACATGCTGGCGCGTGAAGTGCTGCGCGGTTCGGCCGAACGGGTGATCTGGGCGCGCGAAAGCGATTTTTGCCCGGATCGGCCGCCGCGGGCCCAGCTCATGCTGGAACGCCCGGAATTTTCTCCCCTGGTGTTTCCTGACCCTCAGCCCCGGTTCAGGCCCACGGCAACGCTGTTTCAGGGAGCCTGCCAGTTCTCCCGCTTTGCGGATCCCGCCCTTGCGGCGCATGGCGGCCGAGGCGGAAAAACGGGCGGCGGTTCCCTGCCCCGGCTGCCGGTGAGCCGTGCTCTTCAGGCACTGGTGGAGGGTTCCCGGCTGCTCGTGCCCTGGTTGGCAGTCACAGGCCTTTCCGATGTGCGCTTTCATGAACTCCCGCTCCTGCCGCCGGGGGTGACCCGTGAATGTCGCCTGATCGTGGAGGCGCTCCCCTGGCTTGCGCAGGATCAGGTCATGACCCGCATGTGCCGGGCGGATCTTTCCGTACGCCGTTTGACGGCCAACGGCCGCCATACCGGGCAGTATGCGGCGGTAAGCTCAGGCATGGTTTTGCTGGCCGCGGCTCCCGGCGAGGTGCCGCCGCTTTGGCCCGCATCGAAAATGGATTGTTCCGGGCAGGGCGTTGAAAGGATAAACACTGTCTACGACGCGCTGGGCATGGGCGAGCCTTGGCGGATTCTTTCAGGTTTTTCGGCTTTGCCCGGCGGCATATACCTTGCGACCTTGTCCGCGCCGGAACAGCCCATTGCCCCCGAAAGCAATTGGAGCTATACTAAGGTTCTGCAAATGGTGGAGGGCCTGGTGCAGGCAGCGTCGCTGGCCATTGCCCTGGAGGGCAGTGCCGCAAGCCCGGCTGAGGCGTTGCGCCATTGGCGGTTGAACGCGGCGGGTTTTATCCGCTTTGGCGCGGAGCGCGGCGGGCAGGGGCCCTGTCGTCTGCAATTGCGGCGGTCGTGGGCTGACGGCAAATTGCTGCGCTTCGACGCTCAGGCGGAGGATGCCCGTGGCCGCGTCCTTGTAACTTTGCATCATCTGGAATTTGATCGGCAGGAGGCGGCGCCCCCAACGGGCGCAGACGAGCAGCAGTAAAGCAACCTTGACAATGCGCAGCCGCCTGGCGCGAGTCCAAAGGGTCGACAGATGCCGCATTTTGCACGAATCGCGCTTTCCGCGCGTCCGCTTTTTCTGGCGCTGATTTTTCTGACTTTTTTCTTTTCCGCCTGTGCTTCCAATAAAGCCGGTCTCAAATCGCCCGAACTTCCGGCCAAACACTGGCTGGAAGAAGCGCCCGGCATTCCCGTGGAAAATAAGGCCAAACTGGAAGCCGCTGTGCCCAATCTCTATGATCCGGACAAAAGCTTCAGCTATGAGGATTGCGTCTTTCTGACCATCCAGCAATCGCCCCTGCTGGTCAACAGCGCCGTGGATCTGGAAATCAAACGCCTGGCCCTGACCGACGCGATTTGGAAGTATCTGCCCGAGCCCCGCATGAGCCTCCAGGTATCCAACAACCTTACTGTCTATAACATGGATAATAAGGATACCCCGGGCGATTACGGCCGGACCAAGCTCCGTGTGGGTTTTTACGCGGCCTTCCCCAATCCCGTGGCCACCTATTTTGAACATCAGGTGCAGAAAATCATGGTCAACCTGGCCATTGCCGCGCACCGCAAAGCCGTAGGCGAGGCCATTTACAAAATCGCCCAGGCCTATCTCAAGCTCCAGGCCCAGCAAAAAATCGTAGCGGCCCAGAAAGAGCTTTTGCCTGTGGGCAAGGAACTGGTGCAGTACTGGAAGCAGGTGGAATCCGTGGAAGGCCGCCAGGGTGTTTCGCTGAATCTGGCCAGTCAGCACGAGCGCGAAATAAAGCTTATGGTGGAAAAAACCGGCATGGAAGAAGTGATGCAGCGCACGCAGCTGAAAATTCTGGCCGGGGTGGAGCCCCAGCAGCGCCTGAATGTGGATACGGCCAGCGCGGATGGCATCCTGACCGGCTTTGACGGCCATAAGCTGCGCTGGGAGGAACGCTGGCCCACAGGCGAGGACGAACTTCTGCTGCGCGCCCAGATCAAGCTCGGGGACTTTAATATTATGGTGGCCTGGGCCCAGTATATTCCCGACATGTCCATCCAGATCAATAATAATCCCCCGGCCGGGCAGTATCAGCCGGTCAGCGGCAGCGAAGACACGTTTTTGCATCTGAATTTTGATTTTCCGCTGCTGGATTGGGGCCGTCGCTACCGCGGCGTGCAGACCGCGCGCATGCAAAAGGCCCAGGCTTTTCATGAAATGGCCCGCAAGCGCAGCGCCTACTCCAACACCTGGCTGCAGGCCGAGCAGCGTGTGGCCCTGGCCGAAAACCAGCTCAAGCTGGCCAGGACCCGCTTCGATACCGCAGAGCTCCAGTACAAGGAAGCCCATATCGCCTTTACCGAGGGCACGGAGCAACTGCCGGTGCTGGCCAGCCGCCAGGAAGAAATGGTCAAAGCCAGGATTGCCTATATTGAGGCGGAAATGGAATACAAACTCGCGAATCTGGAATGGATGTACGTCGCCAATCTCTTGCAGGAGCGCTTCCTCGGGTTGCCCGCCAAGGAGTTCATGTGATGTGGTCCGCCCCCGCGTTTTCCCTCTCCGCCGTCTTCCGGACGGCACTTTGTCTTGCTTTGCTGCTTCAGCTTTCAGGCCCTGCGGCCGCCGCTGAAGGCACATCCACGATTCTTACCGGCAAGGTGGTCACCACCGTCACCCGCGCGGTGCCCATTCCCTTTAATGCCGTGGTGGACGAGGTGCTGGTCAGGGCCGGCGACGCGGTGGAGCAGGGTTCGCCCCTGCTGCGCTACCATTTGCAGGAAGAAGCCGAGCGCGTGCTGCAGCGCGAAGTGACCACCGGCGCGGGCACCGAGCAACTCAAAGGACAGGTGCTGGATTTTGAGCGGCGTCTGGCCGAAACCACGGCCCAGCGCAACAAGGCCCGCCAGCTGGTCGCCTCCGGCCTGGGCTCCAGACAGGCCCTGGCCCGCCTGGAAGAGGATGTGGCTTCCCTGAAGCAGCGCATTGAGCTGCAGCGGATCACCATCCGGAAGACGGAAAGCAATTTCGCCGCGCGGCTTAAGGAACTGGAAAGGTACTACGGCGTCACAATCGTTGAGGGCGAGCAACTGCCGCCGACGCTGGTGCTGACCTCGCCGATCAAGGGCTATGTGCTTTCCCTGGACGCCACCTTGAACGCGGGCGCCACGCTGGCCGCGGGCAGCATGCCCATCCGTGTGGGCCAGCTCAATCCTGTGCTGATCCAGGTGCCGGTCTATGAGGCCGAAGTCAGCGGCATCAAAGTGGGCGACACTGCCGAGGTGGAAATCCCCTCCCTGCAGAACAAGAAATTTACGGCCACAGTTGCTGAGATCTCCTGGGTCTCCACGGATATGAACGTGGCCAATCCCTCCTATTATACTGTGGAGCTGACTGTGCCGAATCCCGATCTTGAGCTGAAGCCCGGTTTCAAGGCTGTGGTGCGGTTTGGCGGGAGCAGGTAAGCCGCCTCCATGAAGCTGAAAAGCATTCCCCGGCGGCTGGGCTATGTGCTGGGCGCACAGTGGACGCGCGATCTTTCCTGGACCATCTTCACCATTCTGCTGGCCCGCCACAGCAAAGACATGCTGGGCCAGATCATGCTGGCCCTGTCGTACGGGTATCTGGTAAAAACCATTGCCGATGTGGGCCTTAACGATTTTCTGCTCTCCACCTTTGCCCGGCGCGAGAGCCGCCCGCGCGCGCTGCTCGGGGAAGTGACCTGGCTCAAGCTGGCCATTTTGCTGACTGCGCTCGGCGTCACCTGGCTGATCACCGGCTGGCAGGGCTATACGCCAGAGCTGCGCCTGATCGTGCTCTGCATTGCCGCGGGCCTGGGTCTTGACGGGGTCAGCGATTCCTTTTTCGCGCTTTGCCAGGCCAGAGGCCGCCAGGATGTGGAAATGCGCATCCGCGTGCCGTCCTCGCTGATCGGCATCGGCTACGGCATTGTCTGCGTCCTGCTCAACGCCCCGCCCATTTTTATTGCCTTGTACAAGCCCGTGGAATCCTTGCTGTGCATCATCCTTGCCCTCGCCGCTCTGAGGCGCAACCCCCTTGCGGGCATAGGGCTTGCGGGCATGCTCGATCTGGCGCGGCAGATGAAAAGCGGCCTGATCTTTACCTGCATGGCCGCCTGCGCCATGTTTTACAACAAACTCAACGTCTTTTTTCTGAAGCAATACGGCGGGGATGCCGCCGTGGGCGGCTACAGCGTGGCCTGGGAAACCGTGGAAGGCCTCTCGGTGCTTGTTTCCAGCGCCCTGCTCGGCAAGGTCATCTTTCCCCTGCTGGCCCGGTTCTGGCAACAGGATCGCGAAATCTTCCGCCGTCTGGCCGGGCAGACGGCCCGATCGCTGTGGGCCGCCTCCCTGCCGATCATTTTTTTGATCTGCGTGGAGAGCGATCGCTTTCTGCCGTTGATTTACGGGCCCAATTACGCAAGCGCGGTCACGGCCCAACAGTTGCTCACGCCCTGCCTTGCCACGGCTTTTTTGCACAATCTGGCCGCCTACGCCATGATTGGCATGCGTCGGCAAAAACTTCTGCTCTGTTTTTATCTCAGCGGCCTGGCCGTGAACCTCATCTGCTGCATAACGCTCATTCCTTCCATGCCCCTTGAAGGCGCCGCGCTCTCCCTGACCGTCACCAAGGTTTGGGTGGCCATTCTCACAGTCAGTTTTTTTCAGTGGGCGGCCAGACCCATGAGCCTGGGGCAGTGGGCGCTGATGCTGGGCGCGGCGGGCGCAAGCCTGGCTTTATGGTGGGGCGTCGGCCTTGCGCTGCCGCGTGAAGCCGCGGAGCTGGCCGGTCTGCTGCCTCTTCTGGCCTTGTTCTGGCGTTGGCGGCCGCCGCCGCCCTTTGAAGAGGAGGCCGAGCCGCAAGCGGCGTGAGTGTGCCGGGGCAGACGCATCGTATGCGCGATCCCTGGTGGCGATGGCGCGCCGCGCGGCATTGACGCCTTGCCTCGTCTGCTTTACATTTTCGGCAATATGATTGAAGGCGGAAGTGTCGGATCGTTGTACGCGGCTTTTCCGAAGCATTGGCGTCGTGAACTTGCCGCATGCGGCACAATGAATATGCCTTGCCGGCAAGCGGCACACGCCACGCTGTTCTGTTCCTGAAATTTGCACGGTATGTTTTTTCACTGCCCGGCCAGAACCTGTTTGAACATTGATCACGCTTTGTGACTGCGGCCGCAATGGAAGGATAGATCGGTTATGGACAGTCGTGGGCATCGACGCCGCTTTTTGAAGTGCGTCGCGGGTCTGGCCCTTGGCGGGGCTTTGCCGCTCGCTCCGGGCAAAGCCCAGGCAGCCGGCAAGGATCTGGTCACCCTCATTGACGTGGATGCCTGCGTGGGCTGCGGTCAATGCGTGCAGGCCTGCCGCAGCCGCAATCTTGAGCGGATTCCTTTGCCGGTGAAACCCATTCCGCAACCCTCGCCGCAATGGGTGCGCGTGAGCGACTGGTCTGAGCGGCGCGACACCATCGATCGCCTGACGCCCTATAACTGGCTGTACATCCAGTCCTGCACAGTGCGGACGGAGCAGGGCGAGCGCAGGGTTTTTCTGCCCCGGCGCTGCATGCATTGCACAAATCCCCCCTGCGTCAATCTCTGCCCCACCGGCGCGGCCCGCCAAAACCGGAACGGCGCGGTCTATATCGATCATTCCGTGTGCATGGGGGACGGCCAGTGCGACCGCGCCTGCCCCTGGCTGATTCCCAGGCGCCAATCAGGGGTTGGGGTCTACCTTGCGCTTGCGCCGCGGTATCTGGGCAACGGCCAGATGTTCAAATGCGATTACTGCCGGGAATTGCTGGCCCAGGGCAAGCCGCCTGCCTGCGTGGCGGCCTGCCCCCATAAGGCGCAAAGCATCGGGCCCCGCGCAACAATGGTGGAAAAAGCTCAAGCCCTGGCGCAGGAGCGCGGCGGCGATATTTTCGGCCTCAGGGAAAACGGCGGAACCAATGCCTTGTATGTCTCCTCCCTGCTTTTCCGGGATATAGAGGCGGCTCTGCTGCGTGAGGAACAGATCGGACCCGGACGGCCCAGCATGCGCCCGGCGGGCGCCAGCATGGAGCGCGAAAACCGTTTGCTGGGCACAGTGTTGCTGGCTCCGCTGGCCGGAGCGGGCCTGGCTTGGGTGCGCGCCTGGCGGGAAAAACAGAAAAAGCGCAACGTATGACGCAACGCCCCAGGCTTTTCTCCTCTTTTTTCACTCTGCTGTGGTTCGCCGCCGTGCTGGCGGCCGTCCTGAGCGGCCTGGCGCATCTGCCTGTGGCCTATCGCTGCGGCATCATGCCTGCCTGGCGCTCGTCGCCCACAGTGGCGCATTATTGGTCCGCGGCCGCGCTCCTGCTGCTGGGCGCATACGCTGCCGTGGTCTGGTGGCGTCTGGGACGCCGGGAATACGCCCTGACCCGTTTCGGCCTGGTCCGGGTCATCTTGCTGGGATTTTTGGGGATCAGCGGTATAGTCCTGATCCTGCATAACCTGCCGGGTTTTTCCGTGTACGGCTCCACCTATGCCCTGATCAAGCTGGGGCACCTGTTCTGCGTTCTTGCGCTCTTCCCCCTGGTATGTATGCGTCTGCTCCTGCGCGGGCAGTGGTTCAGATCCCGGAGCGCGGCAGAACCCCGCCGCAAACGCCGGGCCCGCCCCTGAAAGCGGGGCCGCGGCCGCTGTTCTTTCAGGCCGGGTCGGTATGCCGGGCCGCTTTGAGCTGCCCGCAGGCGGCCTTGATGTCCTGCCCTTTGCTTTTGCGGATGATGGCCGTTATCTGTCGTTTCCAGAGATATTGCTCAAAAGCCAGAACCCGCGCTTCGTCCGGAGCGGCGTAGGGCGCGCCTTCAGCCGGGTTATAGACAATAAGGTTGAGCTTGCCTTTGCCCCTGCCCATGCCGTGGATCAGCCGGGCCAGCTCCCTGGCCTGTTCCGGCCCGTCATTGATGCCGCCAAGCAGCAGATATTCAAAGGTGATCCGTTCCCGCGTCTTCAGCGGGTAGGAGTCGAGCGCGGCCAGAAGTTGCTCCAAAGGCCAGCGCGCCGCCTTGGGCATGATACGGGCCCGCAGCTCCTGCGTGGGCGCATGCAGGGACACGGCCAGATAGGCCAGACCGCTCTCGCCCAGCTCCGCCAGCCCTTTTTCAATGCCGCAGGTGGAGACCGTGATCCGGCGCGGCGAGAAATTGAGCCCCTTGTCATTGTTCAGGCTGCGCAGGGCGCGCATGACTTCCGTGAGATTGAGCAGGGGCTCGCCCATGCCCATGAAGACCAGATTGCGCAGTATGGGCCAGTCCGGCCGCTTGTCGCCCAGATGCTCGCGGGCCACCAGAATCTGACCGAGGATCTCGCCCATGTTCATATTGCGCTCAAAGCCCATCCGGCCTGTGGCGCAAAAGGTGCAGCCCATGGCGCAACCCACCTGGGAGGAAAGGCACTGGGTCCAGCGCCGGACGCCCTCGCGCGAATCCGAGGGAATCAGCACCGTCTCCACCAGCGCGCCGTCCTCCAGGCGGAGCAGAAACTTGGTGGTGCCGTCCCGGCTTTCTTCCAAACCGGCGACATCGGGCCAGGAAATGCGCGCCGCCGCGGCAAGGCGGGCACGGCAGGCCTTGGAAACATCGCTCATGTCCGCAAAGTCGCGGGCCATTTTTTGCCAGATCCACTGCCAGACCTGCACGGCCCGGAATTTGGGCTCGCCCAGCTCGTTCTGCATCCAGGCCGTGAGTTCGGGCAGGGTGAAATTGAGAAGATTGATCATGCTTGGTCCTGCCCGCCGTGTGCGGCCCAAACCGCGGAACCCCGGAAGCGGCTATCTCTGTGGAACAGAATCAGGCTGTCCGGGAGAAAGTTCAAAGATGTCAGGGTGCCCTCAGCACGCCTGCGGGTCAGCCCACGGACTTGCGCGCATAGGCCCGCACAAAATCCACGGCGGATTCCAGATCCGTGACCTCGCCCGCGATCTGGGCCTGCAAAAGCGCGTCGCGGATCACGCCGACCAGAGGGCCGGGGGTCAGGCGGGTTTCGCTCATAATCTCATTGCCGTTCAGAAGCGGTTCCAGCATCTGCTCCGGCGTTTCGGCCCGATCCAGGTATTTCATATTGTGATTGAAGGAGGTGTAGCTGCCGTCGCGGGCCTGAATGTCGGCGCGGGACATGGCGATAAGCCGGGGATATTCGTCCAGGGCCTTGAAGCGGCGTATGCCCCTGTCCGTCATCATAAAGTGAAAACGCATGTGGTGGTTGACCAGATGGCAGAGCAGGTCAATGTCTTCCGGCGCGAAGTGCAGGCGGCGGAGTATCTTGCGCGTGACCTTGGCCCCGACCCGGTGGTGCTGGTAGAACGTCCACTGGCCGTCGAAGTATTCGCCGGTATAGAGCTTGCCCACGTCATGAAAGAGCATGGCCATTGTGCCCAGCCAGTCATAATGAAAGCCTTCCTCCGGGTAATACTGCATACATTTCAGGGTGTGCTCGAAAACCGTCTCCTCCTCGCCGTTCTTGTTGCGTTGCTGGCGGATGCAGGAAAGCGCCGCCACTTCAGGAATCAGACCTTGCAGGATGTGCGCGTCATACAAGAGGCGTACGAAACGGTACATGGACTCCGCAGCCACCTTGCGCCATTCGTCCATAATGTCCGTGGCCGGCACATAATCCAGCACGCGCGTCGAAGCCCGCACAATGGCCAGCCAGGTATTGGGCTCGATGGGGATGTCGTAATTGGCCGCAAAACGCAAGGCCCTGATAGCCAGAAGATAGTTGTGGCGCAGGGTTTCGTCAGGCAGACCGGCAAGGCGGATGGTTCCGCCCTTCACGTCCGCAAAACCCTCATACGCGTCGCCGCTGGGCGCGGGGCTGCCGAAGCCGGTCATGCGCAGTTGCCGCCGTTCTCCGGGTTCCAGCATGGCCGCCATGCTGGGCGTGATGCGCAGCAGGGAAAGTTCGGGGTGGCCGGCATCCGCTACTTCCAGGGGGTAGAAGCGGAAAAGTATCCCGTTTTCCTCCATCTCGGCCATGGCGCGTTTTTCGGGCTCCATGCGCGCCTTGGGAAAGAGCTTGATCAAGGTATCCATATCCGGCTCGCAGCCGATGTCAACAGCCGGTTGCGCGGCTTTTTGCAGCAAAGCTTCCTGCAGGGGGGCGTTGATCACATGCGCGTCATAACCATTGCGCAGCAGGGTTTTGCAGATGATGATAGCTTCCTTCAGCGCGTTCTGCATCATGGGCTCCTAGAACATATTGCCTTTAAAACGCTGCACAGGGTACAGCGCGCCGCCATGCGGCGTTGCTTCCGGGAAAAATCGTTCCCCGGAACGACATCTTTGAAATTTGTAAAATTTCAAAGGTAATCCGGCCGAGAGCATGGTAAAGGTGAAAATGCTCTGGCGAAAAAGGAAAGACGAGATGGCTCAGTATGCACAGGCCGGGGCCTGAAAGTCAAGCATGTCGCATTGTTGGCAGCGAATCCCCCGGCGCAGGGGAGCGGATGCCGGGAACTTTTGGCGCAGCTCTTCACAGAGGGCAAACGGGCCGGGGCAGCAAAAACGCCCCGCGCTTTTGGGCGCGGGGCGTTGTGGAAGTTCATGCGGCAGGAATCGTCAATCTCCGAAATGCCCGCTTTCTTTCTTGACCGCCAGGGCGATCTTCCAGAGCAGGGAAAGCACCAGCGCGCCCACGGCATAAACGCCGAGCGCCACCACAATTTCCTTGAGCGTGGGCATATATGGCGTGATGGCTTCAAACATATTGGGCGTGAAGCCGCCGATAAGCAGGCCCAGACCCTTGTCGATCCAGGTGGCGGCCACCAGCATGATCAGCGCCACGGGCATCAGCGGGCCGGTGCGCCATTGCGGCGGAATCAGGAGGGCCAAAGAGGCAAAGGCCATGATGACCGCGGCCCACATCCAGTAGCTCACCCAGGCCAGATGCCCGCCGTGCCCGGCGAACAGGAAGAGCATGGGCTCCATGTGGCCCGGAATCTGGCTGTAAAAGGCGGTGAAGAGCTCAAGCAGATAGAAGAAGACGTTCACGCACATGGCGTAGACAATGATCGTGGCCAGAGTCCTGATGGCTTCCTTGCCCGGCTCGAAGCCGGTCAGCCGCCGCAGCAGCAGCATGAGCAGCAGGAGGATGGCCGGACCGGAGCAAAACGCCGAGGACAAAAAGCGTGCGGCCATGATCGCCGTCAGCCAGTAGTGACGGCCGGGAACGCCCGCATAGAGGAAGGCCGTGACCGTGTGGATGGAAAAGGCCCAGAGAATGGAAAGGTAAACCAGCGGCTTCACCCATTTGGGCGGTTCCACGTCCCGCAGTTCGGCCTCCAGAGTGACCCAGCCGATGACGATATTCAGGCAGAGATAGCCGATCAGCACGATCATGTCATAAAACATGACCGAATTGGGCGTGGGGTAGAGCATGACATTGAGCATGCGCTGGGGCTGCCCCAAATCCACCACGATGAACAGGGCGCATATGACCACGGCCGCCACGGCCATGAACTCGCCGAAGATGATTATGCGCTTGAATTTCTTGTAGTGGTGGAAATAGGCGGGCAGCACCAGCATCACGGCCGAGGCCGCCACGCCCACGAAGTAGGTGAACTGCGAAATGTACAGACCCCAGGACACATCACGGTTCATGCCGGTGATGGTCAGGCCCGTCTGCAATTGCTGCCAGTAGACAAGGCCGCAGCCCGCGATGACGCAGAGCAGAAAGAGCAGCCACACATAGTAGGTCTTGGGACCGGTGAGCAGTTTTTCAAGCATGGCCTGTTCTCCCTAGATAAGGTAGTAGACGCCGGGTTGCGTGCCCAGGTTGGGTTTGCGGCGTATACTGTAATTGGCGGCCAGGGCCTGACGCACCGTTGAGTTGGCATCTTCCAGATCCCCGAAGAGCAGCTTGCCCCGCGAGGCCTCCACGCAGGCGGGCATCTTGCCTTCGGCCAGGCGCTCCACGCAGAAGTTGCATTTTTCCACCACGCCGATCATGCGCGTGGGAAAGGCCGGGTTGGGCACGGGATCGGGCAGGAACTGGCGCGGATCCTTGAAGTTGAAGGAACGCGCGCCGTAGGGGCAACCCGCCATGCAGAAACGGCAGCCGATGCAGCGGTGATAGTCCATGGCCACAATGCCGTCTTCCATCTTGTAGGTGGCCTGCGTGGGGCAGACCCGCACGCAGGGCGGGTTGCTGCAGTGATTGCAGAGCAGCGGATAACTGGCCTGGCGCGTTCTGTCGTTGATGTGCGCGTTCATGTCGTCCGGGAAGGCATGGGGGTAACTGTCCAGCCAGAGCCATTTGATGTTCTGATTGCCGGGAATGTGCGGCACGTTGTGGGCCGTGTGGCAGGCCTCGATCAGCGGTTCGTAGTCTTGCGGGCCCCGGAACTGGCGCGTGTCGATGACCATGGCCCAGCGTTTGGCGGTCAGGGATTTTTCATTCCGCACATAGCGCCCGGGCGCAATCTGGGCCTGGGCCGTGCCCGCAAGGCCGGTGAGGGCCGCCATCCCGCTGCTCAGGGCAAAGGCCGAAAGCCCCGCCACTTTCAAAAAGCTTCTTCTGCTCCTGTTCATCACTTGCCCTCCGTGGGAATAATGTGGCAAGTCCAGCAATAGGGATAGACGCTGTTGGCCACGTGGCACTTCTCGCAGAATTCCTTGTAGTTGGTGTGGCACTTCATGCAGGTGTTCTGCAGGCTGATGGTCCACTTCCTGCCGTCCCTGGCGGAGACATAGACGCGATTTTCCTTGCGCAGGGCCTGATCGCGCCACTCGTCGAGCAGGCGCATATGCTGGGCGCGCATGAATTCCACATCCTCAATGCAGTTCTTTTCGTCCTTGGGCAGCACCACGCCGGGATTGGTGTAGGATTGCCCCAGAAAGCTCATCCAGAACGGAGAGGTGAACAGGATCACAAAGATGACGATCCCGATAATGACAGCTTTGGCGTTATACATTTATTGGCCCTCCCCCTGCGCCCGGGGCGCATCCGCCGGGCTTTCCTCCGGCTCGTCCTCCGCCACGCCGGGCAGGTCTTCCTGGCGCAGATTCATGGTGCGCTTGCTCTCGCCCTTCATGACCAGGGCGTTGCCGACGAGCTCATGCAAGCCGCTCACCGAAACCCCAGGCGCCCAGTAATCGGCCAGCGGCGGCAGGGTGGCGCGGTCGATGGCGCAGACGCAGGCCATGTGATTGACGCCGTATTTCTGCTGCACATAGCGCAGGGCGTTGCCGCGTGGCATGCCCGCGCGCATGCGCAGTTCCATGATTTCCTCGGTGTTCAGGCCCGAACCCGCGCCGCAGCAGAAGGTCTGCTCGCGGATGGTGTTTTCGGGCATTTCCACGAAGTTGTTGCAGACGGCCTTGAGCACATAGCGGGGCTCCTCAAGCAGGCCCATGCCGCGCGCAGGGTTGCAGGAGTCGTGGAAGGTGGTGACCAGATAATCGTTGCGGCTCGGATCCAGCTTGAGCTTGTTGTGGTGGATCAGATCGGCCGTGAACTCGGCAATGTGGACCATCTTGGTGGATGCGGCATTGCTGAACACCGTGCCCGTGACGGGCGAGACCGGAATTTCCATGTTGGACGGAGCAGGGCCGTTGTAGGTATCCATGTACTGATTGATCACGCGCCACATGTGCCCGCACTCGCCGCCCAGGATCCATTTGACGTTCAGGCGGGCGGCTTCGGCGTACATCTTGGCGTTGAGCTTCTTGGCCATGTTGAACGAGGTGAAGGAACCGAAGTTGCCGCCTTCCGAGGCATAGGTGGAAAAGGTGTAGTCCAGATCCAGCTCGTGGAAGAGCAGCAGATAGCCCATGAAGGTATAGATGCCCGGATCCGCGAACACGTCGCCCGATGGCGTAATGAAGAGGATTTCGGCATTCTTTTTGTTGAAGGGCGTCTTGGGCCGGATGCCGGTCACGGTTTCGCAGTCGTCGGCCAGCATTTCCACGATTTCCACAAAGGAGTGAGGCTGGATGCCCAGATGGTTGCCCGTGAAACTGCAATTTTTGACCGGATCCATGATCCAGTGAATGCCCAGGCCCACCTCATGCAGCAGTTCGCGCACGATCATGGTGATTTCGGCAGTGTCGATGCCGTACGGGCAGTACAGGGAGCAGCGGCGGCATTCCGTACACTGGTAGGCGTAGTAGAAGAGCTCCTTGACCACGCTCATGTCCCAGCTGCGCGCGCCTGCTTTTTTGCCCAGAATTTTGCCGAGCATGGTATGGTCGCGGCGGTACAGCGAGCGCAGCAGTTCGGCGCGCAGCACCGGCATGTTTTTGGGGTCATTGGTGCCCAGGAAAAAATGACACTTGTCCGCACAGGCCCCGCAGCGCACGCAGATGTCCATGAAGAGCTTCAGCGAGCGGTGTTTTTCCAGCCGCTCGGCAAAAGCGTCGCAGAGGATTTTTTCCCAGTTTTCGGGCAGATTCCAGTCTTCCGCGGCCGGATCCCACTCGTGGGGATTGGGCATATGCAGAAGTTCCATGGTTTCCTTCTTGGCCGGGTAGCAGAAACTGCCCGGCGTGAATTCCGGCTTGGTGTCGAGCCAGCTTTTTTCCGGAAAAGCCGGACGGCTGGCCACAAGCATTTGCGGCGTAGGTAACTTTGCCATGATTACGACTCCTTACTCGGCGGCCTTGTCGGGTTGCTTTTCCAGCGGCAGGCCTGCTTCGGCCATGGCGTCGCGGTAGGCATCCTCGTATTCGGCGTAGGTGAAGTACTGCTTGGGCGGATTCCAGGGATTGATGTGCCGCACCCGCCGCGAATTGTTGGCCATGTTGCGGGTGGGGCTGAAGAACACGCCCGGCATATGCGCGAGCTTGGAGAAGGGGAAGTAAATCAGCAGCACGCTGACCAGGGTAAGGTGCACGAAGAACATGGCATTGATGCCATCGGGCGCTACGGGCGCAAAGCGCACCAACCCCATGATGAACACCTTGACCTGGGCGATTTCGGTCTTGTCGAAGTAGCGCAGGCAGAGACCCGTGCCCGCGATGCCGATCAGCAGCCAGAGCGGGAAATAGTCATTGAGCAGGGAGAGGTAGCGCAGGCGGCGATTGAAAAGCCGCCGCCCCAGAAGAAAGAGCAGGGCCACGAGCACCAGGCCGCCGGTCCAGTAAAAGCGCGGCGAGCCCACCTGCATGATCCCGTCAATGGATTCCAGAAAAGTGACGGCCGCGGGCACCGGCTCCACGAAGAAGCGGAAATGGCGGATGAAGATCAGCAGGAAGCAGTAGTGGAAGAGCAGGGCGAAAAACCACAGCCACAGGGAAGAGTAATAGATGTTGCGCGGCCCGTTGCTCACGGGATCGTTTTCGCGCACGTCGGCCACGGTATTGCGGAACAGGGAGCGGAAGAAAAAGACTTCCAGAAACATGCGCTTCACCACGCCCCAGGTCGTGCTGGGACAGTCGATCTTGTTCTGCCTGATGAAATCAAGCGACTGTTCCTGCCCGCCGGTGGTGGGAATGCGGAAGGGCACCGGCGATTTGGCCCAGTAGACCATGCGCCAGACCATGCCGACAATAAAGACGACCGCCGCCACATACGGCAGCGCCACGCCGAACAGGGTGGCGAACCCCGCGGCCGCTCCCGCCCAGGCGACGGCTCCTGTGAGCAGCACCAGCAGTAATGATGAAAACATTCCCTACCTCACTTCCACTAAAGTTGTCTCAAAAGCCCCCAGCGGGCTTTTGAGAAGAACAGTCATTCCAGGCGTCTTGCACCGCGCCATGCCCTGGCGGCGTCAGTGCCCCTCCGTGCCGGATGAGCCGGGCGGATCGGACGGGCCGTTCTCCAATTGCTGCGCCCAGCGCGCCAGCTGCGCGTGCTGGTTGCGTATTTCCTTGATGCGTGACTCCGCGAGGGTTTCACGCGCCGCAACATAGATGTCAAACGCCAGCAGCGTCAGGCTGTCCAGGCGCGATTCCGCCTCCAGATAGGCGTCAAGCTCCCCTTGAGCGGCACACAGAGGCAAAAGGCGCTGCCGCAAAATGGGCTTCATGAGATAAAACACGCCGAGCCCCTGACTGGGCAGGTATTGCTGCACGGCGCGCAGTTTGACGAAACGCTCCAGCGCGCCCTTCACTGTTTCCATGTCCACGTCTTCGCCGGCCACGGCATCGTAAACCGCCGCCGCCGCCTCCCTGGTCATGTGCGCCACGGGATTGCCGAAAGGATCCTCTCGTGTGCGAAGAAACCCTTTTGTTTCAAATGGATATGTCGAATAGACCGCCTCTGTCCAGAGGCGTGCCACTTCCTGTCTATGGCTGCGAAAAAGTTCCAGTGCGTTCATGCGTACCACGGAGGGGGTGTAAAGATGACCTTCTCATATAAGGGAGAAGGAGGAAATGCGTCAAGCCCTCCCCCGCATTTACGCCAGGGCAGACGCATTTAATTAGAGCGTTTTGCTCATGAAATTAGCTAAACGCTCTGGCGACAGCGGTTTCGTTGCATGTTTTTTGTGGTAACTAATTGCTGTCTCCATCCGTAGCTTCCTTCGTCGCAACGGCTGAAGCCTGGACGCGAAATGATGGCAGCGAAGTGATTGAAAATGGATATTTTCAATCAAAAAATGCTCTAGTAGGGCGTTTAGCTAATTTCATGAGCAAGACGCTCTAATAATTGTACTTCCAGCGGATGCCGCCCCAGGTGTTCTCCTGCTCGGTGCGCAGCTCAAGCTTGGTGCGGGGCGTCAGTTCCAGATCAATGAGAAAGGCCGTGCTGTCCTGCTTCATGCCTTGCTCCACGCCCACATAGATTTGATCGCTGATGTATTTGCCCATTTCCAGGCTGGGGCCCGCGGCGTCCGGATCATCGGCCGGCCCTCCGGAGGCCGAATTGATGCGCAGCACGTCCACGCCCAGGGTTTTCCGGGTAAAGTCGAAGATCCCGGCCCCGCCCGATCCGAAACCGGCCAGTTGGGCCACGGCCCCGGCCAGGCGCAGGGCCTCCAGCTGTCCCAGCTCGTCAGTGCTGCGGCCGAACAGAATGCGCGAGATGATCTCCTCCTGGGGCAGGGAAGGATCGCTGCTCAGGCTGAGCTTCATTGTGCTCACCGTGCCGCTGATATTCACATGGGCCGTGATATCCGGGGTTTCGCAGGTCAGCACAATATCCAGCAGAGGATTGGACAACGCGCCCCCGCCAAAGGTGATCACCCCGCGCGTGAGCTTGAAATCCTTGGTCAGAAAATTGAAATTGCCGCATATGGCCCGCAGCTCGCCGGTGATCAGCGGGTCCGCCAACGAGCCGCGCACCAGCAGATCGGCCTGCCACTCGCTGGTCAGGCCGTGGCCCTGGACCATAAAGCGCCCGGGCGCGCGAATCCGCATATCAAGAAGGCCGCTACCTCCTTCGGCCGGAGATGCCGCGGCGGGCGCGGCCTGACGCCGGGCCCTGGCCGGAGGCGCGGGCGCTTCGCCGGCGTCCTGCACAGGCAGGGTGGCGATGCCGCCGCCGCGCGCCAGCTTGTTGAGCAGCAGCGCGCCCTGATTGATCACGATCTCGCCGCGCACCTGCGGCGCAAAGGCGCTGCCCGTGACCTGGGCCCCGCCGGAGAGATCGATGCGCAGATCCCTGCGGCGCAAGGGCCGCAAATGGTTGAGGCTGCCCTGAATACTGAGATTGCGGCCGTCCGCGTCGCCCGTGCCCGCCAGGCGCAGGCTGCCGCCCAGGCCGTCGGCGGCCGTGAGCTCCAGGCGCAGGCCGCTCCCGGCCAATATGCCGCCCACCGGGCTTTGGGAGCCCGGTTTTTTCCCGCGCTCTGCCAGATCCAGGCGCAGATTGATGTCCGTGAGCAGCACGCCCAGCAGCAAATCCTCGTAGCGGGCCTTGTCCACGCGCAGGCTGCCGCGCACGCGCGGATCAGCCAGGGTGCCGCCCAGATCCAGGGCCAGGGCCACCTGCCCGTCCAGACGCCGATCCGCCAGGGGCAAGAGGGTCCAGAGGGGACCCACCGCGCCCGTCCAGCGCACCTGCCCGCGCAAGGGCCCCCGCGGCGCGGGCCGGGGCAGGCCGTCGGCCCCGAACACAAGGGGCAGGCGCACGCGCAGACGCGCCTGACTGCCGCCCAGAGCCTTCACGCTTTCCGGGTTCAATTCCAGGCGGGCGGCCAGCGCATTGCCCGCGGCGGAACGCTCGATGCCGCCTGCCAGCGCCAAATCCAGGGGCGCCAGCGGGCTGCCCGGCACGCGCAGCTTATGCACGCGTACCCGGAAGTCCCCGCCGGGCGCGGCCGGGCTGCCGCTCAGGCGCAGGCGGGCCTCCACCAGGCCCGTGGGCAGGCCGGGCACAAGCGCGCGCCAGGGCTCCAGGGCCAGATGATCCACGTTGACGGAAAAATCAAGCTTGTCCGGACTCAGCACGCCTTGCGCCCGCACCGCGCCCGACGGCGCAAGCGCCAGATCCAGACCGGACACCGCAAGCCCCGCGTCGCCGTAGCGCACTTCAAGAGCGCGTCTGGCGCGCAGGCCCAGTTTTCGCCCGGGCACGCGCAGATCCAGAGTCCGCACCTCACATCGGCCGGGCCGCCATTGCGCCTGCACATGGGAACGCACGCCGCCCGTGGTTTTGATCTGCGCCTCCAGCGGGCCTTGCAGGGGCCCTTGCGCCGTGGCCTCGGCTCCCAGGGCCCATTGCCCCTGCTTGAGTCCGGCCAGGGCAAGACGCGCCGCAAGATTGGCCTGGCCAAAGGCATCCGTAAGCCGTGCCTCGCCCGTCAGCCCGCGCAGGCGCAGAGCCTCGCCCTGCCCCGGCGTGAGGCTGAAGCGGGGCACGGAAAAGCCGAGCAGGACCTCCTGCCCGTTTTGCCCCTGCTGCGAGGCAGAGCGCAGCGTCAGTTCCAGGGCCGCTTCTCCGTCCAGCCTGTTGCCCGGCACAAAGGCGGACAACGCCCGCCAGTCCGTGACCCGGAGGCGCAGGCTGCCGTCCAGGCCGGGCATTTTTTCAGGCACAAGCAGGGCCGTAACCTGG
Source organism: Desulfovibrio sp. ZJ369 (assembly GCF_011039085.1). GTDB lineage: Bacteria > Desulfobacterota > Desulfovibrionia > Desulfovibrionales > Desulfovibrionaceae > Desulfovibrio. Next base: position 19,571 of record NZ_JAAKEI010000007.1, on the reverse strand, counting down.
CCCTCGGCCGTCAGGCCCGCGGCGCTCAGATGCAAGCGGCGCAGACCGGCGCTCAGGGCGTCGTCCGCGCCGTGCAGGCCGCGCCCCGCAAAAAGACGGGTCTCAAGGCTCACGGGCTGTTGATCCAAACGGGCGCGCAGGGCCAGATCCGCGCCGGTTTCGCCCTGTTCCAGCGCCTTTTTCCAGGCCAGGGGCGCGGCTGCAAGCACCAGGCTCAGATCCTCCAGCTCATGCCCGCCGGAGGCCAGGGCCGCGCAGGCCAGCGTCAGCCGGACATCAGGCGCGCCGAGCGATCCGCGCGCCACAAGATCAAGGCTCAATGGCGCGCGCAGGGCGGAAAACGGATCCCGCGGCCCGGCCTTTGCCGGGTCAGAGGCGGACATGGCCGCCGCGTCTGTAGTGCCTCCGGACGAGGGAGCGGACGCAATCACGGCGCTGTGGAGCGCGGGATTCAGGCGGACATGCAACGCGCTGTCCACTTTCCCGTCCAGCCAGCTTTCCGAGCCCCCCTGCCAGACACCCCGCCCGCTCATGGCGAGCCGGCCGGCGGCAAGCTCCAGAGAGTCCAGGCCCAGACGCGCGTCAGTCGCCGGGCCCGTGGCTCCGGCCTCCAGTCCGGCCGTGAGCGCGAGCGTCAGGCGGGCTTCCGTGCCGAGCAGGGTTTCGGGCAAAGCCGCGTCGCGCAGCACAGGCCGCGCCGCGCGCGCCTCCGCATGGGCCTCCAGATTCAGGCGTGTCCGCTCGTCGGATGTCCCCTCAGGGCTGTTTTTTTCGGGCCGCGCCCGGATCGTAACCGTGGCTTGCAGGGCCTCGCTGCTCAGGCCGGGCAAAGCCAGCGGCCTGCCCTGCGCACCGGCCAGCCGGGCCTCCAGTTGCAGGCGCGCGCCCGCCGCCCCGGCCGCGAACCCGGCCTCCAGATTGCCGAGCAGGGCTCCGTCAGGCCGGCCCGGCGCAGCGCCGCCCAGAATGTCCGGGGGCAGGGCAAGGTTTTCCAGGGAGAATTTTTCCAGGCGCAGGGCAGGCAGCAAGCCCGGCAGATCAGTCCAGGTCCGGGCCGCGTCCGCCAGAGCCAGACGCAATTCCTGCTCGCTCAGGGGGGGCCTGGGCGGCTCTTCCGGGCCGGGAGGCAGATCCGGCAGGCGCGAAACAACAGCATTGCGGCTTTGCAGCAGGGCAATGCGCACGCTTTGGGGCAGGGCGCGCCAGTCCCAGACAAAGCTGTTTTCCGGCGCATTGAGCCAAATCCCGTGCGCGTCGGCCGCCGTGATCCCAAAGTTCACGGTAAAGGGCAGAGCTCCGGAGAGATGCGTGATCTTGATCCGCAGCCCGCTTGCAGCCAGGGAACTTTCCAGAGCCGTGTTGAGCTTTTCGGTCAGCCAGGCCTGCCCGGCGTCGCTGCGCAGGAGAAAAATCACGACCGCCGTTGCCAGCACCAGCAAAAGAAGCAGCGCGGCCAAAAGGCCCGACACAAGACGCGCCCGGCGAAAAGAGCGGCGCGCGCCGGGCTGCGGCGAAGGCGGGGAGGATTGCGGCGGCGCGGCCGCGTTGTTCTGCGCGCTCATCAGAAGGACTGTCCTATGCTGATATACACTTGCAGCGGCGGATCGCCCGCAATCCGCCGCAGGGGCGCTGCCACATCCAGACGCACCGGGCCGATGGGCGTGTAATAGCGCAGGCCCAGGCCCGCGCCCCAATCCATGTCCCCGATGATTCTCGGAAACTCGTCCTTGTAGACCATGCCGCCGTCCAGAAAGGGCACAATGCCGATATGTTCCGACACCTTGAAGCGCGCCTCCAGATTGACGATCTGGTAGGATCGACCGCCCAGGGGATCATCTTCGCTGTCGCGGGGGCCCAGGGCCTGATAGGCATAGCCGCGCACCGAGCCCGCGCCGCCCGCGTAATAGCGCATACTGGACGGAATGGCGCGCAGCGGCGCTCCGCTCATGGCCCCGCCTTCCACGCGCGCGGCCAGAATCAGCGTATCGTCGGGCTGGTTCTTTTTCCTGAAGGGCGCATAATAAAAGCTGGCCTCCACAGTGCCCGCCAGGACATTGAAGCCTTCTTCGTAATACCCGGTAAAGGGCTGGAGTTTGATCTCGATTTCCGAGCCGCTGCCGGGATTGAGCACATTGTTGCGGCTGTCCCGCCGCAGATGCGCGCGCGGGCTGAAGACGCCGTAGGCTTTGGTCTCATGCTCGTTGTCCTTCAGGGAGCCGCCCTCCCCGAACAGGCTGAGGCCGCCCCACCACTGCCGGGCAAGGCGGCGGTCAATGCCCGCCGAAGCGCCGGCCGCGGTCTTGAGATAGGCGCTGGTGTCCTCGCGCAGGGCCGAGGCCGAGGCCAGCAAACGCTGCTCGCGCTCCAGAAAGGCCGGTTTTTCAAAAGCCGCCTTCAGCCCCTGCATTTCCGTGGCAATGGGCGCGGTGAGCGTGAGCTTTTCGCCATTATGGAAGAGATTGCGGTGCTCCCAGACGCCTTCCACGCCCAGGCCCGTATCCGTATCATAGCGGGCGCTGCCGCTGATGGAGCGGAAGGCCGCTTCAGTCACGGAAATATCCGCGGGCAGCACGGCCACGCCGTCGTCGCGCCCGGCCCTGTCGGGCACCTTCACGCCAGGTTTGGCCTCAACGGAAGCGAACAGCCCCAGCCCGCGCAAGGTGTCGGCATACGCATCCAGCAGGGCGCTGTCCCAGGGCTGCTCGCCCGGCGTCCAGGGCGCAAGGCGCTGCAAATACTCGGCATTGACCTCTTTGGCGCCCTGTACCCGTATCTGCCCCATGAGCGCGGGCGGTCCGGGGTCCAGCACAATGTCCGCATTGAGCTGGCGGGCCTCGCGGTTCAGGCTGTAGCGCGCGTCCGCCACTTTGGCCAGGGGATAGCCTTCGCGGCGCAATTGTTCCGGCAGGGCTTCCACGGCCGCCAGCATGGCGTCGGCCGTGACCGGCTTGCCGATCTCCACGCCCGGCAGCTTGTCGGGAAAGGAGGGCGGCGGCAGATTTTCCCGCTCAAGCCCCCAAAAGCCCGTAACCCTGACCCGATCCTTAAAGGCGTCCGGCACCGCGGGCGCGGGCACATAACGCACCGCGGCCCTGCCCAGCACATAGCGGGAACCGGGCGTGAGCACAAGGGTCACGCGCAACGGGGACGCGGATGCATCCAGACTGAAGGCGGCCTTGCCGTCGTAATATCCCTGGGAATGGAGCAGCCTGACTGCGGTTTCCGTGTCGGCGCGGGCCCGGCGCTCCAGGCCCAGCATACTGTCCGGCGGTTCCTTGGCAAGCTGCGCGAGCTGGCTGGCGGCTTTCATCTTATCCGCCAGAGAGGCCGGACCGTCGCGCACCTCAATACGCAGGGCATAGGGGATGGGCGTGCCCTGCCAGGCCGGATCCAGTTCCGGCTCGGCTGCGACCATGTCCCCGGCAGAGTCCGCGGCGGTCGTGGTCAACAGTCCGCAGCCGCTCAGCAGCAGACAGGCCAGAAGCGCATAGACCACGCAAAACCCCTGCAAGGCCGGCCATGCAGGGCTTATATGCCTTCCCGCAGGCTGCTTCCGCGCCCACAAGGTCTGAACTGAGAAAAATGCGTGACGCATAGTGTAATCAATATATGCCGGAGCGTCTTTATCCGCAAGGCGGAAAGTCGCGTTGCTTCTCACAGGATGCCTCTTTTACGGCTATAATGCGCCGCAATGCGCGAGCCTGGCCAAACAACACGGCTCAAAATCTCCTCCGCGCCGCTCTTTTATGCCTCCGGACAGAACGGCGCTGCGACAATTGCTTTTTCTCGTGGCCCGGTCCGGCTTGGCAAAGAAGGCGGGCTTTGCTAGCATGATTCCTGCCGCGCTCTCTGGCGCGGGCTGGTATAAACGTCCTGGAGAAAAAGCATGAACTATGATCTTTGCCTGCATATCGACAGCAGCGAGCCGGCCACGCTGCAACTGGTTCTGAAAAACGCGGCCAATTACTGCAAAGCCCTGCCCGGCGAATCATTCCACCTGGTTGTGGTGGCCAATGGCCCGGCAGTGAGGCTTTTTACCGACGAACATACGGAACTGCGCGAGCAGGCCGTGCCGCTTATGCAAGAGGGCCTTGAAATCCGGCTGTGCGCCAATGCCCTGGCGGACAATAAAATTGAGCGCTCCCGGCTCTGGCAGGGCTGCGAGGTTGTGCCTGCGGGTCTGGTGGAAGTGGTGCGCCTGCAACGTGAGGGCTTTGCCTACATCAAACCGTAGAGCATTTTTTTGATTGAAAATATTCATTTTCAATCAAAAAATGCTCTAGCTAATTTCATTAGCAAAACGCTCTAAGGCTGTTGTCTGCCGGGGGGCCAGCCCTGCGCTTTCCGCCCTCCAGCGCAAATATGGCGAAGGGCTCAGGCCCGGCTGCGGGGAAAAGCCTCAGCTTTTGCTCTTGGCTGCCTTGCCCGCCATCTGGTAGCGCTTCTGGGCCGAAAGCTCGACCTTGCGCAGGCGCAGGGAAAGGGGCGTGACTTCCACCAGCTCATCCTCGCGCACAAAGTGCAGGGCGCGCTCCAGGGTCATTTTTTTCACAGGGGTGAGGATCACGTTTTCATCCTTGCCCGCGGCGCGCAGATTGGTGAGCTTCTTTTCCTTGGTGGCGTTGACGTCAATATCGTTGTCGCGATTGTGCTCGCCCACGATCATGCCCTCGTAGACCGGATCCCCCGGCTCCACAAAAAGCGTGCCGCGCGGCTCCAGATTGAAGAGCGCATAGGCCACGGCCGCGCCCGGCCGATCCGCCACAATGGAGCCGGAAAAGCGGGTGGGGAAGTCGCCGCGCCATTCCTCATAGCCTTCAAGGTAGGAGTTCATGATCCCCGTGCCCTTGGTATCCGTGAGGAATTCGTCCCGGTAGCCGATCAGCCCGCGCGAGGGCACGGAAAATTCCAGCCGCACCCGGCCCGTGCCGTTGTTGGCGCAGTTGAGCATGCGGCCCTTGCGCTGGGCCAGTTTGTCCGTGACCACGCCCATGAAGATTTCGTCGCAATCCACATACAAATGCTCAATGGGCTCCAGGGTTCTGCCGTCGGCGTCTTTTTTCAGGATTACCTCCGGCCGTCCCACGGAGAGTTCAAAACCCTCGCGGCGCATGGTTTCAATGAGAATCGCCATCTGAAACTCGCCCCGGCCCTTGACCAGAAAGGCGTCGCGATCCGCCGTGTCTTCCACGCGGATGGCCACGTTGCGCAGGCTCTCCCTGGTCAGTCTGTCCTGAATGGCCCGGCTCTGGACGATCTTGCCCTCGCGCCCGGCCAGGGGCGAAGTATTGATGCCAAAGCGCATGGCCACAGTGGGCTCATCCACCCGGATGCGCGGCAAGGCCTTGGGCTTCTCGCGGGTGCAGATGGTGTCGCCGATGGTCACATCCTCAATGCCCGCCAGCACCACAATATCGCCGGGCTGGGCTTTTTCCACCTCGCGGAGTTGCAGGCCGTCGTAAACCTGAAGTTTGGTGGCGCGCAGGGGTCTGGCTTCCCCGTCCTCGCCCACGCAGGCCAGGGATTCCCTGGCGAAAACCGTGCCGTGCATAATCCGGCCCACGGCCAGGCGGCCCAGATACTCCGAATAATCCAGATCCGCCACGAGCATTTGGAAGGGTTGCGCGGGATCATGGGCCGGGCCCGGAATTTTGGTCAAAATAGCCTCAAACAGCGGGGAAAGATCCTTCCGCTCGTCTTCCAGGGCGTTCATGGCCACGCCCGAACGGCCTATGGCGTAGAGCACGGGAAATTCCAGCTGCTCCTCGTTTGCGCCCAGATCAATAAAGAGATCATAAATTTCATTGAGCACTTCCCGGGGCCGGGCGTCCTTGCGGTCGATCTTGTTGATCACCACCACCACGGGCAGCCCGGCTTCCAGGGTTTTGCGCAGCACGAAACGCGTCTGCGGCAGCGGGCCTTCCGAGGCGTCCACCAGGAGGATGGCCCCGCTGGCCATGGACAGGGAGCGTTCCACCTCGCCGCCGAAATCCGCGTGCCCCGGAGTGTCGATGATGTTGATCTTCACGCCCTTCCAGGTCACGGCGCAATTTTTGGCGGCAATGGTGATGCCGCGCTCGCGCTCCAGATCCATATTGTCCATGACGCGCTCGTCCACATGCTGATCCGCGCGAAACACGCCGCTCTGTTTGAAAAGGGCGTCCACCAGAGTGGTTTTGCCGTGATCGACATGGGCGATGATCGCCACGTTGCGCAGAGAGTCGTTATGCTGCATGATGATAAACCTTGCTGAGTATCACGTCGGAATGGGACGGAAGCATTTCACCTCTCCTCAGGGGAATTTTTAAACATAGACTGAAAAAGCGGCTTTTTCAAGTAAAAACGCGCCGCTCCGCCCCGCGCAGCCAACGGCTTTCAGTTGTCCGCTCCCGGCCCGGACGCGGCGGCCAGTTCCCCGGCCAGTTCCTCAAGCAGCCGGGCCAGAGTTTCACCGGCGCGGCAGGCCACGGCAATAACCTGCTCCAGCGGGACCGGGGCCATGCAATCCGGCAGATTTTTGTTGGTAAGGCAGGAGATGCCAAGCACGCGCAAGCCCAGATGGCGCGCGGCGATAACTTCCAGAACCGTGCTCATGCCCACGGCGTCGGCTCCCCATTGGCGGTACATGCGGGTTTCCGCCGGGCTCTCCATTTCCGGCCCGTGCACCCCGATATATACCCCGCGCTCCAGGCGGATGCCCAGCTTGAGCGCGGTTTGCAGGGCCAATGCCTGCAGAAGGGGATCAAAGGGCGCGCTCATGTCCGGAAAACGCTCGCCCCAGGCCTGGCAGTTAGGGCCGGTAAGCGGCGACACGCCCGTGTGATTGATCAGATCCGCCATGCACATCAGATCGCCGGCTGCAAAGCGCGGATTCAGGGCCCCGGCCGCATTGGTGATGATCAGGGTCCTGACGCCCAGCCCGGCCATGACCCGCACGCCCATGCAGACCTGCGCCGGGCTGCGGCCCTCATACAGATGGCAGCGCCCCTGCTGCGCCAGAACCGGCACGCCTGCCTCGCCCCGCCCCAGACGGCCCCGGACAAAGGCCCCCTGATGCGAATCCACGCTTGAAAGCGGAAAACCCGGCAGGTCGGCATAGGGAACGGAACAGGCATCCGTGAGCCGCGCCGTCAGCCCGGACAGGCCCGTGCCCAGGATCAGGCCCAGCGGCGCCTTCTCAGAGGCCCCTCCGGGCAGGGCCGCGCGCAAGGCTTCGACGACACGCTGGACTTCTTGCGAGTTTTGCATAACAGTACTTCTTGCCGTTGAATAATTTTTTTGGCAAAAGCGCCCGAACGCCGTCAGTATAGCCCGTGCCTTGCCGCCTCACAAGGGCGGAGGAGGCTTTGCGCGTCGCCGCCGAACGGCGCGCGTTGCGGCTGCATTGCGCTCATGCCTGGCGCTGCCGTCGTCATCCGTAAAGCGGCATGATCGCAACGGCTGGCGCGGGCGGGCATGACTTCGCCCTGCCAGAGCGTTGAGCTCCTTTTAGTAACAAAACGATTCAGGCGCGGCTTATCACGGAGAGAAGCTTGGACAACGTTCAGGACAACATTCCCCTGCAAGAGCATAAGGTGCTGGTGGCCAACCGGGGCGAGATCGCCATGCGGATCATGCGGGCCTGCCGCAAGCTGGGCGTGGCTTTTGCCGCGGTGTACACCAGCGAGGACGCGGCTTCGGGCCATGTGCGCCTGGCCCGTGAGGAAGGCGGAGAAAAAAGCCTGTTCCGCGTGGCCTCGTATCATGACGCCAATGAGCTGATGGCCGTGGCCGACGAGGCGGGCTGCACGGCCGTGCATCCGGGCTATGGCTTTTTCGCCGAGGATTTCCGCTTTGCGCGCCGGGTGACCAAGCGCGATCGCAAGATGATCTTCATCGGCCCTTCCTGGAAAATCATCCGCGAGCTGGGCGACAAGATCAATACCAAGCGTCTGGCCCGCGGCCTGGGCGTGCCCACGGTGCCCGGCTCGGATCGGCCCATTTACGATGAGCTGGAAGCCGAGCGCATTGCCAAGACCGTCTTTGAGTTTCAGACCCAGCAGGGCATCAAACGGCCGCTGGTGCTGGTCAAGGCCTCGGCTGGCGGGGGCGGCATGGGCATTGAGGAGGTCTATGATCCGGACCAGTTCCGCTCGGTCTACCGGCGCGTGCGCAATTACGCCCTGCGCCAGTTCAAGGATGAAGGCGTGCTCATCGAGCAGCGGATCACGGACTTCAATCACCTGGAAGTGCAGATCGTCTCGGATCGCACGGGCCGCAATCCCGTGCATTTCGGCACGCGCAACTGCTCCATCCAGTCCACAGGCCTGCAAAAACGCATTGAAGTCGCGCCGGGTTTTGCGCCCGACACGCTTGACTACACCTTTGACGCCGCCAAAGTGCTCACGGACATCGTGGATTATTCCCTGACCATGGCCCGCAAGGTGGGCTATGACAATGTGGGCACCTGGGAATGGATCGTCACGCGCAAGGGCGAGCCCTTCCTCATGGAAGTCAATACCCGCATCCAGGTGGAAAACGGGGTTTCGGCCCGTATTTCCCGGATCAAGGGCAAGGACGGCGTTGACCTGATCGCCGAGCAGATCCGCACCGGCCTGGGCCAGCCCCTTGGCTACACGCAGGAAGATATCGACTTTGACGGCGTGGGCGTGGAATACCGGCTGATCGCCGAAGATCCCGACAATAATTTCACGCCCTGGGTGGGCCGCATTGAGCGTTTTCAGTGGAAGGACGCGCCCTGGCTGACACTGCTGACCCATGTGCCGCACAAGGAGCCCTACGAGATACCCACGGAATTCGATCCCAATCTGGCCCTGGCCATCGTCTGGGGCAAGGATCTCGCGCAAGCCAGGCAGCGCGGCCTGGACTTTCTTGATTCTCTGCGGCTGGAGGGCAAAAACGGCGCGGGCGAAGGCCTTAAATCCAATGTGGACTTTCTGAAGGCCAATACCGAACGTATTCTGCGGTTCTAGCATCCAAGGAGACCGCCATGCCCACGTTCCCCCTGCCCCATTGCGCCCGGTGCCACTTCAAGCGCGAGGAACGGCTCTGCTGCGCGCCGGACGGCAAACATCCGCCGGACTGCCCCACAGCCTGCCGCCCGGAGTTGATCGAGGAAAGCCGCAGGATCTGCGCCGAGCCTGAAAACAGCCAGATGGCGAGGCAAGCCGCCATAGTGGAACGGAAAAGCTATACCCTGCTGCCGCAAGGCGGCCGCATGCCGAACCGACCGCGCATCCTGGAAATTGTGGCTTTTGCCAAAGGCATGCACTACCGCCGCCTGGGTCTTGTTTTCTGCATCGGCCTGCGCCGGGAGGCCGCGGCCACGGCTGCAATTTTTCAGGCTCAGGGCCTTGAGACAGTTTCCGCGAGCTGCAAGGTGGGCCGTGTGCCCAAGAGCGAGTTGGGCTTGTGCGGCGAGGACCTGCTCTGCCCGGAGCAGCCGGAGACCATGTGCAACCCCATCCTTCAGGCAAAGCTGATGAACGACGCACGGGTCGAGCTCAATGTGCTTCTGGGCCTCTGCGTGGGTCATGACAGCCTTGCCCTGCGCCATCTGGAAGCCCCGGCCACGGTGCTGGCCGTCAAGGACCGCATGCTCGGTCACAATCCCCTGGCCGCTGTATATTGCAGCGCAAGTTATTTCAATTACCTCACAAAGCCTGTTTAGCAGGCGCGCCAAACTATGGACAACAATATCGAAAAACGCATCCAAAGCCTGCGCGAGCGGCTGACCTACCTGCGCGATATTTTCGCGGGCAAGCACAAGGACAACGCGGAGCTGCTGGAAGAAAAGCTCACGGCCTTTGCCGCGCGCTCCCGCGCGGGGGAGCTGGAAGACCCCTATGCGGATCTCGCCACCATCGAAGATCTCTTCAGCTATGTGGAACGCCGCCTGGAAAGCAGCATCACGCCCATGGATCGGGTGCGCATCGTGCGCCATCCCCAACGCGTGTGCCTGCGCGACATCCTGGAAAACGTCTACGACAATTTCACCGAAGTGGGCGGCCAGGACGAGCACAGCCTGGATCCGAGCATGCTCATTGCCCGCGCGGTGATCACCCGCCGCCGGGGCAAGAAGACATACACCCAGTCGGTGATGGTCATCGGGCAGGAAAAGGGCCACGGCGCGGAATTCCGCAACGGCGGCTCGGTCAAGCCCTGGGGCAATGCCAAGGCCCTGCAGTATATGCGCGTGGCCGAAACGGAAGGCATCCCGATCCACTGCTATATTTTCACGCCCGGCTCCTATCCTCTGGAGGATTATCCGGGCGCGGCCCAGCAGATCGCCCGCAACATATACGGCATGGCCGGTCTGCGCGTGCCCGTGGTGGCGGTGATTTCCGAGGGCGGCTCCGGCGGGGCCGAGGCCATCGGCCTGGCGGACAAGCGTCTGATGCTCTCCCACGGCTATTATTCCGTCATTTCCCCGGAGGGGGCCGCGGCCATTGAAGGCCATCTCAAATCCGGGCAGCGCGCCACGCCCGATCTTATTGAGCACTGCGCCCGAAACCTGAGAATCACGGCTCAGGACAACCTGCGCTTCGGCTACATCGATCGCGTGGTTCAGGAGCCGCCCCTGGGCGCGCGGCCCTGGCACTTCGACTTCTTCCGCTCTCTGCGGCAGGAAGTTATCCGGGCCACGGACGAGGTGGTCATTTCCACCCGCAAGCTGCCCGGCTTCCGGGGGCTTGCGCTTTCCCGCCATCGCAACCCCGATGCCAATCTGGACGAGCTCTTTATCCGCTGGGGCCTTTCCGCCGCGGCTAAGGATCGCCTGCGCGAACGCCGCCAGCAAAAATTTCTGCGTCTCTCGCGTCAGGCCGCGCGCGACCGGCGGCCGTTCCTGACCAAAAAGGCCGCCGCCTTCTGGGATTGGTTTTCCAAACCTTTTGTCAGCTTCAAGTACGATTTCTACCGCAAGCATCAACGCCAGATCCGCACGCTGATGGAAGAAATCGACAATGAGTGGGAGATGTACAAAAAACGCCTGCTCTCGCCCTGGCGCAAGATTACCCGCAATCTGCCCAGCCGCGCGGACAACAAAGCCAAAGAGCTCACCGCCCTCTCCACCTGGGTGGACGATTCCCGCAGGCGTCGCTGGAACTATCTCTCGCCGCGCTACAAGATTGATCGCACGCTGACCTGTCCCAACAGCGAATCCTACGGCTGCCTGGATCTCTGGGGGCCGGACCTTTTTGCCGAGTTCGCGGGCGTGTGCAGCCACTGCGGCTACCATTTCCCCATGGAACCCGAATGGTATGTGAAAAATGTCTTTGATCCGGGTTCGGTCTTTGAATTCAACAGCGAAATAGAAGCGGGCAACCCTCTGGACTTTCCCGGCTTTTCCGAACGGATCGCCGACGCCCAGAAAAAAACCGGAGCCAAGAGCGGCTGCATGACCTTTGAGGCCCGCATCGACAACATCAAGATGGTGGTGGCCATGTTCATGGGCACCTTCCGTGGCGGCTCGGTGGGCGCCGCCGAAGGCTACAAATTCGTGGAGGCCGCGCAGCGCGCCGCGAAGAAGCGCTACCCCTTCCTGGCGTATGTGCACGGCACGGCGGGCATCCGCATCCAGGAAGGCACGCACGGCGTGATCCAGATGCCGCGCTGCACCGTGGCCGTTCGCCGCTACATCGAATCCGGCGGCCTGTACATGGTGCTCTACGACACGAACTCTTTCGCCGGGCCGGTGGCCAGTTTTCTGGGCTGTTCGCCCTATCAGTTCGCGGTGCGCTCCTCCAACATCGGTTTCGCCGGGCCGGGCGTGATCAAGGAAACCACGGGCATGGACATTCCGCCCAAATACCACCGCTCCTACCGCGCGCTCTCGCGCGGGCACATTCAGGGCATCTGGGACCGGAGGCAGATCAGGGCCAATCTCAAGCAGGCCCTGCTCACCATCGGCGGCAGGAATCTGTATTACCGGTAGGCAAATCATGGATTCCAGCCGCCGTTGCCAGGTGCTGGCGCCCCCCCTGCGGGCCAGGGGCTGCCCCGCTCTGTTGACCAGCGACGGCAGAAATTTGTAGTATCGGGGCGCGCCCTCCGGAAAGCCTGCGCGTCACGGAGAGATGGCCCAAAGAATCACTGCCGCCAACGGCTGCCGCATTGAGGGCATCCGGGAGCGACGACAGATCCCCGCCAGGCTCAGGCGGCCTTCTGCCGGGCATCGGCAGCGCAATAGCTTCGTGCTTTCGAGCGCAAACGAATTTGCGCACGCCCGTATCGAAACCATCAACTGACGCCGCCGACAGCTCAGAGCCCGCAAGAAGCCCTGAAGATCTCGGCGCACAGACAGTACGGATATACCATGATCGACATCTCCGCCTTGCTGGACGAAATCAAGGCCTCGCCCTACCGTGAGATCATCATCCGCACGCCCCACACCGGGCGCGTGACCTTTGCCGCTGTCAAGGCCGGTGAGATGGTCATGGGCCCCCAGGGCCAATGGAAGGAAAAGCCCGGCACGCAGATCGCCACCCTGGAGCGTGAGCGCAATCCCAAGCCCATCTGCGCGCCGGAAAAAGGCGCGGTCAGCCTTGTGCACACCGAGCTGGAGGGACGCTTTGTGGAAGCGGGCACGCCGCTGGCCGTGCTGCGCCACATGCTCACCCGCGACGAGGTGCAGCACATCATCCTGCAAAGGGCCCTGTATCTCTTCCGGGCGCCGGAGCGGGCCAAATACTATTTCACGCCCGAGGCAGATAAAAAAATCCGCGCCTCGGACACGCATTCCATGGTCGTGCGCGAGGGCATGGAACTTTTCATCATGTCGCGCATGAAGCGCGAGGTGCCCCTCTCCTACACGGGGCCGGACGGCGTGATCTACGCCGTTTACTTCAAGTACAATGACAATATGGATGTGGGCGCGCCCCTGATCGGCGTCTGCCCGCCGGATCAGCTCCCGGCCATTCAGGAGGTCATTATGCGCGTGCAGACGGAATGGGCGGAAAAAACATAACACGAAAATACACTGCTCTGGAAAGCATCTTTTCAGAAGCGGGAGGCAATATGGGTAAAGCACTGCAAATCCGGGTCAGCGCCGTGACCTGGAATCAGGATTTGTTGGAAGAACTCTGGCCGCAACTCACGGAATTGGCGTTCAGCGTGCCCATCCAACATGAAAAGCGCGGGGTGCTGGAAATGGTCCGCGCTCTGGACGAAGGCCTGACGTTCATGAAATGGTCCAAGAACCGCCAGGACGTGATGGGGCCGGGCATCCGCAAGGCGGCAAGCCTGAAGAAAGAGCTTGAAGCGGCCCTGGCCGACTGGCAGCCGCGCGAGGCCAATGCCTTGAGCGATCAGTTGGAAGACGTGCTGGATCAACTGGAACAAGCCTTTGCAGCCTGAACCGCATTTGTTTTTTGAGGTTGCCGGGCCCGGCCCGGCAACTCCTCCAGGCCACTGCCTGATATATCTTATCCCGGAGCATTGCCATGCTGAATAAAGTCATGATCATCGGCCGCCTGGGCCGCGACCCGGAATTGCGTTACACCCAGAGCGGCGCGCCGGTGGCCAGCCTGAGCGTGGCCACTGACGAATCCTATACGGATCGCGACGGCAACAAAGTCGAACGCACTGAATGGCACCGCGTCTCGGTCTTCCAGCGCCAGGCGGAAACCTGCGCCAACTACCTGACCAAGGGCAGCCTGGTGTATGTGGAAGGCAGCCTGCAAACGCGCAAGTGGCAGGATCAGCAGGGTCAGGATCGCTACACCACGGAAATCAAGGCCCAGCGCGTGCAGTTTCTGGATCGCAAGAGCGACCGGGAAGCCCCGCGCAGTCAGGGCGGGCAGGCGCAGCCGCGCCAGACCCCGAATCGCCAGGGCCAGGATCAGGATCTCGGCCCCGCCTTCCCCTCAGAGGCTGCAAACATGGATGAAGTGCCCTTTTAGAGCAGAGTGCTTTTGAAACGCTCGCTCCGGCGCGTAACGGCGCAAGTCAATTTCCTCTGCTGTCGTCAGCCGTAAGGCGGCACAGCCGCCAACGGCTAAGCGCTCTGGCATGGTTTCGCCCTGCCAGAGTGCTTAGCTAATTTCATTAGCAAAACACTCTAGAGCATTTTCTCTTTGAAAATGCTCTGCTGACGCGAAAGCGGCAGCCGCCGCAACGCGGCGTACATTCAGGCGAAAACCGCGTTTTTCGCCTGAATGCCACCTTTGACTTTCATAAAAAGTCAAAAGTAATCTGCTCTAAAGAAGCCGTAAAAAATTCTGAAAGATAGTTGACTTTTTGTTAGATTATTCACAAGATAACTGTCGAAATTGCTCTACTCCTGCGACGGCGTCACCATTTCCGCCGGGCGCGGCGAGACTTCCATAACCAAAAACAGAGGAGTTCGCGATGTCCAAACTGGTACCCCCGCATGGCGGCAAGGGTCTGGTGTGTTGCCTGCTGGAAGGCAAGGCCCTGGAAGATGAAAAGAAAAAAGCAGCCGGCCTGAAGCAGATCGAGATTTCTTCCCGCGCCAAAGGCGACCTGATCATGATGGGCATCGGCGGTTTTTCGCCTCTGAACGGCTTCATGAACAAAGCCGACTGGAAGAGCGTCTGCGAAAAAATGCTGCTCACCGACGGCACTTTCTGGCCTGTGCCGGTGACGCTCGACATCTCCGCCGAGGACGCCAAAGACCTCAAGGCCGGCCAGGAAGTGGCCCTGGTGCGCAAGGGCGACATCATGGCCACCCTGAAGGTGGAAGAAGTTTATGAAATGACCGAAGCCGACAAAAAGTGGGAATGCGAGCTGGTCTTCAAGGGCGAAGGGCCCGACTCGGAAAAATTCTGGGAAGTGGCTCCCGAAGATCATCCGGGCGTCAAAATGGTGCTCGCCCAGAAGGAATACAATCTCGCCGGCCCGGTGAAAGTGCTCTCGCAGGGCGAATTCCCCGAAAAGTTCCCCGGCGTGTACATGACCCCGGCTCAGTTGCGCGCAAAAATGGACGAGCGCGGCTGGCAGAAAGTGGCCGCCCTGCAACTGCGCAACCCCATGCACCGCTCGCATGAATACCTGGCCAAGATCGGCGTGGAAGTCTGCGACGGCGTGGTCATTCACTCCCTGGTGGGTTCCCTCAAGCCCGGCGACATCCCGGCCGAAGTGCGCGTCAAGTGCATCGACACCCTGGTGGACAAATATTTTGTCAAAGACTTCGTGATCCAGGCCGGCTATCCTCTGGACATGCGCTATGCCGGGCCGCGTGAAGCCCTGTTGCACGCCACCTTCCGCCAGAACTACGGCATCAATAATTTGCTGGTGGGCCGCGACCATGCGGGCGTGGGCGACTTCTACGGCATGTTTGAGGCCCAGGAGATCTTCCGCAAAATGCCCGTGCCTGATGACGACGGCAAGCGCCTGCTCTGCCAGCCCCTGAATATCGACTGGACCTTCTATTGCAAAAAGTGCGACGGCATGGCCTCCATGCGCACCTGCCCGCACAGCAAGGAAGATCGCGTGATCCTCTCGGGCACCAAATTGCGCAAGATGCTCTCCGAAGGCGCGGAAGTGCCGGATCACTTCGGCCGTGACGAAGTGCTCGCCATTCTGCGGGAGTACTATTCCGGCCTGACCGAAAAGGTTGAAATCAAGATGCAGCGCGCCGCCGCCGGTTCCACCATGTAGCAGCGGCCTGCTTGTGACCTGTGAAAAAGGACGCCCTGAAGGGCGTCCTTTTTCATAGGCCGCTTGCCCACTTGCCCACTTGCGCGGCAAGCGGGCAAGCTTCGGAATGAACGCGGTCCCGCCGCGCCTTCGCGCGCCGTTAGAGCGTTTTCTCTTTGAAAATGCTCTGCTGACGCGAAAGCGGCAGCCGCCGCAACGCGGCGTACATTCAGGCGAAAACCGCGTTTTTCGCCTGAATGCCACCTTTGACTTTCATAAAAAGTCAAAGGTAATCTACTCTAGAGCGTTTTGCTCATGAAATGAGCTCAACGCTCTGGCAGGGCGAAGCCAGGGCTGCCGCATAAGCTGCATCAGCCCTGAGCCCTGCGCTTTACGAAGCATAAAAAAGAGACTATATACTGCATACTTTTTGGCCTGAGCTTCTCGCGGGAATTTTTTTTCACAAAAGCGACCCGCAGCGGCCGCTGCCGGGCGCGCACGCGCCCGAAATCCGGTTACAGGTGGCTCATGAACCGACCTCGTGACATATTTACCGGCGCCTTGTGCATCGCATTGCTGGGCGCGGCCTTCTGCATCTGGAGCGCGTTCGGCAACGACGTCAATTTTTGCGTGACTGCCGGCTGTTCCCTGTACCAGGACTTCACCCTGGGCGGCATTTCCCTCTGGTGGGCAGGCTGCGTCACCTTCGCCCTCCTGGCTCTGACGGCCCTGCTGGGCGCGGCGACCCTGGGCCGGGCGGTTGCCGGGCTCGCGCTGCTGGGCGACACCTGCCTGCTTCTGCTCATGGCGCTCACCGCGCCTTGCGTGAGCTGCCTGGTGGCAGCCGTGCTTTTTGCCTTGAGCTATCTGAGTTTTCGGCAGGCCGAGGCCCGGTCCGGACGCGGCCGCGAGCCCCGGACCCGGCGTTCTCTTTTGCTCTGGGTCTGGGCCGCGCTGTTTATTGTCAATGTGGGCGCAGTGGCCCGGTCCCAGGCCGCGCTCTGGCCCATCACCGAAAACGGCGACGAAGCTTCGGTGCGCATGTTTTTCTCGCCCTCCTGTCCGAGCTGCCGCGAAGGCGTGGCTTTGCTCTCCGGCCATGTGGACGTGGCTTTTTATCCCTTGGCGGAAAATGATAACGATATCTACAAAGTAGCCAACATGCGCCGTCTTTTGGACACGGGCATGAATCTGGCCGAAGCCCTGGCCCAATCCCAGGAAGTCGCGCGTCCATCGGGCCTTGCGGCCTGGAGCCCGGATCTGCTGTGGCTGCGCTTCAGGATGCTGCGCAACAAAGCCCATGTCTTTTCCTCCGACGCGCAGACGGTGCCCTTCTTTGAATATCATGGCCTGCCCGCCATGCTTGTCAAACAGAGCAAACACAGCTCCCCCCGCAGCCAGGCGACACCGCCCCAGGCCCCGGCGTCCCCGTTTTCAGCCGAGCCGCCCATGCCGGATCGCCCTTCCGCAGTCCCGCCCCAGCCCGGCGCGGACGCGACCCTGCCTCTGGAGCCGCAGGTGGCGGGCCAGTGCGGCGGTCCCACGCCCTGCCCCTGACAGGCGTACCCGGCCCGGATACATGTTTTTCACGGCAATGGCGAAATTTCAGATGCAAAGCGACCGGGCATGCTTCTCTTTGGAGTATAGTGCTTTTGAACCGCTCGCTCCGGCACTGAGAGCGTTTTGCTAATGAAATTACTAGAGCATTTTCAAAGTGAAAATGCTCTAAAAGCAATATGCTCTAGAAGTCATGTATGAAAGGGAGAGCTGGGCATGGCGTCAGGAATACACAAAGGCGAAGCGCGCATCCGCAGGGCAGAGAGCCATGAATACCCGGCGCTTGTGGAGCTGTGGCGGCGCAGCGTGCAGGCCACGCATGACTTTTTGCATCCTGCGGATCTGGAGCTCATTTACCGGCAGATGCCCGCTCTCTATCTGCCGGGCGTGCGGGAAGTCTGGCTGATCGAGACGACTGGCGGCCAGGGGTGGCGCATGGGGGGCTTCATGGGCTGTAACGGATCACAGGTGGAGATGCTCTTTGTGGAGCCGGAACTGTTCGGGCAGGGCCTGGGCAGCGCGCTGCTGCGGCATGCCCGCGCCCGTTTCGGCACGCTGACCCTGGATGTCAACGAGCAGAACGCCCGCGCCCTGGCTTTTTACCGGCGTCAAGGCTTTGCGATCACGGGCCGTTCCCCGCTGGACACGGGCGGCAGGCCCTATCCCTTGCTGCATCTGGCCTGGCGGGAGTAAAAACGGAAAATTGCAGCCCGTTGCGGCCTGCGCCCCTTCTTTGCCGTGTGCGAAAAGGCCTGCCCCGGCTTCAGCCACGGCCCGGCCGCACGCCGCAGGCGCGGATCCAGCCCAGCCCCTCCTCGGTCCCGGCCGCCGGAGTGTATTCGCAGCCCACCAGACCCTGATAGCCCAGTGCATCCAGCAGGCCCAGAAGATACGGATAGTGGAGCTCGCCCTGATCCGGTTCATGCCGGTCCGGCACGCCCGCGATCTGGCAATGCCCGATGAGCGGGAAAAAACGCCGCAAGCGCCCGGAAACGTCGCCCTGTTCCCTCTGGCAGTGGAAAAAGTCGAATTGCAGGCGCACATTGGGCATGTCCAGGCGTTGGATATAGGCCGCGGCCTGCTCCTGCTCGTGCAGAAAATAGCCCGGCATGCTGTACCGGTTGATGGGCTCCAGGCAGAGCTCCAGCCCCTCGTCGGCCAGACGTTCCGCGGCCCTGTGGATATTGCCCAGGTATGCGGCCTGAAGGGCTGTGGCGGGCGTTCCGGCCGGAATTGTGCCGGCCATGACGTGCAGGCGGGGGCAGTTCAGGGCTTTGGCGTAGAGCACGGCCTTTTCCAGCGCGGCGTCGAATTCCTTTTCCCTGCCCGGCAGGCAGGCCAGGCCGCGCTCGCCGGCGGCCCAGTCGCCGGGCGGCATGTTGAACAGGGCCTGCCGGAGAGCGTTGCGCTCCAGCGCGCGCGCCAGCTCCTCGGGCGCAAAGTCATAGGGAAAAAGATACTCCACCCATTGGAAGCCCTGATCCGCTGCGGCGCTGAAGCGATCAAGAAAGGGGCGTTCCGTGAACATCATGCTCAGATTGGCGGCGAAACGGGGCATGGCGGGTCTCCTTCCGTTTGGGAGGGGTTGAGGGAACGGCCGCAGGGCCGAACAGGCCGGAGCGAGCGTTTCAATAGCACTGTGCTCTAAAGACGAATCAAGCAATAATGGCATGTCGCTTCAAGTATTTGTAAACTAAGGATAGACAGATGAACCTTGCAGAACTTTTGGAATACATTGGCAATGGTGAGCCCCTGATTGCGGGCACAGAGGCTTTTGCCTGCATGGAGCGTTATAGCCATGAGGCCATGCGGCTCACTGCCGAGCTGAACGGCGCGTACCATACGCCCGACGCGGTGCGTGATTTCATGGCCCGCATCACCGGGCGGGAAATAGATCCGGCGTTCAGGCTGTTTCCGCCGTTTTACACCGATTTCGGCAAGAATATCCGTCTGGGCAGGAATGTCTTTATCAATGCCTGCTGCTGTTTTCAGGATCAGGGTGGAATTACCGTGGGAGACAACGCGCTCATCGGCCATCGCGTCACTCTGGCCACCATCAATCACGGCCTGCGTCCCGAAGAACGAGGCGTGCACCATCTGGCTCCCATCGTCATCGGCAAAAATGTCTGGATCGGCTCCGGCGCCATACTGCTCCCCGGCGTGCGCATCGGCGACGGCGCTGTGGTGGCCGCCGGGGCTGTGGTTCGCAGTGATGTCGACGCCGCCTGCGTTGCGGGCGGCGTCCCGGCAAAAATCATCAGGCGCATAAGCTAGAGCGGTTTGCTGTTGAAAACAGCAACCGCTCTGGCGGCCGCGGGAGCGGACGCCCGCGCCGAATGAGCCTGAAAACCACGCTTTTCAGGCGAAATGATGGCAGCGCCGCTTTTGAAATTGAATAATTTCAAAAGCAAAAT
>NZ_JAAKEI010000080.1 GCF_011039085.1 Desulfovibrio sp. ZJ369 | reverse complement strand
TTCCGCCGAAAGTCGGTCGTTGTTTCACGAAGTCTGCACATGGTTGACTTGACGATGGCTCTTTTTGCCAGGTTTCATGTGAATGGAACTCTGGATGACATTAAAACATTATTTAGTTAATACTCTCAATAAAGGGGAGAGGAAGCAAATTCTCCAAGACCGGATTTCCAAGGCCGACATATTCACCACGCGCACCATCTTTCCCTTTCAGGCCCCGGAGCATGCGGACAGTCCTGAAGATGCCGTAAAAATCAGCCGCATCTACAAAAACGGCCTTGACCTGCCGTATATCGCGGGCCTGCTCGGCCTGGAGACAAGCGCAGCCAGGGCCGCGCTGCTCAAGACGGGCGAGGTGTTTGAAAATCCGGAATCCGGCCTTCTGGAACCCAGGGACATCTATCTTTCCGGCAACGTGCGCGAAAAGCTGGCCCGGGCCGAGCGCGCCGCGGCGGAGAATCCGGCGTATGAGGAAAACGCGGCGGCCTTGCGGGCGGTGCAGCCGTCGCGCATCGGCATTGACGCCATCTTTGCGCGGCTCGGCTCCTCCTGGATGCCGCCTGAGGTCTATGAGGCGTTTTTGCGGCACATCGGCGTCAAAAACGCGGCAGTGACGTTGACGCGGCTGCCCGGCGAGGAAGGAAGCGCGAGCTGGGAGGTGCGCGGGAGCGACCTGTCGGCGGAAGCGAGGAACCGCTGGGGCACGCAGCGAGCCGATATCCTCAGTCTGGTGGCGGACTGTCTGAATCTCAAGCGCTCCGTAGCGTTGGATCCTGTGAGGGACGGAGACAAGACGAAATACGTCCGCAACGACAAGGAAACCCTGGCCGCGCAGGAAAAGCAGCGGCTTTTGCAGGAAGAGTTCAGGACCTGGCTGGTCGACAGCGAGCAGGCCGCGTTGGTTGAAGACGCATATAACGAGCGATTCAACAGCTTTGTGGCGCGCACGTTCGACGTGCCGGACATCAAACACTATCCCGGCGCGTCCCACAGCATTGAGCTGCGCGACAATCAGAAGGTGGGCGTGTCGCGGGCGTTGCAGGAATCCTGTCTGCTTGCCCACGGCGTGGGTTCCGGCAAGACCATGCTTTTCATCACTCTGGCTATGGAGATGCGCCGCCTGGGCACGGCCAAAAAGTCCTGGATTGTGGTGCAGGGGGCCACGCTGTCGCAATTTGCGGCCTCGTTCAAGGCGCTGTATCCGGCAGCGCGTATTCTTGCCCCCACTGAAACCCAGCGCAACGCCAAGAACCGGCGCCGCCTGCTGGCGCAAATCGCCAGCGGCGATTGGGACGCCGTCATCACGCCGCACGGCTTTTTCAACGGCGTGTCCGTTTCTCCGGAAACCGAGGCGGGCTTTATCCGCGAACAGGCGGAGGAGTATGAGACCCTGCTGCTCGACATCGACGGGAACGAGAAACGGACGCGTAAGCAAATCGAAAAGAAAATCGAACGGCTGAAGGTGCGGCTGGAAAACCTCGCCGCTACCCGCAAAGACGAGAACATCCATTTTGATGCCCTGGGCGTGGACGCTCTGCTTATCGACGAAGCGCACGCCTACAAGCCGGCCAGTTCGTGACCAAAATGGACAACGTGAAAGGACTGGACCGGGGTTCCTCGCAGCGTTCTTTCCAGATGCTGATGAAGGCGAGGCTGGTGCAGGCCAAGACCGGCGGAAAAAATGTTGTCATGGCCACGGGCACGCCCATTTCAAACACGCTCACCGAGATGTGGACCATGTTCCGCTACACGCGGCCTGACCTGCTGCGCGAGTTCGGCGTGGAACAGTTTGACGATTTTGCCACCACCTTCGCCACGACCAGCGTTTCCCAGGAGGAAACCGCGACCGGCGAATGGAAGGACGTGGAGCGATTCAACAAGTACGTCAACGGCCCGGAACTGCTCACCCTTTGGCGCTCCGGCGCGGACGTGGCCATTACCGAAGACCTGACCGGCATCAAAGGGCTGCCCAAGCTGAAAGGCGGAAAAATCCAGGAAGTTTCCGTGGAGCGATCGGAAGCCCTGAGCAATTATATTGAGGCCCTGCGGCAGGAGCGGCTTGCCTGGGATGCGCTGCCCGGAGCGGAAAAGCGGGAACAGTCCCATGTGCCGCTGACCATTTACGGCCGGGCGAAGCAGGCGGCCATTGACCTGCGCCTTGTGGATTCCACGCTTGCCGACGAGCCGGGCAGCAAGGCCAACACTGCGGTGCAAAATATCTTTGAACGCTGGCAGGAGCATCAGGATACAAAGGCGGCGCAGATTGTTTTTTCCAATACGTTCCAAAGCAAGGACAAGAAGTTCAATCTGTTCAGGGACATTCGCGACAAACTGGTGGAACGGGGCATTCCCGAACAAGAAATAGCCGTCATCCACGACTACAAGACGGACGAAGCGCGCAAAAAGCTCTTTGACGCCGTGAACCGTGGCGATGTGCGCGTGCTCATGGGCACTACGGAAAAATTGGGCGTGGGCGTGAACGTGCAGGAGCGCCTGCTGACCGCGCATCATTTTGGACGCGCCGCAACGGCCCATGGATTTTGAGCAGCGCAACGGGCGCATCCGGCGGCCGGGCAATCGCTTCCCCGAAGTGGAAATCCTGACCTACGGCACGAAGAATACCTTGGATTCCGTGACGTTCCAGCAGCTTATCAGCAAGCAGAAGTTCATCAACCAGCTTTTGCGCGGCAACGTCTCGGACCGCAGCTTTGAAAACCCCTTTGACGCGACGCAGGCGACGTTTGAAGACATGCTGGCCGCGTTCAGCGGGAATCCGCTGGCCAAGGAACTGATGCAGCTTACGGCTGAAGTACGGCGGCTGCGCGCCCTGCGCTCCTCCCACGCCGCGCAGGTCTCCGGGCAGCGGAACGCGCTGCGTGTTGCCCAGGCGACCCTGGAACGCCAGCAAGCCCGCTTGCCGGAGGAAAAACGGCTTTCGGAATACATAGCGCGCGCCTTCCCTGGCGGGAAAATCGCGGACAGGAAGGAGCGCGCCAAACAGATCGGCGCATGGCTGGAAGCCACGCAGGCCGCTGTGAGTGCATCCGTGGCGGGCATCACGACGCAGGCGCAGTGGTATACGAAGAACCATGCGGCTTTTGCCAAGAGCCGGGATATTGACTTGGGGCAGGGCCTGAGCGTAACCCTCACGGTGGAGCCGCATATCGGCTTTGCCGAGGAAAAGGGGGAAGAAACCGAATACAGCGCGGTGAGCTCCTATCATTTGCAGGGGCCGCACGGCATCTCACAGCGTGGAGAGTTCAACGGCGCGCAGGGGCTGTTTACCCGCCTGGAAAATGCGCTGGCCTCCCTGGGCAGGGCGCAGGCCATTGCCGAGGCGCGCATGGAGGAGACGCGCGCGCAGATTGGTGCGCTTGAAAAGGAAATAACCCGGCCCTTTGCCCAGCAAAAGGAGCTTGAGGCTGCGGAAACGCGCCTGGAGGAAGTGAAAAAAGAGATCGAGGCCACGACCAAGGCCAAGCCAAAGGACACGCAGGAGGACGCCGCCGATCAGGCTTCGCTTGCCTCACTTGCCCCCGGCCAATATCTGCCGCGCCGCCGGGATACACGGCTGCGGCTGCGCCAGGCTGCGGTGCAAAACGTGGCCGACGCTCTGGGAAAGACGGCCAGAAATGCGGCTCCGGTGCGCGTGGTACAGCATTTCGCGGAACTTCCGGAAAGCATCAGAGAAAAATACGCCGGAAGCGTCTCCAGCCTGGAAGGCGTGTACGATCCGCGCTCCCGCGTGGTCTGGCTGGTGGCCGACAATCTGACCGATACCGGGCGCGTGGCTGAAGTCTGGGCGCATGAGCAGATCGTGCATCACGGCCTGCGGGGGATGCTCTCCGACGCGGAACGCAAGGCTGTGCTGAACCGGCTTTGGCTCAATCTGGGCGGCATGG
>NZ_JAAKEI010000079.1 GCF_011039085.1 Desulfovibrio sp. ZJ369 | reverse complement strand
CCTGGAAGCCTGGCTGGGCAGTTTGCCCGGCAACGGCTATGCCAATATCCGGCGTCCCCTGCTGACCAGCTTGAACCTGGCGGATCTTCTGCCTTTGCAATCCGTCTGGACGGGCAGCCCGGTCTGCCCGTGCCCTTTCTATCCGCCCGATTCCCCTCCGCTGGCCGTCTTTCTGACTGAGGGCTCCACGCCGTTCTGGTTCAACCTCCACGACGGCGATCTGGCCCATACGGCAATCTTCGGCCCCACGGGCTCAGGCAAATCCACGCTGCTGGCCACCATAGCCGCGCAGTTTCTGCGCTATGAGCATGGGCGGATTTTCGCATTTGACAAGGGCAACTCCCTTTTCCCGCTCTGCGACGGCACTGGCGGCGATCATTACGAGATTGCCACGGAAGACAGTCTCTGTTTCACGCCCCTCCAGCGCATTGATGCAAATACCACGGAGCTGGCCTGGGCGGAGAACTGGATTGAAAGCCTGCTGGAGCTTCAGGGCATGACCGTGCTTCCCGCGCACCGTGAAGCCATCCACAACGCCATGACCGGACTGGCCACGCAGCCGGAGCACATGCGCACCCTGTCGCATTACATGGACGCCGTACAGGATATCTCCATCCGCCAGACATTGGCCTGCTACACGCAGCGCGGCACGATGGGCATGCTGCTGGACGCCAGGACGGACAATCTGGGCACGTCGCATTTCATTGTCTTTGAAATGGAAGAGCTGATGAAAAAAGGGGATCGCAACCTGATCCCCGTGCTGACCTACCTCTTCCACCGCATTGAGAAAGCCCTGGACGGCAAGCCCTCGCTGCTGATTCTGGATGAAGCATGGATCATGCTTGGGCACCCCGTCTTCCGCGACAAAATACGCGAGTGGTTCAAGGTGCTGCGCAAGGCCAACTGCGGCGTGATCCTGGCCACGCAGAACCTCTCGGACGCCAGAAACAGCGGCATCATGGACGTGATCCTCACGTCCTGCCCGACAGTTATCTATCTGCCCAACAGGCAGGCCCGCAACGACGACGAATACGCCTTCTACCGCAGTTGCGGACTCAATGACCGCCAGATCGGGATTCTGGCCAACGCCACCCCCAAGCGGGATTATTACATGGTTAATCCCTCGGGCCGACGGCTCTTTCAGCTCGGCCTGGGGCCGGTGGCCCTGTCCTTCACCGGCGTTTCCGACAAGGAAAGCATTGCCCGGATCAAGGCTCTTAAAAGCCAATATGGGAAAGAGTGGCCCTGGATCTGGCTCAAAGAGCGCAACGTCGCCTGACTCCAAGGAGAAAAAGAATGAAAATCCTGTTATGCGCTCTCATTATTACGCTCTCTGCGGCGAATGCCAGTGCCGCGTACACAGTCTATTGCACAAATTGCAGCGACAGAGTGACCCAGGCCATTGAAAAGGCCACCAGCCTTGAGCAGCTCACAACCTTGCTCAAGGAATACGATGAAGCCATTCAGCAAACTGCCGCGCAACTTCAGATGGTGCAACAGAACATCGAGCAATACACCAACATGGTGCAAAATACCGTCATGCTGCCGGCGAACATCATCAGAAAGATTTCTTCAGAGCTCTCCAAGGTCGCACGAATCACCAATGCGCTGAATACCATGCGCAATGATGTTGCGGGTCTGGGCAATGTCTTTGATGGTCTGTACCAGGCGCAAGCCGAACTGAAAAAACTGGCCAACATGCCCAGAAACATGCTCTCCCAGGGCGGCATGACGTACCGCACAAGCTGGGACAGTTGGAGCCGCCGCGTGGACGATTCCACCAGGGCGACGTTTCAGCTTTCAGGCCAGCAGCTCAAGGACCTGGAAGAGTCCGCCGAGCTGGAAGCTTATATGAATGAGCTGCTTTCCAGCCCGGACGGTCAGCAAAAGGCGCTCATGGCCGGCAATCAGCTTGCCGCCCTGCAAATACAAAAGGCCCGCCAGCTCCGTGAACTCATTGCGACAAAGGTTCAATCGGATCTGGCGAGCCAGGAAAAGGCCGAGAAGGAAAGTCAGATGGGGCAGGAATTACATCGGCAGATGTTGGATGGTTTTGGCGAATTAGATACTACGTCACGTCCTGATCCATTTTAATATTTTGCAAGGATTGCTTTAGCTTCATTTTCACTAATACGTTTATAGATAATATTTTTAGGAAGGGAAGGGTCTGGAAATGTAACTTTAATTACATCATTGCTTTCATCAATAATCTGTAATGTAGAATATTTTGTAAATTGGACATATAATATATTATTTATATTTGAGAATTTTGCCTTCTGGGAAAACTTTCCATAATAGTACGTTGTGCTATCAAATCCTATTATATTTAAGGGATATTCTTCTTCGGACTTCCAATAACCATAAATTTCAAAAGAAAATGCAGGCATTGCGGAGTTAAATATGAAGGTAAATACAAAGATTATACTTAGAAAAGCTTTTTTCATTGGAGTACTCCTTTTCATTTTATATTTTTTAAATATTAGCACAAGTTATGCTGCTGATCAAGGAGGAACTATCGTATCAGATATTGTTACGAAGTTCCATAATGAGCTGTCTAGATACGAATCAGTCATGCTTAAATATGCCAAAATTATTTTTTACTGGTGCGCAGTTCTAGAAGTCGCCTTTCTTGGCGTAAAAATGGTTCTTGGCACTTCTGATGTGCGCGAGACAATCAAAAATCTTTGTTTTGTGCTGCTGGCTGCCGGCTTCTTTCTCGCGGTGATCAACAATTATCATACATGGACATGGAACGTAATCAATGGATTAAAAACAATAGCTGGTGAAGCAGCAACCATTTGCGCAATCCCGGCGGCGTGTACATCACCAGCCTTACGGCGAGCCGCGTATTCAAAACTGCCGCGCCTGCCGCTTCTTCGGCAAAGGCACAATAGGAGTTCCCCATGAAAAGGATTGTTGTTTCCCTGCTGCTGATATGCTGCTTTCTCCCTGGAGTCGTTGCGGGCGCGGCCCCTTCCGGAGGCTCGTCGTCCGCTGCTGCCGACCCGGCCTCAGCGCTGCCGTTGCCGGCCGATTTTCTGAACACGCCTCCGGACTTTCTCAGCAATGACACCGTGCCGCTGAGCAAGCGCGAACGGCAGTCCCTTACCCTGACCCGTGATTGGGCCGGACGCGGCCCGGCTCCGGTGCTCTCGCACTCCGGCAAGCTTGTTTATGTGCACGGCGCGTCCCTGCCCACCATCCTGGCCAGCCCCATGCAGGTCTGCGACGTGGAACTCCAGCCCGGGGAAAAGGTCAATGAGGTGATCGTAGGCGATTCGGCGCGCTGGATGGTGGAAACGGGCACTGCCGGCAACACCACGCACCTCTTCATCAAGCCCGTGGACGCCGGGCTGGAAACAAGCGCCGTGATCACCACAGATCGCCGCATTTATCATCTGCGGCTTATTTCCCGGCGCTCCGGACATACGCCGTATGTGGGCTTTGTCTACGCCGACGCCATGAAACTCCGGCTTGCGGAAGAAAAAGCCGCCAGAGAGCAGGAAGTCCAGCGCAATACGGCCAGGATCGACGGCAGGGACGTCGATATTTCCGGCCTGAATTTCAATTTCGAGGTGAAAGGCAAAGCCTCCTGGAAGCCTGAGCGCGTTTTTGACGACGGCCAGAAAATCTATATCCACCTGATGCGCCTTCTGCTGGATCTGATTATCCGCCGCGTCTGCGCCAGGATGGAATTTGCCGACGGCGCGAGCTAGGGTCAGCCCTCATTAATCCACCTGCTGCAAAGCCGCCTTTTTCCGTCCGGCGGCGTTGCAAGGCCAACATTGACCTTGCGGTATGTTCAATACAGCTTCGCCCAATGTTGGCCTTGCGCCTTGCCGGCCGAAAAAATTCGGCTTTTCGCGGACGGTGTTTTAATGAGGGCTGACCCTAGGCGGGCTATCTGCATCGGCTTCTGCTGATGCTGGACGAACTTATCAGCCTGGGCAAGCTCCCCATTCTGGAGAAAGCCATTGCCTACATCGCCGGTTACGGCGGCAAACTGTGCATCATCGTCCAGAACATAAAGCAGCTCAGCGAGGCATACGGCAAAGACAATGCCCTTATGGCCAACTGCCATGTGCGCATTGCCTATGCGCCCAATGATCCGGACACGGCGGAGCTGCTTTCCAGAATGACGGGCAAGACCACGGTGGTGGAAAAG
>NZ_JAAKEI010000078.1 GCF_011039085.1 Desulfovibrio sp. ZJ369 | reverse complement strand
GGCCACGGTTTCCACAAGCTGACGCCAGTCCTCCACGTTTTCTTCAAGGATGGAGAGTTTTTGCAGGAGATTGCGGGGGTAGAACTGCCGGATGATCAGCTCGCCGTTTTCCACGGCCGCGTCAGCTTCGGAATCGTATTTGAAGGTGAGATCCTTTCTGTCGCGCAGGATGTCCACGACTTTGACATCCACACTGTAGTGGCCGCCAATGTCCATTTTCAGGCTGGCGGCCAGATCCGGCTCGTGCCCCATGCAGACCAGCATGATACGTTCCGCCGGGCTGCCCGGAGCGGCTTCCATGCGCTTTTCCATTTCCCGGTAATTGATGCCGTTGAGGATAGGGTTGAGGTCGGCCCGGGTGGCAATGCGGTTGACGGGCATGATTCTGACCTTGTAGCCGTCCTTCATGCCGTCAAAGACATCGGTGGATTCCAGCGGTTCGATTTCCAGCGCCTGAAGCAGCAAGTCCCGCGCCTGCACCGGATTGCGGAACACGTCGTAATGATTGACGTTGTAAACCTCAAAATTCAAGTAGGGCTTGCCGTCGTTTTCCAGCAGGGAGGGCCGGGCCTGTTTTTTCTCGGCAATAATGGCGTTCAGGCGCTTGGTGGTGGTCTGAATGGCCCCCAGGTTGATGTCGGCCCCGATGAAACGCCGACCAAGCTTCATGGCCACGGCTTGCGTTGTGCCGGAGCCCATGAAGCAGTCGAAGACAATGGAGCCGGGGGTGGTGGAGGTAAGGATTATGCGCTCAAGCAGTGCTTCCGGTTTTTGGGTTGGGTAATCCAAACGTTCTTTAGCCTGTGAATTCACAATGGGAATATCAAGCCATAAGTTCTGAATTAATTGACCTTTATATTCATCAAGAAACTGCCTTCGCATAAGTCTTCCATTCTCTTTTTTAGGAAATTCCAGACGTCCTTCTGCGTCCATCTGTTTCATTTTTTCAAGAGATACAGCCCAGCCATTTGCAGGCGGTAAACAACCTTTATATTCATAAATTAAATTGGGACGATATTCAGGGTTGCCTAAATCACCTAATTTATACTTTCTTCCATTCTCATCAACATATTTGTATCTTTCAGATATATATTTTTGTGTATTATCTTCAGATAAAGGCAAATATAGTTTATTAAAAATAAATTTATTTGACTTGGAAAACCAAAAAATCGTATCCGTGGCGACTCCCAATTTTGTACCAGCGTAAGAAGTTGCAGATTTACGTTTCCAAATTATTTCATTATTAAAATTGTTTCCTCCAAAAATTTCATTTAAAATACTCCTAAGTAAGAAATTTTTATTATAATCACAATGTAAGAATAGTGAACCAAAATCTGATAATAGTTCTTTGATTAAAATTAATCTTTCATACATGAACTGTAAATATTCATCATTTGTCCAAATATCATTGTATTGCTTCTCCTCAAAATTAGATAGATCCGATTCTTCTGTTTTTCCTCTCAGAGAGATTGTCTTCTTGTATTCCGCCTTTGAATCAAACGGTGGATCAATATACACCAGATCCACCTTGCCCCGAAACTCCTTGAGCAAATGGCTCATGACCTGCAAGTTGTCGCCCCAGTAAATGCGGTTCATCCAACCGTCCACCGGATCGCCGTAGCGTTCCTTGAGCTGCGCCGGGTAGTACTGTGTAGAGGTAAAAGGACGCTTGCCCGTCCAGCGCAGTTCGGGAAAGCCCTTGATGGGCTCCGGCTGCGGGAGAGTGAAGGTCATATCCTCTACATTTTGTTTGGGAGGCGTGGCGGGGAGGGTGTGCTGGGGCATGGAGGTTCCTTTTTATGGCAAAACAGGATGCAGTTCACGAAGACGATTGATACATCTTTTCAGGCTGGGGGAACGGCGCATGGCAGCCTTTATATCCCATGATTCATTGATGAATTCTTCCATTTTGGGTATATATAATCTGCCTTGTCTGCCTGAGGCGGAAATAAGATCCGCCTTGATCGCCTTTTGTGGAGAAAGGCTCGCCAATTTCGCAATATACTTTTTGGGGTCTGGCAACACATCCGGCTGGGATGAAATTTTTCCCGCCCGTATTCCCAGAAGTTTGGAAAAGTTTTCGTGATCCGCCAGCAACCAGCTTTCCAGTTCCTTTACAGCGAACCGCAAAAGAACGTTCGGGGGTATGCCAGCGGCACGCCTCCCAAAATAACGGCTTCGGGCGGCAAGGGCACAAGGGCTTCCGCTGTCCATCAAATCCGTCAGGATAAGCACGGCTGTTTCCGCATTCGCAAGGCGGGCATACGTCACTGCCTTTTTCTTAATATTGCCCGATCCTCTCAATTCATAGACTGTTCCACGCTGATGTCCACAAAATGCGATAAGCCGGCACGCAACGGGGATTTCCAGCCTGCCTTCAGCAACAACATGTATTTTCATAGCTGAAGAGACGACAGTTGTTTCATTCTGTGCTGCCTGATTTCCGGCAGCACAGCTTCAGCGGCACTCAGCCCGTTTTCCATCAGTTTTTGGGCATCATCCGATGGGCCTTGAATGATTGTCCCGTCCTGCCCGGATTCCAGCTTCAGAATCTCTTCAGGTTGAATACCCGGATCTTCAAGGAGGGCATACGAATGCGTTGAAATAAGCACCTGTCGGCCCTGCTTCCCTCGAACGAGCCTGGCAAACAGGCCCGGCAAGCGGCGAACAATTTCTTCATTCAGGGAAAGTTCCGGCTCTTCCAGAAGGAGCGGCCCGCCGTTTTCCAAAAACATCCAGAACAGGGCGATCAGGCGCAGGGTTCCGTCAGAAAAGCTGCTTTCATCCTGAATGGCCCCATTGGGACGCCAGTGCTGAAATTTTGCCCGCAGGTGCGGTTGCCCCCGGCTCTCGTCCATTTCCACCTTCAGTTCGGACAGCGTGGGAACGGCTATTTGCAGCGCTTTATCAATGCGCCGCAATCTGGCCTCGCGTGTCTTTTTCGGCGTCGCCCATATATGCCGAACAATATCTCGCCCATAGGGATCATTCACAACAGGCACGGCGGAAAAGCCCTGCGGATCGCGAACCACCTGAGGCAAAATGTGGCGATATTCAATGCTTCTGAAGAAGTTCGCAATCTCTCGAAAGGCCTCATTGGCGCTTACCTGTTCCAGCGCCGTCTGCGTTGCGCGTTGTCTGTCTTTTTTGTCCGCCCTGTCAGGGCGTCTCAAGATAGCTTCCCCATTCTTCCGCACATATTCCCTTTTTATCAAAACAGGAAATGTCTTATCACTTATGAGATCAATTCCATATTTCCATGTATTGTCTATTGTAAATGCAAGTCGAATATAAGATTCCTGCCGTGCGTAGAGGCAACGCAGTTTCTTCATCCCCCCTCTGGCTTGCACAGCCTTTCCGACGCCATGTTCAACAACGTCACGCATAAATCGAAACGCGTCAAGAAAGTTGGATTTACCGGCTGCATTGACGCCCAGCAAAAATGTGCGGTCATTCAGCCTGACATCCACTTCCTTAAAATTTTTCCAATTCTTGAGTTGAATTCTTGATACCCGCATAGTTGTTCCTGTATCATTCACACCTATTGCAAAACGCCTGCAAGTCACATTCCTTGCACAGTTTTGGCGTGCGTTCCTGAACGGCAAATTCTTTCCGCTCCATGCAGCCCACCACGGCGTCCACTTCAGCAATGGTCTTGTCCACGGATTTGCCGTCAAAGGGGAAGCGGTAGGTGGGCACGCCGGATGTCTCGCCCGTATAGTAGAGGTTCATGGCACTGACGGCAAGGCCGTGGCGCTGCTCCACAAGGTAGGCGTAGATTTCCAGTTGTCGCCGGTAGCGAGACAGCAAGTGGCGTTCGGCGTACTGATTGGGTTTGGGCGTGGCCTTGAAATCCACGATCTCCACGGTATCGCCCTTGCCCTGAATCAGATCAATTTTGCCCGTCAGGATGTATTCGTCCCGCACAAGCGAAACATCCACTTCCGTGCCGCGTATGTCCGCCCAGTTGCCGCGCTTGCGCTCCGCATAGCGCAGCACATGGCCAAGCGCCACCTCCCGGATTTGCGGGGCCAGATAGACGCGCTCCTTGTGGCTCAGGTTGGCGTAATTCACATCGAACCAGAGGCGGATATTGTCCTCGGTCACGCTTTCCGGCTGCTCGCGCAGGACGGCCTTGTGGATGTCTTCAATGGTTTGATGCACAAGCTGGCCGAACAGCATGGGGCCTTCGCGCACCGGGCTGAACTCCCAGTATTTGAAAAACTGGTACTGGCGCGGGCAGCCCTCATAAAGGAGGACGTGGGAGGTATAGGAATAGCGCCCCTTGATGCCCGCAGGCTGGACGGCATCCACGTTAAGCGCCGAAAGGTTGGCCGCGCGCCATTCCGGGAGCGTCGCATAGAACTTGTGGAAGTATTCCGTGGGGGTGCTGAGCTTGCCCCGTTTGGTGCGCTTTTCCTGGCAGGTGAGGACGAG
>NZ_JAAKEI010000077.1 GCF_011039085.1 Desulfovibrio sp. ZJ369 | reverse complement strand
ACAACTACGTGTATAAATTGAGACATCTTGTTGAAAATGCATTTCAGGTTTTGAAGCAGTGGCGAGGTGTGGCTACCAGATATGCAAAAAATACCGCCTCCTTCCTTGCTGCAGTTCATATTCGCTGCATAGCTATCTGGGCTAAAATCAAATGACGACACACCCTAGGTCATGTCATCAATGAGGATGTGGTGACGCTCATCCGACAGCGGCGTGTAGTAGATATTTTCGCCGCGCCGCTGGAAGCGCAGCATTTCCGGCAGATGGGCCTCCAGTTCGTTCGGGGAAAAGCCTCTGGTCAGGCCGCCTTTCTTGTCCAGGATGAAGGTCTTTTTCCCGCCGTCCTCGTCCATTTTGATACAGGTCACGCGGTAGCGTTCCGTATTGACCGCCTCGGCATACGTTCTGAAGTCCTCGAGTTCGCGCATGGCTATCGCTTCCTCCGCTATCCGTTGCAGCGTGGGCGGGCTGTGTCTCGTCTGTTCAAATGCCGCGCGATGCCGCCAATGCCCGGCCTGTCGGGACAAGCCTTGCGCCCGTAACCAGGCTTCAAAACGCGGCTTGCCGCCACGCGCTTTTTTCGGCCTGAGCGCAAAGAAATTCCGCTCTCCGTCGCGCATCAGGCAATGAGGTCATCCACCCAATCGCCTATCTGCCATGACTTCGATTTTTCAATTTTCCGGTTCTTGATTTTTTTTGACGATCATTGAGGGCCATGCCGATTTTTTGAATCAACCACACGAGTTTCCGCAAGGCGTCTTCCTGCTTTTCCATAATGCCGCGCGGCGCGTTTACCTGCCGGAGCGTTGCAAAATTATGCTTGAGCAGACCGCCGATCCGCCGCAGTTCTCCCACTGTTTTCACGTCAGTGCAGGCCGCAATCGTTCCGCCGAAAAAACGCCGTCGCGCGTATTCCGACAGGGACAGTCCCGCGATGTCCGCCTGCTCCATGAGGCGTGCTTTTTCCATATCGGTAACACGGATCGTTACCCATTTTCTGGCGGCGCTCCGGCCGCCGCCCTCCGTCTTTCTGCCTTTCATGTCTTTTGCCTTTGGAATGCGAGAAGCGCAGCGCCGAGCATTCCGGGGGAGTCCAGAGGGCGGCAGCCCTTTGGCAGGATGGGGTTGTGTGTAGCACAACTTCCATCCTGCCACGGCGACCCCGTATCGTGGAGTGGTAGATTTATGCAAGATTTTATCTTTACTGCCGATTGACCATATTCTCTTCTCAGAGGAGGCAAAAACACATGGCTTCAAACGCAACAATACACATGGAACAGCTCGCGAAGGCGAAGAAACTACTCATGAATTTGCCGAAAAAAAAGACGGAAAAACCAGACCGGACGCAGCCAAATTTCTGGAAAAAGCTTTCAGGAACGCTCTCAAAAAAGGTTACTCGCCAAAAGAACTGAGTCAGCTGCTCAAGAATGAGAGCATCATCATTCCCGCATATCTTATTCAGAAATTTTTCTCTGAAACTGCGGACAGCGCGGACGTTGCTCCTGCACAAAAAAAGGAAATTCCCCGCAAAAACCACCGGCTTCGGCAAGAACCTCGTTCATCGTGCCGGATTTGCCGGATAAGAAGTTGTGAACATAAACGCGTCGATTTTTTATGTGGGCGGAAGCAAAGGTGGCGTGGGGAAAAGCAAGGTATCTTTCGCCCTGATCGACTCCCTGCTTGCTGACGGAAAAAAGGTGCTTTTGCTGGAAAGCGACAACCTCAAATCCTGCGGAATGGTCGGCGGCGGCGCGAAAAAATCCTGCCGATCCTCAAAAAACAAACGGGGAAAAGGCGGCAAAACAAACAAAAATTATTGGGTGTTGAGTGGGACTTTGATAAAACATAAACAGGTAGCACAGATAAAAGAGCGCCCCTGTCCGAGACGGCACCTCTGGAACAGGGCCGGGGGCGTGTCTTGCTTTTTATCCCGTCTATCGTACTTTTCCGCGTAGCATATCCAGATAGTCAGCGTACTCCTGAACCATGCGTCGCCGCTCCGGCAGATACTCGGCATAGTTGTACGCGGCGCGAACGCCGTTGCGTTCACAGTGGGCAAGCTGGCGCTCTATCCAGTCTGTGTTATAGCCAAGCTCGTTCAGGAGCGTGGACGCCATTGACCGGAAGCCGTGAAAGGTATGTTCGCCGGTGGCGCAGCCGAGTTGCCGCAGGACGCGCAACGGACCTCCTCTGTACATGGGGCCGTTGGTTCCCGCCCTGTTGCCAGGAAAGACAAAGCGTCCATCGCCGCTTTTCTCATACAGCTCATGGAAAATCGCCAGGGCCTGACGCGAAAGCGGCACGACATGGATTTGCTTCATCTTCATCCGTTCCGCCGGAATGCGCCATTCCGCCGCCTCAAGGTTGATTTCCGTCCATTCCGCACGGATCAGTTCATTGGCACGGACAAAAACCAGTGGCGCAAGACGCAGGGCGCGGGAGATGAAAAAGTTCCCCTCATAGGCGTGGATTTTGCGCAACAGTTCGCCCACGGCAACGGGTTCGGTGATGGCCGCATGGTGGCCGTTGGCTGTGGGCGCGAGTGCGCCGCGTAAATCGGCGGCAATGTCATGTTCCGCCCTGCCGGTGACAACGGCGTAACGGAAAATCCGTCCGGCATCACGCAACGCCTTGTGGGCGATGGTCAACGCGCCCCGTTCCTCCACCTGCCGGAGAACGGCCAGCAGTTCCCTTGGGGTAATAGCGTTGATGGGACGTTTGCCAATGTGGGGGAAGAGGTTTTCCTCCAGAATGCGAATGACTGCTTTTCGGTATGCGGGGATCCACTTCGGCGAATACCTGATATGCCATTCCCGCGCCACGTCCTCGAAAGAGTTGCGGGCCGCTTCCGCCGCCGCTTCTCTGGCCTGGCGTCGGGCTTCGCTGGGATCGATATGTTCCCGTAGCAGCTTTTTGGCTTCTTCCCGTTTTTCCCGCGCCTCGCGCAGGCTCACGGACGGATACGGGCCAAGGGAAAGAAGCTTCTGCCTGCCCGCGAAGCGGTACGCCAACCGCCATGACTTTTTGCCCGTGGGCGTGACGTAGAGGAACAGGCCCCCACCGTCCGAGTGCATCTGAATCTTGCCGTTGGCTATGACATGCCGTATGACTGTGTCGGTCAGTTTCATCCGGCCACCTCCAGAGTGGTGTTTCTTGGTACGGCTGGACTGACTGCTACCAACATATTTCTGAAAAAACCTTTTGATACAAGGTATTACAAGAAATATGCCGGTAGCTGAGAGGGGAACCCCGCTCCGTTTCCCAAGGCCGGGTGCAGCACTGCCCGACCTTGGGAAATCCCGTCATTGACAGCCCAGACCTAGCAAAAGACTACCAACGTGTCTACCAACGGTTTTTGTGGATGCAGGTGGATTTTTGTGGATGGGATAAGGCAAAGATGCCTGATTAACATATTGAAATTACATTCTAATCAGACATCTTTGGACTTTCTGAGACGAGTTAGGCAACTTCAATCAAAAAATGCTCTGAGAGCCTGACAATCCAAAACACCAAGGAAAGCCTTGGGACGCTTTACAGAGTCCCAACCCATTCTCGAAGGTTCAGCAAAAACGTATAAATTACTATGGACGTTACCATTGACAACTTGACGATGATAATTAATTTTTAAAATTAAAATACTTATAAGGAGGATACGATCATGAACGGAATTTACAAGGCAGTTTATAATCTCCCAGGCGACAGGAACGAGGGTATAGTCTTTATAGACAATGGAAAATTTTATGGCAGTGACAAAACCCATGCTTTTTATGGCAGTTATGCCATCGAGGGGAAAGACTTTTCTGCCAAGTTGACATGTATGCAGTACGCAACTGATGGATACAATATGGGTGGGGGGGAAACTCCATGACCGTGGAAGGAACTGTGGATGGTGAAAGAATTATAGGAAAGGCATCAATCCAAGATGTCCCAATCAAAATTAATATTTCACTTGAGTGCATTCGGAAATTCTAACCGCACCCAGGCCATTCGCGCCTTGAACAGGTCGGCCTTTTTCGGAAGCTCGTCCCGCGCCCGTGCCGGGTCATCGGGCCGCGCCCAGCCTTCGCGCCAGTTGAACAGGTCACGGAAGACAGCAAAGTCTTTTTGCCAGCCGGGAGGGCAGGCGTTGAAATCCTTGCCGCTGGAAAGTTCCAGTCGCGGAATCAGAAAATGCAGCTCGTGATGCCCGGCATGGGTATGCCGCACCCAGAGGATATTGCGCTGATCCGCTTCCTGTCCGGCGAAGGCCACGCGCTCGAAAGCGTCCATGACTTCCTCTTCCTGTGCCTCGCTGATCTTCTCATCAGGATGCCACGACAGAACGCCGGAGGTGAATTTCCATCGCCGCTCTATGCTGTCGACAAGCGCGCGGGTCATGGCGGGATCGCCGCGCAGCACCTGAGGCGGGGCTGTGTCTCTCCCCGGATAGTCCGGGCGCACAAGATAGCGGCTGGGCTTGTCGCCTTCTCCGGTGCCGTGCGGAAAGATCTTCATCAGCATGGCTCGGCCTCCGGTTCATTTTCCGCTGAAGCGCATGATGCGAACTCTGCAATACGCCGTTCGATGCCTGCCAGCGCCGTCAATACTTCCACGGCTTCCGTTGCTCGCTTGCAGGTATTGGCCCATCTCGCGAGCTGATTGATGTTCGCGCCGATGCGGGCTAGAGTATTTTGCTTTTAACTTTTTACATATCCACAGGATTTAAACCATCCTTCAGCGTCTTTTTGTGTGATACAACTTAATGCTTTTCCAATGGATTTATACAGTTCATCACATGTTTTTGCTTTCATACCA
>NZ_JAAKEI010000076.1 GCF_011039085.1 Desulfovibrio sp. ZJ369 | reverse complement strand
TGAGCGCCAATGGTGCTCAGGCATTTGACGGCAAAAACGCAGTTCCTCTTTCTGACTTGCTGACTGGAGAGTGAGACATACATGGCCACAATTCATTTTATACTGCAAGGGAAGGGCGGAGTGGGAAAATCCATGATCGCCGTGATGCTGTACCAGGCTCTCCGGCATTTCAAAAAAGAGATCCTGGCCTACGACACGGACCCGGTAAACGCCACCCTCTCTTCGTTCAAAGAGTTCAATGTGGCTTCTCTGGACATTATGCGGGACGGGAACATTGACGCCCGCAAGTTTGATGTGCTGCTGGAAGCTCTGGTCAACGCGCCGGAAGAATCGCATGTCATTGTGGACAATGGGGCGTCCTCCTTCATTGCCCTGGGCGCGTATCTCGCGGAAAACGACTTTCTGCCCCTGCTGGAAGAGCAGGGGCACAAGGTCTTTTTTCATTCCATTGTCACGGGCGGTCAGGCCCTGGGCGACACGATCCAGGGTCTGGCCAGGCTGGCCCTCGGCTTCCCCACCTCTCCCATTGTGGTCTGGCTCAATCCTTTTTTTGGCGAGATTGCCATAG
Source organism: Desulfovibrio sp. ZJ369 (assembly GCF_011039085.1). GTDB lineage: Bacteria > Desulfobacterota > Desulfovibrionia > Desulfovibrionales > Desulfovibrionaceae > Desulfovibrio. The sequence goes on along the minus strand of NZ_JAAKEI010000076.1, from coordinate 4,399 downwards.
ATGGCAAGGGCTTTGAGGAGTTCAAAATCTACAAGGAGTACTCCTCGCAGTTCCATGCGCTGATCGCACTGCCAATGGGCAACAAGGCCCTGATCGGCAAGGATCTGGAGGAACTGTTTGCCAAGCGCCAGAGCTTTGAGGCCGGGATCAACGGCAGCTCCACCTCCATTGCGGTCAAGGCGCGCCTGCGGCGCTACTGGAATCAGATTCTCTCCTGCGTCGGGCAGGCGGATCTGCTTTACGGAGGCTGACCCATGTCCGACGATCTGCCTCCTGAGGAAATTTTGCAAAACCGGCCGGATGCAACGCCCGCTGCCGACAACGCGCCGCAATCTTCGCCCGCGCCCGAAGCGGAGCCATGCCTGCCGGACGGCTTGGGCCTGTCCGTGGAGGACGTGCGCGCCCTGCTGGCCAAAAAGCACAATCTGGCCGTGCCGGTGGATGACCCGCTGCTGATGATGGTCACGATCCAGAATGCTTTTCTTGGAGCGCAAACACAACTCCAGAAAAGGCATGAAAAAGCCCTGGCCGCCTTTATGGGCGAGCAGACCGCGACGTACACCCAAGGCGTGGAAAAGAGCGTGTCCGAGCTGCGGAAAACACTGTCCGACGTGACCATCAACGGCATCCGGGATGCGGCCTCGGACTTCGCGGCCACGCTGTCCGGCTTCAAAACCACGCTGTACATCTGCACGGCCATCATAGGGCTTTCAGCCCTGCTCAATGTGGCCGTCTTCATCCTGAAGGCGGTGCAAGATGTTTGATGCTCGCCTGCTGGAAAGCCTGGAATACAACTGCGGCCCGCTCATTATGCAGCCGCTGCGGGACGATGAAGTTATTGAGATCATGCTCAATCCGGACGGTCAATTATGGATTGAACGCTACGGCCGGGAACAGGAAAATATCGGAGAACTTCACCAGGCCCAAAGCAAGCTGATCCTCTCTCTGGTGGCCAGTGCTCTGAACATCACTGTGGATGCGCTGCATCCGGTGGTGGAAGGGAGCTTTCCCCTGGACGGCTCCCGCTTTGAGGGCACATTTCCGCCGCTGGTGGGGCCGGGAGCGTCTTTTTCCCTGCGCAAGAAAGCCTCGCGGATCATCACCATGCCGGAATACCTGGCGCAGGGCGTGATAACGCCGGAAGTGCCGCCTATTATCCGTGCTGCAATTCTGGATCGCAAAAATATCGTCGTGGTGGGCGGCACCTCCAGCGGCAAGACCACCTTTGTGAATGCGATCATTCATGAACTGGATGAACTCTGCCCGCATGATCGCCTGCTGATCCTGGAGGACACCGCGGAACTGCAATCCCGCGCGCCCAACTCGGTTTTTTTCCTGACTTCGGAACTGGCCGGCATGGGCATGCGCCAGTTGGCAAAGGTCAGCATGCGCTATGCGCCGCGCCGCATTCTGGTGGGCGAAATGCTGCGCGGCCTGATGGAAGGCTGGGCCGCCATAGCCGGCTACAGCCTGATCTGGAATGCGCAGAACGACTATGAAATGCGCAGTTCCGCCAGGTTTTCCGGCATCTTTGTGGACGCGGTGAAGAACTTTTTTGCGGCCCTTCAGGCCAATGGCCTGGCCCTGCGCGTGACCATCTACCAGGGCAACAAGGTCATGGAAGTGTCGGAGCACTAGAGGCGGAGGAATGGGGATGTACGCGAGCCAGAATTGCAGCGCGTTTGCCGGAATGGGCAAGCATATCCAGCTCATAGGTAACCTGGCAGTTAAGCCAGAATTCCGCGCTGTTGCCAAAATAAGCGGCAAGACGCACCGCCGTGTCGGCGGAGATGCCGCGCTTGCCGGCGACAATGCCCTGAACCCGGCTCTGCGGCATGCCCGTGTCCAGGGCCAGACGCGTCTGGCTCAGCCCCATAGGCTTCAAAAACTCTTCGTTCAAAATTTCGCCCGGATGAACGGGCGGCATGCGGTCGTGCATCATGGCCTCCTAGAGTATATTGCTTTTAAAACGCTCGCTCCGGCGCTTAGCGGCGAAAGTAAATTTCGCCTGCGCCTGCGCGGCGGGCATGGCTGCGCCCTGCCAGAGCGTTTAGCTAATTTCATTAGCAAAACGCTCTAATGGTAATCAACAATTTCGACACAATGCGCGTTTCCTTCACTCCAGACAAAGCAAATGCGCCATTGGCTGTTGATGCGGATGCTGTATTGCCCGGCCCGGTCACCTTTGAGGGCTTCCAACCGGTTCCCCGGGGGAACGCGCACGTCATTCAGGCAAACGGCGTTGTGCAGAATTTTGAGCTTGCGCATGGCGGCGCGCTGGATATCCGACGGCAGGTCGGCAACGCGGATGCCCCGAAACAGGCTTTCCGCCCGGCTGTCTTTGTAGCTCACAATCATTACAAAAGAATAATACTAAAAACGTGTAATGGCAATCATATTACAGGGTAGCACATGAAAAACCCTCACTTCTTGCGCAGCATAGCCCTTCTTCCTGGCGTCCTCCTGTTCGGCTGCGCTCACAAGGGCGCGCCGGATCAGGAGCTGATAGAGGCCAAGGGCAGAGACTTCACCACGCTCTCCCGCCCCCTGGCCGTGGACGTGGCCGAACCCTGCATGGAGGCGCTGCTGGCTCAGCCCACTGTTGCCAACGGCTGGCAGCTCAGCGAAGCCTCCTGCTCAGGCCGGGCCGTCAGCGTGACCTGGGCGCACCAGAGTCAGGCTGATTTTCTGATCCTGCCGGACCAGGCTGCTTTGAAAAGCCCACAGCTCGCAGTTTCCAGGCTGACGCTGGCCACAGACCGCAAGGCCCGCGCGGGCCAGAACTATCCGGCCATCCTGACGCGGGAAAGCGCGCTCTGGCGCGTCTTGTCCGCAGTGCCGGGCCTGACGCTGGAGCGGCTCAGCTTCAGGAATGAAGCCTGGGTGCTCCAGGGAAATATCTACGCCAGGGAAAAATGAGGGGGAGGGTCATGCAGCTCACGAGAAGAACAAAAATCATCTGGGGCATCCTGCTGTTTCTGCTCCTGGCGTTTGCCAGCCTGCTCTGGATGGAGCGAACGCCGACGCCATTGCCGCCAGTGCCCAGGGATGTGGCCGTCAGCAAAAAAGCCGCTCCCGCCACAGAGAAGAAAAAAGACAACACGGAGCAGGACGCAACCGCGCACTCCAGGCCGGAAGCGCCCTCTGCCCCCGGCATGGCCGCTGTACCCATAACAGCCGGGAACCTGGGAAAGATCTCGAAACTCAGGAATACGCTGGAAGAGGAAACGCTGGAAGTCCAGATTGAGGAAAAACGGGCCAGAAAGAGAGAACTCACGCGCTCCGGCTCGCTTCCAGCGCCCACACTCTCCCTGCCCTCTCTGACGCCTCCGGCGTCTCCTTCGCCCGTTTCCCCGGCTGCGCCCACTGCCTGTCCGGCCAGAAAAACCAGACCGTGGCGGCGAAAGTGATCGTCCTGGACATGGACATTCTCGGCCTGCTGCGCGCGGGCAATCTGACACAAGCCCATGCGGCCTGGCGCGCCAAAGGCGGCATGACCTACATCAAGCACGCCCTTGAGCACGTCCGCCAGGGCCTTGTGGATAAGGTGGGCGTGGAAAACATCCCGGCCCTGGAAAAAGGCCTCAAGACGTTCAAGGGCACGCTCCTTGCGCTGGAAGACGGCTGCTCGGCCGTTCTGGGCATGACCCGCCTTCAGGAATATGAGCTGTACGACAGCTCGGACAGCCCCTTTCCGCACTCGGATCTGCTCGCCTATCTGCAAGCCTGTATTTCCGGTGTCCTCCAGCCTGTGCGTGTGCCGGCCGTCCCCATGTATCTGGACGCCCTGCTGGGCAGTCGCCATCTGGTGGGCGGCCTGATCCCGCGTCTGGAAGACGGGCTGGACAAAAAGCATCTGGCCGTCCTTTCCATCGACGGCTTGCCGCAAGAATCCTGGCCTGCCATGCTTGCGGGCCTGGACGCCATGCCTTTTGAGCTGCGCTATTCCACGCGCTTCATCTGCCTTGACCAGTATGACGCCGAAAAGGAGATCACGGGCTACGCCAAGGGCTGGAATCAGCGCGTGCTGGGCTTCATGGATCAGTTTTTCAACAATCCCAACGCCAAGATCAACCGCGACGCCCTGCGCATGCGCGAAGACGCGGAAGACGCCAAGCTGGAAGTGCAATCCGGCTCCGTGGGCGCGGGCTATCTCTCGTCCGCCGTCGTCCTCATGGATGAAGATGTAAATGCGCTGCAGGATAATGCCCGCGAGCTGCGCCGGATGATCCAGACGCAGGGCTTCGGCTGCCGCATTGAATCCATCAACGTCCTGGAAGCCTGGCTGGGCAGTTTGCCCGGCAACGGCTATGCCAATATCCGGCGTCCCCTGCTGACCAGCTTGAACCTGGCGGATCTTCTGCCTTTGCAATCCGTCTGGACGGGCAGCCCGGTCTGC
>NZ_JAAKEI010000075.1 GCF_011039085.1 Desulfovibrio sp. ZJ369 | reverse complement strand
TGCCCACGAGACACCGTGGATGACAGGCGAAAAACTCTGATACCTTCCCCCGCGAGAGAGTCTTACTGAACACTTTCGCTCCACGCTCATTCATGCCGTACACATGAAAGGAGTTCTTTGCCAAATCGATACCGATGATTGTCGCTGTGCTCATGGTGGCCTCCTGCTCCTGGGGTTGTGATACCCCACGTTTACCGAGTTTCAGCGGGCTGGGCCATCCCATCATTTTTGAGCGCGCCACACAGCGGACCAGTTGACCGATCCGCCCGCCGTCTTGCAGGTGGCGCTGTGCCCGTTGACCACGCCGTGCCGGGCGCGCTGTTGCGCCGTGGGAATGCAGGACAACGTGAAAGCTATCATTGCCGCACCCCCGCGCGCGTTTGCCTGATCAGTTTTTCCATTGCGTTTCTGGCCGCGGCTTCCCCGCGCAGAGCCCTGGATACCAGCCGTCCCAGGCCCGGCGCCTTGCGGCCGGAGCATTCCATCGGCAAGGGCGGCAGCGATTGCACGGGCTGCCTGCATCTGGGCAGCAAGGCCAGAATGTGCGCCGGGGTAGGGAATCGCGAGGATTCCCTGCGGTGCAGGGCAAAGGCCCGTTCTATGGCTTCAGGGTTCTCGCCGTCCAGGTCATCGGCGAAAATTTCAGCCAGGAGGGCAAGTTCCTCCGGGGAGCGCCCGGATTTGTGAACCGCCTCCGCCTCAATCAAACGCGGCAGGAGGCGTTGCTGCAGCTGCTCTCTGTCCATGTTGCGCTCCTTGCGCCTGTTGCTTTGCCGCTCTTTCGCGCTCCCTGAGATCCCTGGCTATGCGCATCATGTTGCGCCTGTCCTGCTGTTGGCGAGGACATAGCCGCCCTCGACCTCGTCGATCCACACGCCAAGGCAGTGGTCAAAGAAGGCCCGTTCATCTCCCTGCCAGTCAGCGGCAAGCTCAATGTCTTCCCAATCCATACCGGCCAGATCGCCGTCAGGTTTATTCTGCGCCGCCCACAACCACAAAACCTGAAGCGAGCGAACCCTATTTTGATTTGAAGAGGGCAGACGCGTTTTTGACAGAGGCCGTGAAACCGTTTATCTCTGAATACAGACAGCAAGGAGGCCAGTATGACCGCCGCAACCTTTGATACCCTCGGATACTTTGAAAAGCTCAAGGCCGCCGGCTTCACGGAAGAACAGGCAAAAGTGCAGGTCGAAGCCATGCAGGGCGTCGTGCGAAGCTACGACGAAGCATCCCGCAAAGAACTGGCTACCAAAGGCGACCTTCAGGATGTGCGCACTGAGCTAAAGGAAGAAATAGCCAACACCAAGCATGAAATTCTCAAGTGGATGATGGCGACAATGGTTGCGCAAACCGCGCTTCTTGTGGCTGTCATCGCATTCCTCAAGTAACTCTCTCCCCGCACACCACGGGCGGCTCTCAATGAGCCGCCTTTTCCTGTCTGAACTGAAATACTTTGCATAGCTCGCCCCTTGTACGGGCATCCTGTCTCTTGCGGCGATACTCTGCCTCCCAGGCAGATGGCGGGGGGGAAGGTTTGCACAGCCCCCCCGCCGACGGACTCCAAGTCCGCTTTGCTATTGCGAACCCTTCGCCGGAGCGGCCTGGGTACTGTTCCGCAAGGAGGAATCCAAGGTTGAGGCCATCAACGACATCAACCTTGAGATCGTGACGTTTTACCGTGTCATCCAGCATCATTTGGAAGAATTCGTGCGTTACTTCAAGTGGGTTCTTATTTCGCGTGACGAATTTGAACGCCTGAAGCGCGTTGAGGCGGACACGTTGACTGATATCCAACGGGCAGCGCGTTTCTATTATCTTCAGCAGATGTGTTTCGGGGGAAGAATGGATGACAGACCGGCTTTCGGCTACGCGGCGGTGCGCGGCCCCAAGCTCAACCTGCTGCGGATAGAAGAGCAGCTGTCCGCAGCACACTTGCGTCTGGCGCGGACATACATTGAATGCCTGCCGTACCACGAAGTGATCAAACGCTACGACAAATCGACCACCATTTTTTATATTGATCCGCCATACTGGGACTGTGAAAACTATTACGGCAAGGGGAAATTCAGCCGGGAAGATTTCAACGTGCTGGCCGAACTGCTGGGGCGCATAGAGGGAAAATTTATCTTGTCGCTGAATGACAAGCCGGAAGTCAGGAAGCTTTTTTCAGGCTTTACCTTTGAAGAGGTCGAGGTGCCCTACACCTGCAGCAACGGCAAAAATCTCAAGTCCCCGGAACTGCTCATCCGCAACTTCGAGTAAACCGCTCCGACATTCAGACAAAAAACGTGCCAAAGCTCACTTCAAGCTCTGGCACGTTCTCATTTCTCGTGCGGCCTCACAACAGCCAAAAGCGGGCCGCGGTCAACGCCCTCCCGGAGTTCCGCTATGTGCCCAAGAGAAAAGCCCCCACGGCGGTCGCCGTAAGGGCTTGAAAATACTGGTGGGTCGTGCGGGGATCGAACCTGCGACTCTCTGCTTAAAAGGCAGATACTCTACCTACTGAGTTAACGACCCGTTGAGATCGACAAAATAGCGGCAAGCGGCAAGATTGTCAAGGCAGTATCCCTGGGTCCGCGCCTGGTTTTTCAGCCCTGGGCCGCAAGCCCGCGCGGCGCAGGCCGTTATCCGCGCGCGGCGCGGGAGCATTTTCACAGGAAAGGCTCTAAGCTCCCTTTTTTTCCAGCTTGGCCCATGTGTCGCGCAACGTGGCCGTGCGGTTGAACACCGGCCGGCCCGGTGTGCTGTCCTTGTCCTTGCAGAAATACCCCAGGCGCTCGAACTGCACGCGATCGCCGGGCTTGCTTTCGGCCAGGGCCGGTTCCAGCAGGCCTTGCACCACGCGCAAGGAGTCGGGATTCAGGTAGTCCAGAAAGGTCTTGCCCTCGGGCACGGCGTTGGGATTTTCCACGGCAAAGAGCTGATCGTAGAGGCGCACTTCCGCCGGGATGGCGTGCGCCGCCGAAACCCAGTGGATCGTGCCCTTGACCTTGCGGCCGTCAGGGCTCTGGCCGCCCCGGCTTTGGGGGTCATACACGCAGCGCAGCTCCAGGACGTTGCCTGCCTCGTCCAGCACGGCCTCGCGACAGGTGATGAAATAGGCGTAGCGCAAACGCACTTCCGCGCCGGGCGAAAGCCGGTGGAATTTTTTGGGCGGCTCCAGCCGGAAGTCGTCCCGCTCAATATACAACTCACGCGAAAAGGGCGCCTTGCGGCTGCCGTGGGAGGCATCCTCGGGATGGTAGGGCATCTCGAACTCTTCCACCTGATGTTCGGGATAATTTTCAATGACCACCTTGATCGGATCGAGCACGGCCATGACGCGCGGCGCATGAGCATTCAGGTATTCGCGGATACAGAATTCCAGCATGGAATACTCCACCGTGGAATTGACCCGGGCCAGTCCCACTCTGGCGCAGAACTCGCGCAACGCTTCGGGCGGCACGCCCCTGCGGCGCAGGCCGCTCAGCGTGGGCATACGCGGGTCGTCCCAGCCCGTAACGTGCCCCTCCCTGACCAGTTGGATCAGCTTGCGCTTGGAAAGCACGGTATAGGTCAGATTAAGGCGGGCGAACTCGATCTGCTGCGGATGATACAGGCCCAGGGCGTTCAGCACCCAGTCGTACAGCTCGCGGTTGTTTACGAACTCCAGGGTGCAGAGCGAATGTGTGATGCCCTCCAGAGAATCGGACAGGCAGTGGGTGTAATCGTACATAGGGTAGATACACCAAGCATTGCCCGTGCGGTGATGCTCGGCATGACGGATGCGGTAGAGCGTGGGATCGCGCATGACCAGATTGGGCGAGGCCATGTCGATTTTGGCGCGCAGCACCCGCGCTCCGTCCGGGAACTCTCCGGCGCGCATACGGCGGAAGAGATCCAGATTTTCCTCCACGCTGCGGTTGCGGTACGGGCTCTCGCGTCCTGCCTGGGTGAGCGTGCCGCGGTACTCGCGGATCTCGTCCGCCGTAAGATCGTCCACATAGGCCTTGCCCATGCGGATCAACTGCTCGGCGTACTGGTAAAGTTTTTCAAAATAATCGGAGGCGTAAAATTCGCGATTCTGCCACTCCCCGCCCAGCCAGCGCACATCTTCGCGGATGGATTCCACATACTCGCTTTCTTCCTTGACGGGATTGGTGTCGTCAAAGCGCAGATTGCACAGCCCGCTGAATTCCCGGGCCACGCCGAAATTAAGGCAAATGGACTTGGCGTGCCCGAGATGCAGATAGCCGTTGGGTTCCGGCGGAAAACGCGTATGCACCTGGCCGCCGAAACGGCCTGACGCGTTGTCTTCCCGGATACGGGCCCGGATGAAGTCCAGGCCGGGCCTGGCTGCCTCCCTGGCCGGGGTTGCAGTGTCGTTCGGGAGCGCATCAGGGGCTGTGTTCGAGGACATATTCCGCTCCATTCCATTGCGCCGATTGCGGCGCAGATTGCGAGGCATCAGCCGAAAGATCGCCATGCGGCCCGCTGCGGCGCGTCAGGGAGAAAGCGCATTCCCTTGCGGGCGATCCGCGTGCAGCGCCGCACTGCCCGGCTGTTGCGGTAATGATAAACTGAAAAAATACGCCAAGTCGCACCTGCGGTCAATGCAGGCCTGGCGGGTTGACAGCAATGCCGGTCTGAGCTAACGTGCGTCTTCACGGTCTGGCGGCACATGTGCGCCGGATCATGCGGAGAGGTGTCCGAGCCGGCCGAAGGAGCTCGCCTGCTAAGCGAGTATACGGGCTTAAACCTGTATCGAGGGTTCAAATCCCTCCCTCTCCGCCAGATTTCACTCCATCTTGGTTTGGTACAGTCCAAAAAGTCTTTCCTGGCAAGGGATGAGGCGAACTGGACTGTCCGACCGAGAGGATGAAACGCCACAGACATCCGCCAGTTTTAGGGGTATTTCAAGGGGTATACAATCCCTTGCCAGGAGAATACCCCTATGTCCCTTACCGATACCGCCATTCGTGCGGTTAAGCCCCTTGATAAGCCGCAAAAACTTTTTGGCGGCAATGGCCTCTTCCTTTTTGTCGCGCCAAGCGGCACCAAAAGCTGGCGCGTCAAATACCGCTTCCAGGGCCGCGAAAAACTCCTCACGCCAGATCGTTTTGCTAATGAAATTAGCTAAATGATCTGGCGACAGCGTTAGAGCATTTTCAAAAGTGAAAATGCTCTAGTGTTGCGTCAAACTTGAAAAGGCATAAAAAAGGACTTATCTTTTTCCTCAAATGGGAGAAGATATGCCAAAAATTTTATATAGGGTGACCCTCACACAGGAAGAACGCACTGAACTTGAAAGT
>NZ_JAAKEI010000074.1:2500-5441 GCF_011039085.1 Desulfovibrio sp. ZJ369 | reverse complement strand
GGGGGCAAAAGAGAAAGCCCCCGCGCCGGTGGCGTCGGGGGCTTTCTAACAATCTTTGGCAACGGCCTACTTTCCCGCAAGAAGATATGCAGTATCATCGGCGATGGAGAGCTTAACTGCCGAGTTCGGGATGGGATCGGGTGTACCCTCTCCTCCATGGTCACCAAAGAAATTTTGCTGTGTCTTTTGCGATTTGTCCGCGGCAGGCGGCGCGGTTTTTCCGGTCATGGGCGGGTAGCCCTTGCCTGCGCAAGCTGCCTGGCTTTCCTGCCAAAGCGCAACATCCGCGCCAAAACCAGGCGGGAGGGGCAGGAAAAGGCCGGCTCGCAAAAGAATACACTCTGAGATTGTCAAAATATTAATTGACAGGGAAGGAAGGAGTTTTAATCAAAAACAAGCCTCACGGGCTATTAGTACCGGTCAGCTTCACGCCTCGCGGCGCTTCCACCTCCGGCCTATCAACGAGGTAGTCTCCCTCGGCCCTTCAGGGATTGCTCCAGGGAAAACTTATCTTAAGGCAGGCTTCCCGCTTAGATGCTTTCAGCGGTTATCCCTTCCGCACATAGCTACCCTGCTCTGCCGTTGGCACGACAACAGGTCCACCAGGGGTGCGTCCATCCCGGTCCTCTCGTACTAGGGACAGGCCCTTTCAATTTTCCAACGCCCACAGAAGATAGGGACCAAACTGTCTCACGACGTTTTAAACCCAGCTCGCGTACCACTTTAAACGGCGAACAGCCGTACCCTTGGGACCTGCTTCAGCCCCAGGATGTGATGAGCCGACATCGAGGTGCCAAACCGCATCGTCGATGTGAACTCTTGGATGCGATCAGCCTGTTATCCCCGGCGTACCTTTTATCCAATGAGCGATGGCCCTTCCATGCGGGACCACCGGATCACTAACACCTACTTTCGTACCTGCTCGAGATGTCTCTCTTGCAGTCAAGCTCCCTTCTGCGTTTGCACTCGACGGCTGGTTTCCAATCAGCCTGAGGGAACCTTTGCATGCCTCCGTTACTTTTTGGGAGGCGACCGCCCCAGTCAAACTACCCACCAGACACTGTTCCCCTGCCGGATTACGGCGAGGGGTTAGGGACCTGAAAAAACAAGGGTGGTATTTCAACAATGACTCCCCCCATACTGGCGTACAGGGTTCACAGTCTCCCACCTATCCTACACATGCAGGTTCAAATCCCAATGTCAAGCTATAGTAAAGGTGCACAGGGTCTTTCCGTCTTTCTGCGGGTACACGGCATTTTCACCGCGACTTCAATTTCACCGAGTCTCTGGCCGAGACAGTGTGGAGATCGTTACGCCATTCGTGCAGGTCGGAACTTACCCGACAAGGAATTTCGCTACCTTAGGACCGTTATAGTTACGGCCGCCGTTTACCGGGGCTTCAATTCGGAGCTTCGCTTGCGCTGACCCCTCCTTTTAACCTTCCGGCACCGGGCAGGCGTCAGTCCGTATACGTCGTCTTTGGGACTTCGCACAGACCTATGTTTTTAGTAAACAGTCGCCACCACCATTTCTCTGCGGCTCCCTCAGGCTCTACAAGTGAATCATATCACCCGGAGGAGCACCCCTTCTTCCGAAGGTACGGGGTTATTTTGCCGAGTTCCTTGGCCAGAGTTCTCTCGAGCGCCTTGGATTATTCATCCCACCCACCTGAGTTGGTTTCCGGTACGGTTTGCGTATCCTATACTTAGAAGCTTTTCTTGGCAGTAGAGACTCAGCGGCTTCAGGCCTTGCGGCCACGGACTCGCATCTCGGCATACAGGGAAACGGATTTGCCTGTTTCCCATGCCTACCTGCTTGCACCGGGTATTCCAACACCCGGACCGCCTATCTTCCTGCGTCCCTCCTTCGCGCGAATACACAAGTACGTGAATATTAACACGTTTCCCATCAGCTACGCCTTTCAGCCTCGCCTTAGGGGCCGACTAACTCCGGGAAGATTACCTTTACCCGGAAAACCTTGGGTTTACGGCGAACGGGTTTTTCACCCGTTTTATCGTTACTCATGTCAGCATAATCACTTCTCCGCAGTCCAGCATGGCTTACGCCACACCTTCAGCCCGCGAAGAACGCTCCCCTACCAGACCGCTTGCGCGGAATTCAAAGCTTCGGCACTATGCTTAGCCCCGTTACATTTTCGGCGCAACGTCATTAGACCAGTGAGCTATTACGCTTTCTTTAAACGATGGCTGCTTCTAAGCCAACGTCCTGGGTGTCTCTACAACGTCACCACCTTAACCACTGAGCATAGATTTGGAGGCCTTAGCTGTTGATCTGGGCTCTTACCCTCTCGACAACGGACCTTAGCACCCGCTGTCTGACTCCCGTGGTACATCTCATCGGCATTCTGAGTTTGAAAGAGTTTGGTAATCTGGTAGGACCCCTAGCTCTGTCAGTGCTTTACCTCCGATAGACAATCCACGAGGCTATACCTCAATATATTTCGGGGAGAACCAGCTATCACCGGGTTTGATTGGCCTTTCACCCCTATCCACAAGTCATCCCAAACGTTTTCAGCCGTTATGGGTTCGGTCCTCCACAAGGTTTTACCCGTGCTTCAACCTGCTCATGGATAGATCACCCGGTTTCGGGTCTAATCCGCACTACTTTCGCCCTGTTCAGACTCGCTTTCGCTACGGCTCCACTTGCGCTTAACCTTGCAGTACAGATTAACTCGCTGACTCATTATGCAAAAGGCACATGGTCACCCCGCACTCACTTTAAGACATGAAGGCAACGCACTGCATCTTCACGCCTTAAAGTGAGTGTGGGGCTCCCACAGCTTGTAAGCATCAGGTTTCAGATTCTCTTTCACTCCCCTGACAGGGGTTCTTTTCACCTTTCCCTCACGGTACTGGTGCACTATCGGTCGTCGGTTAGTACTTAGCCTTGGAAGATGGTCCTCCCGGATTCCCACGGGGTT
>NZ_JAAKEI010000073.1 GCF_011039085.1 Desulfovibrio sp. ZJ369 | reverse complement strand
CAATTGCCTGGCTGTTGCTTTTCCATCAAGATACGCATGAACAGCCTTGGTTCGGATTTCTTCAGATGCAAATTTCATCTCTGCAATCTAAACGATTTCTAAATAAAATAAAAGTCAAATTGCTCTAAAGCCGGTATGGTTCCTGCTGAAGCAGGCTTAAGTCATTCACCCTCAATCCGGAAGGTCTCATCAGCATCTTCCTGTTGCGCAATGTATTGCTTAATAACCTCATCGGTCACATTACCACTGCTGCAACAAAAATAGCCGCGCGCCCACATATGGCGTCCCCAATACTGGCGGCTCAACAATGGGAATTCGTTTATCATGCCATGGGAAGTTCGGCCTTTCAGTTGTTGCATCAGCTTGCTCACAGCAAGGTTTGGCGGAACTGAAACGAAAAGATGGATATGGTCGGGTGCTATATGTCCTTTGAGTATTTCCACCTGATGTTTCTCACAAATACCGCGTATCAGCGACCTGGCCCTTTGGGCGATGTCGCCTGACAAAATCTTTTTCCGGTACTTGGTTATCCAGACCAGGTGCAAGTGAATTGAGAAAACCCTGTGGGAGCCTTTACGATAGTTGCTCATGCCCACATTCTACAAAAGAAACGCTAAAGCCGCCACCTAAAGGTGGGGGTTTTACCCCTCCCTGAGTGGGACAATAAAAGTTGCGCGTAGTCAGGATAGAAAAGCAGAAGTCAGGTTGCACGATTATTTATATTGAATAATCTCTTCCAACCCTTTGACACAGTTACACAAAATTTTCCGCATATATGCGGCGTAGTTTGGTGAAATTTTGTGACTTTCTCTTACACCTCTCAAGTATAGATAAAGCTGATACAGTGTTATAAATTTTTGCGTTATATTTTTACATTTTCCGATATGCTCTTTGCAAAGAACATGGGTATCCCCAAAAATCATAAGTTTTTTTCCAATGATAATTGCACAGAATATGTATCGTGAGTCATGACGACATCTTCCTTTCTTCCGCATACCTCACAGCCATAAGACCAACTGCCAACGCTATCCGGGTTTCCCAGAACAAAATCCAGCAACGGTTTCTGGCGAAGAATATCGGCATTCAGTGCCCTTATCCCATAGAGAATACACGCCTCATATTCGATCCTGCATCCCCGCGCCTTTTCCCATCCCTCCATAAAATAGACGGCATCCACCGTGGACATCACCTGGAGCGCCTTTCCCAGACACCATAGGGCCTGATTTCCGTTTTCCGGGGGTGTGTCCGTGAAAACGGTATCCACCACCGCATGGCCCTCGTCTTCCAGTTTGGCGACGACCGTCGCCCGCCGTTCCCGAATTTCCTCCGCCGATAGCCCCTTCATGGGCTGAAAAATCATTACTCGCATACGATTTTTCTCCTGTTGTTGGTATTCATGTCGGACAGGGGGAGCCTCGCTTGAAAGAAAATTTTTGTCAATAGACAAAATTTGCCTTGACTTATGTATTGTCTTTCGACAATATCGACTTGCCAACCGGGAAAAGGCGGCGAACAAGGCCCACGGGCCAGAGTAGCCACAAGCCTGAGTCCGGAAGGCGACCGCCCGGAGCAGGATTCCAGAGGCCCGAACGACACACGGCCCATGCGGCACGGTGGATCAGTAGGACACCGCGAGAGAAGCTCGGAACGGCGGATGGAGAAAAGTAAGCTGGCCCGGCAGGAAGGGGCGCCCGCACGAATGGCCCGATATGTAGGGCAGGCCGAAAGGCGGCGGGCGGTGGCGACGAGAGCGCCGCACGGGTGGACGCCAGACACGAGCAGCCCGTGAAATTCAGAAGGTTACATCTTGTAACCGATTGGCGAATTTCGTTTCTGACCGCCGGTTTCCGGAAATGCCGGAAGCCGGCGGAACCGAAGCGGAATTTGACGGAAGAGGGTCTCACTTTTGGGATGATTTTCTTAAAAAATTCGTTTTATTTTAAATGGTTGTAAAAGGAGTTTGACTCTAAAAGTCATACCTTGTGACGGAAATTGTCGTTGCATTTCAGACAAAGCTGTCATATTTCTATCTTGTAGAAGCCGCTAACCGAAATGGGAAGCGGTTATTCAAGTCTGAAAAGGGAGATGTGCCATGCCCATGTCAGCTAAGGATGTCCTTTCGGCCTATTGGGATGACGGCAGCCTTCCGGTCGACCCTGGATATATCGCCACACAAATGGGGATTTCGGTTCTGGCCGCCCCCAATCTTGACGGCAGCGGACATTATGAGCCCACGGGCGCGAAGAACGGAGGCCCGCTTATTACTTACAATCCCAAGGAAAGTATTGTCAGGCAGCGTTTCACGATTGCTCATGAGCTTGGGCATCATGCGCTTTCGCACGGGCCTCGTGACCGAGATACTCCTGAAAATTTTACAATGATTTTTAGCGATCCCAAGGAGGTGGCCGCCAACAAATTCGCCGCCCACTTGCTTATGCCGAAGGATTTCGTACATGCATTGATTCAAGTTCGCGGTGTGCGTGAACTGGAAAAGCTTGCCTCTCTTTTCAAGGTATCCAAAGCAGCAATGCGGTATAGACTCAAGGACCTGGGTTATGGAATCCGCTGATATCTGTTCTTCCCAAGACCTTTCCGGGGGAGATAGCTCTCTATCCTCAATTAGTATTACTGAAAATAATCAGCAAACCGAAATTTCGCTTGAAATACAAAGATACAGGCATAGACAATGGCTCTTCATCGCGGTTTGCATCATATGCGGCTTGCTCTATGCCATATTTTTTAGTGTGATGTGGATGTTGGTGACACACACAATCATGCTTCAAATGTTCGTCGCCCATAAGCATGTTATGGGCCTTTTGCTGGCCCTTCTGCTGGTACCGTCCGCCATGTTGTGGGGGCTGGTAAGAGCGGTATTCAGGATAGACCCCGCAAAAGAGGATTATACCAACGTGCTCAAAGAAGGATTCAAAATTCATCCCAGCTTATAAGGTTCATGCAAAACACGAGGCGGATTCTTCGGAGCCGTCCTTTTCCTTCACAGGCCGCCGGGATTCCAGCGGCCTTTTTTGTGCCTTTCGACAAGGTTTCGCACCCTGGCCCAAACTGCTGGATCAGCCCGTGAAACATGACACAAATTTCGTTTCCGACAGCCCGTGAGCTTTCACAGCTCACGGGCTGGACTGGATCGGAAAAATTCTACCAGTTTTTCCCCTTGCTCATAAGGGCACTTTGTCTTATTTTTAATAAAAAGCCGCTGTATGCGGCTATTCGTGTCTGCTCAACCACTCAGAGAAAAAAATCATGAAACGACCAATCAAGGCGATAATCGCCGTTTTTGTTGCTTTAGGAGCGATGATTTCCTTCTCGCCCCGAGATACCCGAGTTCGGTTGTCGTCAGCACCTGACGAAGCGCAACAAGGTATCGAAAGACATTTTGTGGCAGTATGGGACATTTTAGGAAATGCGGTAGCGCGTAATGAAGAATAGCCCGCAGAAAAAGCAGCCTCCGCAGACTATTCGTCGGACGACACAGGGAATCATCTATCACGGGCCTGTTCCTCCTCCGGCCATTATGGAGCGTCTTGAGCAAATAGTGCCCGGTGCGGCAGATCGTATCATTGCGATGGCGGAAAAAGATCAAACCGCTTCACATGAGGCAGCGCAACACGCACATGAACGAGCGGCACAGATAGAGGCGGACGAACATCGCGAAAATATGACAGCCCTATGGATGGCGTTTACCATTTGCTTTATTTTTTCCATTGGTGGAGTGGCACTTGTACTCCACGGTTTTGAAAAAATAGGCGCCGCATTGATCTGTACAACGCTTCTCGGAGTTGTAAGTTCTTTTTTGAGTAGGAAGAAACGCCACCGCGACTGACTTCCCGCTGTCTTTTGCCTGTAACGGCCCTCTCCGGAGGGCCTTTTCTTTTGCCTTTCGGCAAGGTTTCGCGCCCTGGTCCAAACTGCCGTCCAGGCGCGGCCCGATTCCATCGGGTATCCCTCCCCCTGTTCTTCAGGCGGCGGGCGGCAGCAACCCGGCGCGGCGTCTGAAGCGGGTTCATCGGAGTTGATTGTCAAGGAACGGTTTGCTTGACGTTCAAAATGTTGTGATTTACAACTTTTATCAAGCGGGAATTACAGGTATGAATAAAGAACGTTTTTCCTGCTACCTTTCCTCTGATTAAGGAGGAAAGGCCATGAACGAAGCAAGGCAGATCGAGATGGAAGCTTGGGTTATCGACTTCTTGGATAATCGGCGCAAAGAAAAAAAAATGACTGTTGAGGAATGGGCTACCCGCGTTTTCCCAGACGCTCCCCCCTCAGCGGCAAGGATGCGGCTTCAGGGCTTACGGAAGCCACAAGGCTCCACAGGAAAAAGAAAACGTCTTATTTTTTCAGAGTTTACGCGTATGGCTCGCGCCTTGGACATATCGCCTAGCGAAGTTTGCGCCCTCGCTGAAAATGCCTTTGGGGTTTTATCCGAAAGGAAGTAAGCCAAAACTTAAAAAAGTTGTAAAAGCCTTCTTTTTTTCTGTTGATAAAAATTGTAATTTACAACATTTTGAACCCGCCAAGCACACAACGCCTGCCCGCAAGGAAAGGCCAACGTGCGAGGCGGGTTTTTCGTTGGCTGGCCCGGCGGAAGGGGCAAGGTTCTTTGACAATCGAAGCGAAGAAGGCCCTACCGGGACGTGCGAGGATAGCTGCCTACGCGGTTCGGACAAGCCGGAGCACACATGGCCAACGCGTTTTTGACAGAGGCCGTGAAAATGGCTATCTCTGAATACAGACAGCAGGAGGCCATTATGACCGCCACAACCTTTGATACCCTCGGATACTTTGAAAAGCTCAAGGCCGCCGGCTTCACGGAAGAACAGGCGAAGGCTCAGGCAAGCGCCCTCCGTGAAATCATTGAGGAACGCCTTGTGACCAAAGGAGACCTTGTGCAGATGGAACTTCGCCTGACCAGTGAAATGCAAAAGTTGGAACTGCGTATGACCCTCAAGCTGGGGGCCATGCTGGCGGCGTCCATTGCTATTGTGGCAGCTCTTGTCAAGCTGCTGTAACTGGCAAATGTCCCAGATTCACGGGCGGCTCTCAATGAGCCGCCCTTTTCTTTTGCCTTTCGACAAGGTTTCGCACCCTGGCCCAAACTGCCGTCCAGGCGCGACGCATGATAGTACACCAGCACTGTTCACCCACAGGGCCGGGGCAAATCCCCGGCTCTTTTTTTTGGAGGCCCGCATGGCAACGGCAATCTGTGAACGGATACGCGAAAGGGCGGACGTGCTCGCCTACGAGGCTGAACGCTATCCGGCCACGGCCCATATCGCACAGCTTTGGCTCATCAACGCGCTCAGGTGGGCGGGCCTGCGTGACGATGTGAGCCTGGAACGGCACCTCAAGCTGCGGATCGCGGGCCTGTCCCGGCTCCGCAGGGAGGAGTTGGAACGCACCGCTTCCGCCCGGCTGCATCCGGGCATCATCCAGGCACAGGAGGACACATGTGCTACGGCATCCGCGAATACGAAGGCAGCCGGGGCAAGTCCGTACTGATCCATTTCAGATCCGCACGCCGCCGCATCATCGGCGTGCTGCCCATGCCTGACGGTACACGCGAGTCTTTTACAGGCCGCAATATGGCTCAGGTGTTGCGTCAATGGCAGCAGGCATTGGCCGGGAGGG
>NZ_JAAKEI010000072.1 GCF_011039085.1 Desulfovibrio sp. ZJ369 | reverse complement strand
CGCCCGCCGCGTCCCAGCCCACCTTCCGCGACATTGAGGCGAGCATTACGCAGTACGGCGATTATGTGGAACTGACGGACGTGCTGACCGACACCCATGAAGATCCGCTCATTGCCGAGTTTTCGGACATTCTGGGCGAGCAGGCCGCGATCATGCTGGAGCGGGTGACCATCGGCACGCTGCTGGCCGGGACCAACGTCCATTTCGCGGGCGAAACCGGCGGCGTTATCGCCACCAGCCGCGCGGGGGTGAACCAGCCCCTGACCCTGGCCCTGCAACGGCGCGTCATGCGCGGGCTCAAACGCCAGATGTCCAAGCCCATCACCAGCGTGGTCAACGCCTCGCCCAACTTCGGCACCTCGCCCATCCCGCCGTCGTACATCGCCGTGTGCCATACCGACTGCGAAGCGGACATCCGGGAGATGCCCGGCTTTGTCCCGGTGGAAAAATACGGCAGCTACAAGCCCATGGACGGGGAAATCGGCAGCGTCGAGGGCGTGCGCTACCTCAGCACCACGGTGCTGGAGCCGTGGCTGGACGCCGGAGCCGCGCCCGCGGCCGGAAAGCCCGTGGAATCCAATGACGGCGCGTGCGCGGACGTGTACCCGATTTTGTATCTCGGAAAAAATGCGTTCGGCACCATTCCCTTTGCGCGCGGCAAAAACGGCGCGTCGCCCATCACCCCCACAGTGCTCAACCCCAACACGCCGCGCGGCGGCGACCCGCTGGGGCAGCGCGGCACCATCGGCTGGAAGGCGTATCACGGCGCCATCATTTTGTACGACTTCTACATGGCGCGCGCCGAAGTGGCCGTGTCCAGGGTCTAAAGGAGATACGACATGGCTGATCCCAAACAAGCGGCGCAGACCGCCAATCCGGCCGAAAGCGCGGACGCGCTCAAAGCCGAAGTGGAACGGCTGAAAGCCGAGGCCCATGCCGCCAAAGAGGAAGCCGAGGCGGCCAGGACTCTGGCCCGCGCCGCCAGAGAGGAAAAAGAGGCGGCCGAAGCGAAGCTCAAAGAGCAGTCGGACGCCCTTGATGCGGAAGTCTCGCGGCAGGAGGAGGCCATCCAGCGCCAGCTCCGCTCGCAGCGCAAGGTGCGGATCATCATTGCCAGCGGCAAAGACCCGCAGGATTGCTGCCCGGTGCCCGTGGCCGTGAACGGACGGGAATACCTGATCGTGCGGGACAAGGAAGTGGACGTGCCGCAGGGCGTGCTTGACGTGCTCGATCTGGCTGTGGAGCAGGTGGCGGAGGCGGTGGATGAAGCCGGCCAGAACAGGACTGTCTTTCGTCCGGCGCAGCGTTTTTCGTACCGCGTGCTCGGCCATATCGACCCGGCCACGGGCGAACTGGCGAGAATGTGATGCGCGCCGCCGAAGTGCTGCGCCTGGTGTCCGGGGCCTTGCAGGATCTGGAACCCGGCCTTGAAAGCCGCTGGCCATGGGAA
Organism: Desulfovibrio sp. ZJ369; assembly: GCF_011039085.1. Lineage (GTDB taxonomy): Bacteria > Desulfobacterota > Desulfovibrionia > Desulfovibrionales > Desulfovibrionaceae > Desulfovibrio. The sequence goes on along the minus strand of NZ_JAAKEI010000072.1, from coordinate 4,433 downwards.
GGCGGAGACGACGGGCGCATCGGCCTGCTCGACTTCCTCAACGCCGCCTTGCGGGCCGTCTCCATGCAGCGGCCGGATGTCACGGCCATCACCGAGCCTGTCCGGCTGGAACCGGGGATGCGGCAACGCCTGCCGCGGCGTCGGCTGCACGAGGCCAGCCGCGACGCGACCATGTTGATCGAGCTGACGCGGAATCTGGGGCGGGACGGCGAAACGCCCGGACCGGCCATTGTGTCGGCATCCCCGGCCGTATTGCTGGCCTGGGCCGACCCCGGCCGGACGGGCGAGGTGGTGGAAAACTACGCCTACGACCGCATGACCAACAAGGATGTCTACTACGTCTATCCCGGCGTGCCGGGGAACGTGGATGTCTGGGTGGAAGCGACGTACAGCGCGCCGCCCGCCGTCATCGTCAACCCGGATCAGGAGATGGGCCTGCCCGACGACTACGCGGAAGCCCTGAAACACCATGTGCTTGCGGGTATTCTTTCCGGCGACAACGAGAGCAGCAACGCCGGCAAGGCAGCCTACCACATGCAGATGTACGGCTCGCTGCTCGGCATCAAGACCCAGGTGGACGGCGCATGGCCCAAGGCCAAAAGCTCTGCCGTTCCCGGAGGCGGCGCATGACCTTCGCTACGCGCATGGAGCCCATGGACGGGCTTTTGCCCCGTATTCTGCCGCAGGTGCTGCCCTGCCCCCGCAGCATGGCCCTTGACGCCGTGCAGATGGTGGCGGGCGATTTCTGCAAGGAGACGGGCGTCTGGAGCATGGTGCTGGCGGAAAGCGTCCCGGCCGGGGAATGCCGGATTACGGCGCCCATGCCCCGTGACGCCGTGCTGGTTGACGTGCTGGGCCTGTATCTGGACGGACGGCTCCTTGATCGGTCGGACTATGTCCCGTCGTCCTATGACATTGTGTTGCGCTTCACGCCGCAGAGTGACGCCGTGGCCACCATTGAGGCGACGGCGCGCCCGGCCAGAACGGCAAGCGCGCTCCCGGCGGAGATCATGGAGGCGTGGGGCGACGTGATTGCCCACGGGGCCCTGGCCCGGCTCAAGAGCATGAGCGGCGCTCGGATAGAGTGGACGGACGCCCAGGGCGCGGCCCTGCACAACGACCTGTACAACGAGGGATGCGCCGACGCCCGCACGCGGATGTTCCGCAATCGGCATGGCGGCGGAACCCTGTACGTCAATTCGGGGGATTGAGAGGACAGCATGGATATACCCTTGGTCAATGTCACGGCGCAGATACGCGACCAGCAGGGCCGCCCTGTTCACCGGGCGCAGATTGTGATGCGCCTGACCACTGTGGAACGGTACTGCGGCCTGATCGTGCCCCGCGAAGCGCGCGCCGAAACCGACCCGCAGGGCCGCGCCGTGCTCAAGGTCTGGCCCAATGAGCTGGGTACGGAATCCAGCGAGTACATGGTGACGGTAACCTTCCCCGAAGCCTGCCAGGTCAGCGGCGGGAAACATCCGAGCCACCTGCCGCCCCTGCGCAGCCTGCGCTACCACGCCACGGTGCCCAACGCCGACTGCAACCTGCACGATATTGCCGAGTTGCCGCCCTACGAGCAGCGTGGCGCGGGGCAGATCATCACCTCCGAGGTGGCCGCCTATGCGGCGGAAGCCGGGAGATACGCGGCGGCGGCCGAGAGCGCCAGAGACGCCGTGTCGGCCGTGGAAAGCGGCCTGAACGCCCTCGCGGATCAGGCGGAGGCCGCAAAGACGGCGGCGCAGGAGTTCGCCCGGCAGGCCAACTTGGCGACAGAGCGGGCGGATCGCGCGCAAGCCGCGCAAAGTCAAGCCGAAGACGCCGCGCAGCGCGCGGAAACGGCCGCCGACAGCGCCACGGAGAAAGCCGAAGCCCTTATAACCCGTATGGCCGAGGGCATGTTTGCCAGTTGGACGCTGGTGCAGGGGATAAATGAAGGGGGCCTGCTCCCCTTTGCCTGAAGGCTGCGGGTATTATCCCGGCCATCATGCCGTGCGCCTGTCGTGGGACGGCCTTGCCTGCCATCAGAACCGGCAATGGGAAGAAGCGGGCGAAAAGGGGGCGCTGTCCCATGTCGTGCGTCTGCTGTTTGCCGCTCCGGCGGATTCCGATTTTGAAGTGAACATTGCCGCTCACGTTGATGTGCCTGAAGCGGGCGCCGGAGCAAGCATTCTGGAGGAACGCCTCACGCGGATGGAAAACACTATTTCCGACTTGAGCAGCAGAGCCGTGAGTTACGCGGAACTGCCTCAAGCATAATCATCAACCTGTTGGAGGAACATCATGTCCCAGATCAGCAAAGTCGTTCTGAAGGATGTTGACGGCAATGTCCTGCATCCCCAGACGGACGCGGGCATTGTGAGCGTCAATGACGCTGCGGGCTCTCCCAGCAATGTGCAAAGCGAGATTCAGGCCCTGCGCGAAAAGCAGAGCGAAATGGCCAACATCGACTTCTTTGTGAACAAGGGCGACGTGAACAGCGACGCGGATCTGCCCGCGCAGGACTACAAGAACGGCTGGGCCTACTACTGAAGACAGCAACTGGTTACTGCGGCAGCCAGCCAACGCAACCGCTGTCGCTATCCGTAAGCAAGCAAAGCTTGCTAACGGCTACCGCGGCGACCGCGATCACTGCCGCCAGAGCTTTGAATCCGAACGGACGGGCAGGCAGTTGCCGCCGGAGTGTCGGCGCAGGTAAGAAGCCGCCACGCGCATTGTGAGGCTGAGATGTACTACTACGGCCTGCATTTTGTGGGCAGCGACAAGGTTCCCGTGCAGGTGCGCGTCCATACCCAAAAAACGGAAATCTGGGCGCGCTCCGCGCCCAACGGAGAGTGGACGCCCTGGCGGCGGCTGGACGTGACCCGCAACGCGGACGGGACGCTTGCGGAACAGGTAAGCGAGGCCACACATGCCAAGGACGCCGATACCGCCGGCAGGCTGCGCAAGCCTGCCCTGCCAGCATATTCAAGCACCAGCAGGACGGTTGGCTTGCCTGGCCGAACGTCGTGAACGTCGTCAAATCGGCGGTCATTGACGCGGAGGGGGACAAGCCTCTGGGGCACCTCTTTATCACCGGGGCGCGCGCGTACCCAACGCAATATCTTGCGGGCGGGGAGGAGTACCGCCTTGGTATTCCCCGGCCCGGCGCGGCGCCGCTTGTGGCCGTGGCCAGGGGGGGCGGTGGAAAAGACCGTGGCCTGTTACGCCTGGGGCGCGGACTCGGACAGTCAGATCCCGCCCCGCTACGGCTATGAGGACACCCTTGCCCCTGTCCGGGAGGATAACGTGAGCGTGGCGGCGTTTGCCGCATCGGCCTCGGAAGAGCCGGAAAGCTCGCCCACGGACAGCGGCATCAGCCGTTCCTCGGCCTACTGCTACACGCTGGTCCAGTCGCTTGCCGACGGGATATTTCAGCAGGAGTCGGCCCCGTCTCCGCCGTCAGAGGTGGTGGACGTGCTGGACGGCGACGGCGTGACCCTGAGCGGTTTTGAAATTCCTGAGGTGGACGGCCTCAATGTCACGCACATCAGGCTGTACAGGACGCAATCCGGCGAAAAAACGTCCGAGTTTCACTTCCTTGTTGAGCTTCCCGTGCCCGTTGCATCGTACCTGGACACCACGCATGACGCGGACTTGTCCACGCTGGTCTTGCAGACAACGACATGGGATTGCATCCCCGACGATGCACGCGGCCTCATTGTGGCCGACAATGGGATATATGCGGCCTTCCGGGGCAATGAACTCCTGATTTCCGAGCCGAACTACGCCTATGTATTCCCGGCGGACTACCGGCTTGTGGTTGAGGATCAGATCGTCGCCCTGGGGCACACCGACAATACAATCGTGGTCTTGACCACGGGGCGCCCCTATCTCGCAACGGGGAGCGATCCGGGGCAGATGCAGCTTACCCATCTCCCCATTGAGCAGTCATGCGTTTCCGCCCGCTCCGTGGGCAGCCTGCCGGGCGGCGTCGTCTATGCAAGCCCGGACGGCCTTATGCTGTTCACCGCAAGCGACCAGTCGCTTGTGAGCGGCCAGACCTTTACCCGCGACCAGTGGCAGGAGCTTGGCCCCCAGAACCTGATGGGCACCGTTCTTGACGGCAAATACATCGGCTTCTTCGCGGGCACACGCCACGGGCTGATTTATTCGGTAGGCGCGAAGGATATTGTGCGCGTGGAGCTTCCGAAGGGCTGGCAGGTGCGCGCCCTGTACCATCATTCGGTGGACGACTGCATCTACCTGTCCATTGATACGCCGGAGGGGAGCGGCGTCTATCAGTGGGAAGCAGGCGCGCCCATGCGGTACACATGGCGCTCGAAGCCCTTCTTCTTTTCCGCCCTCACACCAATGAGCGCCGTCCGCATTGAAGGCGAGCAGACCGGGGGCGACCCGGTTGACGTGACCATTTTCGGCCCGGACGCGGAATA
>NZ_JAAKEI010000071.1 GCF_011039085.1 Desulfovibrio sp. ZJ369 | reverse complement strand
CCGTGGAGTGGTGCGAGTAAATTGAAATCCACAATTCTTGCAGCGATACCGTTGTTTTCCCAGAATCTTTCCGCTTCGATATACCGTGCTGGCATGGCACTTGGGGCAGTCGGGCTTTGCTTCCATGTGTTTCTCCTTTTGGAGGGATATAACACATTTACATCATATTGTTAATACTCTCCCTTTATTTTTCCCGCTTTTTACCACCGTATCCACAGGCTCCCGCGTCACCAGTTCCAGGGCGGCCACAGTGGGAAACTCAATGTCCTCTTCCAGAAAACCGTTGCCGCGCTTATTGATGGGGCCGAATTTCTTCACATAAGCGTCATAGACGGCATTGAGTTCGCCGCGCAGCGCATCCACCCGCTCATTGCCAGACTCCACGTTCATGGCGGAAATGAGGCGCAAGGCCGCATCCTTCACACCCACATAGGCCTGGGCCTGTTCACGCCGCCGCTTTTTCTCCGCCCACGCCGGAATTTCAAGATGCCCGTCGACCACGAAATACGGCGCGCCGTTCTCCAGCACCAGAGCCCCTTCTTTGGAGCCCTCCTGAGCGGCAAAACCGGCCCTGCTTTGTTCCGCAGTCATGTTCCCGGCGTCCGCTCCGTACACATCGGCAGGCAGCTCCACCATGAACGCGCGCAGCTCATTTTCCAGGGGTATATCCTTGTTCGGCAGCACGGCGTATTCCTTGTCGCCGTACATGCTGCCGCTCAGGGAATGCTCGCCGAGAACCGCCACAGGCGTGGCGGCGAAGTATTCATTAACGTACACCGTATCGCCGCTTTTGGTCGTTACAGGCACCACATTGCGGAACGGGCGGCCCAGCTCGAAACGGCTGTCCGATTTTTTTCTGAAAATCAGAATGTCCGTAGTGACTTCAGTTCCGGCATTCTTTTCAAAGGCTGTACCCGGGAGGCGCGCCGCGCCCACAAGGTCGGCCTTGCGGCTCCATGCCTCGCGCAGTTTGGCGGTGCTGCCACTGTCCAGCGTGTAATGCGAGGTTATCTGCATCACCAGCCCGCCCGGACGCACCACGTCCAACGCGCGGGAAAAGAAATAATTGTGGATGGATTGCCTGCCGTAATGCGGGCGCGCCTTGTCGAACACGGGATAATTCCCAAACGGCACGTTGGAAATCACCAGGTCCACGGAGTTGTCGCCCAGGCGCTTGGCTTTCTCAAAACCCGTGATTTGGATGTCCGCGTCGGGATAAAGACAGGTCAGGATTTTCCCGGTCATCTCGTCCAGTTCCACGCCCGCAAGGGAGGAATTTTGAGCGAGGCGCTCAGGCATGAGCCCGAAAAAGAGGCCGGTCCCGGCGGACGGCTCCAGAACGCGGCCGCCCCGGAAGCCGAGCTTTTCCGCCATCTCCCACATGACGGAAATAACCCTGCGGTCAGTGTAGTGGGCGTTGAGCGTGGATTTTTCGGCCGCGGCCCACTCCTTTTCCGTCAACAGGCCGCCGAGGTCGGGATGCAGGGCTTCGCCGTACTGACTTTTCCACTTGCGGTACTTGGAAACGGCATCGGCAGAGAGGTACGGCGGCAAACCTCCGCCGCGCCCTTCCAGCCGCGCGTAGAGCACAAAGTCGGGATTGAAAACAGTCTGGGCCAGAGACCCCCGGCCCGTGAATTGAGTGAGGATTTTCTTTTCTGCGGGCGTGGCCGGGCGGCCTTCCTTTTCAAGCTGTTTGACCAGCCGGATGGCCGCGATATTCGCCTTGGCGCGCGCCGCAGCGCCGCCGGGCACAAGCACGTCGTCCTCGGCTATGTGATGATTGTTGCCGGTCCCGCTTTTTACGGCACGTTGATTGTCACCGTCCGCCCGTCCTCCGTCTCGGCTGCTGACTCTATCAGATTTTCCGCCCAGTTCAGAATTTCCTCGCGCATCTCTTCGGGCGTGTCCTCGTCCGGGAAGTCCATCTCCGACGGGCATATCGCTTCCGCGATCATTTCCTGTCTGGCGTCCTCCGGCATCTCGTCCAGCATCTTGTAGAGATTCAGGGCGTGGATGGCCGCCGCGTCCAGATCGCTCAGCAGCTTTTCGTGGTTCGGGCTGTTCCACATCTCCTTTATCAGGTCCGGTTTGTAATCCAGGAGCCAGATCAACCTGCTCATCCACCACTCGCTGTTTTGCGGATCGCCGTAGAGTATTTCGCCCATGTTTTTGCTCCTGCGCGGTTTTTTCCGATTCTACCACGCCGACGCCCGCTTCGGAAGCGGTAGCAAAAGGCTTTTCCTCATTATTGTCAGCCTGGGGGCTCTTCTCTTGTTGTTGCGCCTGCGGCGCGGCCGTCACAGCTTCCTTTCCGTCCTCTTTCCCCGTCTTTTCCTTCGCGTCGCTCTTGCGCTCCGTCTCCGCCGGAAAAGACTTGAGAAACGACGGTTGCGCGTCTTTTTCCACGCCGTTGGACAGGATATTCACCAGCTCTTGCACGTCCGCCGGGCTGAGGTTGTCGGCTTTTTTGTCGCGCAGCAAGAGCGAGCGCCACTCGCTGTGCGCGGCCTCCTTGCGGGCCTCGTCCAGCAGCCAGGCCGCAACCCTGGCGTTGCTGGCCTTGTGCTTGCGTGGCGTCGAATAATCCACCTGTGGAAACGGAGCCAGCCTTCGCCCGCCGGCGCTGGTGAACACAGTGCCGCCCGGCGCGGTGGGCATGGGGTAATCCTCGTCGGTATAGCCGATGGCGTCCCCGTCAAACTTCACCGGGTTTTGCTCTGCCCGCACCCGATCCCGAAGCTGGGCGTTGCTCAGGCGACGGGCTTCCTTGCGGCTTTCCGGCGGAAGCTGCCGCAACAGCTCAACGCGGCTTTCGTGCGGTTTTGCCGGATGTTCGGTTCCCGATTCTTTGGATTTTGTCTGCGCCTCCGACACTGCTTGCTGATACTGCGCTGTCACGAAAGATGGTAGCGTGTAATTCCATTCCGGCTGCACTTGCGGCGTGACATGCGGACGTTGCTGCGGGCCGGCGGAAGGAGTCGAGCCCACCATAACGTGATTTCGTAAAAAATCTTCCGTACCTTGCCTTTGTGCCGCGGGCGCGGCAGGCGCCGGCGAGGCAAGGCCCTGTTCCATTTGCGGCTGCGCCTGCCGGGCTTGGTAGGGCGTGGCAATCGGGCTTGGCTCATAATACTCGGTTGGCGTGGCAATCGGCCCAAGCCCCGTGTCATTGGTGCCCATTGCCTGCGCGCCCGTGCCTTCGGGCAGCCCAAACATGTGGATGCCCTGGGCCATGCCGGAGGCGTCCTGCGGCAGTTGCAAGAGGTCTATGGTGCTTCCGGCTTCCAGCGCCTGAAGCATGGGCGTGTAGCGCACAGAGGGGGCGCGCCCCTGCTCGATAAGGAAGTCGGCATCGGCCGCCACATCAATGGAATCGGGCTTTTTCAGGTCGGTTCGCAGGTGGTCAAAGCCACGGGCGGCCGCCTCCCGGTTCCACATTTCTTCGCTCATGCGGGGGGCTTCCGCCTTCCACGTCGGGCCGGACAAGCCGGCCGCAAGCTCTTCCTCCGTGAATGGCGCTGCGGGGTTGATTGCATTGCTCGCGGCTTCATCCGAGCGGCGGCGCATCCGGTTGGCAACAAGGTCGGCGGTCTTCTTGCCCCCGGCCATGAGCATTGTCTGCCAGAATGTTGCGGGGGCTTGCTCCTTGAACGCCTCCACGACGGTAGGAGCCTTGTCACGGAGGCCAAGGCGCGCCTCAACGTCACCCTCCCCCCAACCTGAGAATGTTTCTTCGGCCTGCTCTTCCACATGCAGACCGGCGAAACGCTTTGCGGCCTGTCCCATGCCGCCCTTGAAAATCTTGGAGCCGAGAGGGCCTAGCAGCTTGGCCATGAAAAGGTTGCTCAGGGCTTGCGTGCCTGCTTCCCAACGCCCAAGCTCCGTGGCCTCGGCGTCAAATTCGGCGACAATGCGATCCCATTCTTCCTGGGTTGGCATCCTGCCAAGCGCCTTCTCTGCTTCGCCCAACATCCGCCACATGAAATCTTCTTTGGTCGCCCTATACGCCAGGGTGCCGGATGCGGCCAGGCCTGCCGCTCCCGCAACAACAGGCCCGGCAGGGAGCGCGGCTGCGCCTGCGCCAAGGCTCGCGCCCATGGTCGCAACACCGTATGGCAACGAGATCATGGCCTCCGGGATGCCCTCAAGGGTCTTGCCCTGGTACTTGCGGATGTATTCTTCATTTTCCCGTTCCCGCTGCGCGCGGCGCTCAAGCTCCGCCCTGTCCGTCACGTCAATGTCGCCGCCGCCCCAGGCGTCGCGCACCGTGTCAACGATGCCGCCGGGGAGCATGCCGATCCCCTCAAGGATTGCTTCGCCGCTGCTGGCGAGCTTGGAGAGGAAGCCAGGCTCCTCCTGCTGCGCTTCCTGCGGGGCCTTGTTCCCGTTGAAATCTACCCCCGTGAAATCAAGGAGCAGGGAGGAGTAGTCGGTATTCGTCGGGCGGTTGGCGGGTTGTCTGGGCATTATCAATCTCCGGCTATCAGTTTGAATCTCGACTACGGGAGGTAGTTCAGGTCGTCCTCTTCCTCATAGGGGGAGCCGCCTGCCGACTTCATGAAAGTGCCAATGTCCTGCATGAAGTGGTATGCGGCGTCTTGCGCCCGCTTCAGATGAGTGCCTTCATTCGGGTCATGCTTTTCAGGCTGTGCGCCCTTGCCGTCCGCATGGGCCGCCTTCAATATGCGGCCATGCGAGGCGGGCGCGGCCTTTGCCTCTCCACCCGGCGCCCCGCCTGCGGGGGATCCATGTGCCCCGTTTTGTGCCTGCGGGGCAGCGGCGTTGGGCTGAGGCTGCCCCATACGCGCCATGACATACTTTTCCGCCTGCTCGCGGCTCGCCCCCTTCTGCATTGCCATTTTCACGTTGTCCTCAAAGGCGGCAATGGCGGCATGGGGAGTCAACCCTGTTTGCCGGACGATGCCTTCAAGGAACGCCGCCGTACCGTAGTCCGTGGTCTTTTCACCCGTCTCCGGGTCGGTTCTGGTGGCGTATTTGTTCAGGATGGAAATATCGCCGGAGGAAAGACTGTACCTGCCGCTTCCTCCTGCTCCCCTGCCGGATTTCTGCACCATGTTCCCAAAACGCATTCCCCGTTGCAGAATTCCCTGCACGTCAAACCTTCCCAGGGGCTTTCCATTCATCCCGTACGCGTCGTATTCGGTATTCTTTGAGCCATCCAGCGGATTCTGCGGGATTGCCATGCCCACTATTCGCCCATTGGCGTTCAGCAACGGAATGTGCCTGGAATAATCGGCCATGTTCTCCACATTGGTGTCGTTGGTCGCCATGGCGCGGCGCATCCCCTCAAGAACCTGCTGCTGATTATATGGCGTCAACTTCATCCCCATTCCGCTCAGGACGTTGATTTCGCCGCGCAGATAGTTCCGGCCCATCTCAAAAACTTCCTGGCCGGTCATTTTCCTCCCGGTATCGGTCCACCCGCCTTTTGCATCGGATCGAAAAAACAGTTTGTAGTTGCCATCACCGGCCGGTTCAATTCTGTAGGGCATGTTGACCACTTGGGAAGCCTTCACCATGCTGTCCGAAAACGTGTTCATGTCTCCGGATTTGTATGCCTCAAGGCCAGGCATGAGGACGGCACGCACGTCATTGTAATTTTGCTCGGCAATCTTCCTGGCATTCTGGAGCATCTCCATGCGTCCTTTCTCGGATGCAGCCCTGTCCTTCATTATTCTTCCAAAGGCTTGCGCATGGTGATAATCCTGAAAGTCCGGATTGGTCTGCAGCGCGTCAATGCCGCCTTCTGTGTATGCCTTGCTCATGGCGTCATAGGCGTCGCGTATCTTTGTCTGCTTCCCCATGGTTGCCGCCGCGCCCTGCATCTGGCTGCTGGCGTCGGCAAACGGATTCTGTGGTCTATAGAGTGGCACGACACACCCCTTAGCTCTTCATGAAGCCGATCCCCTGCAAAATGCCGTTTTGGGCATTGAGGGCAGAGGCTTTCATGAGGCGGTCAAAGTTCTCCCGCTCGGCGCCCACGCGCGCCTGCGTCCTCGCGCCGGCAAGCT
>NZ_JAAKEI010000006.1 GCF_011039085.1 Desulfovibrio sp. ZJ369 | reverse complement strand
CCGTGGAGTGGTGCGAGTAAATTGAAATCCACAATTCTTGCAGCGATACCGTTGTTTTCCCAGAATCTTTCCGCTTCGATATACCGTGCTGGCATGGCACTTGGGGCAGTCGGGCTTTGCTTCCATGTGTTTCTCCTTTTGGAGGGATATAACACATTTACATCATATTGTTAATACTCTCGGAAAATTTAAAATTAATCTGCTCTAGCTCATTTCATGAGCAAAACGCTCTAAGGGGCTTGCCGGCACATGGTTATTTAGCCCTTGCGGCAGGGCGCGCGCAGTTCAATGGACCGTGCCGGGCAGGCAAGGGCGCGGAACTTTTTGGGGCTGGGCTGTGCCGGTCGTTTGCCTCTTTTCAGGCCGAGGCTGTTCCCGCGCTGTCCGGAGCAGGCACAGGGGCCGGAGCCTCAAGCAGATCGGGATGCAGTGTAAAAAACTCGGCCAACAAGTACAAGGAGCCTGTCAGCAGCAGCAGCAGCGGGCGAACGGGATCGGCCGTGGCTCCAGCGCCAAGAGCGGCCGCGCTTCGCGTCAGGGCTTCGGGCAGATTATCCAGAGCCACGGCCGTGGCCGGAGGCAGGGCATTGCAGGCCGCGGCGACCTCGTGTGCGCGCGCCGCGCGCGGGTTGTCCAGGGCAGGGATGAACATGGGAGCCGGGCCCAGAAAATGTTTGAGCATCAGGGCCGAAGTGCGCCAGTCCTTGTCGCCGAGGCAGGAAAACACGGCTCCGGCGGGGCGGATGTTTTTTTGCTGCAAAGCCGTGAGCAAGGCGCGCATGCCGTGGGGATTGTGCGCGCCGTCCAGCAGCAGGGGCGGATGATCGTGCGCGGCAGGCACGCTTTGCAGGCGGCCGGGCAAAAAAGCGCGGGCCAGGCCGTGCGCCTGAGCCCTGACATCATCGGCGTTTTTGCCCAGCAACGGGGCCAGCCGCCGCCAGGCCGCGAGCGCCAGCCCGGCGTTGACCGACTGATGCGGCCCTTGCAGCCCCAGCCCGGCCGCAGACGGGCCGCCCGGTGAAGGCGCAGGCAAAGGCTCGGCCCACAGCAGCGGCGCACCATGCGCAAGCGCGGCATCTTCAAGGCAATGCGCGGCCACGGGGAATTGCGCGGCCGTGCAGATCGGCGCGGGCCCGCGCACAGCCCCGGCCTTGTCCGCGGCAATATGCCGTAGGCTCGGCCCCAGCACGTCCTTGTGATCCAGGGCGATGGGCGTAAAGCAAAGCAAATCCGCGGCCACGGCCGTGGTCGCGTCATGGCGGCCGCCCAGGCCCGCCTCCAGCACGGCCGCGTCCACGCGCTCCTCCCGGAAGATCAGCAGAGCCAGGACCGTGAGAAATTCAAAATAAGTGAGATCGGGAGCCACGGACAGGATATTCTCGGCATGCGCCACCCAGCTCTCGCCGGGCCAGGGGCGCCCGTCCACGCGGATGCGCTCCTCCGGGGAGACAAAGTGCGGCGAAATGTACAGGCCGGTTTTGCAGCCGTGGGCCGCGCAGAGCGAGGCCAGAAAAGCCGCGGTGGAACCCTTGCCGTTGGTGCCCAGGATCTGCGCCACAGCAAAGGGGGGCCGGGTCAGATCCAGGGCGGCCAAGGCCCGCCGCATGCGGTCCAGGCTCAAATCCATGTGAAAAAGGCCCTTGCCCTGCAGATAGGCCAGCACTTGCTGAAAGTTTTGAAAAGATGCGCGCATGCCCGCTACAATACGCGAAAGAGCTCCGCCTGTCAGCGGGGTACGTCTTGCTGGCCGGGGCATGGCGTCCGGACCGCTTGCCTTTGAAAAAACGCAACGCGGAACCGCCATTGCCGCGCACGGGGCGCGTTCCTGTTTTGCGTGCGGGCGCGGAACAGACTTTTTCATCAGTCAAAATGAGCAGAGACAGCGCGCCTTGACGCCAAGGGAGTCTGCCTCTATATTCATTGCGAAAAAAGTTCAGAGCCTTTCTTCGGCTCCTTGCGCGCTCATAGCTCAGATGGACAGAGCAGGAGCCTTCTAAGCTCTTGGTCGGGGGTTCGATTCCTCCTGGGCGCGCCACATGCTTTTCAAGAGGCCGGGCCTGCGGGTCTGACTCCTTTTGTCGCTCAGCAAAAACGCCGCAGTGCGCCGACGCCGGGGAGCCTGTCGCCTGCGCTGCCCATTGACGCAAGCAGCGCTGCATCCAGGGCGCATGGGCATGTGCAACGCCCGGCCTGCGCAAGAGCGCGAATTGCCTTTACTGTCGCCGCAACCCCAAAGGATAGACGCATGGACATGAAAACAGTGCGCCGTCAGGCGCGGGAACGCATGAACGGCGCCTGCCGGGTCTGCCCGCAGTGCAACGGCAAGGCCTGCTCCGGCGAATTGCCGGGCATGGGCGGCATACGCAGCGGCGCGTCGTTTCGCGCGAACATCAGCGCGTTGGAAAAAGTGCATCTGAAACTGCGGCTGATCCACGATCTGCGCGAACCGGAAACCGCGTGCGAAATACTGGGCCTGCCCCTGAAAATGCCGATTCTCATCGCGCCCTTGGCCGGAACGTCCTTTAATATGGGCAACGGCCTTTCCGAAGAGCGCTTTGCCCAGGCCGTCACTGCCGGGGCCAGGGCCGCCGGAACCGTCTCTTGTACCGGCGATGGCACTTCCGAAGTCTTTGACAACGGCCTGAATGCCGTGCAGAGCCTTGACGGCTGGGGGATTCCCATCATCAAACCCTGGGCCGGAGAGGCTTTTTTTGAACGGCTGGAACGCGTGGCCCGGGCCGGATGCCGCGTTGTGGGCATGGATCTTGACACCGCCGCCATAACCGCGCTGGCCAAAAGCAAACGCCCGGTCTCGCCCAAAAGCCGCGAGGAATTGGCGGAAATTGTGCAAAAATCCCATGCCCTGGGCCTGAAATTCATGCTCAAGGGCGTTCTCAGCGTGGAAGACGCGCTGGCCGCCGAGGCCTGCGGTTGTGACGCTCTGGTGGTTTCCAATCACGGCGGCCGCGTTCTGGAAGCTCTGCCGGGCACGGCGGACGCTCTGCCGGATATTGCACGGAGCGTGCGCCGGATGGCCGTGCTGGTGGACGGCGGCGTGCGATCCGGCGCGGATGTGCTCAAGATGCTGGCCCTGGGGGCCAGAGCCGTGCTGATCGGCCGCCCGGCGATTATCGCGGCCATGGGCGCAGAAGAAGAAGGCGTGCGCCTGTTTCTGACGCGGTTGCAGCGTCAGCTCATGGAAAGCATGCTGCTCACGGGCTGCGCCTCGCTTCGCCAGGCCGGACCGCATCTGCTGGCCTGAAGAATCGCGGGTCAAAGCCGCCGCTGCGGCGTATGTCACGCGGAAAACGCGTGTCCGGCGTCCCCATGCGCAAGAGGCTCGCGGAGCAGATGGACGTTGAAATGCGGCGCGTTTCAACGTCGGCATTCAGGCCAGAAATGCGGTTAGAGCGGTTTGGCTAATCTTATTAGCAAACCGCTCTACTGCGCCGCGTCTGCTGCATGGCGCAAGGCCGGCGTCTGCTGCGGGGCCAGACAATCCTGATTGATTCTTTTACGCACCAGTTCCTCGAAGGCCGCGAGGCTGAAGCGCGCTTCCCCGACAACGGGCGGCGCGGTCACAACCGCCGCTGCGGGCGCGAATAACGCTGCATCCCCGGCCTGCTCCGGCTTCACGGTCCGGGGCGCATCCTGCCCGGCGTTCCGTGAAAATGGAGGCTCTGGCCTCTGCTCATGGTCGCCGGCAAGGGGCGTGTGCAAGGCCGCGGGCGTCTGGGCGTAAAAACGCACCCGCACTTCACGCCTTTCGCCCACGCCCCAGAGCTCCAGAAAGAGCGCGCTCCCCGGCGGAATGCCGTCGGGCGGCCAGCCCCGGGCCTGCCAGGTTACGCCCAACAGGCTGCCGATATTGGCAATATTTGTGTCATGCCCCACAAAAACAACCAGCCGGGCCGCATTGAGCCGCTGATCATAGTGTCTGCCCGCCAGGGCGTCGGCCATTTCTTTCAGCAGAGAGCTGCCGCGGGCCCGGGCCACAAGCGGCGCGCGGTTGATCACGTCGAAAACGCGGCTGTGCAAAGGCAGCAAGCGGGCCAGAACCTGTCCGTCCGCCTGCCCCCAGGCCGCGGCTCTGCCCGGCCACTGTCCGTATTCCAGCAAGAATATTTCCGCCAGACTGGACGCAATGCCCAGGCAGCCGGAAAGGCGCACGCTTCTCCCTTTGGGCGAAACGCTTATGGAAGTGGGCAGATCCGAGATTCGGCATTGGCGCGGCAGGGCGAAAAAGGCGCAAAGTTCGGGAGCCGGCGGCGCGGTCAGTTGGTCGATGAGCGCGAGCGGGGCGCTGTACTCCTCATGCAGGCGATCCAGGCCGCCTGGAGTCATGCTGAGAACAGCACTGGCCGCGGCCGCGGGATCAAAGGCGCAGAGCCCGGCTTTGACCGGATGAAACAGCGGATCCGGGCGACCGTCGGCCACGGCGTACCCTGTCTCGCAGCCCGGCGCCAGACCTGCGAGCAGGGCCCGGGCCGTGGCCAGGGTGCGCTGATCTGTATCCGCACGCACAAAAATCGCGCCGGGCGGCGGACAGGCCGCGTGGGGCAACAGACCGAGCTCCATAAACGTGCCGCGCAGTTCCGTCCACATGGCGGTGATCAGGCGGCCGCCGCGCGCCGTCAGATCACCGCGAGGCACGGGCCAGTGCGGCCAGGGGCGGCTGCTCCAGAGCGCAAGGGTTTTCATGTCCTGCGTCGGAGAGCGCACGCCATGCCGGGAAAGCGCCACAACTTTGAGCAGACGCGCCTTGTCGCCGTCAGCTCCAGCAAAGGCGCAGTCAGCAGGGACGCCGGAAAAAATCCCGCAAATCAGCAAAAAAAGAAAAAAACGGATGACGCGCATTCTCCCCTCCTTGCAAGATTGGCATCAGCATAGCCGCAAAAAAAACACGGGACAATGCCGGCTTTTTCTCAAAACATTCACCTTTTCGATGCGTTTCTAAAAAAATTCGTTTTGAATTTCATATAGTTGCAATATCATTTTCATTGAAAGCGCGCATACATCTTCACGCGGTCGGGCTTGAGCTATGTTGCATAACGGGGTATACATAAAGTTTGAAATACTTTTTGGGGTCAGGCGGCATGTCCAGGGGCTCGCAGCAAATCAGACGCACATATGCGGCAGTCGCTCTCATCGGCGTTGTTTTTCTCGCTTGCAGCCTTTTGCTCTTGTGGCAGATCGGCCAGCAAACCGAAAGAGAAAACGCACTCTACCTCTATGATACGATAAATCAACTCCACGCCTTGTTCCAGAGGCAAATCGCGATGGACTTTCAGATTTTGCGCGGCGTGGCAATCACGCTTGCGCACGCGCCGCGCGACAAGGTCATGCCCATTCTCAAGGAAGTCAACGACAATAACGAATTTATGCGCATGGGGCCGGCATCTCCCGACGGCCTGCTGGAACTGGAATGCGCCAAATCCCTGCCCCTGTCCGGCGAGAATTTCCGGGAATTGATCCTTGCGCTGCAAGAACATGGCTTCCGCTGTTCTCTGGATGATTTCGGCGTGGATTTTTTGCGCGCAACGGGCTGTGATTTCGTGCAGGGCTTCGTCTTTGCCAGACCCATGCCCGCCGCGGAATGCAGCGCCATGCTGGCAAAGCTCCAGGGCGGCCCGGTTCCGCTCACGCGGGCCTGAGCCAGAGTCGCGCACAACACGGGCCGCGGCAAGGCTGCTTTTCTCCGCCAGGGCCCGCAAACCACAAACGGAAATACTGAGATGCCCATAGCCATTCCACGTTTTCATCTCGGGGAGGCCGCGGCTGTGCCTGAGGTGCACGTCGGCGACTCCAACGCCCTTGCCATGCGCGCGGCCAAAGTGCAGGACGTGCACGGCATGTCGGCTCTGATCAACCAGTATGCCTCTTCCAATGTCATGCTGGCGCGGGGGCCGCAGTATCTTTACCAGCATATTCAGGACTATATGGTGGCGACCGCGCCCGCCGCGGACACCGGCCGGGAAACCGTGGTGGCCTGTGGCTCGGTCCATGTGCTCTGGGAGGATCTGGCCGAAATCCGCTCCGTGGCCGTGCACGCCTCCTGTCAGGGGCAGGGCCTGGGCAGGCGTCTGGTGCAGGCGCTGGTGGAGCGCTGTCGGGGCCTGGGCATCCCCAGGGCGTTTGTTTTCACTCTGGCCGCGCCTTTTTTCGAGCGCTGCGGTTTTCAGGAATTCCAGCGCGAGACCATGCCCCCCATTGTCTGGGTGGAGTGCAGCAAATGCCCGAAATTTTACTGCTGTGACGAAATAGGCATGATCCTCACGCTGTGAGGCGCGGCAATCCCGCAAGCTCGCATTGCAATGCAGCCATTGGCTTGCATCAGACAGAAAGAGGCACAGTGCATGAACAGATTGAAAAACAGGGATTTTCTGAAGGAAACCGACTTCACGCCTGAGGATTTGACCTATTTGCTGGATTTGGCGGCCTACCTCAAAAAAGCCAAGAAAGCGCGGCAAGAACCCAAATTCATGAAGGACAAAAACATTGTGCTCCTTTTTGAAAAAGACTCCACGCGCACGCGCAGTTCCTTTGAGGTCGCCGCCCATGATCAGGGCGCGCACGTCACCTATCTGGGGCCTTCAGGCTCGCAGATGGGCAAAAAGGAATCCATGGCCGACACGGCCCGCGTGCTTTCCCGTTTTTATGACGGGATTGAATATCGCGGCTATGGCCAAAGCCGGGTGGAGGCCCTGGCCGAACACGCCACGGTGCCGGTCTGGAACGGCCTGACCAATGAGTGGCATCCCACGCAGCTTCTGGCCGACATGCTCACCATGCGCGAATGCTGCGCCAGGCCCCTGAACCGCCAGACCCTGGCCTATCTGGGGGACGCGCGCTATAATATGGGCAACTCGCTGATGATCGGCTCGGCCATGCTCGGCGTGGATTTTCGTTCCGTGGCGCCCAAATTGCTCTGGACCTCGGACGAGGTTTTTGAGATGGCCCGGAGCATCGCCCGGCGCACCGGCGCGCGGATCACGCGCACGGAAAATGTGGATGAAGGCGTGCAAGGCTGCGATTTTTTGTACACAGACGTCTGGGTCTCCATGGGCGAGCCGGATGCTGTCTGGAAAGAGCGCATCGACCTGCTCACGCCCTACCGCGTGGATCAAAGGGTCATGGAGAGAACAGGCAATGCGGACTGCAAGTTTTTGCACTGCCTGCCCGCTTTTCACAATCGCGAAACCACGGTGGGCGAGGACATTTACCAACGTTTCGGCCTTGAGTGCATGGAAGTGAGCGACGATGTTTTTGAGTCGCCCCGCAACATGGCTTTTGAGGAAGCGGAAAACCGCCTGCATACCATCAAGGCCGTGATGGTGGCCACACTGGCGGAAGAGCCGTTGACATTTGAAGAGTAAGACCAGGTGGTCAGTTCCTGAAGCATTTCAAGGGCAAGATGTTCCAAACCAGTACAGGCATGCCGCTCAAGCACTGAAGACATGTATTTTGGCCCGCTGTTTGCATCGTGTTGCAATACTTCAAAACAAGCGTCAAAAACAAGGCGGTTTCTCTCCGTGCCCTTTCGCTTTGCCATGCAGAAAGTGCTCGACTACCGGGAGCAATTGGAAGAAGAAGCCAAAGTGCGCCTGGCCGAGGCCGAGCGTCGCCTTCAGGAAGCGCAAAAGCGTCTTGACCAGCTGCGCGGGGAGCTTGAGCGCGCAGCGGATCGGCTTCGCGACAATCCGCTGATGGAAGCGGGCGAGCGTTGGCTGCAGGAACAGTACATCACGGGCCTGCGCGCGGATGTGGCCGCCGCCTCGCTGCAGGAGCGCATGATGGATCAAATGGCCCAGGAGGCCCGCAAGCTGCTCGCCGCCCGCGCCATTGACAAAAAACTGCTGGAAAAGCTTAAGGAACGGCAAAAAAAGCATTTTATCCGCGCAGAACAACTGCAGGAGCAACGCTTCAATGACGAAACAGCGACCCTCCGCTACAAGGCTCCGGCTTTCTAGGCTTTTCCGCTGGCTGGCGGTGCTCTGCTTTATCAAGCTCTCCATTCTGGGCATGCTGATGCTGGATCTGCCGCTGCCCGCATGGCTGGGCGGCAACGCTCCCGACAACGGCGCCATGCCCACGCAAAGCGCGGCAAACACGCCCACGACGTTGCCCGACAGTTCGGAAAGCGCGGCCCTGGCCGAAGCCTCGCTTTCGCCGGGCGCAGCGCGGCTGCCCGAAGCGGTCGGATCGCAGCTCGCTCCCCAGGAGGCCCGATCTTCCGCGCTCACGCCCCAAAATCCGCCGCAAGGCGCGGCTGCCGCGCAACTGGCCGCCACTGCGAAGCCACGCCGCGCCATGCGGCAAAATCCGACCCAGGCCGCGCTTCCCGCGCCGCTGGTCACGGCCCAGGCCCCTGCGGGCGGCACGCCCGGCGGTGAGAACGTCTTCATACCGCCCAGTCTGCCGGAGCCCGCGGCTCTTGACGCGCCCACGGTCGAGCCCGGAACCTCGCCTCTGACCGGAAACAATGCGCCGCTGCCTGCCCTTGCCGCGGATCGGCGCGCCCGCGAAGACGGCTGGCTGGACGTGCTCGGCCTCACGCATCTGCCCGTTCCGGGCCTCGGCAGCGTGCAGGCGGCCCATGCCGCGGCGCTGGACATGCCCGTGCCCCAGACTCCCGCCAGCAGCGCCTCGCCCTTTGCTCCGGCGGAGCAGAACGCGCCCCTGGCCATGCCCGGCGCGCCGGACATTCCCGCCAATATCCCGCGCGGTCAGGGCGCTGACGGCGCTCCACTGCCGCCACGCGCGGCGGGCGCAGACTCCGCGGCCCTGCCCGCCCTGCCACGGGCCGGGCAATCCGCCGCCATGCATGCTCCGGCGCCCAGCGTCGCGCCCACAGTTTTGCCTGAAGATCCCAACGCCAAAGCCCTGGATCTGGCGCGGCAGCAACAGGACATTCTGATGCTCCGGCAGCAGATGGATCAACGCCTGAAAGATCTGGAGAATGCCGAACGGAAGGTAAAGGACATGCTGCGCGAGGCCAAAGGCCTGGAGGACAAAAAAATCCACAGCCTGATCCAGATGTACGCCAACATGAAACCGAGAACCGCGGCCAAGGCCCTGGAAAACATGGACGAGCGCGTGGCCATCAGGATTCTTTCCGGCATGGCGCCCAAGCAATCCGGCGAAATTCTGACATATACAAATCCTGCCAAGACAGCCAAGCTCACGGAGCTGATCACCCGCATGAGGCTGCCCGAATAATGCGGCTCAAACTGCTCCTGGCCTATCTGGGCGGCAAGTACAGCGGCTGGCAGATCCAGGAAAAGCCTTCTCCGCCGCCCACCATTCAGGGCGAGCTGGAAGCGGCCCTGCGCATCCTGGCCGGCACGCCCGTGCGGGTGTTCGGATCGGGCCGCACGGACGCGGGCGTGCATGCCCACGGCCAGGTGGCCCACTGCGACGTGCCCGGAACCAAGGCCGGGCTGGATTGGCGGCACAGCCTCAATGCCCTGCTGCCTCCTGAAATCCGGGTGCTTGCGGCCACGCCTGCGCGGCCGGATTTTCACGCCCGCAAGGACGCCGCGCGCAAAACCTATGCCTACCAGTTCTGGCAGGAGAAAATCTTTACGCCGCCGCAACTGGCCCCCTATGTCTGGAGTTGCGGGCCCCTGGAAGCCGAAGCCATGCGCGCGGCGCTGCCGCATCTGCTGGGAGAGCGGGATTTTGCGAGTCTGCAAAATGCCGGGACCGACATGGAAAGCACGCGCCGCAACGTGTTCGCCGCTTCTCTGACGCCCCTGCCCCCGTGCGAGTTTTACCCGCCGCACGCGCCGATCCTGCGATTCAGCGTCACGGCCGACGGTTTTCTCAAGCAGATGGTGCGCAATATGGCCGGGCTGCTGGCGGCCTGCGGGCAAGGAAAAATCAATCCGGACTCCATCCCCGCAATGCTGGCTGCCCGAAATCGCAGGGCCGTGCCTTCGGTTACTGCCCCGGCGCGGGGCCTGGCGCTGGTCAGCGTGGAATATGACTGAGGCTTGCGGCACGGCATGTCCGCAACGCGCTTCCGAGTTTCGATCGCCTTGACCTGCTCACTGCTCTTGGGCCAGAACAGGCTCCAAGGGCTGTTCGTGGCCGGGGATGATCGTCCCCCTCAAGAGGCGCATGCTGCGGAGCGCTTCCCGCTCCGGCGGCGCACGGCCCGGCACAGGCGGCGCACGGCCTCGTCAGGCTCGGAATCCAGGTCCGCCCAGCGGCTCGCGGCATTTGCCAGCACCCCTCCGATGATCTCCAGAGCGTGCTCCGCGCTGTCCACCCAGACATCGACCGCCCCGTGCAGCATCAGGCCCGGCCCCTCCAGGGGGCCGCGAATGCCCAGCACCGGCACGCCCGCCCCTGCGGCCAGGCCCACTTCCACCCCGGCATCCTGGCCGGATGCGCCGTAATAAATGACGATATCCGCATTCAGGCAGGCGTCTCGGCAAAAAGCATACACCTGGCCGCCGTCCCTGTCCGTATCCATCCAGATCCGGCGCTCGGCCGGGCTCAGGCCCGGCGGGGGCACGGCTTTTTCCGTCCAATCCAGCATGCGGCAGCCCTGCGCGCGCAACTCGCGGCCCAACAGGCGGACGCCGTGCTTGTGCTTGAAGGAACCGGCCACATAAATGCATAAAGCCTGCATCCGAACCTCAGAATTCTATGCCGCGCACGGCTTTGACGCCCGCGCGCCAGGGATGCTTGATCTCGCCCATCTCCGTCACCAAATCCGCGGCCCTGATGAGCCAGTCCGGCGCGTTGCGGCCCGAAAGCACCAGATGCCGGTTTTGCGCGCGCGCCTCGGCCAACAGGCCTTCCACTTCCTTCCGCTCAAGAATGCCCGCGCCAAGCGCGTAGATCGCTTCGTCCAGAATCAGCATGTCCGCGGCTTCCAACTGCTCGCGCGCCCAGGCCAGAACGCGCAACGCGGCCGCGCGGTGGGCCGGGCGCTCCTCCTCGCGCCGCAAAAAGCCCTGGCCTCCGGCCAGAAAACGCTCGCCCAGCCATTGCGCCAGCATGCGCTGCTCGCCGGCCTGGCCGTCCCGCTTCATGAATTGCCCGAACGCCACGGTCAAGCCCTGCCCCATAGCCCGCACGGCCTGCCCTACGCACGCGCTGGTTTTGCCCTTGCCGTGGCCGGTATAGATCAAAAGCATTATTTCCAGACTCCCGGCAGTTCAGCCCCGCAGGAGGGGCATTTGCCCGGCGCGCCCGAAAAGCGGACGGCATAGCCGCGCCTCTCGATCACCAGAGCGCCGCAGGACGGGCAGAAGGTATTCGCGCCCACGGCGCTCCGCACATTGCCCATGTAAACAAAGTGGAGGCCCGCCTCGCGCCCGATGCGCCAGGCTTCCTCCAGGCGGGAGAGCGGCGTGGCGGGATGCGCCGCCATGAGGTGTGCGCCGTGAAAAGCCGAGAGATGCCAAGGCGTCTCCGGCCCAAGTTCATCGCGCACAAAGGCGGCCATTTCGCCCAATTCGGCCGCGCTGTCGTTAATGCCCGGAATGACCAGGGTCGTCACTTCCAGCCACCAGCCCAGGGACTTGACGGCTTTGAGATTGTCCAGCACCGGCTGGAGACGGCCACCGCAATATTCCTTGTAGAACTGATCGCGAAAGGACTTCAGATCCACATTGATCGCAGCAATCCGGCGACGCAGGGGCAGGAGACAGTCTTTGGACATAAAACCGTTGCTGACCAGAATGGCGCGCATGCCCGCAGCCTGGGCGAGTTCCGCGGTCTCATGAATCAGCTCGAAGAAGACCGTCGGCTC
The DNA here is from genome assembly GCF_011039085.1 of Desulfovibrio sp. ZJ369. Taxonomy (GTDB): domain Bacteria; phylum Desulfobacterota; class Desulfovibrionia; order Desulfovibrionales; family Desulfovibrionaceae; genus Desulfovibrio. Next base: position 97,999 of record NZ_JAAKEI010000006.1, on the reverse strand, counting down.
ATTATAGGTGAAGGCAATGCTGCGCGCCCTGCTCTCCACGGCGGCTTGCGCCAGAGCCTCTGGGCGCACATGCCTGCCCGGCACCCTGCCGTTGCCTGGCAGGCGCGCAATGACATGGTTCTGGCAGAAAAGGCAGGTGAAATTGCAACCCGCGCTGCCTACGGAAAAAGTTTTGCTGCCCGGCAAAAAATGGTAGAGCGGCTTTTTTTCCACAGGGTCAAGCTGAGCGCTGGTGATCACGTCGCGCACCAGGGAAATCAACGTGCCGTTCAGATTGGCGCGCACGCCGCAGAGCCCCTTGCCGCCTTTTTTCAAGCGGCAGGCATGCGCGCAAAGGCGGCATTGCACCGCTGCGCCGGGCAAAGGATCCCAAAGCATGGCCTTCATGTCAGCGCCTTGCCCCGGGCATGCCCGGCGCACCATTGCCCGACGGGGGAATGCCGTTGTGCGGCCGGGGCCGCCAACCCGGCGCATGCGGCCAGGGCTGTGTGTTGGCGGGAGGCCGCCAGCCCGGCGGCATCTGGCCTTGCGGCGGCCGGGGATTTTGCCAGCCGGGCTGCTGCCAGGGCGGCACGGAGCCGGGCCCCGGATAAGGGCGCGGCGGCGGGCCGGGAGGATAGGGATGCGGGCGCGGCGGCGGGCCGGGAGGGTTGGACTGATTGTTGCAGCCCGGATACACCTGCGGGGCCACGATCAGCGGCGAGTCCCAGTCGGGCTGCTGCGGGGGGCGCGGCGCAATGACCGAGGTTATGATATCGCCGCTCTCCGGGTCCCGCCAGGTTCCCGCAAAACCGCTATAGCCCCCGGCAGTAGTGTAGACCGTGGTGGTGCTGTTGTATACATTGGAGTTAGTATACTGGCTCTGCACGTCCGGGGGCTGCACAGGCGGCTGCGCGGCGTCGGGCGGCAGAGCGCCGGAAAGCGGCTCTGGCCGGTGCGCGGCGCCCGCTTCCGTGTTCTTGCCGGCATCCGAACCCATGCCGGAGGCAACGTGCGCTCCGCAGAGACCCAGGGCCGCAAGCAGCACAAGAAAAAAAAGGGTGTACTTGCGCATCATCGTCATTCCATAACTGTTTTTTTCTCTATACCAGCGGCAGCCGGGCCGGTCCATGAAAAAAAGTCGCTTGGGATTCGGCGGAAAATTTGCTAATATTCTTCAACTATTCAAGGAGGGCACGGATGTCCAGCGACCGCGCAAAAGCCTATACCCAAGCCGGGGTCAACATTCAGGCGGGCAACGATCTGGTTGCGCGCATCAAGCATCTGGTGGCAAGCACGCAGACCAGAGGCGTCATTTCGGATATCGGGGGCTTCGGCGGTTTGTTCCGCCCCGATCTGAGCGGAATGCGCGAACCTGTGCTGGTATCCTCCACCGACGGGGTGGGCACCAAACTGAAGCTGGCCTTTGCCTTTGACAAGCATGACAGCGTGGGCGTGGATCTTGTGGCCATGAGCGTCAACGATATTCTGGTGCAAGGGGCGAATCCGCTCTTTTTCCTGGATTATTTTGCCACGGGAAAACTTGATGTGGACACGGCGCAGACCGTGATCAGCGGCGTTGCCGAGGGTTGCCGCCAGGCCGGATGCGCGCTCCTGGGCGGCGAAACCGCCGAAATGCCCGATATGTACGCGCCCGGCGAATATGATCTGGCCGGATTTTGCGTGGGCATTGTGGACAATGCCCGGCTCATTGACGGATCGGGCATCCAGGTGGGCGACGAGATCGTTGGCATCGCTTCCTCAGGTCTGCATTCCAACGGCTATTCCCTGGTGCGCAAAATCCTGGGCGAAAGCGGCCTTCAGCCTGACGACGCCTTTCCCGGCGCGGACGGGGCCAGCGTGCGCGAAACCCTTTTGACCCCCACCATTATTTATGTGGAAGCCGTGCGTTCCCTGTTGCGCGATCTCAACGTCAAGGGCATGGCCCACATCACGGGCGGCGGCTTTTACGACAATATTCCGCGCGTTCTGCCCGCACAGGTGGAAGCCCGGATCAATTTCGGCAGTTGGCAGATGCCGCCTGTGTTCCATTGGCTCAAGACCGCGGGCAAGCTCACCTGGCCGGAAATCCTCCAGATCTTCAACGGCGGCATAGGTTACATTCTTGTGCTGCCCCCGGAGCAGGCCGAAGAAGCCGTCAATCGCATTCAGGCCTTCAGTCTGCGGGCCTGGCGCATCGGCGAAATTGCCCGGCGCGCCAAAGACGGATCGGGCGAGCAGGTGATCATTACCTTTTAGAGCGTTTTGCTAATGAAATTAGCTAAACGCTCTGGCGACAGCGTTAGCTGGCGCCCGCGCCGAATGAGCGTCCAGACCGCGTTCTGGACGCGAAATGATGGCAGCGAAGTGATTGAAAATGGATATTTTCAATCAAAAATACTCTAGAGGATTTTCAAAGGCAAAAGCTCTCCTGCCGCCGCGTCTCTGCTGTCCATGCCCCTGGAGCATATTGCTTTTGAAACGCTCGCTCCGGCGCGTAACGGCGCAAGTACATTTCCTCTGCTGTCGTCATCCGTAAGGCGGCACAGCCGCCAACGGCTGACGCGCGCGGCGGGCATCTTTGTGTGTAGGTCTATTTAAAAGCAAAAACCAATCTGTTCCAGGACGGTTCTTATATGCGCAATACCCTGGGTTGCCTCGGCAACATCATCTGGTTTTTACTGGGCGGCATCTGGATGGGTCTGGCCTGGTGGTTCTATGGGCTGCTCTGCTTCATCTCCATTGTGGGCATCCCCTGGGGGCGGGCCTGTTTTGTCATCGGCCAGTTCGCCTTCTTTCCTTTCGGCAAAATGCCCGTTTCCCGCGAGGTGCTCACAGGCCAACCCGACATCGGCACCGGCATCTGGGGCACAGTGGGCAATGTGATCTGGCTGCTGCTGGCCGGAATCTGGATTGCTCTGCAGCACCTGATCTGGGCGTTTTTCTGCGCCATCACGATCATCGGCATTCCTTTTGCCTGGCAGCACGTCAAGCTGGCCGGTCTGGCTCTTTGCCCCATCGGCAAAACCATTGTGCCCGCCGACGTGGCTGAGGCGGCCGAACGCGCTTACGCCGAAAAACGCATGCGCCCGTAACGGCCGTCCCTTCCGTCGGGCACGGTTGCCTTGCCAGGGGGACGCATGATCGAGCAATCCCGGCACTTGTCTGCCTTTTTTCCCGCACCGCCCAAATTTCGCCCCCCCGGCCCTCCCCTTTACGCTCAGTTGGCGGCCGTGCTCCGCAGAGACAGACGCAGGCGAAATTTACTTGCGCAGTTACGCGCCGGAGCGAGCGTTGCAAAAGCAATATACTCCAGAGCATTTTCACTTTGAAAATGCTCTGCTGACCAGAAAGCGGCAGCCGCCGCAACACGGCGTACATTCAGGCGAAAACCGCGTTTTTCGCCTGAATGCCACCTTTGACTTTTATAAAAAGTCAAAGGTAATCTGCTCTAGAGCATTTTGCTTTTGAAATTATTCAATTTCAAAAGCGGCGCTGCCGTCATTTCCCCGCAAGCGGGACAAGCGCCTGAAAAACGTGGTTTTCAGGCTCATTGCTTCAGCCGTTGCGACGAAGGAAGCTACGGATGGAGACAGCAATGAGTTACCACAAAAAACATTCAACGAAACCGCTGTCGCCATCCGTAAGGCTCGCAGACTCGCCAACGGCTGGCGCAAGCAAGCAAAGCTTGCTAACGGCTACCGCCGGCGCGGGCGTCCGCTCCCGCGGCCGCCAGAGCGGTTGCCGTTTTCAACAGCAAACCGCTCTAACAATTCGGCTTTGCTCATTTTTTGATGCTATCCAAAATCCATGGCTTTTTCCAGAATTATGAAATGAGTTCTGCTCTCAACAAAGTTTTCTGTAGTACATGCTGCCAGAAACTGCGGCTCCATTAAGGAGTTTTCCCCTTTTGCAAAAAGCGCAGCTTGACGAAGCCGGCAGGCCCCCCAATGCAGGGCAAGGCGTTGAAAGATCGCAAAAATTTGTTTTTGCCGCTGAGCCTGCCGGGAACCTGTGCAGGGCATACGCCCTGAGATTGCATCGGCCCTGGGATGAAAAACACCGTGGCTTGGCTTTTAGGCCGGCTCTGTGTAAACTGCCGTAAACTTCCGTGAAGGTGCCCCATGCGACGACTGCCCTGGCCTGACTATTTCATGAATATCACCTACCTGGTGAGCGAGCGATCCACATGCACCCGCCGCAGGGTGGGTGCCGTGGCCGTCAAGGACAAACGTATCCTGGCCACAGGGTACAACGGCGCTCCGGCCGGCGTTCCGCACTGCCTTGAAGTGGGCTGCCTGCGCGAGCAACTGGGCATCCCCTCCGGCCAGCGCCATGAAATCTGCCGTGGTCTGCACGCCGAGCAAAACGTGATCATCCAGGCCGCAGTGCACGGCATCAATATTCAGGGCGCTGAGCTCTACTGCACCACACATCCCTGCGGGCTTTGCAGCAAAATGCTGATCAACTGCGGCATCCGCCGTATTTTCTACACCGAGGATTATCCGGACGATCTGGCCGCAGCCATGCTCAAGGAAGCAGGGGTGCTTGTGGAACAGTTCAATTTCACGCCGCCTCTTATCCGGGATCTGGCCGAAAAAACGCCTGACGGCAGGCTTCAGCCTTTGCCCGGCTGCGCAACCGCGACAGGATGTGAAGAGGGCTGCCATGACTGAGCCGGATTTTGCGCCGTTCATGCGTGAGGCCTTGCGCCTGGCAGAATTGGGGCGCTGGAAAACCTATCCCAATCCCGCGGTCGGCGCAGTGCTGATGCGCGACGGTCGTATTCTGGCCCGGGGGTATCACCATGCGGCCGGCAAGGCTCATGCCGAGATCGAATGTCTGAAAGACGCTGCCGCCCAGGGCGTGGATCCGCGCGGCTGCACGCTGGTGGTCACCCTGGAGCCCTGCAACCATCAGGGGAAAACCCCTCCCTGCACCCAGGCGATTCTGGATGCGGGCATCAGCCGGGTGGTCATGGGGCTTGCCGATCCCAATCCCCTGGCCGCGGGAGGCGCCGCGCGCCTGCGCCAGGCCGGGGTGGAGGTGATCGAGCATGTCTGCGAGCAGGAATGCCGCGACATGCTGGCGGATTTTCTGATCTGGCAGAGACTGGATCGTCCTTATGTGCTCCTCAAGATGGCGGCAACCCTGGATGGCCGCATTGCCACGCGCAAAGGCCAGTCCCAGTGGATCAGCTCGGAGGATTCGCGCCGCGAGGTGCACAAGCTGCGGGCAGACATAGGGCTGTGCGGCGGCGCGGTGCTGGTGGGCGGCGGCACTTTCAGGGCCGACAACCCCCGGCTCACGGCCCGCAGCACATCCGCGGCAGACCCGCAGCCCCTGGCCTGCGTGCTCACGTCGCGCCTGCCCATGCCTGACGCGGACTTTCATTTGCTCAAGGATCGGCCGGACCACACCATCTTTCTGGCTTCGCCCGCAGCCGCGGCTTCCACCACAGCCCAGGCTTTGCGCCAAAAAGGCGTGCGCGTTCTGGCCCTGGGGCCCGCCCCGCGCGGCGGCCCGGATTTTCTCGGCATGTTCCAGACGCTGCGCCGGGAGTTGAACTGCCCTTATGTACTCTGCGAGGGCGGCGGCAAACTCGGCCTCGCCCTTTTGGAAGCCGGTTTTGTGGATGAGTTCCGCTTGCACCTCTCCCCCATGATTCTGGGCGACAATGACGCGCACCCTCTGTTCAGCGGCCGCGCCCCCCTGGATCTGAGCGAAGCGCTGCGTCTGCGCGTAAGCAGCATGGGCCTTTGCGGCGGCGACATCCACATCACTCTTCGCCCGGCGGCCCCGGCCGCCGGAGATTGACAGGATCCGGGAGAGCGCGGCATGTTCACGGGCATCATCCAGGGCCAGGGCACAATTGTGGCCGTGCGCAAAAGCGGCGCGGAATGTCGCCTGGACATTCAACCGCTTTTTGCCCTTGAAAATCTGACGGACGGCGAATCCATTGCGGTCAATGGAGCCTGCCTTTCCGTGGAAATGCACAGGCCGGAGAGTTTTACGGCCTATGCCTCGGCCGAAACCCTTTCGCGCACCACATTGGGCAAACTCGCCAGAGGGGACGCGGTCAACCTGGAGCGCGCGCTTGCCGTGGGCGACCGCCTGGGCGGGCACCTGGTCAGCGGCCATGTGGATTGTCTGGCCACCGTGCTGGAAGTGCGGCCCGCCGGGCAATCCCTCTGCTGCCGTCTCGCTTTTCCGGCCGCCTACGGTTCGGAGGTCATTCCCAAGGGTTCGGTGGCCCTTGACGGAATCAGCCTTACGGTCAATGATTGCGGTCCGGATTTTCTGGAAATCAACAGTATCCCGGATACGCAGAAACGCACAACCATGCGCCTCTGGCGTCCCGGCGTGCATGTCAATATGGAAACGGACCTGATCGGAAAATACGTTCGCCGCCTGCTGGGCCCGTGGCAGACAAAGGCAGCGGAAAAACATACGCAAATCAGCAGGGAATTTTTGCTCCGAACCGGCTTTATCTAGAGCAGATTACCTTTGACTTTTTATGAAAGTCAAAGGTGGCATTCAGGCGAAAAACGCGGTTTTCGCCTGAATGTACGCCGCGTTGCGGCGGCTGCCGCTTTCGCGTCAGCAGAGCATTTTCAAAGTGAAAATGCTCTAGTCGTGCGAGGATCGACACAACGCTTTGCCGTCATCATCAGCAGGAGTTGCCATGAGCACTGTTACGACCATTGCGGGCCAGTTGGACGCCAAAGGCCTCAAGGTGGCCATTGTTGCCACGCGCTTCAATGATTTTATTGTGGACCGCCTGGTGGGCGGCGCGCTGGACTATCTTGAACGTCACGGCCTTGAGGCTTCCGACATCACCCTGGTGCGTATTCCCGGCGCCTTTGAGCTCCCGTTGATCTGCCAGAAACTGGGCGCCTCGCAGAAGTATGACGGCATTCTGGCCCTGGGCGCGGTGATCCGCGGCGGCACGCCCCATTTTGACTATGTTTGCGCGGAAGCCAGCAAGGGCATTGCCCAGGCCATGCTGGCCTCAGGCACGCCCATTGGTTTCGGCCTTCTGACCTGCGACAACATTGAGCAGGCCATAGAGCGGGCCGGCTCCAAAGCCGGCAACAAGGGCGTTGAAGCCGCCGCCGCCATGCTGGAAACCATCCGCGTGCTGGAGCAATTGTAATTCATGAGCAAAGGTAAAAACGCCACTCGCCGCGGCGAACGCGAGCGCGCTTTCCAGGTGCTCTACGGGCTCTCCTTCACCCCGGCGGCCAATCGCGAGGATCTGCGCAGGGCTTTCCGGCTCTCGCCCGACAATGCCGCCGAGGCTGAAGCAGGCATTCCCGATCCCGCGGGTTTTGCCTGGGAGCTTGTGGAGGGCGTCTGGAGCAAAAGCGCGGAACTGGACGCCGCCATCGGCCGCTTCTCCCACCACTGGCGCGTGGATCGCATGGGCCGCATTGAACTCACCCTCTTGCGTCTGGCGGTCTTTGAAATGCTCTTCCGGCAGGATGTGCCCCCCAAGGTGGCCATCAACGAAGCCCTGGAACTGAGCCGCCAGTTCGGCGAAGGCAAGGCCAAAAATTTTATCAACGGCATTCTTGACGCAGCGGCCAAAGCCCTGGAAAACGGGGAATTGCATACCGCGCACGCACAGCCCGAATCTCACTCCTAACCTGCCAACCCGGTGATCCGCACATGACCCAAGAACGCTACGATCCGCAGACTGTCGAAAAAAAATGGCAGGCCCGCTGGCAGGCCGAAAACGCTTTCGCCGTCCGGCATGAGAACGAGAAGCCCAAGTATTATGTGCTTGAGATGTTTCCGTATCCTTCGGGCAACATCCATATGGGCCATGTGCGCAACTACTCCATCGGCGACGTGGTGGCGCGCTGCAAGCGCATGCAGGGCTTCAACGTGCTGCACCCCATGGGCTGGGACGCTTTCGGCCTGCCCGCCGAGAACGCGGCCATCAAGCATCACACCCACCCTGCCCAATGGACCTACGCCAATATCGACACTATGCGCGCCCAGCTCAAGCGACTGGGGTATTCCTACGACTGGACGCGCGAGCTTGCCACCTGCCGCCCTGAGTACTACCGCTGGGAGCAGATGTTCTTTCTCCGCCTTCTGGAAAAAGGCCTGGTCTATCGCAAAAAAGCGCCGCAGAACTGGTGCCCGTCCTGCCATACGGTGCTGGCCAACGAGCAGGTCATTGACGGTCTGTGCTGGCGTTGCGACAGCCGGGTGGAGCAAAAGGATCTGACCCAGTGGTTTTTGCGTATCACCGCCTACGGCGACGAATTGCTGGAAGATCTTGCCCGTCTGGACGGCGGCTGGCCGGAGCGCGTACTTGCCATGCAGCGCAACTGGATCGGCAAGTCCACGGGCGCGCTCATTACCTTCGGCCTGGACAGGGCCGTTGCGGGCGCGCAGGGCATCGACGTTTTCACCACCCGGCCGGACACGCTCTACGGCGTGACCTTTATGACCCTGGCCCCGGAGCATGAGCTGGTGGAAAAGCTGATCCAGGGCTACGAAAAGGCGGATGAGGTGCGAGCCTTTGTGGAGCGCATCCGGAACATGGACCGCCTGGATCGTCAGTCCGACACCCTGGAAAAAGAAGGCATCTTCACCGGCGCGTATGCCGTGCATCCCTTCAGCGGGCAACGCGTGCCCCTCTGGCTCGGCAACTTCGTCCTGGCCGACTACGGCACCGGCGCGGTCATGGGCGTGCCCGCGCATGACCAGCGCGACTTTGACTTTGCCCGCAAATACGGCCTGCCCGTGCGGGTGGTGATCAATCCGCAGGGGCAACAGCTTGAACCGGAAAGCATGGGCGAGGCCTATACCGGCGAAGGCCGCATGGTCAATTCCGGAGACTTTGACGGGCTGCCCAATGTGGAAGGCAAGGCCGCCGTTGCCGCCGCCCTGGAAAAGCAGGGCAAAGGCAAAGCCACCACCCAGTTTCGTTTGCGGGACTGGAATATCTCGCGCCAGCGTTACTGGGGCGCGCCCATCCCCGTAATCTACTGCGAAAAATGCGGCGTTGTCCCGGAAAAAGAAGAGAATCTGCCCGTTCTCCTGCCCCTGGATGTGAAAATCCGCGACGACGGCCGTTCGCCCTTACCCCAAACACCCTCTTTTGCGGAGTGCGTATGCCCCTGCTGCGGCGGTCCGGCCAGGCGTGAAACAGACACTCTGGATACTTTTGTGGAGTCCTCGTGGTATTTCGCGCGCTACACCGACGCCCGCAACGCCACGGCCCCGTTCACGCCCGAGGCGCTCAGATACTGGCTGCCCGTAGATCAATATATCGGCGGCGTGGAGCACGCCATCCTGCATCTGCTCTACTCCCGCTTCTTCACGAAAGTTCTGCGGGATCTGGGCTTTTTCCCCAAGGATCTGGCCGAGCCCTTCACCAATCTGCTGACTCAGGGCATGGTGCTCAAGGACGGCGGCAAAATGTCCAAGTCCAAGGGCAATGTGGTTGATCCCACGGAGATGATTGCCAGGTACGGCGCGGATACGGTGCGTCTGTTCTGCCTTTTTGCGGCCCCCCCGGAACGGGATTTCGACTGGTCGGATTCAGGCATTGAAGGGGCTTCGCGCTTTCTCAACCGCGTCTGGCGTCTCTTCAACGAGGAAGAGGAACGCCTTTTGCCGCTCAAGGCCTGCGAAGCCGCGGCTGCCGACGCCCAAAGCCCGGCTGCCCGCGAGCTGCGGCGCAAGGAGCATCTCACCGTAAAAAAGGCGGGCGAGGACATGGCAGGGCGTTTTCAGTTCAATACCGCCATTGCCGCGATCATGGAACTGGTCAACGCCATGTATCTTTCGCGCGAAAAATTGGGCCGCAGCGAGGCCGAGCGGCGGATCTTCTCCTCAGCCATGGCCACGGTGCTGACCCTGCTCTCGCCCATCACCCCGCATCTTTGCGAAGAATTGTGGGAGCGCCTGGGCCACAAAAGCCCCCTGGCCGACGCGCCCTGGCCCCAATGGGATGCTGCGGCCACGGCCCGGGACATGCTCACCGTGGCTCTCCAGGTCAACGGCAAGCTGCGCGGCACCCTGGAAATTGCGGCAGAAGCGGACAGGATCGCCTGCGAGCAGGCCGCTCTTGGCGATCCCGCGGTGCAGCGGCACACAAGCGGCCTGACTGTGCGCAAGGTGGTGGTGGTGCCGGGCAAACTGGTAAATATTGTGGCGAATTAGATCGTTTTGCTGATTTCATGAGCAAAACGATCTAACGCTTTGAAATGCTGCGCAGCGCAACGTCGAACTGTGCAAAGCCGGATGCCAAAGCATGCCCCAGAGCAAACCAGGTTTCACTTTTTTGGTCTGTCCCGACAGCCAGTTGCTCCGAACGTATCTCAGAGAGCAGCTTGCCGCCTTTCCGCCGGCAAGCGGCCAGTGGGAACGCCATGTGTATTGGGGCGATGAGGAACCGCCGCCGCGCTTCTGGGAACAACTCGCCCTGCCGGGCCTGTTCGGCACAGCGCGCGCGCTGGTTGTGCGTCAGGCTCAGCTCTGGCCTGCGGCGGTGTGGAAAAATGTTTCCCAGGCGCTGGGCCGCCCGTCAACGCAATGCTGGCCTTTTTTCTGCCTGGAAGTGAACTGGGAAAAAGGCCAGCCCAAAATACCGGCCCATATTGCCAAACTGCGCTGCATGGGCTTTGCCGACAAGCAAGGCTGGATCTGGCGTCATGAAGGGCTTACGGAGCGCGGCATCAAGCGGCATGTGCAGCAACGCGCCGCGGCTTTGCAACTGAGCTTTGAGCCGGACGCCCTGGAACAGTTCTGCGCCGCCGTGCCGCCGGACGCCCTGGCCATTGAAAACGAGCTGCAAAAACTGACGCTGCTGCGCAACGCGGGCGGGGCCCGTAGCTTGGAAGATACGGCGGCCGGAAATGCCCCGGCCCTGAAAACCATTACCACCGCCATGACATCCACAGGTTCCTGGAGTCCGGAATGTAACATCTTTGCCTGCATCCGCCATATGGAGGCGGGCAATCTTGCCGCGGTCTGGAAGGAGCTGGCGCGCAGTCGGGACAATGACAGCCTGCTCTTCTCTCTTCTGGCTCTGCTGGCTCGGGAAATGCGTCTGCTCTGGCAAACCCGGGCCGGTGAGAAAGTCCGCCTGCATCCCTCTGAAGCGGGCTTCAAGCGGCAGTTGGCCCTGCGCCTCGGCCCGCGGGGCCTGGCGGAAAGCATGGCGGCCATTATGGATGCCGAATGGCAGGTCAAAAGCGGTCGCCGCACGCCGGAGCAAAGCCTGGAATTTCTGGCCGCACGCCTGACCTGCTTGTTTGCCGGGCAGCCGCGCGCCTGATCGCGGCCGCAACGCGGCGCAGGGCCGGTCAGGCTTGTCGCGCAGGGGGAACATCGCTCGTGTACTCTGGTGACTCATCATACATACTACTGCCTTTTCAGTGTGAAGAACGCTGCGCCGAAAAACGCTGCCGCGCCCGTACGGCTCCTTTGTCGCCAACGGGCACAGCCCCCGGAGCGTTTTGCCAATGAAATGAGCTGAACGCTCTCACCCCTTGCATAAGTTTCAAGACTGCTTACCTTATGACAGCGAAGCCTGCTTCCAGTTCTTCCCCGTACAGCGGGCACCGCGCCCGCCTGCGCCGGCGGCTTGAATGCGAACCCCTGGCCGTTGAAGATTACGAAGTGCTTGAACTTTTCCTTGGTTACGGGCTTATTCGCAAAGACACCAAACCTCTGGCCAAAGAACTGCTGCAGCGTTTCGGCAGCATCCGGGGCGTGCTTGACGCCCGGCCGGACGAGTTGTTGCAGACGCCGGGCTTCGGGCCCGGGCTTATGAGCCTCTGGCGGGTGCTGCGCGAACTGCGTGCCCGCTATGTCGCATCGGCGGTACGCCGACGCGAGATCCTGGCCACGCCGCAGGCAGTGGCGCAGATGGCCAAAGCCCGCCTGGCCGGATGCCCTTATGAAGAATGCTGGGTGGCCCTGGTGGACAAACGCAACGGCCTGATCGCCTGGGAGCGGCTGCAACGCGGCGGCATCGGCGAAGTGCCGGTGCAGCCCAGGGATGTGCTTGAAACCGCGCTCGCGCACAAGGCCGCCGGCATTATTCTTGTGCATAACCACCCCGGCGGCAACCCGGCGCCGTCCAGGCCGGATATGCTGCTGACCACGGAATTGCAACGGCTGGCGCCGCGCATGGGCCTGCGCTTTTTGGATCATGTCGTCGTCACCGAGGGAGACTGCTACAGCATAACACAATCCAAACTTCTTTAGAGCATAGTGCTTTTGAAACGCACGCTCTTGGGGCAGTCAGGGAGTATATATGGTTGATAACAAAGATAAAGAACATGTTCTTCGCGCTGAAGAACAGGAAGTCAGCGCCGCCGAACCGGATGCCCGCAACGAGGAGCAGAAGGAGCAGCGCGCCGCCGCGAGCGATCTGATGGAAAACGAAAACAGCGCCAACACCGCCGCTCAGGGCATTCCGGACGTGCTGCCCGTGCTGCCCGTGCGCGATGTGGTCATTTTTACATATATGATTCTGCCGTTGTTCATCGGGCGCGAAAAATCCGTGCACGCGGTGGAATCGGCATTGAAAAGCGGTCGGCATCTGCTTGTGTGCGCGCAAAAAGAGGAAAGCACGGAAGATCCCGGCCCCTCCGATCTGTACGACGTGGGCACTGTGGTGCAGGTCATGCGCATGCTCAAGATGCCGGATTCGCGGGTCAAAATTCTGGTGCAGGGCGTCAACCGCGCGCGGATCACGGGCTACCGCCAGGTGGAGCCCTATCTTGAGGCGCGCATTGAAACGCTGCCCGAAACCACGCCGGTTGTTGACGCCACGGCAGAGGCTCTGTTGCGCGCGGCTCGCGAGCAGAGCGAAAAGGTGCTCTCCCTGCGCGGGCTCTCTTCGCCGGACGTGCTGGCCGTCTTGCAGGGCGTGGAAGATCCCGGCCGGCTGGCGGATTTGATCGCGGCCAATATGCGCATGAAAATTGCGGACGCCCAGCACATTCTGGAAGCCGCGGATCCCCTGGAGCGTCTGCGTCTGGTCAATGCCCAACTCCAGCGGGAAGTCGAGGTGGCCACGATGCAGGCCAAAATCCAGAGCTCCGCGCGCGAGGGCATGGACAAGGCGCAAAAAGATTATTTCCTGCGCGAGCAGCTCAAGGCTATCCGTCAGGAACTGGGCGAGAGCGAAGGCGAGGGCGAGGATGACCTGGAAGGGTTGAAAAAAGCCCTGGACAAGGCCGGCCTGCCCAAGGACGTCCGCAAAGAGGCGGACAAGCAGTTGCGCCGCCTCTCAGGCATGCACGCCGATTCTTCGGAAGCCAACGTGGTGCGCACCTATCTGGACTGGCTGGTGGATCTGCCCTGGAAGAAGCTCTCGCGCGATCGCCTGGACATTGCCCATGCCCAAAAAATTCTGGACGAGGATCACTGCGGTTTGGAAAAAATCAAGGATCGCATCCTGGAATTTCTCAGCGTGCGCAAGCTGAACCCGCAGTCCAAAGGGCCGATTCTCTGCTTTGCGGGCCCTCCCGGCGTGGGCAAGACCTCGCTGGGCCGCTCCATTGCGCGGGCCCTGGGCCGCAAATTCCAGCGGCTGTCATTGGGCGGCATGCACGACGAGGCTGAAATCCGCGGCCACCGGCGCACATATATAGGTTCCATGCCCGGGCGGATTATCCAGGCCATCAAGCAGGCCGGCACGCGCAATCCGGTTATCGTGCTGGACGAAGTGGACAAGCTGGGCATGGACTTTCGCGGCGATCCTTCCTCCGCGCTGCTGGAGGTTCTTGATCCGGAGCAAAACCACACCTTCAGCGATCATTATCTGAATGTGCCTTTTGACTTGTCCAGGGTCATGTTCATCTGCACGGCCAACCACCTGGAAACCATTCCCGCGCCTTTGCGCGACCGCATGGAGGTCATTTCCCTGCCCGGCTACACCCTGCAGGAAAAGGTGGAAATCGCCCGCAAGCACCTGCTGCCCAAAAAGATTGCGGAAAACGGCCTTGCCGAAAACGACCTCGCGCTCAGTGACGCGGCGCTTGAAAAAGTGATCAGGGAATATACGCGCGAAGCGGGCCTGCGCAATCTGGAGCGCGAATTGTCGTCCATCTGCCGCAAGCTGGCCCGCCGCAAGGCCGAGGGCAAAAAAGGCCCCTTTAAGGTGGAGCCCAGGGATGTGGAAAAACTTCTCGGCGCGCCCCGCTTTGTGGAAGATGAAAAAGAAAAGCGGCTGATGCCCGGCATGGCTTTGGGCCTTGCCTGGACCCCGGCCGGAGGCGAAGTGCTGACCGTGGAGGCCAGCGTGATGAAGGGCAAGGGCGGCCTGACCCTCACCGGCCAGCTGGGCGATGTCATGAAAGAAAGCGCCCAGGCGGCCCTGAGCTACATCCGCAGCCGCGCCGACGCGCTGGGCGTGGACCCGTCCTTTGTGAACAAGCAGGACATTCATGTGCATGTGCCTGCCGGCGCCACGCCCAAAGACGGCCCATCGGCGGGCGTAACCCTGACCACGGCCCTGATTTCGGCCCTCAGCAAGCGCAGGGTGCGGGCCGACCTCTGCATGACCGGCGAAATAACGCTTCAGGGACGGGTCTTGCCCGTGGGCGGCATCAAGGAAAAGATCCTGGCCGGCGTGGCGCGGGGCCTCAAGCATGTGATCATCCCGCAACAGAACGTGAAAGATCTGGAAGATGTGCCCAGGGAGCTGCTCAAACGGATCACGGTGCATCCTGTGCATCAGTATGACGAGCTGCTGCCTTTGGTCTTTGAAAGCGGCAGCGCCGGCGGCACGAAAAGTCGGAAGGCGAAAAAAAACGCCGCCACAAGCGAGGAAACTGCCGCAGTGGCTGCCCGTCCGGCCAGGACGGCAGCAAGCCGCCGCAAAAATGCAGCCGAAGCCGGAGCCTGACGGCGTGCGCCTGCGGGACTATGAACGGAACGCCACAGCGCGATTGACAAAGGCGGGGGTGGACAGCCCCCGCCTTTGCGCGCAACTGCTCGCCGCTCATGTGCTGGGCCTGGATCGCCTGCACTGCATTCTGGAAGCTGAGCGCGAGCTGGACCCTGCCGCAATGGACAGGCTGGACGCGCTCACGGCCCGCCGGGCCACAGGCGAGCCTCTGGCCCGGATTCTCGGCCGCAAGGAATTTTTCAGCCGGGATTTTCTGGTCACGCCCGCCACCTTGATCCCCCGCCCTGAAACAGAGTTGCTTGTCGAAACCGCGCTGGAGCTGCTGCCTGCCCAGACGCCGCTGTATTTTGCGGATCTGGGCGCGGGCTCCGGCTGCATCGGCGTGACGCTCGCGCTGGAGCGGCCCGCCTGGCGCGGCCTGCTGCTCGAGATCAACGCCGAAGCCCTTGCCGTGGCCCAGGCCAATGCCCGTCGTCTGGACGCCGCGCAGCGCCTGGCATGTCTGCGGGCCGATCTGCGGCAGGCGCCGCTGGCGGCCTGTTCCTGTGATCTGCTGGTCAGCAACCCCCCCTATATTGCGGAATGCGAACGGCCTCTGGTCATGGACGAGGTCGTGCGCTTTGAACCGCACACGGCTCTTTTTTCTCCGGATCACGGCCTTGCCCATCTGCAGGCGGCCGTCGCCCAGGCCGCGCGCGCTCTTAAAGTCGGAGGTCTGCTGCTTCTGGAGCACGGCGCAGGGCAAGGCACAGCCGTGCGCGGATTGCTGGCCGCGGCGACGGTTTTTGCGCATGTGGCCACGCGCCGCGATCTGGCCGGGCTGGAGCGCTGCACCCTGGCCTGGAAAAAATAATGAGTCACCACGGGCAAGGCGTTTCAGCCTGTTTCCCTGCATCCTGGGGGCGGCTGCAAGGGCAAAAAACAGTGAAAAAAATTCTTGAAACGCATTTTTCTCTTGCCAAGAGCGCCGGAAGCAGCTAAGAGAGCATCTTGCCGCTGGCGTAGCTCAACTGGCAGAGCAGCTGATTTGTAATCAGCAGGTTGCGGGTTCGAGTCCCATCGCCAGCTCCACTAAAAGCTGACCAAAGGCGCGCCGTCCGGCAAGGCCTTTGCGGCATCGTGTGGAGGGGTTCCCGAGTGGCCAAAGGGAACAGACTGTAAATCTGTCGTCGTAAGACTTCGGTGGTTCAAATCCACCCCCCTCCACCACCACTTTACCGTCTTCAGGAATTTTCGGACGGGCGGTGGCTGGTTTTTACAAACTGCCTTGGCTGTAGGAGACAGAAGTCTGTCGGGTGACTACGGTAGCGTGCGGGAATAGCTCAACGGCTAGAGCATCAGCCTTCCAAGCTGAGGGTTGCGGGTTCAAATCCCGTTTCCCGCTCCATTCCTGCGAAAATCCAACCCCTCAGTAGTCTTCCCGCCAACGCACGTTCCCTGGTGACCAGGGATTGAATGCTGGCAGCGACGACGGTCGTTCGCGGCTTGGCCCTGCCTCAGCCGTTACGCGAGGAACAGACGTTGCCAAGGGCATCAGGCCTTGAAGCCGCAGCGCACGTAAAACCGCAAAAACTTTTTTTCCAGGGAGACGTACAATGGGCAAAGAAAAATATGAACGCAAAAAGCCCCATGTAAACATCGGCACTATCGGCCACATCGACCACGGCAAAACCACTTTGACCGCCGCCATCACCAAGATTGCGGGCCTCAAGGGTTCGGGCAAGTTCGTTTCCTATGACGAAATCGACAAGGCTCCCGAAGAAAAGGAACGCGGCATCACCATTGCCACGGCCCATGTGGAATACGAGACCGAAAAGCGCCACTACGCGCATGTGGACTGCCCCGGCCACGCCGACTACATCAAGAATATGATCACCGGCGCCGCCCAGATGGACGGCGGCATCCTGGTGGTGGCCGCCACTGACGGCCCCATGCCGCAGACCCGCGAGCATATTCTGCTGGCCCGTCAGGTGGGCGTGCCGCAGCTCGTCGTCTTTCTGAACAAGTGCGATCTGGTGGATGACGAAGAACTGCTGGAACTGGTGGAGCTGGAAGTGCGCGAGCTGCTCTCTTCCTATGACTTCCCCGGCGACGACGTGCCCGTGATCCGCGGCTCCGCTTTGAAGGCACTGGAAAGCGACGACCCCGACTCCGCCGACGCCAAGCCCATTCTGGACCTGCTTCAGGCGTGCGACGACTTCATTCCCGAACCGCAGCGCGACATTGACAAGCCCTTCCTGATGCCCATTGAAGACGTGTTCTCCATCTCCGGGCGCGGCACCGTGGTGACCGGCCGTGTGGAACGCGGGGTGCTCAAGGTGGGCGACGAAGTGGAAATCGTGGGCATCAAGCCCACGCAGAAGACCACCTGCACGGGCGTGGAAATGTTCCGCAAACTGCTGGATCAGGGCCAGGCCGGCGACAATATCGGCGCGCTGCTGCGCGGCACCAAGCGTGACGAAGTGGAACGCGGCCAGGTGCTCGCTGCGCCCAAATCCATTACGCCTCACAAAAAGTTCAAGGCCGAAGTCTATGTGCTCTCCAAGGAGGAAGGCGGTCGTCACACCCCCTTCTTCACGGGCTATCGTCCGCAGTTCTACTTCCGCACCACTGACATCACCGGCGTGATCAACCTGCCCGAGGGCGTGGAAATGGTTATGCCCGGCGACAACTCGCAGTTCATCGTCGAGCTCATCGCGCCCATCGCCATGGAAAACGGCCTGCGTTTCGCCATTCGCGAAGGCGGCCGCACGGTGGGTTCCGGCGTGGTGACCGAAATCATCGAGTAAACCATGAGAGTCAACATCATTCTGGCCTGCACCGAGTGCAAACGGCGTAATTACAGCACCCGGAAGAACAAAAAGAATACGACCGGGCGGCTGGAAATCAAAAAATATTGTCCCTGGGACAAGAAGCACACAGTGCATCGCGAAACCAGGTAGCAAACTTTCCGGCGGGGGGCGCAAGCCCCCCGGACGGCACGCAGGGCAGTAGCTCTAACGGCTAGAGCGGCGGTCTCCAAAACCGCAAGTTGGGGGTTCGAATCCCTCCTGCCCTGCCATTTTTTATCTTTAGGTATCATCATGGCAAAAAAACAGGCTCAAGCCGCTGACGCCAAGGCAGAGAAGACCTTGAATCCATTTGCGCGCCTTGCGCATCCCGTGACGCGCTTTGCGCGCTATGTGGAAGATTCCAAGGCCGAGCTGCGCAAGGTCACCTGGCCCACGCTGAAAGAGACGCGCAAAGCCACGCTTGCGGTATTGGGCTTTGTGGCTGTGATGGCGTTTATTCTCTGGCTTGTGGATCTTGGCTTGTCGGCTTTGATCAAGTCCGTTCTGTCCTGAAGGCTGTTATGAAAGATCCCGTTATTGACGAAAATTCCGAGCTGGGCAAAAAATCTCGCTGGTATATTGTGCATACCTATTCGGGTTTTGAGCAGCGCGTGCAAAAAACCATCAACGAGATGAGCCGCACCGGGCAGGATCAGGGCCTTATCCAGGAGGTGGTGGTACCCACCGAAAAGGTCATCGAGCTTGCCAAGGGTGGAGAAAGGCGCACAACAACGCGCAAGTTCTACCCTGGCTATGTGATGGTGCGCATGATTATGACCGACTTATCCTGGCATTTGGTGCAATCCATACCCAAGGTGACCGGTTTTGTGGGCGGCAAGAATCGCCCCACGCCCATGCGCGACAGCGACGCCGAGCGCATTTTGGCGTTGATGGAAACACGTCAGGAAACTCCCCGACCCAAGTTCAACTTCGACCGGGGCGACGAAGTCCGCGTCATTGACGGGCCTTTCGGCGGATTCAACGGCGTGGTGGAAGATGTCAACTATGACAAGGGAAAGCTGCGCGTCTCCGTCTCCATCTTCGGTCGTCAGACGCCGGTGGAGCTGGATTTTGTACAGGTTTCCAAAGGCTAACTTGCCCCGTGCGGCGGTCGTGACATATCGGGAAGCCGCACGAAAGAGCGACGAAGGATAACGCAGATGGCCAAAAAAGAAGTTGCCAAAATCAAATTGCAGATTCCCGCGGGCGGGGCCAATCCCTCGCCGCCGGTAGGCCCGGCCCTGGGCCAGCACGGCCTGAACATCATGGGCTTCTGCAAGGAGTTCAATGCCAGAACCCAGGATCAAAAAGGGATGATTATTCCCGTTGTCATCACGGTTTTTGCCGACCGCTCCTTCACTTTCATCACCAAAACGCCTCCGGCTTCGGTGCTGATCATGAAGGCCGCCAAGCTGGAAAAGGGTTCCGGCGAGCCCAACCGCAACAAGGTGGGCACCTTGAGCATGGCCCAGGTGGAAGAGATCGCCAGGCTGAAATTGCCGGATCTGAATGCCGCTTGCCTGGAATCGGCAATCAAGTCCATCGCCGGCACGGCCCGCAGCATGGGCATTGATATAAAGTAAGCTTCGCAAGTCCGCCCAGGGCGTACTGCTGCTTGCGGCGGCTCCCGCTGATGAGCGAAGCTTTTTTTGCTCATACTCGTTGAAATCAATTGTACTGCTGTTTTCCGCTCATGCCGGAAAGCGGCAGGAGATGCAAAACGACAAGGAATATCTCATGCCCAAACATGGCAAAAACTTTCGCAAGGCCCTTGAGGGCAACAACTTGCAAGAGCGCTTCAGTGTTGAAGATGCGGTCAGCAAGTCTCTCGGAGCGGCTTTTGCCAAATTTGATGAAACCGTGGACGTGGCTATCCGCCTGGGCGTTGATCCCAAATACTCAGACCAGATGGTGCGCGGCGCCGTCACCCTGCCGCACGGCCTGGGCAAGACAGTGCGCGTGGCCGTGTTCTGTAAGGGCGAAAAACAGGCTGAAGCCAGGGAGGCCGGCGCCGATATTGTGGGCGCCGAAGATTTGGTGGCCAAAGTCAAGGAAGGCTGGCTTGAGTTTGACGCCGCAGTCGCCACTCCGGACGTCATGGCTTTGGTCGGCCAGATCGGCCGCCTGCTGGGGCCGCGCGGTCTGATGCCCAATGCCAAAACCGGCTCCGTCACCTTTGACGTTGCCAAAGCCGTGAGCGAACTCAAAGCCGGTCGCGTGGAATTCAAGGTCGACAAAGCCGGCGTGTTGCATGCCCCCTTGGGCAAAGTTTCCTTTGGTCCCGAAAAAATTCTGGGCAACCTCAAGGCGTTGCTGGATACCGTCAATCGGCTTAAGCCTTCGGCGGCCAAGGGCGCGTACATGCAGTCCATGGCGGTTTCCACCACCATGGGCCCGGGTTTCAAGATTGATATGCCGCTCGTGAAGAAATTTCTTGAGGGCTAAGCAAAGCGTTTTTTTCCTTGTGGCTGCGTCAGACGAGTTTTTTGCTCCAGTCGGGTATCTTTTTGTACACTGCGCAAAAAATCCTCCTCCGTGCCGCAAGAAAAAAATCCCGCTTTTCCCAATCATGACAAAAAGCTGAAACTCGGCTTTTTATACCGGCCTGAATTGCAGTCTCAGGCCGGATGTCTGAGGAAACGGAATTCGAGTCGAAGACGGCAGGCGGGCTTTGGCCCTTAATCACCTGCCCAGACGCTTCTTCTTTGGCTCGGCATTCCACCTGGCAACCCCGAACGTGAGAGGTATCACGTGAACAGGTCTGAAAAAGCCGCGATTATTGAAGCCATAAAGGCCAAGGCCGACCAGGCTTCCTTTGCGGTGTTGACGGACTTCAAGGGTATGACGGTGGAAGAGCTGACGAACCTGCGGGTGAGCCTGCGCAATGCAGGCGGCGAGTATCATGTCGTCAAGAACACCCTGGCTCGTATTGCTCTGACCGGCGGCACGCATGACGCGCTCAAGGACAAGTTCCATGAGAATTGCGGCGTGGCCCTTGGGTTCGACGACCCTGTGGCGGTGGCCAAGGCGCTCAACGATTTTGCCAAGCAAAGCAAGCTGTTTACGCTTCGCTGCGCCAGCCTGGAAGGGAAGGAAATGACCTCCGCCCAGGTGGAAGCTCTGGCCAAACTGCCCGGCAGGGAGCAGTTGCTCGGCCATTTGCTTGGCACCATGAACGCCGTGCCCACCAACTTTGTGTCGCTGTTTGCCAATATGCTGCGTGGCTTGCTCTATGCTCTGAAAGGCATTGAGGAGCAGAAGGAAAAAGCCGCTGCATAAGCTGAAAGGCATTTTGCAACAGAACTTTCAAAAGCCGAAGATCAGGAGAGTATCATGGCCGTGACCAAAGAAGACGTTGTTGAGTTTATCTCCAACATGACTGTTTTGGAACTTTCCGAATTCATCAAGGAACTGGAAGACAAATTCGGCGTTTCCGCAGCCGCGCCTGCCGCGGCCATGGTGATGGCGGCTCCGGCCGCCGGCGGCGATGCCGCCGCCGCTGAGGAAAAGACCGAGTTTGACGTCATCCTCAAGGAAACCGGCGCCAACAAGATCGGCGTTATCAAGGTCGTGCGCGCTCTGACCAGCCTTGGCCTCAAAGAAGCCAAGGAAAAGGTTGACGGCGCTCCCTCCACCCTGAAGGAAGGCGTTTCCAAGGAAGAAGCCGAAGAAGCCAAAAAGCAGCTTACCGAAGCCGGCGCCACTGTGGAAATCAAGTAGATTGTCAGCCGCGAGGCTTTGTGTCCGCACAAAGCCTTCCTGCTTTTTTTTGAAGGCGGAGTCAGAAGACTCCGCCTTCTTTTCTTTGGAGCAGTTTCAAAGGGGAACTGCTCTCAAGCATTTCGCTACTTTCATTCGCAAAACGCTCTAACTTTCTGGATGCACAAACATACGCCGTGCTTGGCGCGCCCTGTGCGCTTGAGAAGTGTCGAAATTCATTGCGCTTGCCCTGCGCACGACGATCAGGTAAAAATGGGACATGCGTATGTATGGTAACTTTTTACTGAAGAAATATATATGGCGCTTTTGAAAGATGGCCAATGGCTATGCTCCATCAACTGCTGGCATGCCTGACTTTACTCTGCAAAAGGGTTTGGGAAATATTCAAGATGAGCGCAGCTATGCGCGGTTGCAATTTTTGCAATACTGTATAATCATGTATGCGCGTATAAGCTTATTTCCATTGTATTGCTTGCTCGCCCCGACTGAAGGGCTCTGAATTTTCCTGCAAAAAACACTTGCCAAAATAATTTTTTCTGAGTATCTATTTTTGTTCAATTAACAGCACGGGAGGTTTCCTTTCTGGCTTTTATAACCCACTGTATACGCATATTTTTTTAAGGCTGACAGCAAGACCCAGGCCCTGTTTCCCAGACAGGGAATGGGTTTTTGTCGCCTTTGCTGCGGTCCAAGCGTTGATCGACGCTCAGCCCGCAGACAGCAGCGCATATTGCTTTTGAAAAAATTCTGTCTGGAACATGCGCATGGCCTGCGCAAGAGACTTTTCTACCTGGAGGATCAGACGGCGCGGCACTTTTGCCGCGGACTGAATACAGCGCGTCATCGGCATCTCCTCCGGCACTGACGCACGTTGCTTGCAGACGCATTGACAGCAATTTCCTGCCCGCCGGCAGGCTGCCTCATCAGCCGCCGGTTGCGGCTCCGCCTCCCGCCAGCGCGCGGAGTACGGCGGGTCCGACACGGCCGCGGCGCCAGCCTGCGGTCGGCGGCAACAGGCCCCCCTGTTCTGCAGGCGGGGCGCAACCGCTACCTATCTTGAGGTACCCATGGGCCAGCTCACCAAACAGTTCGGCAAGATCAAGATCTCCCTCCCCATCCCCCATCTGCTGAACCTGCAGATAGACTCATATCAGAAGTTCCTCCAGGAAGGCGTCCCCGAAGCCGACCGCAGACCCGACGAGGGCCTGGAAGGAGTTTTCCACACAGTTTTTCCCATTGAGGACTTTAACAAGACCGCCAGCCTCGAATTTGTCAGTTACGAGATAGGCGAGCCCAAGTATGATCAGGCCGAGTGCATCTCCAAGGGCCTGACGTATGAGGCGCCCATGCGGATCAAGGTGCGGCTGGTGGTGTATGACGCCGACGAAGCGTCGGGCAACCGCACCATCCGCGACATCAAGGAGCAGGACATCTATTTCGGCACCCTGCCCCTGATGACCGAGAAAGGCACCTTCATCATCAACGGCACCGAGCGGGTCATTGTCAATCAGTTGCAGCGCTCGCCCGGCATTATCTTTGAACACGACGGCGGCAAGACGCACACCAGCCGCAAGGTGCTCTACTCCTGCCGGGTGATACCCATGCGCGGATCCTGGCTGGACTTTGATTTCGACCACAAAGACATCCTTTATGTGCGCATTGACCGCCGCCGCAAAATGCCCGCCACCATTCTGTTCAAGGCCATGGGCATGAGCAAGGAGCAAATCCTCGACTATTTTTACAGCCGGGAACACTACCGCCTGGGCGACCAGGGCAGGTTGTTCTGGGAAGTCCGCAAGGAGCTTTACCGCAAGGATAACGCCTATGCGGACATCGCCGGCCCTGACGGCACTGTGCTCGTCAAAGCGGGCAAGCCCATCACCAAACGGAGCTGGCGGCTGATCTGCGAAGCTGGCATTGAGGCCATTGAGGTGCGCCCGGATCTGCTGGACGGCATGTTTCTGGCCGAGGACGCCGTGGCTCCCAAGAGCGGCGAAGTACTGGCCGAAGCTGCCGACGAACTCACGCCCGGCCTCCTGGAGCGTATGCGCGAAGCCGGTATTGAGCGAATTTCCGTGTTGCACACCAAAGGCACGGACACCTCTTCTTCCATTCGCGATACGCTGGTGCTGGATCGCATTCCGGATCAGCAAAAAGCCCAGGAAGAAATCTATCGCCGTCTGCGCCCGTCCTCGCCGCCCACGGCTGAGATTGCGGCCAGCTTCTTTGACAATCTCTTCCGCAATGCCGATTACTACGACCTTTCGCCGGTGGGCCGCTACAAGCTCAATCAGCGTCTGGAACTGGACGAGCCCGCGGATCTGCGCACGCTGACCGACAAGGACATTCTCACGGCCATCAAGGTGCTGGTCCAGCTCAAGGACAGCCACGGCCCGGCCGACGATATCGACCATTTGGGCAACCGCCGCGTGCGTCTGGTGGGCGAGCTGGTGGAAAATCAGTACCGCATCGGCCTGGTGCGCATGGAGCGTGCCATCAAGGAGCGCATGAGCCTTCAGGAAATCTCCACGCTCATGCCCCACGATCTGATCAACCCCAAGCCGGTGGCCGCGGTGCTCAAGGAATTCTTCGGCACCTCCCAGCTCTCGCAATTCATGGATCAGACCAACTCGCTCTCCGAGGTCACCCATAAGCGTCGTCTCTCCGCTCTGGGCCCCGGCGGTCTGACGCGCGAGCGCGCGGGTTTTGAAGTGCGCGACGTGCATACCTCGCACTACGGCCGCATTTGCCCCATTGAGACGCCCGAAGGCCCGAACATCGGCCTGATCGTCTCCCTGACCACCTTTGCCAAGGTCAATGACTACGGCTTCATCGAAACCCCCTACCGGGTGGTGCGCAGCGGCAGGCTGACCAACGAGGTCGTGCATCTGGACGCCTCGCGCGAGGGCGATCAGGTGGTGGCCCAGGCCAACGCCCGC
This sequence comes from Desulfovibrio sp. ZJ369, assembly GCF_011039085.1. GTDB lineage: Bacteria > Desulfobacterota > Desulfovibrionia > Desulfovibrionales > Desulfovibrionaceae > Desulfovibrio. The sequence continues at coordinate 73,640 of NZ_JAAKEI010000006.1, read as the reverse complement.
ATTGACGCCGAAGGCAATCTGCTGGACGAATTCGTCACCGTGCGCGTCAGGGGCGAAGTGGAAATGCGCCACCGCGACGAAGTGACTCTCATGGACATTTCGCCCAGTCAGATGGTTTCCATTTCCGCGGCCCTGATTCCCTTTCTGGAACATGACGACGCCAACCGCGCCCTGATGGGTTCCAACATGCAGCGTCAGGCCGTGCCGCTGCTGCGCTCGGAAAAGCCCTTGGTGGGCACGGGCATGGAAGTGGACGTGGCCCGCGATTCCGGGGCCTGCATCGTGGCGCCGGCCGACGGCAAAGTGGCCTATGTGGATGCGGATCGCATTGTGGTGGCCTATGAAGGCGATTTGTACAAAGCGCAGGGCGGCGTGCGCGCCTATGATCTGCTCAAGTTCCACAAGTCCAACCAGAATTCCTGCTTCGGCCAGAAACCGACGTGCTATCCGGGTCAGATCATCAAAAAAGGCCAGATTCTCGCCGACGGCCCGGGCATCGACGAAGGGCAGCTTGCGCTGGGCAAAAACCTGGTGGTGGCCTTCATGCCCTGGTGCGGCTACAACTATGAAGACTCCATCCTGATTTCCGAGCGCACGGTCAAAGAGGACGTCTTCACCTCCATCCATATTGAAGAATTCGAGGTGGTTGCCCGCGACACCAAGCTGGGGCCCGAGGAAATCACTCGCGATATTCCCAACGTCAGCGAGGATATGCTGCGCAACCTGGACGACAGCGGGATCATCCGCATCGGCGCGGCGGTCAAGCCCGACGATATTCTGGTCGGCAAAATCACGCCCAAGGGCGAGACGCAGCTCACCCCGGAAGAAAAGCTTTTGCGCGCCATTTTCGGCGAAAAGGCCCGGGATGTGAAAAACACCTCCCTCAAGGTGCCGCCGGGAGTGGAAGGCACGATCATCGACGTGAAGGTCTTCAACCGCCGCTCCGGCGAGAAGGACGAGCGCACTCTGGCCATTGAGGCCCACGACACGGCCGTGCTGGATCAGAAGGAAGCCGATCACATGCGCGCCCTGACGGATCGCACCCGTGTTCTGCTGGCTCCGCATGTGCTGGGCAAGCAGACGGCGACCTCCGTGCCGGGAAAGAAAAAGGGCGAAATGCTGGTGGAAGCCGGCGCGGCTCTTACCGAGGAACAACTCAATGCTCTGCCCGTCAAGAAGCTGGCCGGACTGTTCAAGAGCAAGGAAGTCAACGACACCGTGACCGATCTGCTCAAGACCTACGATCACGAGGTGGACTACCTCAAAGCCATTTATGACGCCAAGCGCGAAAAAGTCACCGAAGGTGACGATCTGCCCCCGGGCGTGATCAAGATGGTCAAAGTGCATATCGCCATCAAGCGCAAACTCTCGGTGGGCGACAAAATGGCCGGCCGCCACGGCAACAAGGGCGTGGTCTCCTGCATCCTGCCGGAAGAGGACATGCCCTTCTTTGCCGACGGGCGGCCCGTGGATATTGTGCTCAACCCCCTGGGCGTGCCTTCGCGCATGAACATCGGCCAGATCATGGAAACCCATCTGGGCTGGGGCGCCAAAGAACTGGGCCGCCAACTGGCCGAGCTGGTGGATTCCGGCGCGGCCCTCCAGGTGGCGCGCAAAGAAGCCAAGGAGGTTTTCGCCTCCGAAGAAATCAGCGCCCTGATTGACGAAATGGACGACGAGGAATTTGTCGCCTCGGTCAAAAAACTGCGCAACGGCATCGTCACCAAGACCCCGGTCTTTGACGGCGCCACGGAAGAGGAAATCTGGGGCTGGATGGACAAGGCCGGGCTTGCCAACGACGGCAAGACCACGCTTTATGACGGCCGTACCGGCGTACCCTTTAAAAACAGGGTCACTACGGGCGTCATGTACATCCTCAAGCTGCATCACCTGGTGGACGAGAAAATCCATGCCCGTTCCACGGGCCCCTACTCCCTGGTCACCCAGCAGCCTTTGGGCGGCAAGGCCCAGTTCGGCGGGCAGCGTTTGGGCGAAATGGAAGTCTGGGCCCTGGAGGCGTATGGCGCGGCCTACCTGCTCCAGGAATTCCTGACGGTCAAGTCCGACGACGTGACCGGGCGCGTAAAAATGTATGAAAAAATCGTCAAGGGCGACAACTTCCTGGAAGCCGGCCTGCCCGAATCCTTCAACGTCCTGGTCAAGGAACTGATGAGCCTCGGGCTCAACGTGACCCTGCACCAGGAAGAAGGCAAGAAAAAACCCAAGCGCGTGGGCTATATGCGCGAACGCGACGACGAGGCGGAATAAACGCCCGCCGCGGCCCGCGCACGGATTGCTGTAACGATTCCAAACGAGCTTTTACAAAGCAAGGTAGACATATATGAGCCTGGACGATCTTTTCACCGCTCGCGGCACGTCGGCCAATGTGACCAACATCCGCAATCTGAAAGCCATCCAGATTTCCATCGCCTCGCCGGAGGCCATTCGCGAATGGTCGTACGGCGAAGTGAAAAAACCGGAAACCATCAACTACCGCACCTTCAAGCCGGAACGGGACGGCCTGTTCTGCGCCAAGATCTTCGGCCCGGTCAAGGACTACGAATGCAACTGCGGCAAGTACAAGCGCATGAAGCACCGCGGCATTGTCTGCGAAAAGTGCGGCGTGGAAGTCATAGCCTCCAAAGTGCGGCGCGAGCGCATGGGGCACATTGAGCTGGCCGCGCCCGTGGCCCATATCTGGTTTCTGAAGACCCTGCCTTCCAAGATCGGCACGCTGTTGGATATGACCATGGCTGATCTGGAAAAGGTGCTCTACTTCGACTCCTATATTGTTCTGGATCCGGGCCAGACCAACTTGCAGAAGCGCCAGGTCATTTCCGAGGATCAGTATCTGCAGATTCTGGACCATTACGGCAGCGACGATGTGCTCACTGTGGGCATGGGCGCCGAAGCCGTGCGCAGCCTGCTGGAAGAGCTGGATCTGGAAAAGCTGCGCGTGGAGCTGCGCGAGGAAAGCGAGGGCACCAAGAGCCAGACCAAGAAGAAAAAGCTGACCAAGCGCCTGAAAATCGTGGAAGCTTTTCTGGAGTCCCAGAACAAGCCCGAATGGATGATTATGGAAGTGATTCCGGTCATCCCGCCGGAGCTGCGTCCTCTGGTCCCCCTGGACGGCGGCCGTTTCGCCACCTCGGATCTCAACGACCTCTACCGCCGGGTGATCAACCGCAACAACCGCCTCAAGCGGCTCATGGAGCTGGGCGCGCCGGAAATCATCATCCGCAATGAAAAGCGCATGCTTCAGGAAGCCGTGGACGCGCTCTTTGATAACGGCCGCCGCGGCCGGGCCATTGCCGGAACCAACGGCCGCCCGTTGAAATCCCTCTCCGACATGATCAAGGGCAAGCAGGGCCGCTTCCGCCAGAATCTGCTGGGCAAACGCGTGGACTACTCGGGCCGTTCGGTGATCACCGTGGGCCCGTACCTGAAGCTGCATCAGTGCGGCCTGCCCAAAAAGATGGCTCTGGAGCTCTTCAAGCCCTTCATTTACTCGGAGCTGGAAAAACGCGGCCATGCCTCCACCATCAAGAGCGCCAAAAAGATGGTGGAGCGCGAGGAACTGGTGGTCTGGGACATCCTTTCGGAAGTGGTGCGCGAATACCCCATTCTGCTCAACCGCGCGCCGACCCTGCACCGTCTGGGCATCCAGGCCTTTGAGCCTCTGCTGGTGGAAGGCAAGGCCATCCGCCTGCATCCGCTGGTCTGCTCGGCCTACAACGCGGACTTTGACGGCGACCAGATGGCCGTGCACATTCCGCTTTCCGTGGAAGCCCAGATCGAATGCCGCGTGCTGATGATGAGCACCAACAACATTCTTTCCCCGGCCAACGGCGGCCCGGTCATCGTGCCTTCGCAGGACATTGTGCTGGGCCTCTACTACATGACCGTGGAGCGCAGCTTTGAAAAGGGCGAGGGCATGACCTTCTGCGCGCCCTGGGAAGTGGAGGCGGCCTATGACGCGGATCAGGTCTCCCTGCATGCCCGGATCAAGGTGCGTATGCACGAGGGCGGGGAGCCCGTCCAGACCACGCCCGGCCGCGTGCTGGTCAGCGACATTCTGCCCCCGGAACTTTCCTTTGAACTGGTCAACTGCGTCCTGACCAAGAAAAATATCGCCCGGCTGGTGGGCGCGGCCTACCGCCAGTGCGGCATCAAGGCCACGGTCATTCTCTGCGACAAGCTCAAGGACATGGGCTACGAATTCGCCACCCGCGCGGGCGTGACCATCGGCGTCAAGGATCTCACCATCCCCGCCGCCAAAAAAAGCATCCTGGAAGCCTCGCAGGCTGAAGTGGACGACATTGAGCACCAGTACCGGGACGGCATCATCACCCGTACCGAGAAATACAACAAGGTGGTGGATGTCTGGACCAAGGCCACGCAGGACGTTTCCACGGAAATGACCAAAGAGATCTCCTATGACGTGCTCACGGATCCGAAGACCGGCAAGCAGGAGAAAAACCAGAGCTTCAACCCGATCTTCATGATGTCCAACTCCGGCGCGCGCGGCAATCAGGATCAGATGCGCCAGCTTGCGGGCATGCGCGGTCTGATGGCCAAACCATCGGGCGAAATCATTGAAACGCCGATCACCTCTTCCTTCCGGGAAGGGCTTTCGGTGTTGCAGTACTTCACCTCCACGCACGGCGCGCGCAAGGGCCTTGCGGATACGGCCCTGAAAACGGCCAACTCCGGCTACCTGACCCGCCGCCTGGTGGACGTGGTCCAGGACGTGATTGTTTCCGAGCACGACTGCGGCACGGTGGACGGCATTGAGCTGAGCCACCTCAAGGAAGGCGGGGATATCAAGACGCCGCTGGCCGAGCGGATCGTCGGGCGCGTGCTGCTCTACCCTGTGTATGACCCGGACGAGCCGGAAAAAATCCTGCTCCCTGAGAATACCATGATCACGGAAACTGAAGCCAGGCTGATCAGCGACAAGGGCATTGCCTCAGTGACCGTGCGCTCGCCCCTGACCTGCCAATCGGAGCGCGGCATCTGCGCGCTCTGCTATGGCCGGGATCTGGCGCGCGGCCATCTGGTGAACACCGGCGAGACCGTGGGCATCATCGCTGCCCAGTCCATCGGCGAGCCGGGCACGCAGTTGACCATGCGCACCTTCCACATCGGCGGCACGGCCTCCAGCACCATTGAAAAGAACAAGTTCGAGGCCCAGAACGCGGGCCGGGTGATTCTGAACCGCGTGCGGGCCGTGACCAACCGCGACGGCGCGGAACTGGTGCTCGGCAAGAGCGGCCAGCTGACCATCGTGGATGCGCAGGGCCGCGAACGGGAGAAATACATCCTGCCCAACGGCGCGCGCCTGCTGGTCCATGACGGCCAGGAAGTCGCCAAGGGCGTGGTGCTGGCCGAATGGGATCCCTTCAACGAGCCCTTTGTGGCGGAAGAAGAGGGCGTGATCCGTTTCACCGACATCATTGACGGCAAGACCGTGCAGGAAAAGGTGGACGACGTCACCCGCCAGGCTTCGCTGACCATCATGGAGTACCGCACCACCAACTTCCGGCCCTCGATTTCCGTCTGCGACGAAAACGGCAATGTCAAGAAGCGCGTTCACGGCACGGCCGCGGCTGTTTACAGCCTGCCCGTGGGTTCGATCATCATGGTCAAGGACGGCGAGAGCATCCAGGCAGGCGATATTATCGCCCGCAAGCCCCGCGAAACTTCCAAGACCAAGGATATCGTGGGCGGCCTGCCGCGCGTGGCCGAGCTTTTTGAAGTGCGCAAGCCCAAGGATATGGCTGTGGTTTCCGAAATCGCGGGCACTGTCACCTATGCGGGCGAGTCCAAGGGCAAGCGCAAGCTGGTGGTCACGCCGGAAATCGGCGAGGCCAAGGAATACCTCGTGCCCAAGGGCAAACACATCACCGCCGCGGACGGCGACTTTGTGGAGGCAGGCGATCCCCTCACCGAAGGCTATCCCGAACTGCATGACATCCTGCGCACCAGGGGCGAGAAATACCTGGCCCGCTATCTGGTGGATGAAATACAGGAAGTGTACCGCTTCCAGGGCGTGGGCATTGACGACAAGCACATCGAAGTGATCGTGCGCCAGATGCTCAAGAAAGTGACGATTCTCGACTCCGGGGGCACCAGCTTTTTGGAGGGCGAACAGGTGGACAAAAGCGAGTTCAAGGCCGAAAACCAGAAGGCCATTGCCGACGGCCGCGCGCCGGCTACGGCCGAGCCGCTGGTGCTGGGCATCACCCAGGCTTCGCTGACCACCTCCTCCTTCATCTCCGCGGCTTCCTTCCAGGAAACCACCAAGGTGCTTACTGAAGCTTCGCTCAAGGGCAAGATGGATTATTTGCGCGGCCTCAAGGAAAACGTCATTGTCGGTCGCCTGATTCCGGCGGGTACAGGCTACCGCGAATATGTACACGGCGACATCGAAGTGCCGGATCAGAAAGAGCGGCCCGACAAGTTCCTGGAGGATCTGGAAGAAAATCCCGTGCTGGTGGATCTCAACCAGTAGCGCGACGCTCTCACCCGCAACAAGCCCCGGACGGCTGCCGTCCGGGGCTTGTTGCGGGTGATTCCTTCCGTTGGATCGGATTCTGAGAAACTTTCAGTGAGAGCGTTTCGCTACTTCCATGAGCAAAACGCTCTCTTCTGCCCCCCCCTCCCCTGACAGAAAAATTTTTTTTCGCTCCAGCCCCAAAAAAAATTTACGGAATCTTTTTCTCCGATAATCCAGTGGATTTATTTAAATAAAATTATTTCAGTCACGATTGCCGCACTTCCTTACAATCACAGCAAGATCTTTGCATTTTTGTGAATTTTCGTTATCAAAGGTGACTTGGCACACACCTTGACTTTCCCGCTTTTGTAACCAATTCCTGATAGCACGGGTACAAAGCGGCGGGTGCGTGCGCCATTGGGGAGAGGTTGAAAGGCAAGCAGGCGTATGCCGGGCTTGTTGCGGCGGCGACGGCTTGGGGCCGGCGCTCCGGCAAACCCATGATGCAGCGGCATCTTGACTTACGGGAGAAAACGCATGACCATTTTGTTTTACATCTTGGGCTACTTGGCGGTAGTCGGCTTCATTTGCCTGGCCTACACAAAAATCAAATCCTATCTGGCGGCCAGTCCTCTGCATGCGCGCTGGGAGCTGTACCCCGTGCCTCATGAGGGCAGCGAGAAAACCTCGTACGGCGGCAGCTTCATGGAAGAAAAAGACTGGTGGACAAAGCCCCGCCATGTCTCGCACTGGGGCGACCTCAAGGCCCTGCTCATCGAAGTGCTCGCGCTGCACGCCACCCTTGAGCACAATCCCAGGCTCTGGATCCGCACCTATCCTTTCCATGTGGGCATGTACCTGCTCATGGGCGGCACGATCATCGTACTTCTCTCGGCCATTGCCCAGCTCTGCGGCCTCGATCCTCACGGCGGCTTCATGATCTTTGTGGGCAACGTGATTAACGCCGTGAGCCTGGTCGGCACGCTCTGCTTCATCGGCGGCGGCACCGCGCTGGTCTTGCGCCGCATGAACGACGAGGGCCTGAGAAAATACACCACGCCCGAACATTACTTCAACCTGCTGGTCTTTGTGCTCTTCGGCATTCTGGGCCTGGCGGCCTGGGCCGTGAACCCCTCGTATTTCGAGCTGGCGCGCACCTTTATCTGCAACCTGATTACCTTCAACTTCGCGCCCCAGACCAGCACGCTCTTCGCGTTGCAGCTGCTGGTGGGCTTTTTCCTGCTGGTCTGGATCCCCATGACCCACATGGGGCATCTTTTCATGAAGTATTTCACCTATCATGACATTCGCTGGGGCGACGAACCCACCAACTACAGCGACAAGAACAAGCAGAAAATCGCCGATGCGCTCAAATATAACGTGACCTGGTCCGCCGACCACATCGCCGGCGACGGCAAGCCCAAGACCTGGGTGGATGTGGCCACCACCAATCCCGCAGCACCCAAGAAAGAAGACTAGGGAGTCCCAACCATGAAAGACAATCTGCACTTGACCGATGTTTCCACTGCCGAGGGGCAGATGGTCAGCATTGATCTCAATGACCTGCCCAAGCTCTCCCTGGACGTGCGCCCCATGCCCTGGAGGCCCTTCACGGACGAGCAGAAGGAAAATACGGCCTGCATCCTGGACGACGTCTGCGTGCTGAACATTCCCAAGCCCAAGACGCCGCAGGAAGAGGAAGAGCTGGTCAACAAGTTCCTCACCGGCATGCGCAAGCTCTTTTCCAAGGAAAACAACTGGACTTTCCTGCCCATGCTGGAGACCAGCATGGATTATTGCGCGCAGTGCAACTCCTGTTCCGAGGCCTGCCATCTCTATGAAATGTCGGGCGGGCACGAAATGTACAGGCCCAATTTCCGCTCGGAAATCTTCCGGCGCATCTACAAGCAGTATGTGAAAAAAGAGCCCCTTGCCAAATGGCGCTACGGCGACATGGGCCTGAACTGGAAAACAGTGGCCCGTCTGGGCGAACTGGCCTACCGCTGCAATCTCTGCCGCCGTTGCGCCCAGACCTGCCCCATCGGCGTGGACAACGGTCTGATCGCCCGTGAAATCCGCAAGCTGTTCAGCCAGGAATTGGGCATCTATCCCCGCGAACTGCACGAAAAGGGCACCATCAATCAGATGAAGGTCGGTTCCTCCACCGGCATGACCCCGGAAGTGGTCAAGGAAAATGTGGAGTTCATCGACGAGGACTATACGGAGATCACCGGCGTGGGCATCCATACGCCCTTTGACGTGCAGGGCGCGGATATCATGCTGCTGCACAATGCCGGCGAAATCATGGCCTGGCCCGAAAATATCGCCGCTTTCTCGCTGATTTTCCAGGAGGCCGGTCTCTCCTGGACGCTCTCCAGCAAGGCCGTGGCCTATGACGGCGTGAACTACGGCGTGTTCTACGACGACGCCCAGACAGCGCGCATCGCCTTGCAGCACATGATGGCCGCCAAGGAGCTGGGCGTCAAAAAGATCGTCATCGGCGAGTGCGGGCATGCCCACAAGGCCCTGACTGTCATCGCGGATCGCGTGATCCCCTTTGAGTACCAGGTGCCGCGCGAGTCCTGCTATGTGACGCTGCGCGACATCGTGATGTCCGGCAGGCTCAAGCTGGATCCCTCGCGCAATGACTTTCCCGTGACCCTGCACGACCCGTGCAACGCTGTGCGCCTGATGGGCATTGTGAAGCCGCAGCGCGAGATCCTGCACAAGATCGCGCCCAAGTTCCGCGAAATGCCCTGCCACGGCGTGGACAACTACTGCTGCGGCGGCGGATCGGGCTTCGCGATCATGACCCGCAACAACATTGATGAATGGCGCGGCAACATTTCGGGCCGCAAAAAGATGTGGCAGATCGGCGAGGCCTTCAAGGACTGCCTTGGCCCTGAGACCAAAAAATACATCTGCGCCCCCTGCTCCAACTGCAAGGGCCAGATCCGCGAGATGCTGGAGCACAACGACCTGTATTCCAAAAACAGCTTCGCGTACGGCGGCCTGGTGGAATTGATCGTCAACGCCATGGCCAACGTCAATCCCGGCTTTATCAAGTGGGAAGGCGACGAAGAATAAGCGCGATACAAGCACTACCTGCAAAAGGGGGGGCAATATGCCCCCCTTTTTTTTATGCCCTGCGCTCTCCGTTTTTTTCTGTCAGCAATGTCGCCGCGCCGGCCGGCTGGAGAGTATTTTACAGGCAAAATACTCTACGCGTTATATAAATTTTTTTATATGTATTAAACTATCGACAAGAACGCGCCTCCAGTCGTATACTGCGCAACAACGCCTGACAACAGAGTATCTGACGTTGTGAAGGGCAAGAACATTTTTCCAGGTACGCAGTTTATGCAAGCACTTCCCTGAGTACGATAAAATGTCCGGATTCAAACTCTACAAACTTCGTTCAGTGCGCATAAATTCGGCCAGTATGCAGAGGGCATCCGCCTTGTGGCCGTATCTATGGCTTCTGTTTCTTCACTACATCTGCTTGTGCGCTGTTTTTTATGACGACCTGACTCCGGGGAAAGACCTTGAAAAACGCAGGAAGATCTCTTGCAGTTTCGGAACATCGGCCGCTGCACAGGGTACGGCCGATACTTCCTCTCATTTGTTACGAAAATGGAGAACGTATGCGTCACATATATCTTTTTCTCGCTTTCTTGCTTCTGGCTCTGCCGGCACAGGCGGCAGAGCCGCCCATGCAAGCTCACGACATGCACGACAGCGACCCCGCCTATTCCGGGCAGGCTTTTCTTTCCGGCATGATCGCGCACCACGAAGGGGCTGTGGCCATGTCCGAAGCACTGCTGCGCACGCCCGAAAACCGGCAGGATCCGCAGGTGGCGGCTTGGGCCAGAGAAATCATCAAAGCCCAGAAGAGCGAAATAGAAGAAATGAAAGGCTGGCTCAAAGACGTGGGCGGCCTTGATCAAAAGGCCTATGATCAGATGCATCGGGAAATGCAGGCCATGATGCACAGGTACACTGCCCAGGATCCCAACGTGCAGTTTGTGCAACAGATGCTGCCGCATCACGGCATGGCCGTGATTATGACCGTGCCGGTGCTGGTTCACTTCCAGCATGAGGCTCTGCTCAAGCTCGCACAGGAGATCAGTGTGTCCCAGGCCAGAGAAATGCACGCCTTCAGGACGTGGCTCAACGCCCGCGGCGATCATACTGGAGCATTTTTTGATTGAACATATCCATTTTCAATCAAAAAATGCTCTAGAGCTGTTACTCATTGAGGTAAGATATGTCACATCTGGAAACAACCGCTGAAGTTTTGCGCAGCCGCGGCTTCAGCCGCCGTGATTTTCTGAAGTTCTGCGCGCTTACGGCCGTCTCCCTGGGGCTTGGGCCGGGCGCGGAAACAGCCATCGCTCAGGCTCTTTCCACCAGGCCGCGCCTGCCGGTGATCTGGCTGAGCGGCCTGACCTGCTCCTGCTGCACGGAGTCCTTTCTGCGCACGGCTCATCCGCTGGCCACGGACATCATCCTTTCGATGATCGCCCTGGACTGCGTGGATCTGATCATGGCCGCGGCCGGAGAGCAGGCCGAGGACGCCTTCAATGAGGCCGTGAGCCGTTACAAGGGCCGGTATATTCTCGCCCTGGAAGGCAACGCGCCCCTGGGCGCGGGCGGTATGTACTGTATTGACGGCGGCAAGCCCTTTTTGGAGAAATTGACCCGCGGCGTGGAGCATGCCCGCGCTCTGGTGGCCTGGGGCAACTGCGCCTCGTGGGGCTGCGTGCAGGCGGCCCATCCCAATCCCACGGACGCCACGCCCCTGCACAAGCTCTTTCCCAACAAGCCCCAGCTCAAGGCGCCCGGCTGCCCGCCCATTCCGGAGGTGATGAGCGCCATCGTCGCCTATATCGTGACGTTCGATCGCCTGCCGGAGCTGGACGCCCAAGGCCGGCCTCTGGCCTTTTACGGCAAGCGCGTGCACGACCAGTGTTACCGCCGCGCCCACTTTGACGCCGGCGAGTATGTGGAATCCTGGGACGACGAAGGCGCGCGCCAGGGGCTGTGTCTCTACAAAATGGGCTGCAAGGGCCCCACCACCTACAACGCCTGCCCGGCCACGCGCTGGAACGACGGCGTTTCCTTTCCCATTGCGTCCGGGCACGGCTGTATCGGCTGCGCGGAACAACATTTCTGGGATCAGGGCTCCTTTTATGATCGCATCACCACCATCCCGCATTTCGGCGCCAATGCCACGGCCGAAACCGTGGGCGTGGCCGCAGTGGCGGCCGTGGCCGCTGGCGTGGCCGCGCACGGCGTGGCCAGCATGATCCGCCACGCCCGTTGTCCTGAAGCAAAGGCGACGCCTCCGGGCAACGGCGACGTTCACGATCCCTGCGAGCATGGCATCCCGGTCGTCAAAAGGGAGACGGCCGCCCCCGGCGCCCCTTCCCCCCTTGCCGAGGGCTCCTCCACAACCCGTAACGATTCCAAGCGCTGAGGAATGCATCCATGCCCTACGAATACAGCACTCAAGGCTATACCGTCATTGACGCGGGCCGCCGCGTTGTGGTGGACCCGATTACGCGCATCGAGGGACATTTGCGCTGCGAGGTGAACCTCAACGAGGAGAATGTAATCACCAACGCCCTGTCCAGCGGCACGCTCTTTCGCGGCATTGAGATCATTCTCAAAGGCCGCGATCCGCGCGACGCCTGGGCATTTACCGAGCGCATCTGCGGCGTGTGCACCGGCACGCACGCCCTGGCCTCGGTCTATGCCGTGGAAGACGCCCTGGGCATCAAAGTGCCGGACAATGCCAACATCATCCGCAATCTGATGCAATTGTGCCTGATGTATCACGATCATCTGGTGCATTTTTATCATCTGAGCGGCCTGGACTGGATCGACGTGATCTCGGCCGCCAGGGGCGATCCGGCCCAGGCTTCGGCCCTGGCCCGCAAAATCTCGCCCTGGCCCAATTCCTCTCCGGGCTATTTCAAGGAGGTGCAAAACCGCCTGCTGCGGGTCATTGAATCCGGCCAGCTCGGCATTTTCGCCAACGGCTACTGGGGGCATCCGGCCTACAAACTGCCGCCGGAAGCCAATCTCATGTTCCTGGCGCATTATCTGGAAGCCTTGGATTTTCAGAAGGACGTGGTAAAGATCCACACTGTTTTCGGCGGCAAAAACCCCCACCCCAACTGGCTGGTGGGCGGCGTGCCCTGTTCGCTGACCCTGGACGGACAGGGCGGGGCCGACGTGATCAATATGGAGCGTCTGGAGCTGGTCTCCCAGCTTATTGATCGCTGCCGCGTTTTCTCGCGCCAGGTGGTCATTCCCGACGTCATGGCCCTGGCCGGCTTTTATCCCGATTGGCTGGGCGTCGGCGGCGGCCTTTCCAAACTCTCGGTGCTGGCCTACGGCGGCATCCCGGACATTGCCAACGACTTTTCGGACAAAAGCCTGCTGATGCCGCGCGGCGCAATCATCAACGGCAATTTTGACGAGGTTCTGCCCGTCAATCTGCGTGATCCCGACGAAATCCAGGAAAGCGTCACGCACGCCTGGTATGTATACCCTGAAGGCAAAGTGGGTCTGCACCCCTTCGAGGGCATCACGGATCCGCGGTATGCGCCGGGGCCCAACATCAAGGGCACGCCCACCAATATCCAGCAACTGGACGCCCGGGACCGCTATTCCTGGATTAAAACGCCGCTCTGGCACGGCAGTCAGATGGAAGTGGGCCCGCTGGCGCGCACCCTGGTGGGCTACGCCAGGGGCAATGACGAGATCAGAGGCGCTGTGGATGAATTCTGCGGCCGGCTCAACGTGCCGCTCAGCGCTCTCCAGTCCACCCTCGGACGCATTGCGGCCCGCTGCCTGGAAACGACCTGGGCTGCCGACCGGCTCCGCTATTTTTACGACCGGCTGCTGGTCAATCTCAAAAACGGCAACCGGGCTACGGCCTTTACCCGAAAATGGGAACCGGACACCTGGCCCGAAAAAGAAGTGCGCGGCGTGGGCTTCACCGAGGCCCCGCGCGGCGCGTTGGGCCACTGGGTGGTGATCAGGAACAGAAAGATCGAGCGTTACCAATGCGTGGTGCCCACCACCTGGAATGCCGCGCCGCGCGGCCCCAACGGCCAGTTGGGCGCGTATGAGGCCGCTCTGATGGGCACGCAGATGGCCATCCCCGATCAACCTCTGGAAATTCTGCGCACCATTCACAGTTTTGACCCCTGCCTGGCCTGCGCCACGCATATCATCGGGCCCGACGGTTCGGACCTGCTGACCGTGCGCGTGGATCGCGGCTTTTGAAACCTTGCCGCCGCGCCGGCGCGGCGTGGAGTTGAGGCGCAAACAGACGGCGTGCCGCCTGTCCCGCGCTGTGGAGAAATATCATGACCGAATATTGCGACAACGTGCTCATGCCTGTGGGCAAATCAGTGTATGTCTACCAATTGCCCATCCGCCTTTGGCACTGGAGCATGGCAATCTGCGTCAGCGTGCTGATCGTCACAGGCTATATCATCGGCAAACCCTGGCTTTCCGTCACCGGACAGCCCTGTGACACCTTTTACATGGGGTACACCCGCATGGCTCATTTCATCGCGGGCTTCATCCTGATCATCGCCACGGTACTGCGTTATCTGTACGCGCTGATCGGCAACAGATATTCGCGGGAGCTGATCATCCTGCCGGTCTGGAGAAAATCCTGGTGGGAGGGCCTGTGGAGCGAGATCCGCTGGTATCTCTTTCTGGACAGGGAGCCGCGCGCGTATGTGGGGCATAACCCCCTGGCGCAAGCCGGGATGGCCGTGGGCATGATCTTCATGCTGCTCATCATGCTCAGCGGCCTGGGCATGTACGCTCAGGCTTCCGCGTCGCCATTCTTCAAACCCTTTCTCCTTGTGCTTGATTTCATGTACTGGATCGGAGGCAACGATCAGGAGCTGCGCAGCCTGCACAGGCTGGGCATGCTGCTTTTGATCACCTTTGTGATCGTGCATATCTACATGGTGATCCGGGAAGAGATCATGGGCAAGACCACCCTGGCCTCCACCATGTTCAGCGGGTACAGAGAGCGGCGCAAAGACTAAGGTCAGCCTTGCGGCCCGGCCGCTCTCAGGCTTTGCCGCGCGGCCCGGCCGCGTGACCCTCAAAGGAAGAGACATGGAACGCGTGATCGTCCTGGGACTCGGCAACATTCTTTACGGGGATGAGGGCTTTGGCGTGCGCCTGGCGCAAAGGCTGTACGCGGGGTGGAACTTTTCTCCCGGCGTCCGCGTGGTGGACGGCGGCACTCAGGGGCAGACCCTGCTGGCCTTCGTGGAGGAGGCCGACAGGCTGCTGGTGCTGGATGCCGTGGACTTCGGCCTTGCGCCCGGCGAGCTGGTGCTGCGGGAGGGGGTGCCTGCCCATATCACCGCGCGCAAGCTGGGCCCGCACCAGAACAGCTTTTCTGAAGTCATGGGCTATGCCGCGCTGCGCGGCACGCAGCCGCGGTGCTGCGCCCTTTTGGGCGTGCAGCCCGCTGCCATGACCCTGGGCGCGCCTTTTTCGCCCCAGGTGGCCCGATGCTTTGAAGCGGCCGCGCATGCGGCTCTGGACCTTTTGCGGCGCTGGGGAGTGAAAGCCGACGCGCGCGCCAAAATCAGGCATCTTTCGGCTCCGGCCCTGAACGGGCTTTAGAGCATTTTTTGATTGAAGTTGCCCAACTTGTTTCAGAAAGTCCAAATATGTCTGTTTAGCATGTAATTTCAATGTGTTAACCAGGCATCTTTGCCTTATCCCATCCACAAAAATCCACCTGCATCCACAAAAACTGTTGGTAGACACGTTGGTAGTCTTTTGGCAGGTCTGGGCTGTCAATGACGGCGTTTCCCAAGGTCGGGCAGTGCTGCCCCCGACCTTGGGAAACTGAGCGGGGTTCCCCTCTCAGCTAGCGGCATATTTTTTGTACTACCTTGTATAAAAAGGTTTTTTCAGAAATATGTTGGTAGCAGTCAGTCCAGCCGTACCAAAAACACCACTCTGGAGGTGGCCGGATGAAACTGACCGACACATTCATACGGCATGTCATAGCCAACGGCAAGATTCAGAAGCACTCGGACGGCGGGGGGCTGTTTCTCTACGTCACGCCCACGGGCAAAAAATCGTGGCGGTTGGCGTACCGCTTCGCGGGCAAGCAGAAGCTCCTTTCCCTTGGCCCGTATCCGTCCGTGAGCCTGCGCGAAGCGCGGGACAAACGGGAAGACGCCAAAAAGCTGCTGCGGGAACATATCGATCCCAGCGAGGCCCGACGCCAGGCCAGAGAAGCGGCGGCGGAAGCGGCCCGCAACTCTTTCGAGGACGTGGCGCGGGAATGGCATACCAGGTATTCGCCGAAGTGGATCCCCGCATACCGAAAAACTGTCATTCGCATTCTGGAGGAAAACCTCTTCCCCCACATTGGCAAACGTCCCGTCAACGCTATTACCCCAAGGGAACTGCTGGACGTTCTCCGGCGGGTGGAAGAACGGGGCGCGCTGACCATCGCCCACAAGGCGCTGCGTGATGCCGGACGGATTTTTCGTTACGCCGTTGTCACCGGCAGGGCGGAACATGACATTGCCGCCGATTTGCGCGGCGCGCTCGCGCCCACGGTCAACGGCCACCATGCGGCCATCACCGAACCCGCCGCCGTGGGCGAACTGTTGCGCAAAATCTACGCCTATGAGGGGAACTTTTTCATCTCCCGCGCCCTGCGTCTTGCGCCGTTGGTGTTCGTCCGTGCCAATGAACTGATCCGCGCGGAATGGGAGGAAATCAACCTTGAGGCGGCGGAATGGCGCATTCCGGCGGAACGGATGAAGATGAAGCAAATCCATGTCGTGCCGCTCTCACGTCAGGCCCTGACGATTTTCCATGAGCTGCATGAGAAAAGCGGCGATGGACGCTTTGTCTTTCCTGGCAACAGGGCGGGAAACGACGGCCCCATGTACAGAGGAGGCCCGTTGCGCGTCCTGCGGCAACTCGGCTGCGCCACCGGCGACCATACCTTTCACGGCTTCCGGTCAATGGCGTCCACCCTCCTGAACGAGCTTGGCTATAACACAGACTGGATAGAGCGCCAGCTTGCCCACTGCGAGCGCAACGGCGTCCGCGCCGCGTACAACTACGCGGAGTACTTGCCGGAACGGCGACGCATGGTTCAGGAGTACGCCGACTATCTGGATATGTTACGCGGAAAAGTACGATAGACGGGATAAAAAGCAAGACACGCCCCCGCCCGGTTCCAGAGGTTCCGTCTCGGACAGGGGCGCTCTTTTATCTGTGCTAACTGTTTATGTTTTATAAAAGTCCCACTCAACACCCAATAATTCTTGTTTGTTTTGCCGCCTTTTCCCCGTTTGTTTTTTGAGGATCGGCAGGATTTTTTCGCGCCGCCGCCGACCATTCCGCAGGATTTGAGGTTGTCGCTTTCCAGCAAAAGCGCCTTTTTTCCGTCATCAGGCAGGGAGTCGATCTGGGCGAAAGATACCTTGCTTTTCCCCACGCCGCCTTTGCTTTCGCCCACATAAAAAATCGACGCGTTTATGTTCACAACTTCTTATCCGGCAAATCCGGCACGATGAACGAAGTTCTTGCCGGAGTCGGTGGTTTTTGCGGGGGAATTTCCTTTTTTTGTGCAGGAGCAACGTCCGCGCTGTCCGCAGTTTCAGAGAAAAATTTCTGAATAAGATATGCGGGAATGATGATGTTCTCATTCTTGAGCAGCTGACTCAGTTCTTTTGGGCTGTAGCCTTTTTTGAGAGCGTTCCTGAAAGCTTTTTCCAGAAATTTGGCTGCGTCCGGTCTGGTTTTTCCGTCTTTTTTCTTTGGCAAATTCATGAACAGTTTCTTCGCCTCCGTGAGCTGTTCCATGCGTATTGTTGCGTTTGAAGCCATGTTTTTTGCCTCCTTTGGGAAGATCATAGCCAATCGGCAGTAAAGATAAAATTTTGCATAAATCTACCACTCCACGATACGGGGTCGCCGTGGCAGGATGGAAGTTGTGCTACACACAACCCCATCCTGCCAAAGGGCTGCCGCCCTCTGGACTCCGGCAGAGCGTTCGGCGCTTCGCTTCTCACGCTCTCAAAAAGGCGGGAAAGGCAGACGGAAAAGCGGAAGGCGACAATCAGATTTCAGCGACGGCGGAGGCTCAGGCTCACCGCTGAAGAAGACGCAAGAATCACCCGGCAGGCCGCGACCGCCGGAATCTCTGTTTCCGAGTACATGCGGCGGCTGTTCTTCGGCGGCAGGCCCATCATTGCCAGAACGGACGAGCAGACCATCCGGGAACTGCGGCGGCCTGGGGGCTGCTCAAGCACAATTTTGCCTTGGCAAGCGAGGCGCATCAGTCAGCGGTGTGGGGGGAAATGAGCCGGGCACTGAAAATAATTCAGGAAGCAATCGACAGGCTTGGGCACGGACATGATACTCAAGCAATGTAAGCGCACCAATCTGACCAAAGCAAAACGCTCCATGATTGGCGGCATAGTGGACTATGTGCTTTCCGAAAAAGATGAGAATGGCAGGAACAAATGCGTCTGGTCAACAGCACTGAATTTCATTGCGGCAACAAGAAAAGGTCAACGAGCCGAGATGATCTCGCTCGCTGAAGAATCCGTAAGGAGCAGGATGCCTGTTTGCCATTGGTTGCTGATCTGGAACGAGCACGAGATACCGACCGGGTAGCAGATCCCGGAAACCGTGCGAATGTTTCTCAGGGGCATGGGGCTGGAGGAACATCAGATTATTACATGAAAAATCCGCAGAGCGCCGGGGGCGCTGGCAAGCCACGGGCAAAAGGTGCGCTTCCCGACCCCGGCGAAAGTAAGTCGCCAGGCGGATCTGCGCCGGGCAGCGCAAGCGGAGGAGGCCCGCGCCCCCAAGGAAGGGCAAGGACGCGGGCCTCAGGAAAGGCCGCCCGCCGAGGAAGCGATGCCGTCGGGCGGCGAGGGCGCGGAGCGGCTCCGTGCGCAAGGTGCGCGCCCCGCTGAGCTCTCGAGCATATTGCTTTTACTCCGGCGCTTCACGGCACAAGAAAAGTCCGCCTGCGCCTGGATTTGCTCTCGCCATCATAGAGCGGCAAGGGCGGCCGCTCGCGCGGGCGGGCGCTCTCTTCCAGCAGCGAGCAGAGCTTTTTCCACAAGTTTCTGTTTTCAGCGTACAGATCCCGCCGTTCCTCTTCAAGGGTCGTCAGGCGTTTTTTCAGCTCCGCGCACTGCGGGCAGGAGCATTCCCGGCTCTCTTGCGGCGCGGCGGCGCTCTGTTTCGCCTGCCTGGCAGGGGTCGGGCAGGGGGCGAGGTCGTGCGCCGTTTCGCGGGTGGCGGATTCCGCGCCGGTCAGCAGCCAATCCAGCGAAGCGCCGGTAAGGGCGCAGATTTTAAGAATAACGTCGGATTTGGGCAGATTTTCGTCCCGCTCATAAAAGCCCAGAGTGCCCTTGCTGATCTCGAGCCTGGCGGCGAATTTTTCCTGTGACTCCTTGCCGCGAACCATTTTGATGCGTGAGCCGAGCGTGGTCATACTATCGTGCCTGCGCAAAAAAGGAGGGGAGTAACAAGAGGATCGCAATATCTTGCTGAGCCAGCAAACGTATTGCGCTTGCTATGGAGAGCGTTTTGCTGATTGCATGCGCAAAACGCCCTCCTCTTCAGATACGTCAGTCTTGCCTGTGCGGCCGTTTCACTCTTGCGGGCTGTCTGTGCCGAAACGGGCGGCATGTTCCCTGAGCGTGCGATCCAGGGCCAGCAGCAGGCGCCGGGCCGAGGACGGGCTCATGACAATGCGCCGATCCAGATCCACGGCCAGGCCGTTTTCCGCGTTGCCGTCCGGGCCGTTCAGGCTTTCGGGCAGGCTCAGGCCGCAGCAGAGGATCACTTCCTCGGCGGTGCAGCGGGTCTGAAAAACATTGGCGTAGGACGTGACAAGCTGCGCGCTGTTCAGGGCCACGCGGATCTGTTGGCTTGCCGCCGCGTCGGCGGTGGCGGTTTGCTTTTTCTCTTTGCTCATGGCTACCTCTTTTTCCTGTCCGCAGCGCGGGCCGGGGTTTTGTCCTTCTGGGCGGGCGCCGGGGCGGCTTTTTGCTCCGCGTTGGGCGGCAGTTTGACCGAGACCACGGGCAGCGCCGGGAAGGCGGGCTTGCGGGCGTCCATGGCCGCGAGCACGCTGGCCGTGATGTCCAGGGTGTCGTCGGCATCCAGGGCGTTCTGTCGGGCCAGAACCAGCGCGGCCTTGTGGGCCTGCCGCCAGGCCCTGACCTCTTCCAGCAACAGTTTGTTGATCACGTTTTGCACAGCGGCTTCCTCGGCGGCCATCTGGCGGCTGAGGGTCAGGGCGCCTTCGCGCAAGACGGCCTCGCGTTCCTTGGCCGGGGCTTTGGCCCAGGCTTTTTGCAGATCGGCAAAGCCCTGTTCCAGACGCTGGCGGGCCTGGGCCAGATGAGCGCGCCCGGCCTCGGCGGCGCTGGAACGGGTCATGATCCGTTCCAGATCCACGGTGGCGATCTGCGGGGCTGCGGACGCGGCGGAGGCGGGTTTGTCGCCCTCCAGGCAGCCGCTCAAAAGGCAGGCGGCAAGCAGGGCCGTGAGGGCAAGGAGAAATGGAGTACTACGGCACATGGGGCTGATTTCCTGTTGTTATGCGTGTCAGGGCAGAGCATTTTGCTCATGCAATGAGCGAAACGCTCTTTTCCACAAAAACGGCGCGGCGGGCACATGCCGCCGCGCCGCTGCCGGCGCCCCAGGAAGGAAAAAAAACGCCGGCTTCAGAAAAACCGCCCGCCGGGGAAGCGATAACGGCGGACGGCCGCCGGACTCGGGAAGCCCATGCCCCCCGGATATCCAGCCGGGCGGTTCCGCCCCCTGGCGGAGCCGCCCGCCCGCGGCAGACGGGATCACATTTTCCGGCCCGAAGGCCGGGTCATGTGAAGCATTTTTGTTCTCGCGCTCTGTGTCTGATGCCGTGCGGCGGTGAACGCCGCACGGCATCAGAACTCCAAAGAACGCTAGAACTCGTAGCGGAAGGTGCCAAACACGCCGTGCGACGTGCTGTTGACGCCGGTTTGCAGGTTGTAGTTCACGCCAAAGCTGACGTTGTCATTGCCGAATTCCAGACCGGCCTGGCCCATGTACGAGATGTAGTCCATGGTCTGGGTTTCCAGTTCTGCGGTGCCGGACACGCCGGTGAAGCGCACATCGCCGCGGGCCTTAATGTCCCCGGCGGCCGGGATCACGGCCAGATCCAGGCTGGGCTTGAAGTGCCAGCCGTTGCCGGTGTCGATCTGCTTGGAGAAGGCCACGCCCACGGGGAAGGTCCAGATGCTCTGGCTGATGGCGTCGCCGGTGAGCACTGTGCCGCCGGACGTCACGTCGTATTCGTCGGTATTCAGGCTCGTGTAGCGGACGCCCACGTGGGGGGTGATGTCCAGGGCGCTGGTTTCGATCTTGTATTCGCCGCGCAGGCCCACGCTGATGGCCCAGGCCGTCACGTCGCTCTTGAGGCTGTCCATCTGCATGGCCGCGGGCAGTTCCTGCTCCAGCTCGTTATAGGTGGAGGTGTAGTTGACATCGGCGGTGAGGCCGAAGTTGTTCATGGTCCAGCCGGCATAGGCGCCGATGCCCCAGAAGGTCATGTTGTTGGTGGTTTCGTTGAAATCACCGGAGCCAGAGGCATAGCCGCCGCCGATGTTGAAGGTGATGCCCGCGCGGATGGCGTTGTCAAAGGTGTAATCCGCGCCAATGGCCACGCCGCCCAGGCCGCCGCTGTAGTCCAGATCAAAGTTGCCGCCTTCCAGGCCCCAACCGTTGGCGCTCTGGTAGAGAGGCATGATCCAGAGGGCAAAGCCGGTCTTGGCGACGTTGGTGGCAGAAGAGCCGGACACGGAGCCATCCGCGGCCATGCTCTGGATGGCGTTGCCGCCGGGCTGGGCCAGGCTGGTGCGCTGGGTCACGGCATTGCCCGCCGCATTGTTGGCCGCCAGGGTCATTTGCGGCACAGCGCCGATCAGAGCCATGCGCGCCGCGCTTTCCATGGTTACGGCAACCTGCTCGGCGTCCTTGCCGATGTATTTGTCGCTGGTGGCGCGGGAGAGGAAGCGCACGCCCTTGTCCTCGGCATTTACATACTGGTCGTCGGTTCCGATCTCGTGAGCCAGGTAGCCCGCGTCCACCACGTTTGCCAGCTCGGAGTCCAGCAAGGGGTAGTTCTTGCTGGCCGACTTGAGCTTGGCCTCAATGGTGCCGTCGGCCTTGTTAAAGTTACCGAGCTCCACCATCGCCGAGTCCGTGCTGAGGTTGTCGCCGCTCCAGGCGTCAGGATCATCCTTGGTGATGCCGTTGCCACCACCTCCCTGACTGATGTTCTTGCCGAGCACCTTGTAGGTTTCACCCACTTCCGCGCCCTCAATGCGCAGTTTCGCGTTGCCGATGATTTCGGCTGTTCCGGTGCTGCTTGCGAAGGACAAGGCGCCGTTCCCATCATTATCAGCCGCCTCGGCAGTGACTACCAGCAGGGAGTTGTCGGCGAATATGAGCTTGCCGGCTGTGGGGGTTCCGAGGTTGGGGGAGCTGCCGAATGTATCGGTGGTCTTGATTCCGTTCACCTCAAGGCCATTATTAGTGGCGTTTTGCAGCGCCGTGGGCTTGACGATGCCCAGAGCGGCAGTCACGCCGTTTTCGGTCAGGCCCGCGTTGTTGGTCACGGCATTGACATGCCCGCGCAACCAGTTTTCATCCCCGGTGCCGATGGCGGCCATGGAGTTTCTGCCCACGCCCACGTTGCCGTCGATCTCTACATCAGGCTTAGCGACAGGGTCGCCGCCAAAGTGTTCCACGGCCACGTTGGTGGACGGCAGGGCAACCCCGCCGGATTCCCAGGCAGGGTCAATGAGCAGAGAATTGCCGTCGAGCGTCAAGTTCTTCACCACCAGCGTCGTGCCGCCCTTGGTATCGTTCGCGCTGCCCACGGTCAGGTTGTTGGTGCCGCCGGAGCTCATGATCAGGGTGTCGGCGTGCAGAACAGAACCGTTGGTGAGGGCGGCCGTAGTGCTTACGGTCAGCTGGCCCGCAACAGTGCCCGTAGAGCCGTCCAGGGCCAGAGATTTCACGGCGCTGGCGGCAGCAGCGTCCGTAGCTGTGATATTCAGTTTGCCGTCCGTCACGCTCACAGCGCTGTCGGCGGCGGTCAGCTTCTCGGCGGTCAGGGAAGCGCCGTTGGTGAGGGTGGTCGCACCAGAGCCCGCGTCCAGCTCCTTGGCCTCCAGGGAAGCGCCGTTGGTGAGGGTGGTCGTACCAGTACTGTTTACGGTCAGCTTGCCCACCGTGCCCTCAGCGTTGTTGTCCAGGGTCAGAGAGCCCACGGTGCTGTCGTTCGCGGTCTTCAGTGTGCCGTTCGTCACGGACACCGCGCCGGAGGCGGTCAGGGTTTTGGCCTCCACGTTGGTGGCGGTGATGTCCTTGGCGGTGATGGTGCCTTGTGTGGCGGAAAGGGTAAGATCCTTGCCAGCGGCGGCAAGAATGTCCTGCTTAGTACCGCCATCGGCCTCCGCCTTGATTTCGCCCGTAGTGCCGCCGGCCTCAATGGTGCCGCTGGCGTTGGTCGCGCCGCCATTCAGGGTCACGGTGCCGTTGGTGGTTTTGATTGTGCCGTCGTTCAGGCCGGTCACGGCGTTGGTAACTGTGATGCCCGTTGCTGCCTGAACCGTGCCGCCATTGGCGGCGCTCAGGTTGTCAGCGGTGATGGTAGATCCGGCACTCACCACGCTGCCCTTCTGGTCGGCGGCCAGGTTGTCAGCGTTGATGCTACTCGTGGAGATCACCTTGCCGCCGTTGGTGGCATTGACCGTCGTCACTGCCTTGTCCGCCGCGGAGTCGCCGATCTTGGTGCTCTCCAGGCTTGCGCCGGAAGCGTTGACCGCGGTAGCGCCCTGACCATTAACTTTGATGGCGCCGGTCTCGAAGGAAGCGTTGCCCTTGCCTTCGGCATTGAGCGTGGCTGTGCCGCCGGCGCTACCACTCTGGGTCGTCAAGGTCACATCGCCCACCTTGCCGCTGTTGTCGGCGGTTTCGACGCCGAGCGTCAGGGCCGCGTTATCCCCACTATCGCTCTTACCCACAATGACGGCCGCAACGGTGTTGCCCTTCGCTACAAGATTGCCATTGCTCGTATCACCGGCCAGTCGCAAGGTGCCGGATTCGGTCTTGATCTCCGCGGCGGTTCCCGCGTCCTCCTTCACCTCGACATTCTTGTAGCCGCCCTTCAGAGGCTGGGTATTGTCCGCGTTGGTAACGGTAAGCCCCAAGGTGGCAGTGGTTTCGACGTTACCGAGGGTCTTTGCTGTGTCAGCGGTAATCTCAGTCGCGTCCTCCGCCACGACGTCGAGCTTCGCGTTGCCCAGATCCAGCATACCGTCATTAGCCGTAGCAGACATGATGGCTTTGATGTCAGTCAGCTGAGCATCAGTGATCGTCTGATTGTCCAGGCCGGTTATTTTCAGGGTACCGCCAGCCGCGACCCCAATCGTTTGCACGGTGTCTAGCTTGGCGTAATTGTCTACTGCTGCTGTTTTGAGCAGAACATTCTTGCCCGCTACCAGCGTTCCAAGATTGGCGACCAGAATGCCTTTTTGGCCCGCCGCATATTCCACGTTCGTCAGCGAGTCTTTCACCGTCAGCGTGCCCACAGCGCCCTGGCCGCCCACAGTGATCAGGCTGGTGTCGGCATCCGCAGGCGTGCCGGGCGTGCTGGCCGCGATCGCCGCGCCGGCCGCATCCTCAAAAGTCTGGTTCAGGTGGTTCACGGTCAGGCTGCCGTTGGCCACGCGCACATTGCTGTCGTGGCCTTTCACCTGGTTCAGCGTCGTCAGTGTCAGGTCGTGGGTATTGTTGCTGTCGCCCACCTGCAAGGTATCATCGACGTACACGCCCTTGGTGCTCGTCAGATCCTCCGGGTTAGTGCCCACGGTCAGGGTGTCCACGTCGGTCAGGTTCAGCGTGCCGCCGGCCAGGGTCAGGTCGTTGAAGATCAGGTAGCCGGAGTCGGCGGCCTGGGTATAGTTGAACTTGCCGCCGCCGGTCAGAACCAGGTCCACCTTGCCCTTGGCGAAGTCCAGGCTGCCGCCGCTGGCCACGGTGATCTCGCCGCCGGAAAGGGTGAAGGTTTCGTCGAACTCGGGCGCGGGCGTGGCGGGCGTGGGGGACGTTGTTTTCAGTGCCGCTACGCTTGCTCCGGCGCCGGCGCCGCCGCCCGAGGGTTCGGAGGGATCCCCCACCATCGCCTGGATACCTTCTTCTATATCAGGGGTAAACCCCTCGTTATTGCCCTTCTTGGCTCCCCCGGCCACGGTCAGCGTGCTCCCGCTGTTCACGGTGATAGAGCCGCCGCTCATATTGATTTCGCGGGCCACGATGTAGCCATCAGCAGGCGCGTTCTCAGTGCCGACCGTAATGTTGGTGCCGCTGAGATTCAGGGCCACATAGCCTTCGGCACCATTCACACCCGAAACCGTCGAACCCCAGTTCTGATTGGCAGCGGCATAGAGCACTGAACCCTTGACGACTCTGCCTTCGCCAGAGCCCGTATTCTTGCCTGTCATGAAGATGTCGCCGCCGGAAAGGTTCATCTCGCCTATTTTGCCGGCGCTCCATCCCGGCGCATCAACCCCTCCATACAGCTCGCCGTAGTTGCCCAGGGTCACTGTGCCGCCGGTCATGGTGGTGCCGAGCTCGCCGCCCAGGAAGGGGCCTTGATCCCACTGGTTCGGTTTATTATTCTTCGTAGCGCCGATTGTAACCCTGCCGTCTCCTTCAATGAGCAGCTTGCCCACCTGCATGTTGCCGTTGACCGCGCCGTTACCCTTGTCGATGGCCTGGGCGTTGCCCTCGATATTAAGTATGCCGCTGGAAAGGGTGTAGCCGCTACGGAGAAAAGCGAAGTGATTGGCGGTGCCGTCCGCGTCGCCTTTGGGCTTCTCCGTCCTGAGCGCGCCGTTGACGGTCAGCGTGCCGCCGGTCTGGTTGATCTGGGTATAGGGAGCCCAGAGCAGGCCGCCCTCCTCCACTTTCACGGTAGCACTGCCGGAAAGGTTGAAGTCGCTGGTGGCGCCACCGGTATACACGATATCACTCTCGCCCGAGTTCGGCTGAAGCAGCAGAGCGCCACCCTCCGCCACCGTGAGTGTGCCGCCGGTCATGTTCAGTTTCTTGGCGCTCAACACGCCGGAGGAGTTCACAGCCACAGTGATGTTGCCGCCGCTGATGGTGTTGTTCCCCGATGCGGCGAACATGATATGGGCCGTTTGGGCGTCGAATTTACCGTACTCCCCATCCACCGCCTTCGCGCCCTTCATGGTGATGGTGGTGTTGGCGCCGCTGATGTTGAGGTGATTTCCGGCAAAGAGCTCACTGTTTGCGTTCATGGTGATCGTCGTGGCAGCGGTGCTGCTGCCGATGTCCATGCCATTGTAGGCGCCGATGTAGGCGGCCTCATCCCAGCGCGTGCTGTTTGGGTTGCCGGTCAGCGTTATGTCGCCGCCGGTCAGTTTGAAGGTATTGACGTCCAGGCTGGAAAAATCAAAGGTGCCCTGCTCGGCGGCGGCGGTGACAGCGGCCTCGCTGGCAGAGGAGGTGGGATCTTTGCTGGTGATCGCCACCGTGCCGCCGCTCATTTCCACAACCATACCCATACCCGGGATGGTGATGCCGGACGCGGCCGACGGCTGCGTTCCCCCGTTGCGCTGGTAATGCACGACCCGCTGGTTTTCGGTCCTGCTGCCCAGCGTCAGCGTCCCCCCGTCGCGGATGAAGAGCTTCTCGGTCCGGACGTTTTTCCCATAGTTTCCGGACAGGTTATTCCCATCATTCCCATTAGTCCCATTAGTAGTAAGATCTATGCCCCCCCCAGTAACGGAGGAGGTGCCGGTGCTGCCTATGGTCAGGGAATCAGTATTCCAGTTGCCCGGATACTCCGGCTCCTCCGCCACAGCCAGACCCGCGCCGCCCATGACCAGCATCCCGGCCACGGCCAGCGAGCCGAAGGTATTGATCAGGCTGCATTTTTTGAGAACCGCCCGATATCTGTTGATGAGATTTCCGATAGCTCCTTTCGTAAGCATACAAGATCCTCCTCAGATTCCTCCGGGGGCGTTCTTCCCCCGACATTTGGTAAGACACTCAGTGTCAGACGCACTGTCGATTTTTTGGAGGATCAGAAGATCCCGAAGGGAAAAGCGCATTGAAATAATGAATATTTTTTGAACCCGCGGGCGGGGAACTTTTTTCCCGCAGAAGAGTCTTGCCTAAAAGGGCTCTTGCAGGTATTGTGTTCCAAAAGTTCATTGACAGTGCGTCTGTCGATGAGCAGTCCGCACACGTCCGCAGACAGCCAGGCATGTCCGAAGGCCTCCAGCGTCGGTCAGAAAAGTCTCTACCCCTCCTTTTTGTGAAAACCCGCTATCTTCTATGGGATACGCCGTCCCGTGTCCCTCCCATTCCAGATATGATCGGCGTGCACCTCTCCAAGGGGGGGCTCCAGACGGGCGACGGGAAAAAGTTTCTGTCGGCGCGTGCTGGCAGAGTGAAAAATCCGCTCACGGTTTCCGCTGCCGCCAGCAGTGACGCCTGCCCCAGGTGGGCATAGCGCATGGTCGTTCGGGGATCGCGGTGCCCCAGCATCTTTTGCGCCTCGTACAGCGAATGACCGGCATTCACGAGAAAACTGGCGAACGTGTGCCGCAAATCGTGGATGCGCACATCCGCAAGCCCCAATTCCCGCCGGAGCTTGTTCCAGAACAGATAGAGATCGGAAAGCGGCTTGCCCGGAGCATGGCCGGGGAAGAGCCACGGATTGCCGGGCGTGCGCGGTATGGCGCGAAGAACCGCCACTGCGGCGTCGGACAACAGGATATGGCGCGGCCTGCCGGACTTGGACAGCGGCACGATGAGCAGCCGCAAATCCAGGCGGACGTTTTCCCAGCGGGCCTTGAGGATTTCGCTCTTGCGCGCGCCGGTCAGCAAAAGCAGGCGGATGGCAAGGGCTTCCGGGCGCACGCTTTTTTCCAGCGCCCGCATGAGGTGCTGCGCTTCCTCCCGCGTGAGATAGCGTTCCCGCAACATGTGGATTTTGAAGGAAGACACGCCCGCGCACGGGGATTGTCCGGCGGGCAGAACGCCGCGCATTTTCGCCAGAGAACAGATGGTCTTGAAGACCGCCAGAATGCGGTTGCAGGTGGCCGGGGCCAGCCCCTGAACAGACAGGCCGTGCAGCCAGTCTTCCACTTCGTGGCGTTGGATGCTGGCAAGTCGCCTGTCGCCGAATACCGGGGAAAGATGCTGCCGCGCAATGCGCTCATCCACGCGCCAGCTCCGCTTGCGGATCGTGACGTGCGGCAGATAGACGTTTGCGACAAAGGCATCAAGGCTGATGGGCGCATCACGTCGCCCTGCCTGGACGGGCGGTTGCTGTGCCAAGGGGTCTGACAAGCGATGACGAGCCATGCGGTATCCTCCTTGCGTTTGCCGTCTTGATCCAACAACTTTTTCTGTTGGGCAAGGCGGGTTCCGCACAGCGTATCATGGCTTTTTCAAGCGACTCCTTATTTGAAGATGAGGCTATGACCAGGGCAATCCGCATACGTCCAACGGGAGAGCGCAGGCACAGCAAATTTTTGCTTGACATGATTTGGCGAGGTGAATTTTTATCGGCCCTTTATACTGTCGATAGGCGCGTGGGGCATGGCGGGAGCGCCGCGTAGCGCCTGGGGCGGGCTGTGTCTGCCTTGGATAATCCGGGCATAGGGCATACAAGATGGCGACTGGGCGTGTCACCGCTCTCCCTGCCTTTTGCCTTTCCGGGGTTCAAAGGGGCAGCGCCTCTTGCCAGCCGTGAAGTATGACGCGAAGCGTCTATACGAAAGGTAAGCTGGCCTTCCGGGATAATGCCGGACAAATGAACAGGTATCCGTGCGAAAACGGAGACGCATGATACGGATATCGGGATCGTTGCAGGTGCGTATCTGGCGGGAAACTGGATCGCATCCGACGCGTCGCGGATAGGTATGTCAGCGATATCGGGCAAACATCCCGCTCACGGGAAAGCGGTATGCGGCGAAAGTCTGGGCATCATGCGGCAGCCGTCCGATCTGTATTTGGCTCACAGAATGGTCGGCAGGGTGAGCGTGACAGCGGGGGCATCCGAAGGCCAGGCTGGCGGTGACAGTGACTGTATGGGGAGAAAGTGCAATCTCCGTGGAATATGTGAGATTGCCATTTCCCACAGGGATGGATTATTCGTCGCAAGAGGACGACGCCAGTATGTCCGGCGTGCCCGAATGCGTGTCTTGGCTTGAGCTCCGGAGACCAGGCAAGGTGCTCTGCAAAAAAATGAATCAGTCGCTGGAAGTCGGTCCAGAAGGTATGGCAAGTGTATGGGAAATGAAAATGCCAAGAGGCGACCCGCCCGGCATGGGGAGGTTGGCTGATGAAGGGCGATAGAATCCTCTGAAAGCCAGAAAGAATGTTGGTAATATAGTTGGTAGGAAAATACGTAAAATATTTTTCTACCAACTATTCCATAGCGTTATAGCAGTAGCGCAGCTTTTGATTGAAAATGGATATGTTCAATCAAAAAATGGCGGCTGCCGATCACGGCAAGGGAAATTGCCTCCTTTCAATGCGTTCCGATACATGGATCATGCCGGGGCCCCGTCCCGGTTCAATCCCCTGGAGACGGCGTCTTTCCTGGGTTTCGCGACGCATTGACACGGTACAGCGCCTTTGATAGCCCCGTCTCAACCCCTTCACAGGGAGCCCGCCTTTCTACCGCAGCGCGCCCTGGCGTAAGGGATTGCGCAACGTGTCCACTGTCCCGGCTGTCATGTCTGACGAGGTCGATTGCCGGCTCGCGCCGGACATCCACAGAGGGAGGCTTCCGCCGCAGAAAGCGGATGAATTCACCCTAACTGTGTTCCGTAAAGGAGGAACATTATGGCCGAACCAAGGATGAACGAAGATAAGGTGGCTCTCGTACTCGGGGGGCTTATCTTCATCTTGGCCCTGTTCAAACTGGGCAACATTGATTTACTGGGCTGGGTGGTCAAAACCGGACTGTGGGTGGGCAATCCGCTCAATGCCTGGTCCTCAGCCACAAAGGGCCTGCTGCCGGGCTACGCTTCCGCTCTGCTGACCTGGGCGGCGATTACCCTTCTTCTGTCCTGGGGCATAAAAATGCTGGGCGGCAATGTGGGGCGATTTATCGGCTCCTTTACCGTGATCTTCTTTATTGCCTTCATCTGCTACGCCATCGGCGCCAATGCCTACATTGCGGCCAATCCCACCCAGATCGCGCCCATCGGCAAGATCGACATCCCCTGGTCCCTGGGCCTGAGCACGGAGGCGGGCCTGATCATCGCCCTGATTGCGGGCATTCTGATCAGTAACTTTCTGCCCGGCGTGGCCGACAGTCTGCGCGACGCCTGCCGGCCGGAACTCTTCGTCAAAATCGCCATCGTGATCATGGGTGCCGAGCTGGGCGTGAAGGCCGCCGGCGCCGCCGGTTTTGCCGGGCACATCCTTTTCCGGGGTCTCTGCGCCATTGTGGAAGCCTATCTGCTCTACTGGGCCGTGGTGTATTATGTGGCCCGCAAGTACTTCAAATTCAACAAAGAATGGGCTGCCCCGCTGGCCTCTGGCATTTCCATCTGCGGCGTGTCCGCGGCCATTGCCACCGGCGCGGCCATCCGCGCCCGGCCCGTGGTGCCGATCATGGTTTCCTCGCTGGTGGTGGTTTTCACCTGCATTGAAATGCTCATTCTGCCGTTTATCGCGCAATACTTCCTCACTTCACAACCCATGGTCGCCGGCGGCTGGATGGGCCTGGCGGTCAAGTCCGACGGCGGGGCCATTGCCAGCGGCGCCATCACCGACTCCCTCATCCTGGTCAAGGCCGCGTCCCAGGGCATCAACTACCAGCCCGGCTGGATCCTGATGGTCACCACCACGGTGAAAATCTTCATTGATATTTTCATCGGCGTCTGGTCGCTGGTTCTGGCCTGGATCTGGACCACAAAGTTTGAAAAGACCAGGAACGGCGAGCAGACCATGGGCTGGTCCGATGTCTGGGCCCGCTTCCCGCGCTTTGTCATCGGCTATCTGGTCACCTTTCTCATTCTGCTGCTGATCTGCGTGCAGTCTCCCGAACTCCAGAAGCTCGGCAAGGGCGTTTCCAGCACGATCAACGGCTTCCGCACCATTTTCTTCCTGCTGACCTTCTTCAGCATTGGCATGGTTTCCAATTTCCGCAAGCTGATGGAAGAAGGCATCGGCAAATTGGCCGTGGTGTATGTGGTCTGCCTTTTCGGCTTCATCATCTGGGTCGGCCTGTTCATCTCCTGGGCCTTCTTCCACGGCCTGACCCCGCCGCTGGTTACGCCGGTGGGCTAGAGCGGTTTGCTGTTGAAAACAGCAACCGCTCTGGCGGCCGCGGGAGCGGACGCCCGCGCCGGCGGTAGCCGTTAGCAAGCTTTGCTTGCTTACGGATAGCGACAGCGGTTGCGTTGGCTGGCTGTCGCAGTAACCAGTTGCTGTCTTCATCCGTAGCTTCCTTCGTCGCAACGGCTGAAGCAATGAGCCTGAAAACCACGCTTTTCAGGCGAAATGATGGCAGCGCCGCTTTTGAAATTGAATAATTTCAAAAGCAAAATGCTCTAGCGGGTCAGCACGCAACATTGTAATCATCTTTCCTTCGCAAGGAGTTGGACATGTCTGAAGACAGCAAAGAAGTGAAGTTTCACGAAGAAGTGCAAAAAATGGAATATGAGCCCCTGGATAAGACCGAAATGAAGCTTATCCATTGGAGCTGGGGGCTGGGCGTGGGCCTGCTGGTCGTCTTGTGGCTGGTCAGCCAGCTTATTCCTGGGGCCCATGTCTGAGAACCGGCAACGCTCCTGAAGTCCGGGCAAGCTAAACGGGCCTCTCGAAAAAGAAGCGTATTCTTCGGATACCCGGCTTGAATGAAAGGCGCGGCCCAAGGCGGCCCACGGGTGAAGAAAGAGCTCTGCCCTTTAGAGCGTTTTGCTAATGAACGTAGCTAAACCCTCTAAGCGCCGGAGCGAGCGCTTCAAAGGCAATAACCCTAAGAATGCCCTGACGCAACGGGAGCGCATCCCACGATGCGCTCCCGTTCTTTATCCGGCCGCGCTCCGGCTGCATTCCGGGCCGTGCGGCCGCAGCTTCAGAAAAAGGAAGACTGATGCGCAAGTACCGCGTGCATTATATCGCAGGCCCCAATGAAAACCTTACAATCAGCAGGCAGCAGATCATTGAAGCAGCCTCTTTTCAGGAGGCGCTGGGCCGTGTAACCGCGTGGCCTGTGGTGGAAACCTATGATCATGCTTCGGCCTGCGCCCACAACCCCGGCATAAGCCTCTATGATTTTGAGGCCTGGGAAGCCGTGCCCCTGGAGGAATACGAAGCCTGAACCTGAACGCATGCGGAACGTGAAAGTACGTTCACCGAGCTGAAGCGGCCGGCTGCTGCGGCTCTGCTGCCCTGGGGGGGCAGAGTGGCTTTGCAGCCTGTGGCTTGCAAAACGTCCTTCCGCCGGAAAACGCGCTTTTCGTTGCTGCCGGTATCTCTGCCAGAGCGTTTTGCTAATGAAATTAGAGCGGTTTGCTGTTGAAAACAGCAACCGCTCTGGCGGCCGCGGGAGCGGACGCCCGCGCCGAATGAGCCTGAAAACCACGCTTTTCAGGCGAAATGATGGCAGCGCCGCTTTTGAAATTGAATAATTTCAAAAGCAAAATGCTCTAGCGAAACGCTCTGGCAGGGCGAAGCCATGAGAAAGGAGTCCACGCCCGGACCGGCATAGCGACGGATCAGCCCTTTTTTCCTGACGCGGCGGGGAGCGGACATCAGGAGAGCAGCGGCTTCAAATGTTTGTAGGCCTTGGCGGTGGCCATGCGGCCGCGCGGGGTGCGCTTCAAAAAACCGCATTGGATCAGATAGGGCTCATAAATATCCTCTATGGTCCGCACTTCCTCCGAGCAGGCCACGGCCAGGGTCTTGATGCCCACCGGGCCGCCGTCATAGTGCGTGATCAGCACTTCCAGAAGCTTGCGGTCCATCTGGTCCAGGCCGTTCTCGTCCACGTCCATGCGCTTGAGCGCGGCCGCGGCCTCCTCAAAGGTGACTCTTCCGTTGCCCCGGACCAGGGCAAAATCCCGCACCCGGCGCAGGAGCCGATTGGCAATGCGCGGCGTGCCGCGCGAACGGCGGCCAATCTCCTCCGCGCCCTCCGGCGTGACTTCCACCCCCAGAATGCGCGCCGTGCGTTGCACCACGCGGGCCAGATCGCCGGGGGTGTAATATTCCAGGCGGGCCACAATGCCGAAGCGATCGCGCAGAGGAGAAGAAATCAGGCCCATGCGCGTGGTGGCCCCCACCAGGGTGAAGGGCTCCAGATCAATTTTGACCGTGCGCGCAGCCGGGCCCTGGCCGATGACCAGATCCAGCTTGAAATCCTCCATGGCCGGATAGAGCACTTCCTCCACCGCAATGGGCATGCGGTGGATTTCATCCACAAAAAGAATGTCGTTCCGGCCGAGATTGGTCAGGATGGCCGCCAGATCCCCGCTGCGCTCCAGCACCGGGCCAGAGGTGCAGATCAGGTTGACGCCCAGTTCCGCGGCCATGATTTGGGCCAGAGTCGTCTTGCCCAGGCCGGGGTTGCCGTAAAACAGCGTATGATCAAGAGCTTTGCCGCGCTCCCTGGCCGCGCCCAGGTAGACGCGCAGATTGGCGCGCAGCTCGTCCTGGCCGATGAAATCATCCAGGCTGCGGGGGCGGACGCTTTCGTCCAGCGTAACGGCCGGATCGCGGCCGTACCCCTGCCCGGACGGCGCGAAGGGCACGTTATCCTCAAATTCCGCCATTTAGGCTCTCCCCCTGGCCAGCGCCTTGAGCGCGGCCCTGAGCGCGCCGGTCACATCCAGATCCGGTTCCGCATGCAGTATCTTTTTCACTACGGGCGCGCATTCCTCCTCGGCATAGCCAAGATTGGCAAGACCGGCAAGAACATCCCGGTACACGGAACCCGGACGGCCCGCGGCGGCCAGCACAGCCGTCTGCGGCCCGTCGTCCACCTTGAGTTTGTATTTCAGTTCCAGAAAAATATGCTGGGCCGTTTTTTTGCCGATGCCCGAAACGCGGGTCAGGGAGAGCACATCCTCTTCCAGCACCAGGCGGCGCAAATCCTCAGGCCGGTAAATGGAGAGGATGGCCAGGGCCGTGCGCGCGCCCACCTTGGAAATGGACACCAGCACTTCAAAGGTCTGGCGCTCCTCAAAGGTCGCGAAGCCGAAAAGCTCCAGCGCGTCCTCGCGCACCGCAAGGCTGGTGAAGAGCGCCACCGGCTCGCCCTTGCCGGGCAGCGCGGCAAGCGTATGCGTGGGCACGGCCACTTCATAGCCCACGCCGCCCGCAGTCAGGATCAGGCAGGCATTGCCCCAGGTTTCGGCCAGACGGCCTTCAAGATAGGCGATCATAGCAACTCGTTGTGCAGGAGCGGGCGCGGCCCGCCATGTGGTTTTTCAAAAGAATACGCCGTTGCGGTCGCCGGGTTCCCCCGCTCAGAGCAGCAAGAGCAGAGAACCGAGCGTGATCAGCAGGCCTCCGGCCACGGCCTTCAGGCCCAACGGCTCATGCAGCAGGAGGGCCGCCAGAATCATGGCCAGGGGCACGCTCAGCTTGTCGATGGGCGCGACCCTGGAAACCTCGCCCAGTTGCAGGGCCTTGAAGTAGAACAACCAGGACAGACCCGTGGCCACGGCGGAAAGAAAGAGAAAGAGCAGCGTATGCCCGCTCAGCTCTTTGACGCGCCCGGCGACTCCGGTAAAAATCACTATTCCCCAGGTCAGCGCCAGGATGAAGGTCACCCTCACGGCCGTGGCCAGGTTGGAGTCCACATCCTTGACGCCCATTTTGGAAAAAATGGCCGTCAGGGCGGCAAACAAGGCCGCCAGCAACGCATAGACCTTCCACATGACATCCTCACGCGGTCAGCCGCCGATGCCCACCATCTGCTTCACGGCCACGGCCGCGCCGCGCCGCGCGCGCAGCAGCTCCGCGCCCACGGGCTTGTCGGCACAGGCCCTGCGGATGACGCGGACGATGGTTTCGTCCGTGATACGGGGTTGGCGCAGGAGTCCGCGCAGGCGGTATTCCTTATCCGCAAACAGGCAGGTGCGCAAAGCCCCGTCGCTGGTCAGGCGCAGGCGGTTGCAGGAGAGGCAGAAATGGTTGGTCAAAGGCGAAATAAAGCCCAGCCGCCCCAGGCCGCCCGCAATCCTGTACATGCGGGCCGGGCCGGATTCCGCGGCATCGGCTGTAACGGGGATCAGGCGCGCGCGGCGCTCCGCCTCGGCCTGAATGTCCGCCGTGGACCAGAAATTTTCCACGCTCCAGGGGGTGGCGCTGCCCATAGGCATGAACTCGATGAAACGCAGATCCAGGGGCATGTTCCGGGCCGCATGCACAAAATCATCCATCTGCCCGTCGTTGACCCCGCGCATGGCCACCACGTTTATTTTAACCCGAATGCCCGCGGCCAGCAAGGCATCCAGCGCGGCCAGCACCTGGGGCAGCAGATCCCGGCCGGTGACGCGGGCAAAGGTGGCGCGATCAAAGCTGTCCAGCGAAAGATTCACGGCGCCTACCCGCACATGGCGCAGCAGGGGAATGTACGGCGCAAGCAGAGTGCCGTTGGTGGTGATGCGCACATCAAGATCCGGAAAGCGCTCATGCAGCATGACCAGAAAACCATCGCAGCCCTTGCGCGCAAAAGGCTCCCCACCGGTAAGCCGCACCTTGCGCACGCCCAGAGAGGCCGCAATGCCCACCATGCGCGTTATTTCCTCATAGCGCAAGATCTGGGAGTGGGGGATGCAACGCTGCATCACATTGCTGCGGCAATACAGGCAGCGCAAATTGCAGCGATCCGTCACGGAAAGACGCAGATAGCGCACCGTGCGGCCGTGGCCGTCAAGCAGGGCGCGCGCCAAAAGCCCCGCCCCTGCTCGTGCGCCCCCTGTTGCCAAGAAGCCAAAATGGATTTACATCTGCCTGCATGAAACACCTGCTGCTTTGGGTGGCCGTCGCAGGCTGCCTTGTTCTGCCGCTGACGGTTCTGGCCTGGGACGGTTTCGACGCCGCCACCACCGACCTTGTGGAGATCACGCCCGACAAAATGCCCGCCCAGGGCGACACCGTGGACGTGCGCAACTATGACAACGACATCAGCGAAACATGCCTTGTGGAAAGCGTCACCCGCAACGCCCGCACAGTGGAAGTGGTTGTGCGCACGCCCAGGGGCGTCCGGCGGACGCTGGTCATGGAAGGCCGCTAGCTCTGCCCCTCTTCCCGCTCGTAGCCGGGCAGAATCACGCCCGCGCTCTCTGCCTGCCCCTGCCCCTTGGGGCAGTGGGCCTGCATATGGCAGATCTCGCACCCTCCCCGGAAGGGATAGTGAGTCACCACGGCATAGCGGCGGCTGAGCGTGGGGGAATTTTCCCGGTAGGGCAGGCCCAGACCGGCCAGGGCTTCCCGCAGGGCTTCGGTGGGGCGCGGCGAAGGCGCGCAACCCGCATCCTCCACCTGCGGCAAGAGCTCCTGAACAGCGGACATGCACAAAAACTGGGCCAGATTGTTGACCAGATAGCCCTCGGACGGGGATTTGCCCCAGGCTTCATCCACGAAGTCTTCCACGGATTCCGGCAGCCAGACGGCCAGATACGAAATTTTGCCCGCCTTCACCTCACAGACTTTCAACCGGTCCAGCCATTGCCCCCACAGCTCCACAAGGCGCTCCAGGGCGGCGCCGCCCAAGCGCGTTTCCCGGCTCATGATCATAAAGGCTTCCATGTCGAAATATGGCCGGATATGATGTTCCTCAATGCTTGTCTGGCTCACATGCTCTCCTTGAGGGGCAGTTGACCTTGCATGTCCCGCCTGTGGCAAACACGCCCGGCATCTGCAAACCGCCCGGCTGAAATTCACGCAACGGCAAAAGCGCCTTTTTGCTATTGTAACCAGGGGGCCGCCATCGTCAAGGCCCTTGACGCCGCGGCCAGGGCTGCCGCATAAGCTGCCTCAGCCCTGCCCGGCTTTACTTGGCGCTTTCTATTCTTTATTGTACTCTGCCTCTATGTATTTTGTCCATCTCCACAAGGAACGCACATGAGCAAAAGCAACGCCCATCCGGCGAAAATCCGCTATAATTACCAGATGGCGCCGGAAGCCCGGCTGAATACGGCCCACGGCGTCTGGGGCGGGATCAATCCCCAGGGCGAAATTGAAATGAACTTTTATCACGAAAGCGACGCCTTGCCTCCCTATTCCGAACGGCTGGTCGCCCCGGACGGCTCCATCGGGCATGAAATCACGCCGGAAGACGATGAGCGGCGCGAAGTCACCCGCCATATCCATTCCCGGGTGCTGCTTAACTACCATACCGCGCGCGCCGTGCTGGAATGGCTGGAAGACCGTGTGGCGGCTTTGGAAGAAGAAGGCGAGCCCGGCCTCTACGAGGCCGATTCGGGCATTGAGCAATAAGCGCCATGCTTGAAAAAAGCTTCCACATCCTCACCTTCGGCTGCCAGATGAACGTGCATGACTCGCAATGGCTCGCGCGCGCTCTCACAGGGCGCGGTTTCCAGGAAGCGCCCCTGGAGCAGGCTCAGGTGGTGGTGCTCAACACCTGCTCGGTGCGGGAAAAGCCGGAGCAAAAAGTCATCAGCGCCCTGGGCCGTGTTCGTCAGGTCACGGGCGGCAATCCCGGCGTGCTGGTGGCAGTGACCGGCTGCGTGGCGCAACAACTGGGCGGGAAGCTTTTTGAAGGCGCGGGCCAGGTGCGTCTTGTGGCCGGCAGCGACGGCATCGCCGGCGCGCCCGCAGCCATTGAGCGCCTTCTGGCCGAGCCGGGGCTGCGCCTTTCCCTGCTGGACTTCACGAGCAGCTATGTGGAGCGCGAGGCCGGTCCCCGGCACGCCGCAGAGCCTGTGGCCTATATCAATATCATGCAGGGCTGCGACAATTTCTGCACCTACTGCATTGTGCCTTTTACCCGGGGCCGCCAGAAATCCCGGGCCACACCGGCCATACTGGAGGAATGCCTCGCCGTGCTGGATCGCGGCGCGCGGGAAATTACCCTTCTGGGGCAGAACGTCAACGCCTTCGGCCGCGACAAAAGCGGCGACGGCGTGAGCTTTGCGGCATTGCTTTCGCGCGTGGCGGCCCTGCCCGGCCTCGCGCGCCTGCGCTACGTCACGCCGCACCCCAAGGATATGGGGCCGGATGATGTGGCGGCCTTTGCCGAGCTTGCCCCGCTCTGCCCGCGCCTGCATCTGCCGTTGCAGTCCGGTTCCGACACTGTGCTGGAACGTATGCGCCGCAAGTACAACAGGCGCGATTTTCTGGATCTGGTGGCTTGCCTGCGCGCGGCCAGGCCGGATCTTGCGCTTTCCACGGATTTGATCGTGGGCTTTCCCGGCGAGACCGAGAAGGACTTTGAGGCCACCCTGGAAATGATGGAGTCCTGCGGCTTCATGTCCAGCTTTTCCTTTTGCTACTCGGATCGGCCCGGAGCGCGGGCCGCGCTTTTCCCGGACAAAATTCCGCCTGAGGTCCAGCAGGAGCGCCTTCTGCGCCTCCAGGAACTCCAGGAAAAGCTGAGCCGCCGCTGGCTGGAGGCCCGCACAGGCCGGGAAACAAGCCTGCTCATCGAAGGGCCGAGCCGCAGGCAGGGGCTGGGCGCGGAACCGAGCTGGCAAGGGCGCGACCCCTATGGCGTGCCCGTGCATGTAACCTTGCCCGCAGGCGAGGATCATACCGGGCGCATGGTCCCTGTACGGATCATGGAAGCCAAAAAACACAGCCTTACAGCCCGACGGACCGGTGCGTTATGGTAGAGATGCGCGTGCTGGGCCTGACCATTGATCCCCAGACCAAAACGCCCATTGTCATCCTGGGTGAGAACGGCGGCGATACGCTGCTGCCCATCTGGGTAGGGGCCATGGAAGCCATGACCGTTTCCCTGGTGCTGAACAATGAGAATCTTCCCCGCCCCCTGACGCACGATTTGCTGCTGATGAGCATCAAGGCTCTCAAAACCGAATTGCCGCGCGTGGAGATTACCGAGCTCAAAGACGGCGTATATTACGCCCTGCTGATTTTGAACGGCCCTGAAGGCGTTGTCCGCGTGGACTGCCGCCCTTCGGACGCCATTGCGCTGGCTTTGCGCGCCAAGGCCCGCATTCTGGTCAATGAGGACGTGTTGCGCCGCTCGGCCGAGGCTCAGGACAGGGTCAGCCGCCGCATATCGGACAAGGCGCTGCCGATCCCTGCCGCGGATGCGGCCACGGATATGATGCGCAAGGCCGACGCGCAAAAAGAAGTTGAGCGGCTGAGCGGCGTCCTGACCCGTGAAGGTGTTTTGCCGCAGGGCAACGCGCGCGAGGAGGAAGAGCGCTTCCGTGAGCTGCTGCGCTCCCTGGATCCCATTTCCCGCCGCAAGATGTAAGGCCACGCCCTTGCGGCCTCCAGAGCAGATTATCTTTGACTTTTTATGAAAGTCAAAGGCGGCACTTCCTCCCGGTATGCTTTCTCTTCTCCCCCTCAAAAAATTTCCTGCCGACTCATAAACTTTGCCGCGTCGGCTGCCGTGGAAAGCCGTGCCGATCACAAGAAAAGACTCCAGGAGTTTTCTAGAATTTTTTTCATTTTTAACCTATTATAATCACTAATTATTTTTTTTCGATTTTACTACAGTTGTTTATATATGCCCTAAAGGTTTGCCCGGGCATTCCGATAGGCTGGACATAACACGGATGGAAAAAACCATGCTCGACTATAGACGCTTTAAAGAAATTAACGATCTCTTTGCCTCGGGCCAGCCGGAAAGAGCGCGTCGTCTGCTCATGGAGCTGCAATCCCGTTGCATTGCGTTGCGCGACGAAATGAGCATGCTTAAAGTCCGCCTTCAGACCTTTGAAGATATCTTCTATCTTTCCCGAAATCTTTATGCGGAGAACGGCTTTTACTGGCTCAAGACCGCCGGGGCCAAACAGGGCCCGTTCTGCACCCACTGCTATGAGAGCGAAGGCGCCCTGATCCGGCTGGAAAAAACCGGCAGCCAATTGCGCTGCCCGTATTGCGATTCAAGCTATGCCGGAAGCCCGCGCGATTCCGGCGGCCACGCGGATTCCGGGCTGGCTCTGCGCCAGGCGCGAATCCTGCCCTTTGCCAAATAGCTCCCCCTTCCACGCCGGGCGGCAACGTCCGCACTTGCTGATGTCCGTAACAGGCATTATAGTATGTGAAAAAAGAAAGCCGCAGCGTCCGGCGGATCGCCCCAGGGGCTGTTTCTCAATTGGTTCTTTTGCCTTCCACCTTTGTCAGGCTGCGTTTTTTGCTCCAGTCGAGTACCATTGGGAGTACACTCCTTTCGCAAAAAGCCTGCTTTCCTTGCTGCAAGGGCAAAACTCCTCAATTTGGAAACAACCCGCAGAGCGTTTTGCTCATGAAATCAGCGCAACGCTCTGGCAGGGCGAAGCCATGCCCGCGCGCGTCAGCCGTTGGCGGCTGTGCCGCCTTGCGGATGACGACAGCAGAGGAAATGTACTTGCGCCGTGAAGCGCCGGAGCGAGCGTTTCACAAGCACTATGCTCCAGTGCTGCGGCTTTTTCCGTAAGGAAGCGCAGCTCATGACCCTTCAGCCCAGCTTGCCAAGCGTCCTGCTGCTCAGCGAAAGCGAATCGCTTGCCGCTCTTGATCGGCGCGCCCTGCGTGAAGTGGGCGTGACCCAGATCCAGGTCATGACTTCAGGCATAGCAGCCGCGCGGATTCTGGCGGGCCTGGCCCCCAACCCCGGCGGCCTTCAGCCCGATGTGATCGTCTGCGCCCAAAAGCTGGAGGATATGGACGGCGAGCGGTTCTGCGCCATTTTGCGGCTGCACCCCCGCCTGCTGGCCATGCCCGTTTTGCTGATTCTGCCCAGCGACAGCGAAGTGGAGCAGCTCAAAACCCTGGGCTGCGGCGCCAGCGCCCTGCTCGGCCGCCCCTATTCAGTGACGGATCTCAAAGCCACCCTGGCCGTGCTGGAGGTCTCCCCAAAACGCCTCCCGCAACTGCAGAAAGCCGCGCGCTATACGGACACCAAGGCTTTTGACGCCGCGCTGGACACATACGGCCTGCTTCTCAAGCCGGTGCGCCAGCCGGAAGATTATTTCCGCGTGGGTATGCAAGACCTGCAGCAACAGCGCTGGAACAACGCCATCAACGCTTTTCAGCGGGCCCTGCGCGATGCCCAGATCAAGGGCGAGGCTGAACTCGGCATGGCCGTGGCCTGGAAGGGCAAGGGTGATCTGACGCGCTACCGCGCCTGTCTTGCGCAGGCAGCGGCCACCTTTGTGCGCGCCGGACACTGGCGTCGCGCCCGCGCCGTCCACGCGCGCGTGCTCCAGGAAGATCCCGGCGCTAAAAGCCCCTTTCTGGCTGAAGCCCGGCAGCTCATGCGCCAGGGTCTGTACGACGAGGCCGCCGAAATTCTGGCGCAAGGTTTTGAAGTCACCTCAAAAAGCCAGCTCTGCGACAAAATAGCGCAGACCTGCCTGACCTCCGAGGAACCGGAGCACATGCTGCGCCAACTGGAAAGGAGCCTGGGACGGGCTCTGGGAGCGCAAGGGGACAGGCTCGGCAGCGACATCCGGACGTGCCTCGACGAATTGATCCGGCAGCAGGAGGCCCGACGGCGTGAGGCCGCAGCCGAACGCCAGTGGAGCGTTTCCCGCCGCATGGCCCGGCAGAGGGAAATGCAGGAGGGAGCCGCGCAGGAAAGCGCGGACTCTGGCGCGGAACAGGCCAAAGAACCGACCGGGGAAGAAAAAACAGAACCGCGCGGCACTGCGCCGGAAACAGGCGCGCCATCGGCGCTGACCGCTCTGGCGGGCCGGGCGCGCACAAGCCGTGTTACGGTCAGCGGCGTGGTCAGCCCGCAGGACGGCGACCGACCCGCGCTCATGCCTCTGGACGAAGACGCTGCGGCTTCACCCCGCGGATCGGTCCGGGATTCCGCAAGCCGCCTGCCTGTAGTGGAGCCCCTTAGCGAAACTGAAGCCACCAGTAAGCTCTTCACCGGCAAACCGAGGCTCAACGAACTGCTCTCGGTCATGAAATGCACCTGGAAGCTTGTCCGCAGAGACAAATAGACCGGCCGCACCCGCACACCCGCCGGGCCTTCCCTGCCCTGTCTCTTCTGTTTCAGCGCCGCACGCGCGCCAGCGCCTCCGCATCGCCCAGCCCGTGCAAAAAACGCACACGCCAAAGGTAACAGGCGGCTCCGAAGCCCAGCGCGAAAATGTAGGCGATCCAAAAGCCCTCCGCGCCCCGGGGCGGCCCGAATATATCGGTGCGCGCCAGGGCATAGCCCAGGGGCAGGCCGATGACCCAGTAGGCAAGAAAGCAGATCGCGGAGATAATCCGGGTGTCGTTGTGGCCGCGCAATATGCCGATGCCCGCCATCTGCAGGCCGTCCACCAGTTGATAGGCCGCCACATAGAACAAAAGATGCATGGCCAGAGCGGTAACGGCGGGATCATCATTGTAAATCAGCACGATGCCGTGGCGAAAGACAATGGCGCAGAGCGCGATGAGCAAGGCAAAAACCACGCTGAGCGCCAGGGCCGTGCGGGCCGCCAGGCGGGCGCGCGCCACCTTTCCCGCGCCCAGGTAATGCCCCACCCGGATGGTGGCGGTCATGCCCACTGCCAGGGGAATCATGAAAACCAGGGCGCTGAAGTTCATGACGATCTGATGCCCGGCCACCATCACCGTGCCCAGGGGAGCCAGCAAAATGGCGCTCAGGGCAAAGAGCGAAACCTCAAAAAACAGCGCCAGCGCGCCGGGCAGCCCGATGCGCAGGACGCGCAGCGCCAGAGCGCCGTCAAAACGCGGTTCCTGAAGCCGCCGGCCGGAAAGCCCGCGACGGAAAAACAGGGGGGCGAAAAGCGGCCGCAAATCCCGGTACTGCGGGTCGCGGCGCAGATAATAGAGCATAGCCAGAGCCATGAACCAATAGCAAAGGGCCGTGGCCACGCCGCAGCCCACCGCGCCCAGGGCGGGCAGACCGCACTTGCCGTAAATCAGCACATAATTGCAGGGAATATTGAGCGCCAGCCCGAGCATGCCGATGATCATGGCCGGGCGGGTGCGCGAAAAGCCCTCCAGAAAGCTGCGTTGGTTCACAAAAAACATAAAGCCCGGCAAGCCCCAGAGCATGGCGCGCAAGTATCCCCCGGCCAGACGGGCCAGCTCCGGCGTCAGGCCAAAGGATTCCAGCCGCCAGGAAATGACGTAAAAAAAAGTCATCAGCAGAAGGCTCATGCCCAGGGTCAGCCACAGGCCCTGGCGCAGCAGGTGCGCAGCGCCCTCGCGCTGCCCCCCGCCCACCATCTGCGCGCTGAGAGGCGGCAGGGCCAAAAGGCAGCCTATGCCCAGAAGCGCGGCCGGAGCCCACACCGAACCGGCCACGGCCACGGCGGCCATGTCCTCGGCATTGTACTGGCCGGTCATGGCCGTATCCGCGAAATTCATGCCGGTCTGCGAAAGCTGGGCAATGAAGATGGGCAGGCCAATGGCGTAAAAACGCCGGGCTTCGGCCCAGGAAAAGAAAGATCGGATCATAGAATATCCTGATGCGAGGCGTCGGGCTTGCAAATCGGACTGCGGCGGCCTCGCCGGGAACATGGACCGGCGCGGAACCTTTACTCCAGAAAAAGGCCCCGCGCGGGCAGCTCGCGTCCGAGCAGGGCCGCGGCCCGACTTACCAGCGCCTCAATGGCCCTGCGCCCCGCCTCTCCCAGATCCAGGCTGAAATCGGTGACAAAGGTTTCAATATGCGCCCTGATCACGCTGTCTTCCATTTCCTGGGCGTGGGAGCGCACAAAGTCTTTGCAAGCCTCCGGATGCGCGCGCGCATAGGCCAGGCTGTCGGCAATGGCGGCCTGCATGGCGCGCGCCGTCTGCAAGGGCAGATCCCGGCGCACGGCAATGGCTCCCAGGGGCAGGGGCAGATGAAAGGCTCCTTCCCACCACTGGCCGAGATCCAGAAGCTTTACCAGCCCCATGCGCTCAAAGGTGAAGCGCCCCTCGTGGATGATCACGCCCAGATCCGCATCGCCGCGCGCCACCGCGGGCATGACCTGGCTGAAGAGCATTTCCTGCCTCGGTCCCTGAAAGCCGCCGTGCAAGGTAAGCAGGAGATTGGCCGTGGTCAGGAGACCGGGCACGGCCACTCGTGCCGTGCGCCAGGCTTCGGGCGGCAAAGCCTCGCGGGCCACCACCAGAGGGCCGCAGCCCCAGCCCAGGGCCGCGCCGGATGCCAGCAGGGCATAGTCATCCATGATTTGCGCGGCCGCGCCCAGAGACATTTTCGTCACATCCAGTTTCTTTTGCCGGGCCAGCGAGTTGAGTCGCTCCACATCGGCCAGATACGGCCGAATGGCGGCCGGGGCGGGAATCAGGCCATGCAGCAGGGCATGAAAAATACAGGTATCGTTGGGACAGGGCGAAAGCCCCAGCGACAATGAACCGGGCAGAGAGACAGCCATAGTTTCCTCACATTGACAGGAGACGCCGGACGG
Organism: Desulfovibrio sp. ZJ369; assembly: GCF_011039085.1. GTDB lineage: Bacteria > Desulfobacterota > Desulfovibrionia > Desulfovibrionales > Desulfovibrionaceae > Desulfovibrio. Next base: position 29,444 of record NZ_JAAKEI010000006.1, on the reverse strand, counting down.
GCATAGTCTGCCCACTGCGCTCTTTCAAAAACCACGCTCCGCGAAACGCGCGCGCCGCGCCATACGTCTTAGAGCAGATTACCTTTGACTTTTTATGAAAGTCAAAGGTGGCATTCAGGCGAAAAACGCGGTTTTCGCCTGAATGTACGCCGCGTTGCGGCGGCTGCCGCTTTCGCGTCAGCAGAGCATTTTCAAAGTGAAAATGCTCCAGCCGGGTTCACTTGCCGTGCGGGAAGCGGGCGATTCCGGCGCATCCTGCGCGTCCTGGAGCATAGTGTTTTTGAAACGCTCGCTCCGGCGCGTAACGGCGGGCATGGCGCCGCCCGGTGCGGCGGCCTTGCGCCAGGGCCGGAGCCGCGAGCGCGTTTTGCCGGAGAATTGCCCCGCATATCCTTCATTTCCGGCCGCCATAGACGCATAGGACATTGCCATGCTTGACGCCGCATACTACGCCGATCTGGGCCTTTCGTCCATCCATGAAAAAGTGCTCGACGGCCGCCGCCTGAGCTTCGATGACGGCCTGGCCCTGTTCGACTGCCCGGACATCACCGCCGTGGGAGCCCTGGCGCTGCATGCGCGCTGCCGTCTGCACGGGCGCAAGGCCTTTTATGTGGTCAACCGTCAGATCAACTATACCAATGTCTGCGTGAACGGCTGCGTTTTCTGCGCTTTCCGCCGCGACGCGGCAAACGAGCCCGGCGCGTTCGTCCTGAGCAGGGAGGACATTCTCGCCCGGCTGAAAACTGCGGATCAAAGCTCCCTGCGCCTGGACGAACTGCATATTGTGGGCGGCTGCCATCCGGGCTTGCGCCTAGAATGGTTCGAGGACGTGCTGCGCGCGGTGCGGGCCGTTAACCCCACATTGCCGATCAAAGCTTTCACGCCCGTGGAAATCGAGCATTTCGCCCGACTGGAGGGCATCAGCAGCCTGGAAGTGCTCCAACGGCTCAAGGCCGCTGGCCTGACGATGCTGCCCGGCGGCGGCGCGGAAATTTTCGACGAGGAGCTGCGCCCGCGGCTCTGCCCGCACAAGGCCGACGCCGCGGCCTGGCTGCGCATTTCCGGCGAAGCGCACGGCCTGGGCATCAAAACCAACTGCACCATGCTTTTCGGCCACCTGGAAAACGCGGCCCAGCGCGTGGATCATTTGTGCCGCCTGCGCGATCAGCAGGATAAGAGCGGCGGCTTCACCTGTTTCATCCCCCTGCCCTTTCTGACTGAAAACAGCAGGCTCAAGCTGCCGGACGAGCGTCTCGGCCCGCAGCGCGGGCTGGATCAACTGCGCACCGTGGCCGTCTCCCGCCTGCTGCTGGACAACATCCCGCATATCAAGGCCTACTGGATCATGCTGGGCCCCAAACTGGCCCAGACCGCCCTGTGGTACGGGGCCGACGATCTGGACGGCACCATTGTGGAGGAACACATCGGCCACATGGCCGGGGCTCAGTCCAGCCAGGGCCTGACCATCAACGAGCTGGAAAGCATGATCAGCGAGTCCGGCTTTGAGCCTGTGCGACGCAACGCGGTTTTTGAAACCCTGCCTTCTGACGGCCGGAACAGTGCGGAGGTGCGCTGATGGCCACATTTGCCCCTGCCCACAGCCCTTTTGAAGAAAGCCCCGCCGTGCGCGAGGCTGCCGCGCTGGCCGCCCGCATAGGCGACACAGGCTCAGCGGCCCCGGCGCGCCTTGACCGCGCGGCCGCCGAAACCCTGTATTACCAGGCAAGCCTGCACACCCTGGCCGCCCTGGCTCACGGTCTGCGGCTGCGCCTGCATCCCGAACCCGTGGTTACCTATGTGGGCGATCGCAACATCAATTATTCCAACGTCTGCGTCTGCGGCTGCCGCTTCTGCGCATTTTTCCGGCCGCCGGGCCATAAGGACGGCTATCTGATCAGCCGCGAGGAAATGGCCGCCAAAGTGGAGGAAACCCTGCGCCTGGGCGGCACGCAGATCCTCCTGCAAGGAGGGCATCACCCGGATTTGCCTCTGGAATGGTATGAGGATCTGCTGCGCTGGCTGCGCGAAAACTGGCCCGGGCTGCATATCCATGCCTTTTCCCCGCCCGAAATATTTTTCTGGTCGCAAAAATTCGGCCTTTCCGTGCCCGAAGTGCTGCGCCGCCTGAAGGATGCGGGCCTGCATTCCCTGCCCGGCGGCGGGGCCGAGATTCTGCACAACGAAGTGCGCGCGCGCGTCTCGCCCAACAAATGTTCCGCGGATCAATGGCTGATGGTCATGGAAGAGGCGCATAAACTGGGCCTGCGCACCACGGCGACCATGATGTTCGGCCATGAGGAGGAACCGGGCCACCGTTTGGATCACCTCTTTGCCGTGCGCGCCGTGCAGGATCGCACCCACGGCTTCACGGCCTTCATCCCCTGGACCTTCCAGCCCGCGCACACCCGCATTCATTGCGCTCCTCTGCCCGCTCCGGCCTACCTGCGGCTTCTGGCCGTATCGCGCCTGGTGCTGGACAACGTGCCCAACATTCAGGCCTCCTGGGTGACCATGGGCCCTGAGATTGCCCAACTGGCCCTGTTTTACGGCGCCAACGATTTCGGCTCCCTGATGATTGAGGAAAACGTGGTCGCAGCCGCGGGCGTGTCCTACAGCATGAGCCGGGCGGACATTCACAAAGTGATCCGCGCCGCGGGCTTTACGCCTGTGCAGCGCACCATGAACTATGCGCCGGTGGAGCCGCAGCCCGCAGTCTGAGGGCAAAGCGGCATGGGCACTCCACTGGCCCTGCGCATGGGCCGCATCGGCTATCACCGCGGCATGTGCCGCGATTGGCCTCACGGCAAAGCCCCGGTTCCGCCGGGCGCGCCCGGCGATTGCGACAGCCTTCAACCACCCCGGAAATTCGGCATGAGCACTCCACTGGTCCTGCGTATGGGCCGCATCGGCTATCTCAATGTGCTGCCCATTTATCATCCGCTTGAGGCAGGCATTCTGCCCCACGATTTTGAGTTGGTTTCCGGCCCTCCGGCCCTGCTCAACAACATGATGGCCCGAGGCGAGCTGCACGTTTCGTCGTGCTCCTGCTTTGAATACGCCTGCCGCCCCGAACGGTATTATCTGGTGGAAGATCTTTCCATCGGCTCGCGCGGGCCGGTCATGAGCGTGCTGCTGCTCTCGCGCCTGCCCATTGAGCAACTGGACGGGCACGGCATTCTGATCAGCGGCGAAACCCATACCTCCGTGGCGCTGTTGCGCCTGCTCATGCGCGACCGCTACAAGCTCAACGTGCGTTTCTCCACGGGCCCGGTCACGCCCGCAGTGCGCGGCGCCAACCCCCCCACGGCGTTTCTGGCCATCGGCGACGAAGCCCTGCGCCTGCGCAACCATCCCGACTATCCCTACCGCCTGGATCTGGCCGAAGCCTGGCGGGATTGGACCGGACTGCCTTTCATTTTCGGCCTTTGGGTGGTGAGCAGGGAGGCTGCCGAACAAGGCCTGTTCAAAACCGACCCCGGCGCGCTGCTGCGCCGCGCGCGGGATTGGGGCCTGCAACACATGGATCTGATCCTTGATCTCACGGGCCTGGGTTGCCCGCTCTCGCGCGAGGAGCTTCTGGCCTATTACCGCGACGGTCTGGTCTACAGTCTGGGGCAGGAGGAATTGCAGGGCTTGCGTCTTTTTTACGAAAAGCTCGCCACAGCCGGCATGATCCCCGCGCCGCCGCCGCTGCGTTTTTTCAGGATGTGACGCGATGAGAGCGTGTTGCCAGAGCGGTTGCCGTTTTCAACAGCAAACCGCTCTAACGCTGTCGCCAGAGCGTTCAGCTACTTTCAGTAGCAAAACGCTCTACTTCAGAGCATTCAAAATGGACTGCGCCGAAACCGTACCCAGAGGTTTGCCGTCCACCACCACGGCAGGCAGACTGTTGATGCCGTAATAACGGCAGATCTGCACGGTCTGGTACAAATTCACATTGCCCGCGTTGTAACAGTATTTGGCCACCGCCAACTCCTCGCGGGCGGGCACGGGCGGCCGCAGTCTGGAAAAATAGGCATAGTGGATGGGAAAGTCCGAAGCATTGGCCGTGGCGTCATACTCATTGGTAAAGCGTTTCACGCCCCCGGCGCGCTTCTGTTCGGCCTTGACGGCGTTCCAGCGGGAGAGGGCGTAGCTCAGATAAGGCATGGCCTGGCCCGGCCGGGAGTAGGAAATCCAGATGGCCAGACCCATCAGGTCAGTGCCGTAATTTTCCTTGCTGTTGGCAAAGACGGCGATTTTGCACTGTTGGGGAGACAGCGATTTGGCGGCTTGCGTGACGGCCTGCCAGACTTTTTCACTTTGCGGCGCGGAAAAATCCAAAAGCGCCAGAATTTCATGCGGGGCCCTGGGGTCGCCAAAGACCACGGGATAAATTTCCTGCCGCCAATGCTTTCTGAAGGCGGCCTCGCCCTCAATGCGTTGTTCCCGGCCGCCGATTTTTTTGAGCATCTGCGCGCCTTCGGCCGAAAGCGCGCGCGTGTTGGGCAGGCGCTCATGCATATACGGGTTGAAAATGTTGGCAGCGCCGCCGGGTGCGCTTTCTCCAGGCTGTGTTGTTGTCGCGTCCGCCCTGCTGGCCGCGGCCCGGCCTGTGCCGCCCGCGCCGCAGCCTGTCAGCAAGAATCCCAGAAGCACTGTACACACCACTACTCCGCGCATAGTACACCTCAGTAACATTGACATTTATCGTTCACGCTCCTGGCCCCGGCAGAATAGCCAAAAGCCGCAGAGCCGTTATACTTCCATAGGGTCAGCCCTCATTAAAACACCTGCCGCAAAGCGGAATGCTCCGGCCTGCGCGGCCTGGCGAGAAGGCATGGTAACGTCGCGAGGTTTTCACAAGGCGATTTCATCACGCAAAGAGCCTTTTCATTGAGCTGCCCGCGCCGCCGGGCTTGCGCGCTTTCTCAACGCGACGCCTGGCAAAACAGCGTTGCGCAGCGCCGTCAGGTTTCGAGCGCCCGGACAACATGCTCAAGATGCTGCAGCCAGATCTCCGCAAAAGCCGCATATTCCGCAGTGCCCTTGAGCACGGGCAGGCATTGGCGGCCGTGGGCCTCAATGCGCGAGCGCCACGACCGGCCGCCCTCCCCGGCCATGTCCTGCAGGGCGTGACGCCCCACCACCGAGAGCAGGGGCATAAGCCAGACCCGTGCGGAAACAAGCCGGGGCAGAATATCTTCCAGCGCAACCGCGCCGTTCATTGTTCCCACATGCACATGCGCGTCGAGCCGGCGCACGGCCCGCGCCAGATCCTCATAACGGGCCACGGCCGCATGGCGGGCTCCGTGGCCCATGAGCACCACGTCCTCGCCCGGGACGCGCTCCGGCGGCAAATGGCGCATCAGGGCCAAAGCCGCCTGCTCCACATCCTGCGCCGTGGCCAGCAAGGGCGCGCCGACCCCGCAGATCAGCCCGTCCTCCGCGGCGGCTTCGTCCACAGCCGCGCAGACCTCGGCATGTTCCCTGCCCGGAATGGTTTGCAAGGGCTGCAACGCCACTTCCGTAAATTTTTCAAAGCTCAGCCTGCGCAGGGCCTTGCGCACGGAATCACTTTTCTGGCGGGCTCTGGCCAGGCGCTCGCGCAACAGCAACGACGTATAGGCCCAGCGCACGGGCACGCCCGGAAAACGCTCGCGCACCCGGGCGTCAAAACTTTTCAGGGCCTTTTGCCCCTGTGCGCTGCTGGCCCCGAAGGCCGTCAGAAGAATTGCGCGTCTCATACCTTTTTTGTACGACACTTGCTCAGGCGAGGCAAGACGACCGCAGCCCGCACGAAAGCCGGTTGACCGTAACGGAGCGGCGGCATCTCAAAAATACTTTCACAAGAGCGGCAGCCTGGGCTGCGGGAGCAGACGCCGCAGCGATTCCAAAGTGAAATTGCGTTAAAAGCGCGCTTCACTGCGCGGCCTGCGGCCTGGAGCAAGGCCGCGCCGACCGTAAAGGCGGATATTGACCCCTGTCCCCCCGAAAGGCTACAGTGCCCAATATGGCTACTGGACTCCGTCCCGCGCATGGACGGGCTGCGGTCGCCGGGGAGGTTCCGATGGCGAAGGCGCTGATTCTGGGCGGCGCGACAGGTCTTTTGGGGCAGGCGTTGCAGCGCGTGCTCACGGCCCGCGGCTGGCAGGCCGAAACGCTGGGCCGGGCAGACGGCAATCTGCAGGACATGGCTTTTCTCGAATCCCGTCTGGCGGCCGTGGACGCGGATGTGGTCTTCAACGCCGTCGCCTGGACCCAGGTGGACGAGGCCGAGGAGCATCCCGAAGAAGCCTTGCTCGTGAACCGCACATTGCCCGACGCCCTGGCCCGGATTCTCAAGGCGCGCGGGCGGGGCCACCTTGTGCACTTCAGCACGGATTTCGTCTTTTCCGGGCCGCGCCAGCAACCCTGGACCGAAGAAGACGCGCCGCATCCCGCTTCAGTCTACGGCCGCACCAAACTTGCAGGCGAGGAAGCCGTGCTGCGCGGCCTGCCCGAACGGGCCTGCGTGGTGCGCACAGCCTGGCTGTTTGGCCCGGGGCGCAAAAATTTTGTGGAAACTATTCTTGAGGCCTGCCGCCGCCGCGATGCGATCAGTGTGGTTCATGATCAGACCGGCTCCCCGACGTACAGCCTGGATCTGGCCCAATGGAGCGTGGATCTGGCGGAAAAGCAAGCCACGGGGATCTGGCATGCGGTCAACGGCGGCCAGGCCAGTTGGTGCGAGCTGGCCTGCGAAGCCATTGCCCTCACGGCCTCGCCCTGCCGGGTGGAACCCGTGGCCTCGGCGCAATGGCCGCAAAAGGCCCAGCGCCCCGCCTATTCCGTGCTGGATACCGGCAAACTGAGCGAATTTCTGGGCAAAAAGCCCCGGCCCTGGCCCCAGGCCCTGCGCGATTTTCTGTTCAGCGAATATGTGCCCGGCGCTCAGCCCGGCAGTGAGGGAGCGCGTTGAGCAAAGCAGATGCCGCCGTGGCACGCGTGCACGGCCTTCAGAGCCCCGCTTCGCGCCAAGCTGTTTCAGTTTCCGGGCTGGTCGCCTGCATGGCGCTCTTCTGCCTGATCTGGGCAACGGCAGTTGCGCCCGCCCAGGCCCGCCCCCAAAATCTGCAGCAACTGGCCGCAATCGCCAGCAAGTTGACGGAAACCAGCGTCAGCTACGGGGCCATTCCTTCGCTCTACCGGCCGCGCTATGACCGCGTGCAGGACGCGGACCTGAACATGAGCCGGGAGGATGTGGTCTTTGTGGTTATGCTGCCGGACGGCCCGCGCATTTTCCCCCAACGCTTCATGGTCTGGCATCAGGTGGTCAACGAGCTTATCGACGACGTGGCCTATGCCATCACCTACTGCCCCATTACCGGGACGCTGATGGCCTACAACGCATCCATGGGCGGACTGAATCTGATTTTCGATCTTGAAGGCCGCCTTTACGACGGCAACAGCGTGCTTATTGACCGCAATTCCGGCAGCCTCTGGCTACAGGCAACGGGCATGGCCTTTGAAGGCCCCCTGCTGGGCCGGGGCATGCCCACCATCCCCGTGTACTGGACGACCTGGGGCGCGGCGCGCACCGTATACCCCGACGCCCCGGTCCTGGCCCAGCCGCGCGGCAACCGCCCTTACGGCCGTGACCCCTACGGCAACTACCTGAAAAAGGGCACCTATTACGACAACGACATTCTGGTCTATCCGGTGCAGCGCATTGACCGGCGCTTTCCCCGCAAAACGCCCATGCTCTGTCTGGAATACGAGGGCCTGCTGCTGGCGGTGGATATCGGCTACGTCAGGAAGAAAGGCGCGGTGAATTTCTTTCTTGGCCCCTCCGCCCTGCTGGCCGTGCATGATCCGCGGCTGGACGTGGTGCGGATCTTCAACCGCCAGATCTGGGCCGAGCCTTTTCTGTTTGTAAGCCAATACGGCCGCCTTGTGGATCTCAACACCCGCAGCGTCTGGGATCCGGCCACGGGCAAGGCTCTGAAAGGAAATATGCAGGGCGCGTCCATGAAGCAGTATTTCGGCGGCTACTCCATGTGGTTCGCCTGGTACAGCCTGAACCCGGAAACCTTTGTGATACCCGGTCCGGGCGAAGTGCCGGCGAATCTGCTTTCCCTCAACCCGCCCGGCCGGGATGATCCTCCCAAGGACCTGACCGCGCCCGGCCCGGACACTGCCCCGGACACGCCCCAGGCTCCGGTGCAGTCTCCGCCCTCGCCTCTGCAACGCCAGCCGGGAACGCCGTTGCCATGACGGCGCAACACGTCTTGCCGGGCATCACCATGCGGGTGACGCGCGATCCCGCAAGCGGCGAGCAGCGCGACGCTCTGGCCCGGGATTGGGCCCGCTTTTTCCGCGCTCTCAGCCCCGGAGGCCTGCCCTGGGTCATGCTGCCCAATGTGCAGGAGGACTGCCCGGCCCTGGCGCAAAACCTTGGCGTGAATGCCCTGGTGCTTTCCGGCGGCGACGACCTCGGCGTCACGCCGGAGCGCGACCGCACGGAACAAGCGTTGCTGGCCTGGGCCGCGGCCCGGAATCTGCCGGTGATCGGCATCTGCCGGGGCATGCAGATGTTGCAGCATTTCTTCGGCGGGGGCCTGGCCCGGCTGGCGGCCGAGCGGCATGTGCGCGCCAGGCATCCCATCATCGGGCGGGGGCCGCAAGCGGCATCCGAAACGCGAGAGGTCAACTCCTACCATCAGTGGGGCCTGTTCCCCGAAGTTTTGCCGCCGCAACTGGAAAGTCTGGCGCTCTGCGCAGCGGACAACAGCGTGGAGGCCCTGCGCGCCCGCAACCTGCCCTGGCTCGGCCTCATGTGGCATCCGGAACGGGAGGTTGAAGCGCATCCCGCGGATCTGGAACTCTTCCGGCGTCATTGGGGGCTTGTCCCTTGAATCTGCCGGAGAGTCGCCATGGCTGTGGCGCGTTGCGGCAAAAGGCGCGTGAACGTCTTTTCCTCGCCGCCCTTTCCGCCTCCTGTGCGCTTCCCCAGCGTGACACTCTTTGCCCCTGAATATGGCACGACTCTTGCTTATGCTCTGTACACAGCCAAGGGGAAGGAGTATGCGTCAATCTTTTGGAACCAAGGCAGAAACCCTGACCTGCCTCGCGGATCAGGGCTTTCCCGTGCCGCCGAGCTATTTTTTTGAAGCCCGCCAATGGCGCAACGATCCGCATCAGGTGCTGCGCGCCATCCAGAGCCGCTTTCCGCGCGGCAACCTCGCCGTGCGCTCCTCGGCCCGTTGCGAAGACGGCAACGAGCAATCCCTGGCCGGCGCTTTCCAGAGCATTTTGCATGTGCCTTCGCAGGATGCGTCCGAACTGGGCAGCGCCATCGACAGTGTGATTTCCGTTTTTCGCGACGAGCGTGATCAGGTGCTGGTGCAGCCCATGATCGGCGAAGTGACCATGTGCGGTGTGGCCATGACCCGCGCTCTGGAAGACGGCTCGCCGTATTATGTGATCAATTATGACGATGTTTCTGGCCGCACCGACACTGTCACCGGCGGCATTGGCGTCAGCAAGACCGTCTGCATTTACAAGGGCGTCAAGCCGGAATATTTCGACTCGCCGCGCCTGCGGCGCGTGCTGGAGATGCTGCGCGGGCTGGAGCGCCATTACGGCCAGACGCCGCTGGACGTGGAATTTGCCGTGGACAGCGCCGAGAACGTGCATCTTCTGCAAGTGCGGCGCATCTGCGCCGCCAAGCGTTGGCGCGCCAACGCGGGTCTGGGCGTTTCACGCCGCATTCGGCATGTGGAAGCCTATGTCAAGGAAATCATGCGGCCACGCCCGGAACTTTTCGGGCAGCGCACGCTGCTCGGAATCATGCCGGACTGGAACCCGGCGGAAATCATCGGCGTCACCCCGCGGCCCCTGGCCATGAGCCTCTATCGGGAACTGATCACCAGCCGCATCTGGAGCCTGGCGCGGGAGCGCATGGGCTACCGTTGCCTGCCGCCCACGGAGCTGATGCTCTCCCTGGCCGGGCGGCCATATATCGACGTGCGGGCGAGCTTCAACTCCTTTTTGCCCGCGGATCTGCCTGCCGCCGCCTGCGAAAAGCTGATCAACGCCTGGCTGGACAGGCTGGACGCCAACCCGGCGCTGCATGACAAAGTGGAATTTGAAATCGCGCATACTGTGCTGGATTTCGATTTTGACCAAAGTTTCGACGCGCGCTATCCGGGCCTGCTCTCTCCGGCGCAGCGCCTGGCCTTCAAGGCAGGTTTGCGGCGCCTGACCAACAGGGCGCTGAAGCCCGGCGGCAGCCTTGACGCGGCGCTGGCCGACGCGCAGGCCCTGGAGAAAAAACAAAAGGCGCTTATGCCGCCCCGGCCCACGGCTTCTTCGGGCTTTGCCCTGGTCGCAACGCTTTCGCCCTTGCTGGAAGAATGCCGCCAGCTCGGCACCCTGCCCTTTTCCATTGCCGCGCGCCATGCGTTCATGGCCGAATCCCTGCTGCGCTCGGCGGTTCGGCGCGGCGCGTTGAGTCCGGAACGCCTCCAGGCCTTCAAATGCAGCGTGCGCACGGTGTCCGGCGAACTGTCGCGCGATTTCCGCGCAGCCTGCCAAAGCGGGGCGGCCCGGCGCGCTTTTCTGCGCCAATACGGGCATCTGCGGCCCGGCACCTATGACATCATGACCCCCTGCTACGCGCAACGCGAAGATCTTTTTGAAATCGCCGATCTGCCCGAATCGCGCCAGGCGCCCTCGCGTTTCCGTCTTCGCGCCGCGGAGCGCAAAGCCCTGGCCGCCCTGCTGGATGAGGCGGGCCTGGACTGCGGGCCCGAACATCTTCTCAACTATGCGCGCACGGCCATAGCCGGGCGGGAGTGGATCAAATTCGTCTTCAGCCGCCATATCTGCGCTGTGCTTGAGAACCTGGCCGCCTGGGGCGAGACGCTGGAACTGACGCGCGAGCAGATCTCCATGCTCAATGTGGATATGGTGATCAACGGCCTGTACGCGCCCCTGCCCGCCGAGGCCCGCAAATACTATCTCAAGCTGATCGAGGCCCAGCGTCAGGGATACGAGCTGGCGCATTCTTTCCGTCTCTCACATTTGATCCGCTCGCCGCGCGACGTCTATGTGGCGGCCCAGCAGCGCAGCGTGCCCAATTTCATCACCTCCAAGCGCCTGGAAGCGCCGGTGATCCATTTGACGGGCAGCGGCGCGGGCCTCAGGCTGAACGGGGCCATTGTCTGCATCGAAAGCGCGGATCCGGGCTATGACTGGCTGTTCACGCGCGGCATTGCCGGGCTTGTCACCCGCTACGGCGGAACCAACTCGCATATGGCCATCCGCTGCGCGGAATATAATCTGCCCGCGGCCATCGGTTGCGGGGGCATTTTGTTTGAGCGCATCTGCAAGGCCCGCTCCGGCCTTCTGGACTGCGCCGGCAAGCTGATCATGCCCCTGCACGAGGACAACTGAGATGATTGCCGTTCTTCTGGCAGCCGGGCGCGGATCGCGTTTGCGCGAACTCACGGCCCGAAAGCCCAAGTGCCTGGTGGAGATCGCGGGCAAGCCGCTGCTGCGCTGGCAGTGCGAGGCCCTGCGGGGAGCCGGAGCCGCGCGCATCCTGGTGGTTCGCGGCTATCTGTCCCACATCCTCACGCCCGAAGCCGCCGGGCTTGAGGCCGGATCGTTTGAAACCGTGGAGAATCCGCGCTGGGAACAGAGCAATATGCTCTCCTCCCTGCTCTGCGCCGGGCCGTGGCTGGAAAGGGCCTTTGCAGAGGGGCAGGACGCGGCCACGATCAGTTATTCCGATATTGTCTATCCGCCGGAGCATGTGCGCGCCCTGTCAGCCTGCGCGGAGCCTCTTGCCGTGGCCTGTGATCTGTGCTGGGAGCAGCTCTGGCGACTGCGTTTCAACGATCCCTTGCTTGACGCGGAGACCTTTCGCCAGACGGACGGTCTGTTGCGTGAAATCGGCGGCAAGCCGCAAAATATTGCAGAAGTTCAGGGACAATATATGGGCCTGATTCGGGTGACGCCTCACGGTTGGGCGCAGATTCGCCAAACCTGCGCCGAACTGGGCGAGGCTGTGGCGCGCATGGATATGACCGGCTTTCTGCGCCTTTTGATCGGCAGGGGCATCCGCGTGGGGGCCGTGCCCGTGCAGGGGCGCTGGTGCGAAGTGGACAATCAGGAGGACCTGCGGCGCTATGAGCAGGCTCTGCGCAGCGAAAGCTGGCCGCATGACTGGCGGCGCTAGAATGGTGTGCGCTTGAAAATGTTTGGGGACAGAATATCTTTCCACTACAGCGCACTGCAAAGCGCTGATCAAAAGGAAGCGCGCTGTTGCGCCAGATCCGGAGAGGGCTGCTGCGCCCGGCCTGTGCGCATCGCCGCGCTTTTCCTGAAGGAAGATCGTCTATGAAACATGGTGATTTTTCAGATCTTGCAGAGAACTATGCCCGCTACCGGCCCGGATACGCGCCCTTTGTGCTGGAGGCTTTTCTGTCGCTCTCTCAGAGAGGGAGACTTTGCGCTGACGTAGGCGCGGGCACGGGCATCTGGTCGCGTCAGCTGGCGGCCAGGGGTGTGCGCGTCATCGCGGTGGAACCCAACGATGCCATGCGCATGGCAGGAGAGAAACAAAACGCAAATCTGGACATTCTCTGGCGCAAGGGCAATGCCGAGGCCACCGGCCTGTCCGCTGCCTCCTGCGACATGGTTTGCATGGCGTCCTCCTTTCACTGGCCGGACTTTGACGCGGCGGTCAGGGAATTTCACCGGATTCTCAAACCCGGCGGCCTGTTCATGGCGCTCTGGAACACACGTCGTTTTGAGGCCAATCCACTGCTGGTGGAAATAGAAGCATATCTGCACACGCTTGTGCCGGAACTGAAACGGGTGTCCTCGGGCCGTTCCGAGTTCTGCAACACACTGACGGAGCGCCTGCTTCAGCGTGCGGAATTCGCGGATGTGCTGTATCTGGAAGGACGGCATACGGAACTGCAAAGCCCGGAGCGGTATATCGGCCTCTGGGAATCGGTCAACGACGTGCGCGTGCAGGCCGGTGAAGAACGCTTTGCCCGTTTTATTGAGCATATTCGGGAAGTAACCAGGGATATTCCGGTCATTGAGGCCGAATATCTCACGCGCGCCTGGATCGCGCGGCGCAAGGAGTAAGCATGCCAGTGTCAGGGATTTCATCCTGCGGGCGCGTGATCTGGATCACCGGTCTTTCGGGCGCGGGCAAAAGCACTCTGGCCCGCGCCCTGATGCCGCATCTGCCCGGGGCCGTGCTGTTGGACGGCGACGATCTGCGCGCCGTACTCGGCACGGAGACTTCCGGCTTTGACCGGCAAAGCCGCCTCCGACTGGCCATGATCTATGCCCGTTTCTGCAAGCTGCTGGCCGATCAGGGGCACACGGTGGTCATTGCCACCATTTCCCTCTTCCATGAGGTGCATGCCTGGAACCGCGCCCATGTGCCGGGCTACCTGGAAGTCTGGCTGGAAAGCCCGGAAGAGGTGCGGCGCGCCCGCGACCCCAAAGGCCTGTATGCAGCCGCAGCGCAGGGAGAAATGCGCCAGATGGCCGGGCAGGACACGCCGGTGGATGTGCCCCTTGCCCCGCATTTGACTCTGGATACGGCCGCGCTGTCTCCGGCGCAATGCCTGGACGCGCTTCTGAAGCTTCTGCGAGAAAAATAAATGCCCAGCCCGCACCTTGCCGTTTATCTCGCGGCCCGCAGTCTGCTCTATTTCCGGCATGTCCTGTCTCATCTGCCCGCTGATGAGGTGGATATTCTCGTGCCGCGCGCCTTGTGCGCGGATCAAAATCCGCCCAACCCCACGCTCGCGGCTCTGCGAGGGCAAGGCTACGCCGTCTTGCCGGACGACGCGGCGCGCGGCCCCTATGGCGCGCTGGCCGTGGCGGGCGTGCCGGATCTGCTCAATCATCCCCATCTTTCCCTTTTGGCCGAACGGCGCGTGCTTATGCTGCATGCCACAACCTTTTTGCCCCGGCTTGCGCATGCCGAATACAGCCATTTTCTGTGCATGTATGAGCGCCAGGCCCGTCAGGCGGCAGGCGCGGCCGCCCGGCCGCCGTCCGGCAGGGCGGAAAATGCGCAAGCCGTCCAGGAGTTCGCCCATGCCGGGCTTTACCAGTTGGGAGAGTGGGAAACACGCCGTCATGAAGACAAAAACGCCTTGCGCCGGGAATTGGCGCAAGGCCTGAATATCGCCATACCTTGCGGCAAAAGGATTGTCTTTTACTGCGGCGGCCTGCTTGACTGCCCGCAGGAGCAAATCCGAACCGTGTTGCACCTGTCGCGGCATTATTTCGTCATTTTCAAGCCTTATTATTTTCTTCCCGAGCACCAGATTTTGCTGGGAGCCCCATCCACAGCCACGATTCAGGATACCCTGACCATTGCCCCGGGCTGCATGCGCTTTGCAGCCGATGTTATTCTCGCCTCTCCGCTTTCGGGCGTTTTCACCACCTGCCTGATGCTGGGCCTTGCGGTGCTGCCGCTGCTCACGGAACATCAGGCGCTGCCGCAGGCGCGAGAAACATTTGTGCCCTGGCAAAACGCCCTTGCCGCGCACAATGAAGAACAACGCCTGGCCGGGCTTCTGGGCGGCGTCTTCAGTACCGACCGGCTTCCCGCCCTGGAAAAACGCATGGAAGACGGCGTATACTGGCGCAAGTATACGCAATGCCTGCCCCTGGTGCAGCGAAAATTCTTCGGCAGGTATGCAACGGAAGGCGCGGCCCGGTATGCCGCCCGCCTTTTGCTGCGCGTGGCGCTGCGCGGCAGCTTCGGCCCGGATACCTTTCTGCGCCGTCCCCGGCCCGCAGGGTCAGCGTGAATTCCGGGCAACAGGGCTGAGGCGCAGCAGCACGGCCGCGCCTGCCAGCAAGGGACGGCGCGCCAGCACCCGCAGCCCGGCTTCCTGAGCCAATCCTTCAAGGCCGCCCCGGGACAGAAAGTCCGCAAAAACCGGGCCGGTTGCGAAACAGGGCCAGAGCTGCGGCAGACAACGCACGAGGAGCGCGGCGGGCAGCTCCAGATTGCGTTCCGCGGGTTTGAAATCCGCGGCCAGCAGTTCGCCGCCGGCCTGAGCCGCCAGGGCCAGAAAAGTCGCGCCTTCCTCGAACGACAGATAAAAAAGCCTGTACGCCAGGCGGATGCGGAGCGCGCCGCGGGGGGCAATGCCTTGTGTTTCCACCGCGAGCCGCCGCAGTTCGGCCCAAGAGGGATTGAGCAGGGCCGCGCTGGCTTGCGCCGGCCAGGGGACGCGCGAGCGCAAGACGGCCAAAGGGAAAAAACGTGGTTCCGGGCCGCAGCCGCACAACATGCTTACGCTCTTGCGCGGCTGCCCGGCGCGCCGCGCTCAGCCCCGGTCAGCCGCTCCAACAGAGCCGCGCGCGCTGGGCCGTAGGGCGGAACCGGGGGCAGCGCCTCCAGAAGACGGCGGGCATGACCGTCCTCCACGAATTGACGGCGGCTGGTCACAAAATGCATGTCAAAAAACCAGGTGCCGAGCAGCACGCGAAAATCATTGACGCTGCGCAAATCGGCATATGCGGCCACACGGCCTTCCGCAGCCGCGCGCAGCACGGCTTCACCCGACTGGGCGGGATCATCCGGCAAATTCAGCACCACGGTAGGGCTGCAGGGTCCGGGCCCGCTCAAGTGCTCGTCTATGATCCGTAAAATATCCAGCTTGTCGGCGTCGCGCACCACATGCGCGGCCAGTTCCACAGTGCGCGGCAGATGCGCGGGCAGGGCGAAGCGGTTATGCAGGCCCACTGCTGCCAGCACGATTTTGCGCGTCCGGGCGTCTTCGCCGGCCAGCCGCGCCTCGCGCTTGAGAATTTTCACGCCCAGCAGGCCGTGATTGCATGACTCGCGATCCCGGAAAGTATGAAAGCGCAGATACTGCTCGAAGCGGCCCAGATCATGATAGAGCGCGGCCAGCAGGCAGGCTCTGACCAGAGGCGGCTCGAATTTTTCGTGCAGCGCCATGCGGCGGGCATTTTCCAGAACAGCGCGCGTGTGCGCTGCCTTCAAATCCAGCGGAGCCGCATCGTGGAGCTCCCTGGCGCGCTTTCGCGCGGCATATGCCGCAAACCATTGCTCGTGCAGGCTGATGTCCGAATTCATGCTTTTTGGTGTACGCCGGGCCTTGGCGCAAGGCAAGCCACGGGGCGCGCCGGCAGCACAAGCGCGTTCTTGAGGGTTGGTCGGCAATTTGCTACACTACGTTCTCCGCGGTCGACCGCCGCGCCCTTGCGTCGGTTGCCTGCCCCAAGCCGCGCAGGAGCCCGGAACCTTTTTGGCTTGAACGTCTCTGATTTCAATCGGCATCATTCAAAAAACGCGATTTTTTTCCACAATCCAGGTGGCGTTGGGCCGCGGTACAGGCCGCGCCCGGCAAAACTTTTTTGTCCGCGGCCGCTCGCGTGGGCAGCGTGTTTCGCCTGAGGAGCTCTCATGTCCGATTTCGTGCATCTGCATTGCCATACCGAATACAGTCTTCTGGACGGCGCCATCCGCATCAAGGATCTCTGCGCCCGCGCCAAGGATTACGGCATGCCCGCCTGCGCCGTCACGGATCACGGCAACATGTTCGGCGCGGCCTACTTTTACACGGCCTGCAAGGATTTCGGCATCAAGCCCATTTTCGGCTGCGAGGTCTACGTCTGCCGCGATCATACGGACAAAAGCCCGGAAACGGGCAAACGACGTCATCATCTGATCCTCCTGGCCCAGAACGAGCTGGGCTATCACAATCTGGTCAAGCTGGTCAGCCACGGTTTTCTGGACGGCTTTTACTACAAGCCGCGCGTGGACAAGACCCTGCTGCGCCGTTACGCCGAGGGGCTGATCTGCCTTTCGGCCTGCCTCGCGGGCGAGATTCCCCGCGCCATTCTGGCCGGGGACATGGATGCGGCCCTGAACCTGACCAAAGAATATGCGGATATTTACCCCGGCCGCTTTTATCTGGAATTGCAATCCAACGGCCTGGCCCAGCAGGAAACCGTGAACACCGCCCTGCTGGAACTGGCGGAAAGCGCCAACTTGCCCCTGGTGGCCACCAACGACTGCCACTATCTCAACGCCGACGACGCCGACGCGCATGAGGTTCTGCTCTGCATCCAGACCCAGACCACCATGGACGACCCCAAACGCATGCGCTTTGAGACGCGCGAGCTCTACTACAAGTCCGTGGAGGAGATGGAAAAGCCCTTCGCCCATGTGCCCGAGGCTCTGGCCAATACCATGCGCATTGCGGAATCCTGCAATGTGGATCTGGACTTCGGCCACCATTATTTCCCGGTCTACCAACTGCCCGAAGGGGCCAGCATGGAGTCGGAGTTCCGCCGGCTGGCCGAGGCCGGCCTGGAAAAGCGCCTGGAAAAGCATCCGGATCGCGAGAACATCGACCCGGCGCGCTATCGCCAACGCCTGCAATACGAAATCAACGTCATTCTGGAGATGGGCTTTCCCGGCTATTTTTTGATCGTGCAGGAATTCATCAACTGGGCCAAGAACAACCATATCCCGGTAGGGCCGGGGCGCGGCTCCGCGGCGGGCTCCCTGGTGGCCTGGGCCCTGCGCATCACCAACTTGGATCCTTTGCCCTATAATCTGCTTTTTGAGCGTTTTTTGAACAATGAGCGCGTCTCCCTGCCGGATATTGACGTGGACTTCTGCGAGCGCCGCCGGGGCGACGTGATCCGCCATATGGTGGAGACCTACGGCGAGGGCTCGGTGGCGCAAATCACCACATTCGGCACCATGAAGGCCAAGGGCGTGGTGCGCGACGTGGGCCGGGCTCTGGGCATGACGTTTGCGGAGACGGATCGCATTGCCAAACTGGTGCCCGGCGACCTCAAAATGACCATCAAAAAGGCTCTGGACATGGAGCCGGATCTGAAAAAACTCTATGAGGAGGATCCGGCGGTCAGGCATTTGCTGGATACGGCCCTGCGCCTGGAAGGGCTGGCCCGGCATGCTTCCACCCACGCCGCCGGGCTGGTTGTCTCGGACAAGCCCATGGAGGAATACCTGCCCCTGTACCTGGGCAAGCGCGGCGAACTTGTGACCCAGTTCGACGGTCCCATGACCGAAAAGGTCGGGCTGGTCAAATTCGACTTTCTGGGCCTGAAGACCATGACCCTGATCCAGGACACTCTGGACAACATCAGCCTGCAGGGCCAGACCCCGCCGGATCTGGACAATCTGCCGCTCACCGATGCCGCAACCTATGATCTCTATGCCCGCGGCGACACGGACGGCGTGTTTCAGGTGGAAAGCTCTGGCATGCGCCAATATCTGCGTATGCTGCGGCCCACCTGCTTTGAGGACGTCATCGCCATGCTGGCGCTCTACCGGCCGGGGCCTCTGGGGTCGGGCATGGTGGAAGAGTTCATCAAGCGCAAGCACGGCCAGGTGCCGGTGGTCTACCCGCATAAGTCGCTTACCGAATGTCTGCGCGACACCTACGGCGTCATTGTCTATCAGGAACAGGTCATGCAGATCGCCCAGATCATCGCCAGCTATACGCTGGGCGGTGCGGATCTGCTGCGCCGGGCCATGGGCAAGAAAAAGGCCGAAGCCATGGCCAGGGAGCGCGTGACCTTTGTGGCCGGCGCGGAAAAAAACGGCATTGCCGAGGAAAAGGCCAACGAAATTTTCGATCTGATGGAAAAATTCGCCGAATACGGCTTCAACAAGTCCCATTCGGCGGCCTACGCCCTGATCTCCTATTATACGGCCTATCTCAAGGTGCATTACAAGGTGGAGTTCATGGCCGCCCTGCTCACCTCGGAAATGGGCAACCAGGACAAATTGCTGAAGTACGTCTCCTGCTGCAAGGATATGGGCATCGACGTGGTCCAGCCCTCGGTGAACCGGAGCCAGCGCGAATTCACCGCGCATGCGGGCAAGGTGATCTTCGGCCTGGGCGGCATCAAGAACGTGGGCGACGAGGCCATCCGCGAAATTGTGGAGGCGCGCAAGGGAGGCGGCGAATATCTCTCCTTTCTGGATCTCTGCTGCCGGGTCAATCTGCGCAAGGTCACCAAGCGGGTGCTGGAATCTTTGATCAAGGGCGGGGCCTGCGACTGCTTCGGCGTCAGCAGGGCGGGCCTGCTGGCCGCGGTGGAAGCCGCGGTGGCCCGCGCCCAAAAAAAGGCCAGGGATAAAAATTCCAACCAGGTTTCCCTGCTGGCCATGACGCCTGCGGCTGAAGCCGCGCCCCTGCCCGGCATCGGCTTTGACTGCCCTGAAGCCGGGCTGCCCGAAATGGCGGACGACCTGAAGTTACGGGGCGAAAAGGAAGCTCTGGGCTTTTTTCTCACCAGCCACCCACTCCAGCCCTACAGCCGCGAGATCCGCCGCCTGCGCCTGACCACCCTGGAAGACGCGCGGGAAATGTTTGCCGGGGCGGAAATCACCAGCGCGGTGCTGGTGACCAGCGTCAAGGAAGTGCTCACCAAATCCAAGGGCGAGCGCATGGCCTTTGTGGGCGTGGAGGATCTGACCGGCCACGCGGAAGTGACCTTTTTCCCGCGGGCCTATGCCGAAGCGCGCGAGTTGATCCGGGCCGAGCAGCCCCTGTGCCTCACGGCCCGCCTGGACAGCCAGGGCGACACTGCCCCGGAAACGGACGAGGAAAATGAAGACGCTCCGCGCGAGCTCAAGCTGCTGGGCCAGAGCGTGCGCCCCCTGGCTGAAGCCTGCGGCCAGAGCGACACGCCGGTCTGCGTGCAGATCCCGGCGCACCGTCTCGGCCGGGAAGATATGCAGGCGCTGAAAAATATCCTTGAAACCCATCCCGGCCCGGTGGAAACGCACGCCCTGATTCTCCTGGACGGTTGCCAATGTCACCTGCGCCTGGACGACGCCCTGAAGGTGCAGCCAGGGCCGGAACTGGACAAGGCATTGGCCGCCTGGGCTTCCTAGAGCAGATTACCTTTGACTTTTTATGAAAGTCAAAGGTGGCATTCAGGCGAAAAACGCGGTTTTCGCCTGAATGTACGCCGCGTTGCGGCGGCTGCCGCTTTCGCGTCAGCAGAGCATTTTCAAAGTGAAAATGCTCTAGAGCGTTTTGCTGATGGAATTAGCTCAACGCTCTGGCGGGCGCGCGCTCAGGAATCGTACAGGGTAAAGCCGTTTTTGCCGTGCTGTTTGGTATGGTACAGGGCTCTGTCCGCATTCTTATACAGCGTTTCAAACTCCGCGCCGGCCTCCGGCGCCAGGGCCACGCCGATGCTGACGGAAACGGGGCAGGTCTTCACGCCGTCCGTAACATCATGGCGCATGGCCGTCACCACGCTCAGAGCCTTTTTCTCCGCCCACTCCCGTGAC
Organism: Desulfovibrio sp. ZJ369; assembly: GCF_011039085.1. GTDB lineage: Bacteria > Desulfobacterota > Desulfovibrionia > Desulfovibrionales > Desulfovibrionaceae > Desulfovibrio. The sequence continues at coordinate 9,118 of NZ_JAAKEI010000006.1, read as the reverse complement.
GGCGCGCGGACGAGCGCCACGAACTCATCCCCGCCGATGCGCCCGATGATGTCGTTCTCCTGAAATTCTTTTTTCAGCAATTCCGCGAAATCCGCAATGACCATATCGCCCACGGCATGGCCGCAGCTGTCGTTCACATTCTTGAAATTATCAATATCCAGGATGAAAAAGGCAAAGACTTCTCCCGGGTGACGCAACAGGCGCTGCTGGATATACTCCTGGGTGGCCGCTTTATTGTAAAGGCCGGTCAGGGAATCGCGCTGCATTTTTTCCAGCAGATGCTGTTCGTGTTCTTTTTCCTTGTCCACATTCTGGCGATACATCAACATCCGCACCGAGCCGTCATCATCCCAATGAAAAATGCGGGCCGTAAGGCGCAGCCAGTGATAGTCGGGCCTGGCGTCAGTGGAAATCATAAAGTCATAGCGCAGGCAGTCGCCGCCCTCCGCATAGACGCGCAAGGCATTCTCGCGGCCGAATGTGGCCAGATAGCCCTGGCGATATTCGGTTTTGATCTGTTTTTTGGCGATAATCCGCAAGGCTTCGTCATAGGGCGTGTTCCTCGGCACGCCCAGACTTTCAAAATAGCTTTCGGTCGCCTCGCTGGCTGCGCGGTTATGCGTAATGTCGACTTCATAAATGTTTTCGTACAGCTTTCCGGTTTCCACCTGAAAAACCGAACTGCGCTTTTTTTCTTCCGCCACGGCCAATTTGACAAGCCGCATATTATGCCCGCGAAGAATGCAGGTGGTGACGATCAGGACGGGAGCGACTATCATCAGAAGGACCATAATGCCGGTAAAAAACTGCCGTTTGGTCTGCTCCGCCAGCACGTCAGCGTCATTGTCGATAATCAGATGCCACTCCAGATTCGGCACATATTTCGCCACAAGATAGCCCTTACGCTCTTTTGCGGCATACCAGAAATATTGGCATTTTTCTTTTTCAGAAAGAATCCGTTCCTTGAGATCCCTGAATTCAGGCAATGCAAAAAGATCCGTCTTCCTGAATCCGGTCTTATCCATGGAAAGTTCAATCATGCCCTGATTGTCAATCAGGTAGACCTTCACATCAAATTGCGTTTCGTACTCTTTGAATATCTTCTGTAAATAATCGACGCGGAAGCCAACCCCCACCACGCCGATCACGGAGCCTGCCTTGTTTTTTATTTTACAGTTGATAAAAACGACAATTTCATTATGCGCCGCTTCATCGTTATCAATATTCAGCGCATACTCGTCAGGAGATGCAAGGAAGGAATAATACCATGTATTTTCAGCGTTATCCGGCGTCAGAATGCGGTCAATGCCTTCAAAATGATAATAGCGATTCGTTTTCGTGGATACCAGAAATACGGCATCATAGTTGTATTTTTCTTTGTACGTTAAAATATAATTTTTTATTGTGTTTAAAAATTCTTCATTATCAGGCATCATGTCTTCTGTTTCAAGAAAATCCTTAAGAAAATTGTCATTTGCCATTGTCATCGCGATATGGATAGGCTTTGTAAAGATTGAATCAATATCATTATAAATACATTTTTCCGTCAACAGAGCCACCTGCTCCATATCTTTTTTAAAAATTTCCCTGTTATAATGATAATTATGAATAAAAATGCACATAAATCCCAAAATAATTATGGCGAAAATGAGAAGATTCGTTCTCAGCAGCACATGTCTTTTCATCCTTGCCTTCTTCCCCTCGCACGCCCTTGCGCGCTGCCGCAGGAAAAGAAGAGCCTTTTTACGCGCCCAAAGGCCTCCTTCCCTTCCTCTTCCGCGCTTTCAAGAGACGATATATTGCATATAAGCTTTTCTTATCAGAATATCTGTTCAAATGTTCTTTGTCAATGTTCACCCGCCCTGAAAGGATTCACTTTCAGCGTGAAATTTCTTTCTCAACCATGTAAAATTACAATGGATTTTTTGCGAAAATCATCTCAAAGGCGAACCCCTCGCGAAAGGAGCGCACTCTGACGGTACGCTCCTTACGCAAAAAGCGCAGCTTGACAAAGCCGACAGGCCAGCGTCAGCCGTCGCCGCTCCAGCGGCATACGGAGAACGGCAGCGATTTCTTTGGGCTGTAGAGCAAGAACCGCTTGAACGGCAGCTCCCTGATCCGCACGGATGATCGTATCAAGGTCAGATGCTGATCCTGGCTCCCAGCAGCTTGGCGAAAGCGGCAATCCAGGCCGGGTGCGCGGGCCAGGCCGGAGCCGTGACCAGATTGCCATCGACGACGGCGTTGGTAAAGGATTCATTGGCCTCGCTCCACTGAGCCCCGGCATCCACCACGTCGGGCTTCACCGCCGGATAGGCAGTGCAGGCGCAACCTTTGAGAATGCCCGCGGAAACCAGGATCTGCGGGCCGTGGCACACAGCGGCAATGGGCTTTTGGGCCGCGTGGAATTCGCGCACGATTTCCAGAATCCGCTGGTTCAGGCGCAGGTATTCGGGAGCGCGTCCGCCGGGGACCACCAGACCGGCATACTCCCCGGTATCGACCTTGTCGAAATCATGGTTGATCGCGAAATTGTGGCCGCGCTTTTCAGAGTAGGTCTGATCGCCCTCAAAGTCATGGATGGCGGTGCGCACCACATCGCCTGGCTTTTTGCCGGGGCAGACGGCATGCACCTCATAGCCCAGCATCTGCAACATCTGAAACGGAACCATCACTTCATAGTCTTCCACATAATCACCGGCAAGCAAGAGAATCTTTTTCATCATTTCACTCCTCGGGCGGCCCGCTCAGGCCGCCTTCATGGCCCCGTCGGGGCCCGGTTGACGAATTCACGGCAGGGGGGTAAGCCGCCCTTGCCATTATCAATGCAGCCTCTTATATATGCAAGCAAAGCTCATCCGCAAGCCCTGAGCCGGGCTGAAATCCAGACTGCCGAGGTGCCCCATGCCCATGTACGATTTTCTCTGCACAGCCTGCGGAACAAAATTTGAAGAACTGATCCACGGCGACGCGGCTCCGACCTGCCCGCAATGCGGCTCCACAGCTACGCAACGCCAAATGAGCGCCCCGAGCCCTCTGAAAACCGGGGCTTTCCCGTACAAGCCCGGGCCGGTGCGGCCCCTGGGCAGAGGCATGCCTTCTTGCGGCAGCGGGGGCTGCGGCAGCCGCTTTTCCTGAGCAAAATAACCGCAATCCGTTGGATTGCGCGATACACTGTGCGGTTGTGGCCTCAGGCCAAAGGCCGCGGGGCGGCCTTTGCGCCGCCGGGCTGAAAGGCAACGCGCGCAAGAAAAGCCCTCGCCTTTGGCAAGGGAGGGATTCACCTTTGAGATGATTTTATAAAAAATTCATTTTGAATTTCAGATGGTTGCAATATCATTTCCATTGAAAGCATGAATGTCTCCCAGCAGGGCTTTCCTTGCTTTCTCCCCCGCCCTGAGATACAATTTTTCATTATACTTTGCAGCAGGAAGGAAGCTATGCTCCACAGCATGACCGGCTTTGGCCGCTGTCTGGTGGAAAATGCCGATATTACCCAGCAGTGGGAAATCAAAAGCGTCAACGGCCGTCATCTGGATCTCAAGTGGCGGCTGCCCATAGCGGTGCGCAGCCTTGAGCCGCGCCTGGAAAAAGTGGTGCGGCGCTTCGCCTCCAGAGGCCGGGTGGACATCAGCCTTCAATTGCACTATGCGGCCGACGCCGCGCCGACGCCGCGTTTTGACAGCATGCAGGCCGCGGCCATGCTCCAAAGCCTGCGCGATCTGGCCACAACGCGCGGCGACAGCTTTACCCCGGATTACAACGCCTTGCTGCAACTGTCTTTTCTGTGGGGCGACACCGGCGACGAGCTCGACGAAGCCATGAGCGCAAATCTGGAGGCAGGCCTGACCCTGGCTCTGGAAGACTGGGACGAAGCCCGCGCCGACGAAGGTCGCGCGCTCGCCACGGACATTCACTCGCGCATCCTGCGCATGGAAGAATGGACGGGGCTGATTGCCGAGCGCGCCCCGGCCATCAAAGAAGAGCGCGCCAATATGCTGCGGGAGCGCCTGGGCGATGCTCTTGCGCAAAACGGTCAGGAGCTGGAAGAAAGCCGCTTCCTGCAGGAAATCGTCATTCTGGCCGACCGCCTGGATGTGAGCGAAGAGCTGACCCGTCTGGGCACCCATCTGGAACGCCTGCGCAATCTTCTGCAAAGCGGCAAGGATGCCGGACGCCGCCTGGATTTCACGCTTCAGGAGTGCTTCCGCGAGATCAATACCTGCGGCAACAAGCTGCCGGACGTGCAGCTTTCGCGGCTGGTCGTGGACTTTAAAAACGAGCTCGAAAAATGCCGCGAGCAAGTTCAGAATCTGGAATAGGATCCCATGCGCGGCGATCGTCTGATCAACATAGGCTTCGGCAATTATGTGCTGGCCGGCAGGGTGGTGAGCATTGTCAGCCCTTCCTCCTCGCCCATGAAGCGCCTGCGCGAGGACGCGCGGGCCGAAGGGCGGCTGATTGACGCCACCCAGGGGCGCAAGACGCGCTCCATCCTGGTGACGGATTCCAACCATGTGCTCCTTTCCTCCATCCAGCCTGAAACCATCAGCCAGCGTTTTGCGCAGGAGGAAGGGAGCTGATGCGGCGCGAAGGCATAGCGCTGGTTGTGAGCGCGCCGTCCGGCGCGGGCAAGACCACGCTGATCAAGCGGCTTCTGGCGGAATTTCCGCATTTCGGCTATTCTGTTTCCTGCACGACGCGCAAGCCGCGCGCGGGCGAGATCGACGGCAAGGATTACATTTTCTTGAGCCATGAGGACTTCCAGCGCCGCCGCGCGGAAAACTATTTCGCAGAGTGGGCCGAGGTGCACGGCAATTTTTACGGCACGCCGTTGCAACCGGTAAAGACCCTGCTGCGCGAAGGCCGCGACATGCTCTTTGATATCGACGTCCAGGGCGCGGCCCAGCTCAAGCTGACGCTGGAGGAGGCCACCTTTGCCTTCATCCTGCCGCCGAGCATGGAAGAGCTGGAGCGCCGCCTGCGCGCGCGCGATCTGGACGACGAAGCCACCATTGAACGCCGGCTGGCCAACGCGCGCCGGGAAATGCGCCAGGCCCGCTGGTATGACGCTCTGCTGGTCAATGACGAGCTTGATGCGGCCTACGACGCTCTGCGCGCCGTATATCTGGCTGCCACGCTGTCGCCGAAGCGCAACCCGCGCCTGCTGGAAAGTCTGCTCGGCCCTGGCCGCGCCCCGGAACCTGCACACGAGGCGGAAAACGCATGGCGCAACTGATCGTCGCCCTGGATTTTCCCCGCCAGGAGGCCGCGCTTTCCCTGGCCCGTGAGCTGCGGGGTTTCGTGCCCTGGTGCAAAGTGGGCATGGAGCTTTTCACCGTGGGCGGCCCTGCGCTGATTGAGTCGCTCAAGCATTTGCACTATAATGTTTTTCTGGATTTGAAATTTTACGATATTCCGCACACCGTAGGGCAGGCAGTCAGGGCGGCCGCCTCGTTGGGCATTGATATGCTGACCCTGCACTGCCAGGGTGGAGAGCGGATGTGCCGGGAAGCCGCGGAGGCTGCGTCCGGCATGGCCAGCGGCAAGCCTTTGCTTTTCGGGGTCACGGTACTGACCAGCTTTATGCCCGGCGAAATGCCCGGCATCAGTGCCGCGCCCGCCGAACATGCCCTGACTCTGGCACACGGCGCGCAGACCTGGGGGCTGGACGGCGTGGTCTGCTCCGGGCATGAAGCCGGGCACATCAAGGCGGCTTTGCCGGGCCTGCAATGTCTTTGCCCGGGCATCCGCCCGGCTGGAAGCGCGGCCGGAGATCAGCGCCGGATTATGACGCCGGCCAGGGCCGTGGCCCAGGGCGCGGACTTTCTGGTCGTGGGCAGACCCATTCTGGAAGCGCCCTCCCCTGTGGAAGCCGCACGGCGCATTCTGGCGGAAATGGCTGCCGGCCGCGCCCTCTAGAAAATTTTGCTTTTGAAATTATTCAATTTCAAAAGCAAAATTCTCCATGATGCCTTAACGGCAATTTCAGGCCTAACATGCCTTGTTGAGGAAGATCATGCCCAAAGAACAAATCCCCGCGGCCCCGGCGGCAAACGCCCCGCAGACCGCCGCGGCCCCGACCTCCAGTGCCGAGGCGAGCAAGACTGAAGTGCGCGGCGTCTTTTCCACTCAGGAAATCCGCAAGGTAGGCACCGGCACCACCACGCGCAAAACCGTGCAGAAAACCTTCTGGTTTATTGAACAGCACGGCGATGTCATCGAATGTCAGCCCTTGAACCCCAATTATGTGCCCAGCGGTCCGAAGCGTAAAATCACCATGGACGAACTGATCGGCAAGTTCGCGCCCGAACCGGAGTTCTACATGAACTCCGTCTATCCCAAGATGCAGGAAATGCAACGCTCCGTCGACAACGGCGACAGTCACAGGGAGAAAGGCGAAACCTTTGCCGCCGAATATGAATATTCCCGCGCGCTCAAGATAGACGAGGAAAACGTGCGGGCCAACTTCGGCATCGGCCTCACCTATCTGGAACGGGGCGACGCGGAAAAAGCCCAGGACATTTTCGCGCGGCTGGTCAAGCTGGATGGCGCCTTTGAGCCAGAGCACAAGCATTTGTTCAATGAATTCGGAATCAATCTGCGCAAGAACAAGATGTTGCAGCAATCCCTTGAATATTACCAGCGCGCTCTGCAACTCTCGCAAAGCGACGAGAATTTATATATGAACATGGCCCGCGTGCTGCTGGAAACAAAAGACATCAACGGCTGCATTGATCATCTGCTCAAGGCCCTGGAAATAGCGCCCAGCCACGAGCCCTCCATCAAGTTTCTGGCCTGGCTGATCCAAAAGAACCTGGTGCCCGAAGATCGCCTGGAAACCGTGCGCGAAGCCCTGCGCGCTCTGACCCAGACCGCCCAGCAAGCCCCTGCCCAGGGCTCCCAACAAGCCCCGGCCAAGGCTACCCAGCAGGCCCCGGCCAAGGACGCCCAACAGGCCCCGGCCAAGGCCTGACGCCCGCCGTGAAAAACTGGCAGTTCCGGCAAGGTCCGCCCGGCGCGCCGCCCAGGGCTTGGGCCGAAAAACTTTCCATCTCGCCGCTCCTGTTGGAAATCCTTTGGCGACGGGGCCTTACCGAAGCCCGTTGCATGGAGGATTTTCTTTCCGCGCGGCTGCATGCTCTGACCGCTCCGGCTTGCTGGCCCCAGATTCCTCAGGCCGCGGAACTCCTTGCGCAGGAATTGGCCGCCGGAAAAAAGCTCGCGGTCTGGGGCGATTACGATGTGGACGGGATCACCGCCACCTGTCTGGTGCTGGATGTTCTGGAGGCTCACGGCCTTACGGCTGTCTGGCATATTCCGGATCGCCGCGCCGAGGGCTACGGTCTCAATATCCAGGGTGTTGAAGCGCTTGCCGCGCAGGGCTGCGGGATTCTGCTCAGCGTGGACTGCGGCATTGCCGATGTGGACGCCGTGCGCCGCGCGCGCGATCTGGGCATGACCGTGATCATCACCGATCACCACCTTCCCCCGGCCCAACTGCCCCTGGCCCATGCGCTGTGCAATCCCAGGCTGGGCCCGCAGGAGGACTCGCCCTGCCCGCATCTGGCCGGCGTGGGCGTGGCCTTTTACCTCATGGCCGGGCTCAACGCGCTGCTCTCTGCCCGGACCGGCAACCGCTGCAAGATGGACGAGGTTCTGGATCTCGTGGCTCTGGGCACCCTGGCCGACGTCATGCGCCTGACCGGCGAAAACCGCATTCTGGTGCGCGGCGGTCTGGCCAGACTGGCCGCCGCGGCTCGCCCCGGCATGGCGGCGCTGAAAGTGGTCAGCGGCTTTGACGCGGCCGCGGCCCTGAGCTCCGGGCAGACGGTCTTTCGACTGGCTCCGCGGATCAATGCCGCCGGGCGCATGGGCAAGGCGGATCTGGCCCTGCAACTGCTGCGGGAAAAGGATCATGCGGCGGCCGCCGCCCTGGCCGCGCAACTGGACGCGCTGAACACGGAGCGCCGTCTGGAGGAAGAACGCATCCTGGCCGCGGCGCGCGAGCAGGCCCAGGAACTTCTGGCGCAACGGCCACGGGCGGGCCTGGTGCTCTACGGCCCGGACTGGCATCCCGGCATTGTGGGGATTGTCGCTTCCCGCATTGTGGACGAATTTTACCGGCCCACCATTATTCTTTGCGATGATCAGGGCTGCCTCAAGGGATCGGGCCGTTCCGTGCGGGAGTTTGATTTGCACGCCGGCCTGACCCGCACAGCGCACTGCCTGCTGGGCTTCGGCGGGCACCGGCTGGCAGCCGGAGTGCGCCTTGAGCCGCGCCGCCTCAATGAATTTCGCGCGCAATTCGAGGCCGCGGCGGCCGAGGCATTGGGGCCGGAGCCGCTCAGCCCCAGCCTGACCCTGGAATGTGAGCTGGATTTCGCCAGGGCGTCCGAACACCGTTTTTTAAAGGAACTGGAGCTCTTGCAGCCCTTTGGTCCGGGCAATGCCGAACCCGTTTTCGCCTCGCCGCCGCTGCTGGTCAAGGAGCGCACTTTTCTGGGCCACAGCCGGGAACACGTCCTGCTCAGAGTGCAGGATCAAAAAAGCGGTATCACCCTTTCCGCAAAGGCCTGGCGCATGGCCGAGGCTCTGCCGCCCTCGCTGGTGGGTCAGACCATTCTTCTGGCCTACACCTCCCGCCTGGACATGTACAACGGCATAGCCTCGGTGGATCTGGGCATCAAGGACTGGCGCCCCGCCTAGAGCATTTTGCTTTTAACTTTTTACATATCCACAGGATTTAAACCATCCTTCAGCGTCTTTTTGTGTGATACAACTTAATGCTTTTCCAATGGATTTATACAGTTCATCACATGTTTTTGCTTTCATACCACGAAGTAATTGTTTCACTTTGCTCCACATCTTTTCAATGGGATTTAAATCCGGGCTGTATTCTGGAAGGAAAATATACTTGCAGCCTTTTTCCGTTATTAAGTTTCGGGCTGTTTTTGATTTATGGACATTCAAATTATCCATTATAACAACATCGTTAGCTTTAAGCGTTGGAAGAAGAAATTTTTCAATATAAGCATTGTACATTTTTCCATCCAGTGCCCCATCAAAAACAACACTGCAAGTTTCTCCCGTTACCCGGATTGCTGAAAGTATGCTT
>NZ_JAAKEI010000070.1 GCF_011039085.1 Desulfovibrio sp. ZJ369 | reverse complement strand
GAAAGACGCGACCCTGATCCTCGTCGGCGGTACAGGCTTCCGTACTGATCGCCCGCTCCGTAAACCGGACTTCGCCCACGCCGGTAATGGCGTGATCCGTCATGTCCAGATTCGTTTGCATGGCGTTAGAGCAATTTCACTTTGAAGTTACGTAACTCGTTTCAGGAAGTCCAAATATGTCTGATTAGCATGTAATTTCAATATATTAATCAGGCATCTTTGCCTTATCCCATCCACAAAAATCCACCTGCATCCACAAAAACCGTTGGTAGACGTGTTGGTAGTCTTTTGGTAGGTCTGGGCTGTCAATGACGGCGTTTCCCAAGGTCGGGCAGTGCTGCCCCCGGCCCTGGGAAACTGATCTGGGTTCCCCTCTCAGCTACCGGCATATTTCTTGTAATACCTTGTATCAAAATGTTTTTTCAGAAATATGTTGGTATCAGTCAGTCCAACCGTACCAAGAAACACCACTCTGGAGGTGGCCGGATGAAACTGACCGACACATTCATTCGGCATGTCATAGCCAACGGCAAGATTCAGAAGCACTCGGACGGCGGGGGGCTGTTTCTCTACGTCACGCCCACGGGCAAAAAATCGTGGCGGTTGGCGTACCGCTTCGCGGGCAAGCAGAAGCTCATTTCCCTTGGCCCGTATCCGTCCGTGAGCCTGCGCGAAGCACGGGAAAAACGGGAAGAGGCCAAAAAGCTGCTGCGGGAACATATCGATCCCAGCGAGGCCCGACGCCAGGCCAGAGAAGCGGCGGCGGAAGCGGCCCGCAACTCTTTCGAGGACGTGGCGCGGGAATGGTGCGCCAAATACTCGCCAAAGTGGGTTCCCTCATACCAAAAGGCGGTCATCCGCATTCTGGAGGAAAATCTCTTTCCCCACATTGGCAAACGTCCCGTCAACGCTATTACCCCAAGGGAACTGCTGGCCGTTCTCCGGCGGGTGGAAGAACGGGGTGCGTTGACCATAGCCCACAAGGCGCTGCGTGATGCCGGACGGATTTTCCGTTACGCCGTTGTCACCGGCAGGGCGGAACATGACATTGCCGCCGATTTGCGCGGCGCTCTCGCCCCCACGGTCAACGGCCACCATGCGGCCATCACCGAACCCGCCGCCGTGGGCGAACTGTTGCGCAGGATCTACGCCTATGAGGGGAACTTTTTCATCTCCCGCGCCCTGCGTCTTGCGCCGCTGGTTTTTGTCCGTGCCAATGAACTGATCCGCGCGGAATGGGAGGAAATCAACCTTGAGGCGGCGGAATGGCGCATTCCGGCGGAACGGATGAAGATGAAGCAAATCCATGTCGTGCCGCTTTCGCGTCAGGCCCTGGCAATTTTCCATGAGCTGCATGAGAAAAGCGGCGACGGACGCTTTGTCTTTCCGGGCAACCGGGCGGGAAACGACGGCCCCATGTACAGAGGAGGCCCGTTGCGCGTCCTGCGGCAACTCGGCTGCGCCACCGGCGAACATACCTTCCACGGCTTCCGGTCAATGGCGTCCACCCTCCTGAACGAGCTTGGCTATAACACAGACTGGATAGAGCGCCAGCTTGCCCACTGCGAGCGCAACGGCGTCCGCGCCGCGTACAACTATGCCGAGTATCTGCCGGAACGGCGACGCATGGTTCAGGAGTACGCCGACTAGAGTATTTTGCTTTTAACTTTTTACATAGCCACAGGATTTAAACCATCATTCAGCGTCTTTTTGTGTGATACAACTTAATGCTTTTCCAATGGATTTGTACAGTTCATCACATGTTTTTGCTTTCATACCCCGAAGTAATTGTTTCACTTTGCTCCACATCTTTTCAATGGGATTTAAATCCGGGCTGTATTCTGGAAGGAAAATATACTTGCAGCCTTTTTCCGTTATTAAGTTTCGGGCTGTTTTTGATTTATGGACATTCAAATTGTCCATTATAACAATATCGTTAGCTTTAAGCGTTGGAAGAAGAAATTTTTCAATATAAGCATTGTACATCTTTCCATCCAGTGCCCCATCAAAAACAACACTGCAAGTTTCTCCCGTTACCCGGATTGCTGAAAGTATGCTTATCCTTTCCCAACGTCCGTCTGACGCATGATCATGGCAACGTTGGCCATTTCTGGCTCTGCCGTATAATCTCGTCATATTGGTTTTGGCACCGGTTTCATCAATAAATATCAATCTATTACATGAAGCTTTTTGCTGGAACAGTTTCCATTCCTCACGTTTCCTTCTTACATCTTCGCGTTCTTGTTCGCTGGCCTTGAGAGTTTTTTTTATATTTGTAGCCAAGTTTAACAAGCAGACGGTGGATGGCAGCCAGGCAACAGGATTTATTAAAATGCTCTTTAATTTCCTGAAGCGTCATATCACCATTTTTATCAAGAAGGGCTTGCAATTCCCGAATCTCCTCGCATGAGAAACAACTTGGACGATGGCCATTGGGTTTGGCTGATAATCGTTGGTTTTCACGGTAAGCTCTGACCCAATTGCAGATGCTAGCCGGGGTATAACCTAAAATATCTGCCAATTGCCTGGCTGTTGCTTTTCCATCAAGATACGCATGAACAGCCTTGGTTCGGATTTCTTCAGATGCAAATTTCACCTCTGCAATCTAAACGATTTCTAAATAAAATAAAAGTGAAAATGCTCTATCTGGATATGTTACGCGGAAAAGTACGATAGACGGGATAAAAAGCAAGACACGCCCCGGCCCTGTTCCAGAGGTTCCGTCTCGGACAGGGGCGCTTTTTTATCTGTGCTAGAGCATTTTCACTTTTATTGTCCCACGCAGGGAGGGGTAAAACCCCCACCTTTAGGTGGCGGCTTTAGCGTTTCTTTTGTAGAATGTGGGCATGAGCAACTATCGTAAAGGCTCCCACAGTGTTTTCTCAATTCACTTGCACCTGGTCTGGATAACCAAGTACCGGAAAAAGATTTTGTCAGGCGACATCGCCCAAAGGGCCAGGTCGCTGATACGCGGTATTTGTGAGAAACATCAGGTGGAAATACTCAAAGGACATATAGCACCCGACCATATCCATCTTTTCGTTTCGATTCCGCCAAACCTTGCTGTGAGCAAGCTGATGCAACAACTGAAAGGCCGAACCTCCCATGGCATGATAAACGAATTCCCATTGTTGCGCCGCCAGTATTGGGGACGCCATATGTGGCGCGCGGCTATTTCTGTTGCAGCAGTGGTAATGTGACCGATGAGGTTATCAAGCAATACATTGCGCAGCAGGAAGATGCTGATGAGACCTTTCGGATTGAGGGTAAATGACTTAAGCCTGCTTCAGCGTCAGAAGGCAGAATACTGGCGTTTTGGCAAACACAGAGATCAGGTAAAATCCGGACGCCAGAGGATTACAGTATTTTGAAGCGATGGCTGATTGTCATGTCCTGCAAACGGATGCGCTTTGGCGCCATATGGGCGGGCAACCGCGTTTTAAGAAATGTGAGAAGCGCCGAGGTGTCCACATGCCCGCCGTCACATGGCTGCACCTTGAGTTCGACATGCTGGCCGGTAATGGGGTTCATGCGTCCCTCCGCTCTAGCAAAGGCGACACCGGGGAAGTGCAGCGCGGCATTTTCCACTTCAGAAGCGGCGAACTTCAGCCCTCCTACATTGATGATGTCTCGTGAACGCCCATCAATCCGGAAATACCCATCTTTTTCGCTGACCACATCACCAGTATCGTACCACCCGTCTTCATCAAACGGAGAAGGCGCATTCAGATACCCTAGCATGCGGGCTTGGGATCGTATTTGAAGCCTCGAATCCGTGATACGAGTTTCAATACCTTCACCGCCAATCTTCATGAACAGACTGTTTCGCGCTTCTGACTTTACACGCATGATGCCCAGCTCTGACATGCCATAGGTCTGACGAAAATCAACATTCGGTAGCAAGCGGCACAACTGATCCAGTGTTTCCTGATCCATGCGCTCTGTGCCGTATGTAACAATTTTGATACTTGAAGGAAAATCTGCAGGGAGCATCCCACTCAACAGAAGGAGGCGCAGGAAGGTGGGCGTTGTGGGTAAAAGTTCCACCTGGCAGCGTTCACACGTTTCCAGAACGGCCTCCACCGACCGTGCCGTGGGAACTACTACAACGCCACGGTTAAAAAGTGTATGAAACAGTGTATTCAAGCCGCCAATATGATCAAAGAGCAGAAAATTCAAAGACCGCAACGCCGGTCGCGGCGTAAAAAAGCGCTCCAGAAACTGGTTCAGGTCATGAAGAATTGACTTGGGTTTCCCAGTGCTACCGGATGAGAACAGTACGAGGCCAGCCCGGCCCTGGCAACGCAGTGTTTCAAGAAGCGGATGGGATGCCTGTCCAGGCCTCCGCTTAAGCGCACCATCTTTCAGCACGGCATCTACATGGGCTGCATCAAAAAAATACTCATGGTCACGCGCAGTTTCGTGCGTGAGTGGTACTATAATGGCCCTTTTTTCAATCAGATGCAGAAGAGTCGCAATGTGTGAGGGACAAAAGTCGCCAAGCAAGGCGACGACTTCTCCTTCACGAATAGAAGAAAGATTTGGTTCTACCTGTTTTACAAGGTCATCAAAATAATATTCGCTTCCGTTTGCAATAAGAAACGGGCTCTTTGTCCCTGCCCATACATGTTCCAAATGCGTCAGCAAATGCATCAATATCCTCCCACATGCAAGACTTGGCCTGAAATCGCATCTGCACGCCTATCAAGCAAGAGTTCTGTAAGGTCACACACGGCGTCAGGTGAAAATTCATGAGGAATGATCTGTTGTGAAACGATATGCTCTATCTGCGCATCGGTAACGCCGTGGAGCAGACCTGTGCGGATCGGGCCTGGAGCTATACAGTTCACAGTTATGCCAAATTCGGCCACTTCCCGGGCAAATGCGCGCGAAAACGCCTCCACCCCAGCTTTGGATGCAGCATAGACGGCTTCCCCCTTGAGTGCCAGTGCAACGGCAATGGTGGAAAAGTTGATGATTCGGCCGGTGCGCCGGCGAACCATCAACGGAGTAAGACACTGACAACAGTGGATGGTCCCCAAAAGATTGGTACGTACCAACGCTTCTGTCATGTGCGGCGGCATCATGAGCGCAAGATTCATTGAAGCGACGCCTGCGGCATTAATCAGTCCTTCCACTGGCTCCCCGCATTGGCGGATTCGCCGGCTCAGGGTGCGCACGTCATTGTAGGAACCGACATCACACCGCTCCATGCCTAGTGCATCTTCGGAAATGGAACGGGAGACACCAAGCACACGCAGGCCGTGCATAGCAAGCCGCGCGTAAATTGCCGCCCCCAGCCCGCGGCTTGCCCCCGTAACGATGATCATGGACGTTGCCTCGACTGTTCGGCAAAGTTGTGTGCAAGAGAACCCGCAGTTCTGAACATACTTCTGCTTCTGGACATAGCAACATCGGAAGTCCAGTCAAATTCAAAGCCCATTTCCTGCGCCTTGTCTTCCAAAGAGACACAAAGTTCAATCAATCGCATGGAATCGAGTAGCCCCCCAACCCCGATTAACGTACTTTCTTCATTGATTTCCGCAGAAGCCTTTCCGAGAACAGCCGCAATTGCACCAAAAACCGTTTCACGAGCCATGGTATCCATAGTGTTTTGTTCCTCCTTTAACAATATTTTTGTATAATTAGACTGTGTAGTCTGTGTTGCTCCACAGTTTCAGTCTGAATTGACTATGAACTTCTCCCTGCATTCACGCAGTTCAACAGGGAAATTTCGGGTAGGACATTTTCGCTCCTGAGCTTCAAATACTTGCCATGTCAGACAATAACCCAAAAAATCACACCATTCGCCACCTTTCATCAGGCGCATGTCGCGATCCGGTTTTCTTTGAAAACCGCAGAGTTCGTGGATTCCAATGATTCGATTTCCGCGGCGGACTAGGGTGCGTCGTCAATTGACAGTTGCTGAATAATAATTACTTCCTCTCTACCAACCTGGGAGGATGAATGATACCAGCTCACCGTCGCCACGATATATCTGATGGCCTTTGGGAAATTTTGAAACCACACTTGCCGGGCAGAGAGGGCGTCAGGGGAGTAACTGCAAAGGATAATCGTCTCTTCATAAACGCAGTCTTCTGGATTATGCGTACTGGCGCGCCATGGCGGGATTTGCCTCCTGATTTTGGTGACTGGAAAAATAC
>NZ_JAAKEI010000069.1 GCF_011039085.1 Desulfovibrio sp. ZJ369 | reverse complement strand
CAATTGCCTGGCTGTTGCTTTTCCATCAAGATACGCATGAACAGCCTTGGTTCGGATTTCTTCAGATGCAAATTTCATCTCTGCAATCTAAACGATTTCTAAATAAAATAAAAGTGAAAATGCTCTATGGCGTGGTGACGCATCAGAGCGGAGGGCCGGGGCAACTCCAGGGGGATTCTATACGAAATATCACTGGCCGATTTGGAGGTCACGCTCTCGGATGGTATGGCGGGTTTGGTTCAGGACCATTTTATTCCTATTCTTCAGGAGATCGTGGTTCGGCTGGAAATGGCATAGGAACGTCTTGGGGGTTTGACGTTTCAAGGGCACACCCACAGCCCAGGAAATCCGTCCGGTAAACCGGGCTGTGCGCTATCTCATCAGGGCTATGCCTTAGAAGCACCTCCAAATGGCGAAAGCAATTACTCTGCGCGATGGCTGAAGAAAAAAACGGGAAAACCTGGGCCGGATCAGCCGATCATTTACGATGAGGAAAAGACGGTGTACGAGGGAAGTAAGAAGCCGGCTCCCGAACGCTTTCAAGCCGGGTGTTGAACGAAAAAAACACTGAACGAGGTGAAATTTATGAGTAAAAAAATTGAGAGTATTAACCAACGAATGTTTTGTGGGCAGGAAACCCGCATAAAAGCTGACCTGTTGGGGCTGTGAACATCAGCTGGTTAATACCCTCGAATTTTTTACGAAAACCATCGCAAAGGAGAATCCCTCCTGGGCGGGGCAGCGGGGATATGTGAAATAGATAACTAGCCATTTGCCGCCGGCTGTGCTAAAATGCCGCCATGCGAACAAGGAGATATTTCCAAATGGGTTCCTCTGTCTTTCGGCTGTGTCGGCAATGCTGACGGTATGTGCGGCGCTGCTGCCCTGATCCGTGAGCGGTCACTGCCGCCAGGGGGCGAGGCCAGGGCTGACGCGCGGGAGGCGCTGCCTGTGCACAAAGCCGGTTTTCCTCAACGCGTCGCGCGCTGAACCGGGTCCCCCGCTCCAGCCTCCGGGCATTGCCGGAGAGACAAAACTCCTTGCTTTGGAAACAGCGCCCCGGGCGCAATGCGGCAGCGGCCGCACTATACATCATTTATTCTGTCTGAAGGATGGTCAGCATGCCTACGGATACCTTGCCCCCCTGGCTGGATGCGCGCGCCATAGACAATGCCCTGAGCCGCGAAAAAGCTCCGGACAGCGCCGAATTGACCGATATTCTCGATAAGTCGCTGGCTCTGGAGCCGTTGAGCATTCAGGAGGCTGCGGCGCTGATGCGGGTCTGCGAAAGCGAAGATCTGGCGCGGCTGCTGGCAGCGGCCGATCAGGTCAAGCAGAAGGTTTACGGCGATCGCATCGTGCTTTCCGCGCCCCTGCACATTTCCAACCACTGCGGCAGCGAGTGCGTGTACTGCGCCAACCGCCGCGGCAATACAACAGTGGCGCGCAAGTACATGACGCCGCCGGAAATGCGCGAGGCAGGGCGCAAGCTGATCCGCCAGGGCCACAAGCGCGTGATTCTGGTCAGCGGCCAATTGCCCAACGCGGATGTGGAGTATCTGGCCGAGGCCGTCAGCGTGCTGTACACGGTCTTTGACGGTCTGGGCGAAATCCGCCGGATCAATGTGAGCGTGGGGCCGCTGCAACCCGAGGAGTACGCGGTCCTGCAGAGCGTGGACGTGGGCACGGTGCTGATCTATCAGGACACCTATCACGAGCAGAGTTATCGCGCAGCGCATCTGAGCGGGCCCAAGAGCGATTATCAGACCAGGCTGAAGGCCGCGGACACGGCCCTGCAATCCGGGGTGACCGATACGGGCCTGGGTTTGCTGCTGGGGCTGGGGCCCTGGCAGTATGATCTGCTTGCCGTCATGCTGCATGCGGCGCATTTGACGCGGGTCTATGACGCGGGCAGCCGTACCGTGAGCATGCATCGCCTGCGCCCCGCGCCCGGCAGCAGCTTTGCCGCGCCCTATCCGGTGAGCGACGGGGAATATCTGCGTTGCGTGGCGATTATGCGGCTGGCCGTGCCCTATACCGGCATCGTCCTGACCACCAAGGAGCCCGCCGGGCTCTGGCGCGACGGCTGCAACGCGGGCTGCTCGCAGTTGCTGACCGGCAGCGTGGCCAATCCCTATGAAAGCTGGACCGAAGCGCCGGGCGAAAAGGTGCCTTTCCCCATCGGCGAAGATTGCCACTTGGACGAAGTGGTGCGTTTTTTGCTGGAAGAAGCCCGCCATCTGCCGTCCTTCTGCACGGCCTGCCCGCGCCTGGGCCGCAGCGGCTCGGAGTTTCTTTCCATGGTGCAGGAATGCGGCATGAAGAGCCAATGCGGGCCCAATTCCATAGCCTCTTTCATGGAGTTTCTGCTCAATTACGCCACGCCGTACACCCGCCAGTTGGGAGAAAAGCTGATTGCCGAAAAACTGGACGGCCTGCCCGAACAGGAGCGCGGCGCGGCGGAGCGGCTCTTGCAGAAGGTCAGGTCCGGTCGCATGGACGAGTTTATCTGACGGCAGGCAAAGCGCCCCGAACATGTATCGGGCGGGATTTGCCCGCCGCCGGCCCGGCCGGGACAGGCCGCACGGCAAAGCGGCCCTGGAAAGCGGGGCGCGATAACAACGCATTTTCATTGTTCGGCGTCTGCGGCAACATGGTCTGCCATGTTGAGAGCGTTTAGCTAATTTCATGAGCAAAACGCTCTGGAAAGCATGCCGAGAAAATGACTTTTTTGCCCGCCGGGAACGCGCACCTCCCGGCGGGCTGCGTTGTCTGTGCCGCCCGGCGGTAAAAACAGCACAAGGATGATCCTGCGCGCATGCGGGAGCGGGGAGAGCTCTGGAGCAGCGTTAGCTGGAGCCCGCGCCGCCAGAGCGGTTGCCGTTTTCAACAGCAAACCGCTCTAATTGCTGTCTCCATCCGTAGCTTCCTTCGTCGCAACGGCTGAAGCCTGGACGCGAAATGATGGCAGCGAAGTGATTGAAAATAGATATTTTCAATCAAAAAATGCTCTAAGGAGCAGGCCATGGCGAGAAGAAGGGCAAGCCTTTATTTTGATCAACAGGACAAGGATATCCTGGCTTTGGTCAACCGCATTCTGGAATCCCATTGCGGCCCTTCCGAGGATTGCCTCTTTGATCCCGAATTGCACCCCCACGGCATCAAGGAGCTGGCCACGTCGCCGGTTTCGCGCATGGCCTACGCGGTGATCAATCTGCTGCACAGCCTGGAAAACGGCGGAACGCAGGCCGGAGATCGCCTGCTGGCCCTGCAGACTCTGTACGACGAGGTGTTGACCAGCGCGCATTCTCTGCTGCGCCGCAATACGGCCCGCGTGCTCATGCAGATCATGAAAAGCATGGTGCGCGCCCACGGCCGGCGGCTTGCGCAGCTCAAACTGGCCCACGATTTCCGCCGCACGGTGCAGGGCACGCCCAGAGTTGTGCGGCGCATGCTCGCGCGGCATCATCTGCCGGAAATGCCCGAGGCCTGGAATCAACTGGCCTTTGACGATCATGTCTACGATGCCAATACCAAGGGGCGCAAAAGTCCCACGCATCTGATCATGGACGCCTGGATCAAGGGGCTGCGCAGGCTTACCGTGGCCTATGAGTATTGCGTGGATCAGGAAGCGGCTGCGGAACTGCTGCGCGCCGCGGAGATCACCGGCATTGTTGTGCGCATCGGCCTGGAATTCCAACTGCCGTTTTACGACCGTTTTGTCAGCCTGTTGTGGATTCCACGCGGTTTCAGCTCCAACCGCGATTTTCTGGAATTTCTGCAAAACCCCGGGGTGCAGGCCATGATGGGGCGCGGCAGGGAAGTTCTGCGCTGGCGGCAGGAAAGACTCTTGCAGGTTCTGGCTGCCTGGAACGCCGCACAGCGTCCGAGGCTTGCGGCCGCCTGGGATGTGCCGCTGCCGGAACTTACGGCCGAAGCCTTTTTGCAGTTTGTGGGGCGGGGGCAGGCTTCAACGCTGCATCTGGCTGAATGTCTGCACCGGCATGTGCAACCCGCCCTCCAGGCCCGCGCGGCCATCCTGGCCGACAAGGGGGATCAGGCGGCCCGCGCCGAGCTGGAGGCCCTGGAAAATCTGGGGCCTGATGTGATTATTGACGACTGGCTTTCGCCTGAAAAACATCCTGAGATGCCGGATTTGAGCCGACCCGCGCCGCTGTCGGAAATGCCCGCGCTTCTGCGTCTCTCGCCGCAGGAACTGACGCGCGAGTTGCAGGGGCTCAATCCCGGCTACCGCATGGTGCTCGGCACGGCGGGGCTGAGCGTGGAAGATGTGACGGAATTGCTTTGGGATTGCGGGGGCGCGATCAGCCATCTGGAAATCTTCAACATGAAAGGCTGGATGGAAGGGAAGTTGACCGGCCTTGCCGCCATCGGCGAACTGCAGCGCGCGCTCAACCTGGGGCTGGGGCCGCGCGTCAAGCAACTGGTACGCCGGATGATCCGGCATATGGAAAGCAGGGGCGAGGACGAGCGGGCGGCAAAATTTCAGGATATTTTGCGCGATGTGCCCAACTTGTGGGAACACTACCGGCACAATCCGCTTAAATCCCGTTTAGGCACCAGTTCGGCCAGCCGCCTCTCTTTCGGCATGGGGCTGGTACTCAAGGAAACCGTGCCCCGCCGCAGCCTCGCGGAACTGCGGCGCAAGCAGCAGCATACGCGGCCCATTCCCATTTGCTCGCCGGTGGAAGAGTGCCTGAGCTTTCGTGCGCCGCGCAATCCTTCCACTTGGCAGCGGCTGCTGGCAAAGCTGCGCTGGCTGCCCGGCTGCCGCCATCTGGGCATGGAACGGCGGCGGCAATGGAAGACCGCCAGCGAGGACTGCCGGATCTGCGCGCACGGCAATGTGGTCAATCTGGGCGGACTGAACAGTGCCGCAGGCAACAGCCTGCTCAAAAAAAAACGGGCCGAGCGCGCGGCCAGTCCTGGGCTCTCCTATTTGAACAGCGCGGTGAGCAACTGGCTCAAGGTGCTTCTGGGTTTCATCCCGGCGTTCTTTTCCTTTTTATATACCCAGGACTGGTGGTTTCTGGCCTGGTTCGGCACCTTCATCTGGTTCGGGATCACCGGCGCGCGCAATGTGGTGCAAATGGTGCTGGCCGCCAAGGGGGCCACGCGCGACACGCTGATTCACTGGAAAGATCAGATCAGCGTCAGCCGCTTGTGCGACTCGCTGATGTATACCGGCATTTCGGTCCTGCTGCTGGAAGTCATGGTGCGGGTCTGGCTGTTGCAGGACGGCTTGGGCGTGGACGTGGCCGAAGATCCGATTTTGGTCTTCACGGTGCTGAATATCGTCAACGGTTTTTATATCTTCGCCCACAACATTTACAGGGGCTTTCCCAAAGAGGCGGCCGTCGGCAATCTGTTCCGCAGCGCTTTGGCCATTCCGGTTTCCTCGCTGTACAATCTTCTGCTTTTCGAGGGCATCCTGCTGCTGGGCGTGAACGACCCGGAAATATATCTTGTGCCCAGCGCGGCCGTGGTTTCCAAGATGGCCTCGGATACCGTGGCGGCCCTGATCGAAGGCTATGCCGACAGCCAGGTCAATCTGCGCATGCGCCGCTGGGATTACCAAAGCAAACTGGCCGAGGTCTTTGCCTGCTATACCCGGCTGGAGCTGCTCTTTCCCCAGGAAGACGCGCTGATCAAACTGGCCCGGCCCGGCGGCCTGCACGGGCGGGGCGGAGCCGAGGGCCGGGAGCTGGAGCGGGCCTTCATCATCAATGCCCTGGATCTCATGTACTTCTGGTATTATCAGCCCCGGGCGCAGGATGCCTTCCGGCAGATCGCGCGCGCCATGCCCGCGGCCGACAAAAACGTGCTGGCCCGTTCGCAACTGGTGCTCACGCGCGAGCGCGAGATCAGCCAAATGCTGGTGGACGGCCTTTTAGGGCGCAATTTCTCGCGGCCCTTGGCTTTTTTTCTGAACAAACGCAAGGAATATTTGCGCCGCCTGACCAGGCTCTGCCGTCCGGGCAGGCTGCGCGAGCCCGGCTGTTTGCATTAGAGCATTTTCATTTTAAAAATGCTCTGCTGACGCGAAAGCGGCAGCCGCCGCAACGCGGTGTATATTCAGGTGAAAACCGCGTTTTTCGCCTGAATGCCACCTTTGACTTTCATAAAAAGTCAAAGGTAATCTGCTCTAGAGCGGTTTGCTGTTGAAAACAGCAACCGCTCTGGCGGCCGCGGGAGCGGACGCCCGCGCCGAATGAGCCTGAAAACCACGCTTTTCAGGCGCTTGTCCCGCTTGCGGGGAAATGATGGCAGCGCCGCTTTTGAAATTGAATAATTTCAAAAGCAAAATGCTCTAGTGTTGCGTCAAGCTACAAGTGTCGGGTAAAGTCGTTTTAACTTTATCCTGGCTTGATCAGTTGTAAATTGCCAATTAATCTTGGAGCCAAGATTATTTCTTTGTGCCTGCCAACAATCCACTT
>NZ_JAAKEI010000068.1 GCF_011039085.1 Desulfovibrio sp. ZJ369 | reverse complement strand
GCAACCGCTCTGGCGGCCGCGGGAGCGGACGCCCGCGCCGAATGAGCCTGAAAACCACGCTTTTCAGGCGAAATGATGGCAGCGCCGCTTTTGAAATTGAATAATTTCAAAAGCAAAATGCTCTAGAGCGCGTCAGCCTCTGGCGGCCAGATCCAGGCGGGCCAGGCGCGCGGCTTCCTGCTTGCGCTCGCGCGTGCCCAGAGGACGCCGCGACTCAAAGTCCTCGCTGCGCTCCTGGCGGCGGCAGAAGATCAGAAAGCCGGTATGCGCAATCATCCGATCTTCGGGGCGCAGCCGATCCGCCACGGGTTTCCAGCGGCGGATCAAAATTTCGCAGACTTCGGTTTCAGCAAAGGGGCCTTGTTCCAGGCCCAGCAGGAGCCTGCCGACCTGATCCACCGTGGGCAGCAGAAAGCCCAGGCTTGCGCCGGGCCGCACGGCGCACGCCGCATGACCGAGATAGTCCCAGGGGTTGCGCACGTCCAGAAAAAGCGCGTCCGCGCCGTTGACGGCAAAGCCGTGGGCAATGTCCCTGTGGTGCAGATCCACGTTGTCGCCTGCTCCGGCCCAGGCCAGATTGCGCCGGACCAGCTTGAAGAATTCCTCTCTGGCTTCATGCCCGACCACCTTGCCCGTAGGGCCGCAAAACCAGGAAAGCCCCAGGGTCAGGCCGCCGGAACCGCAGCCCGCCTCAATGATCGTGCGGCCCGGCCCGGCGCCCAGACGCAGGCAGATATAGGCAATATCCTTGGGATAGATGATCTGGGTCTGGCGCTTGATGCCCTGCAGGCGATCAAAGAGCGTGGCCTCCTGCACGCGGATGGGCACATCCAGGCTGGTGCGCGTCTCGCTGCCGAAATCCAGGGCCGCCACCTGCGCGGCGGGCAGCGTGCCGTCGTTACTGTGCCAATCCTGGCCTTCTTCCAGACGTTTGATGTAGCGCCTGCCCTTGGGCGTGACAAAAACCACGAGAGAACCATAGGGGATCATGTTTTTCCTTTTTCTTGCAAAACCGTACGGGGCAGGCTTTGCGTCGCGTTAGAGCCCGGTATGCCGTCCTTGCGCGTCCGTAGAGCATTTTTGGGCAGGAGGCGCTGCCAGAGAAAAAAAGCGGCCGGAGCGGCGGATCAGAACATCTGGCGCATGAGATCCTCGCCGCCCTCGGAGGTATCCACCACAGTGCCGTCCCCGGCGTCGGGCGCGGTGGCCGAGACGCCCTCCAGGGGCATGTCGGCCCGGTATGCAAAGCCGCCGGACATGACGATGCCGTCAGGCATGACGAAGTCCTGCGCTTCGTACATCTCTTCCACCACGCTGCGATAATAGCGGAAAATGGGCGCGGCGGTGCGCCCGCCCTGTTCCAGACGGCCCAGAGACCGCAACTGATCGTAGCCCACATAGACGCCGGTGACCAGATAGGGCGAGAAACCCACAAACCAGGCGTCGTGCTCCTCGTTGGTGGTGCCGGTTTTGCCCGCTATGAAGCGGCCTTCCACCTTGCCGCGGACCCCGGTGCCCGCATTGACCACGTTTTTGAGCAGCACGTCCATGATGTAGGCGTTCTGGGGCGTGACGGCCTGCCAGTGCTCCACGTCCTGACGATAGAGCTCGCGGCCCTGGGCGTCGTTGATGGCGGTGATGATCCGGGGGCGCACGCCCAGGCCCTGATTGGCGAAAGCCGCATAGGCCTGCGTCAGATTCAGCGGGGAAACGGCCACCGCGCCCAGACTGACGGAAAGCTCCTGCGGGAAGGCGGGCTCCAGGCCCAGGGCCTTGGCCCGCTGGATCACGTTGGCGATCCCCACCTGCTGCGCCACGCGCACGGTGCTGGTGTTGCGCGAGAGCGCCAGGGCCTGATGCAAAGGCATCTCGCCCTTATAGTTGTGCTCGTAGTTGGAAGGCCGCCAGACTTCATTGGTATAGGGGTTCACATAGACAAAAGGCGCGTCCAGCACAATGGAGGACGGCGTGAAGCCGAAATCCAGCGCCGTCGAGTACACCACGGGCTTGAAGCTGGAGCCGGGCTGGCGGCGGGCCTGCGTGGCGCGGTTGAAATGGCTTTCGCCGAACCGGTAGCCGCCGATCAGGGCCACCACGTCGCCGCTCTGGGGTTCAAGCGAGGCAAGAGCGCCCTGCACGGCGGGCTCCTGCTGCAGGAGCAGGGGAATGGGCGTTTCTTTCCGAACCGCGGCCGGATCAAAGGGCACGCTTTTCTGCTCTGTGCGGCCTTTGGGGCCGGTTTCCCTCATTTTCAGCCCGGCGGCCGAAACCCAGATCACATCGCCGGGCCTGAGCACCAGTCTGGCGTCTTTGACCGCCGGAGCGTAAATGCCCGCCACCTTGGGATTGGGCTTGCGCGCCCAGGACATGTTGGCCACGGGAATCAGGCCGGTATAGCCCTGGCCCAGGGCCACGCGGGCCTCTTTGGCGTCCACGGCCGTGACCAGGGCCTTGACCCAGGCATTGCCGGCAAGATCCAGGGGCGCAAAAGCGGAGGCGGCCAGAAAAACGCGCTGCTGCTCGGCATCCAGATGTTGCAAAGCGCCGCGCCAGCCCTGCCGCTTGTCCAGTTCTTCCAGACCCCGGCGCAGGGCGCGGCCCGCGGCTTGCTGATGGGCGGGCACCATGGCCGTGCGCACGGTCAGGCCCGCCTCGTACACATAATCCTCGCCGTATTTGCGCGTCTCCACGCCCAGGGCCTTGAGATTGTGTTCGGTGAAAAATTCGATGAGCAGGCGGCGGGCCTCTTCCAGATACCAGAGCGCGGCCCCGCCCTGGCCTTCGGGCATGCTCCAGTAGACCAGGGGTTCGGCAGCGGCCTGCGCATATTCCGCGGGGGTGATCCATTTCAGGTCGCGCAGGCGGCCCAGCACATACATCTGGCGGTTTTTTGCGGCCTCGGGATGGCGGAAGGGATTGAATTTGCTGGGAGCCTTGGGCAGCCCGGCAATAACCGCGCTTTCAGCCAGGGTGATGTCCGAGGCGTGCTTGCCGAAATAGGTGCGCGCCGCGGCCTCCACGCCGTAGGCGTGCTCGCCCAGATAAATCTGGTTGAGGTAAATGGTCAGGATCTCGTCCTTGGAAAGATTTTTTTCCAGGCGGTAGGCCAGAATGGCCTCCTTCATCTTGCGCGTGAAGCTGCGCTCCGAGGTGAGCAGAAGCTGCTTGATGAGCTGCTGGGTGATGGTGCTGCCGCCCTGGCCCTTGGTGCCGGTGCGGAAGTTGATCAGCGCCGCGCGCGCGATGGCCACCGGGTTCACGCCCATGTGCCGGTAAAAGGAGTCGTCCTCGGCGGCGAGGAAAGACAGAGGCAGAAAGCGCGACATGTCCTTGAGGCCGATGACAAAGCGCTTTTCATGATAGAAAAGGCCCAGCACGGAGCCGTCGCGCGCCAGGACCGTGGTGGCCTGCGGCGGATTATAGTCGGCAATGCGGGTGATGGCGGGCAGATCGCGCGAGGCCCAGTAAAAAAGCAGGGCCGCTGTGCCGCCGCCCACAAGCCCGCAAAACAAAAAGATGCCCACCAGCCAGAGGGTGAGTTTTTTCCAAGAAAATCTGATCTTCATGGCAGGGCAGTACCGTTTTTTTGTGCCGGCGTAAAGAGAGCATGGCGCAATCGCCGCCGTGATGCGGCCGGAAAAGTACAGCCGGACCCGCTGCCGGGACGCCGGTTTTGCGGGTTTTGCATCGGCTGCCCCTGGGGCCTGCCTTTGCATTCCCTCGCAACCGCTGCGTCCGCGGCGGGCAGGAGCATAGCGGGCAAAAAAAAGCGGAAGGGCAACCTTCCGCTTTTTTTCTGAAAATTCGCGCTCCGGACTACACGCAGCCGGTGGGCTTGGGCAGACCGGCCATTTTGCAGGCGCCTTTGCCGGGGCCGGAGGGGAAAAGCTCGTACACTTCTTTCAGCTTGTAGCCCGTATTTTTGGAGAGAATGCGCACCATGGGCGCAATGCCGTTCTTTTTGTAATAATCCTGCAGAAAATCAAGGATCTTCTGGTGATCAGGGGTGATATCGGAAATGCCTTCGGATTCCTTCACATATTCCATCCATTCGGGGCACCAGTCGTCAAAACGCAGCAGGAAACCATCTTCATCAACTTCAAAGCTTTTGCCTTTATAGGTGATCTCAGCCATGCGTGTCCTCCTTGGACAGATATTGCTCATTCTCGCCGGGACGATATGCCTCGGCGCTATGCCAGCCGGAATTGACGATCCCGGCCGAATTCCTCAAATGTGGGCCGTGATTGTGAGCCCAATCACGATGCAGGAAAAGTTATGTCATAAAAAAATTTCAATGGCAAGTCCTGCACGGCTTTTTTCGTTGAGCCTGGCGCAGCCGTGGGGAAAAGAAGCGTTTTTTTCCAACAGGATGCTAAAACAACGTCACACGCGCCCGCACAGCCGGCGGCTCACGCCAGGTGCACTTCGTTGCGCGCCCAGTAGAGCAGGCGGGCATGCTGCCTGACCGCGGCGATCACCGCTTCTTCGGCCTCGCGGCTTTCCATGTCACGGATCCGCAGAAAGACCTGGCGGTCGCCCTCCTGATTGTTGGCCGAGAGCACGGAAAGAATCCGGGCTCCGTGCGCGCGCAGCAGATCGAAAACGGGCTTCATGGCCCCAGGCCGGTTGGCGATCTCAATGCCGATCTGGATGCCGCCCTCGCGCACGCCGGTAATGGTCACCAGGGCCTTGAACACGTCCTGATCCGAAATGATGCCTGCCAGATGCCCGTTTTCCTCCACCACCGGCAGGCCGCCGAACTTGTTGTCCAACATGAGCATGGCGGCTTTTTCCACGGTATCCGTGGGTTTGACTGTGAAAGGCCGGGGAGTCATAATGTCTTTGGCCTTGAGTTCGGCCAGCAGGTAATGCATCTCGTACATGTCCAGCGTGGTGGCCTTGGAAGGCGAGGCGTCCCGCACGTCCCGGTCGGAGATGATGCCCGCGAGGCAGCCTTTTTCGTCCACCACCGGCACGCGGCGGATATTGTTGTCACGCATGAGCTTGCTGAGTTTGAGCAGTGATGTTTCGGGAGTGACGGCGATCACGTCGGCGGTCATCCAATTCCGTATAAGCATGCTTCCTCCGGCAGTGGACGGTTGAGATCATTCGCGCTTGCCGCGCTGCTTTCAGGCCGGCAGCGGCATGGGCCTGCGCGGCGCTTGGCTTTTTCTATATACCAAGGGCCGGATGCTGCACAAGCCCGGCGCGCGGGTGACCGGGGCCGGGCAAATCCCGCGTTTTTTCGCCGGGCATGTCGCGTCACATTGTGTTTTTCCTATTCTCGGATCTGCTTTTTTCAGGAGCGACAGTATGGATGCATATCTTGATTGCGCGCACGGCATCAGCGGGGACATGACCCTGGCCGCACTGAGCCATCTGGGCGTGGACTTTGCCCCGTTGATCGCGGCTCTGGCCCGCGCGGGCATAGACTGTTGCCTGGAAACGCGCCCGGAAATCCGCGCCGCAGGCCCAGGGCGGCGGGCGGACGTGAGCTGGGACAGCAATCAGCCGCTGCGCCATCCCGCGGATATTGCGGCGGTCTTCGCGGCTGTGGAGGTCAGCGCCGCTGTTCGCGGCCGGGCCCTGAAAACGCTGGAGGCCCTGACCCTGGCCGAAGCCGAGGCGCATCAGGTGCCGCCGGAGCAGGTCCATTTTCATGAAGTGGGGGCCATTGACACGCTCGTGGATATTTTAGGAGCCTGCTGGGGCCTGGATCAGTTGGGCGTGAAGCGGATCACAGTTTCGCCGCTGCCCTGGTTTTCGGGCACGGTGCAGTGCGCTCACGGCCTGATTCCGCTGCCAGCCCCTGCCACGGCATGGCTGATGCGCGGCAAGCCCGTGCGTCCCGGCGACGCCTGCGAGGAGTTGATCACGCCCACGGGCGCCGCGCTTGTGCATGCGCTGGCCGACGCGTTCGAGGATGGCCCCCGAGGCGTGCTGGCCGGGCTGGGCACCGGCTACGGCTCACGCCCGGCCCCGGCGGGCCTCAGAGTCTGGCTGAGCGAACCCGTGCCCGAAGCCGCGCCGGCTGCGCAAGGCGGCCGGGAACAGGTGCTGCAACTGGAGACCCATCTGGATCACCTCAGCGGCGAGGAACTGGGCATGGCCCTCACGGCCCTGGCCGATCTGCCCCATGTGCTGGATGTGCTCTGGCTGCCGGGCATCGGCAAAAAAAACCGCCCCGCGGGCCTGCTGCGCGTGCTCTGCCCGCCAGAGGCCGAGGCGGCCACCGCGCAGGCCATGCTGCGCCATACCCATAGCCTGGGGCTGCGGCGGCAACTGCTGGAACGGCTGATATTGCCGCGCGAGGCGACAACGCTGGACTGCTGCGGCGAACGTCTGGCGGCCAAAGCCTATATTCTGGAAGGCGCGCGCTATGCGCGGCCCGAGGCTGATGCCGTCCGGGCGGCGGCGGCCCGGCGCGGCGTGGGAGCCCCGGCTTTGCGCTTCACGAATACCGGGCAAGGCGGGTAGAGCGTTTTGCTAGAGCATTTTGCTTTTAACTTTTTACATATCCACAGGATTTAAACCATCCTTCAGCGTCTTTTTGTGTGATACAACTTAATGCTTTTCCAATGGATTTATACAGTTCATCACATGTTTTTGCTTT
>NZ_JAAKEI010000067.1 GCF_011039085.1 Desulfovibrio sp. ZJ369 | reverse complement strand
AATTGCCTGGCTGTTGCTTTTCCATCAAGATACGCATGAACAGCCTTGGTTCGGATTTCTTCAGATGCAAATTTCATCTCTGCAATCTAAACGATTTCTAAATAAAATAAAAGTCAAATTGCTCTAGCCTTAAAAAGAAAAAAGGCAGCATCGAATCCGAAAAAGCCTTGCACACGAAATGGATTTCACCTGTCCTCCAAACCGTACCCCTCTTAGAAATAGGCTACTCCCATATTGAGAAAATTATAAACTCAATGCGGGAAGCTGGCAGAAAGCCGCGCACCATAAAATATGCCCTCTCTGTGATTTCTCAGGTATGGACATACGCCAAGGATAAAGGCATCGCCAGCGGCGATTCCCCAACGAGGAGATTCAAAATCTCGCGCCTTGATAATGAACGCGCTCGATTCCTTACCAGGGAAGAAGCCAGGCTGCTCCTTGATGAATTAGGAAAGCACAGCCTGGAGTTACGGGATATGGCAACCCTCTCCTT
Organism: Desulfovibrio sp. ZJ369; assembly: GCF_011039085.1. GTDB lineage: Bacteria > Desulfobacterota > Desulfovibrionia > Desulfovibrionales > Desulfovibrionaceae > Desulfovibrio. The sequence goes on along the minus strand of NZ_JAAKEI010000067.1, from coordinate 6,632 downwards.
ATTCTGTGGCCTGCGTGCCGGAGAGATATTCAAGCTCCAGTGGGCGGACATAAATATGGATACGGGCACTATCTTCCTTCGTGGGACTAAGGCTGGCAATTCTCGCTATGCCTTCTTTACTGACGAGGTGCGCCATATCCTTACAGAGCGCGCCAAAAGCTCAGCCGGACGCGACCAATTATTGTTTCCAGCCACTAACGGCAACAAACGTGAGCGAGTTTCAAAAACCTTTCGGAAAGTTGTCAAAGAACTTGGCTTGAATGACGGGATTGATGATCCAAAACAGAAGGTGGTATTTCATACTTTGCGCCACACTTTTGCCTCCTGGCTCGCTCAGGGGCAAATCCCCCTGTATAATATCCAACGTCTCATGGGTCATTCAGAAGCCAGAATGGTTCAAAGATATGCCCATCTCAGCAGCGAAAGCATGAGGCAGGCTGTCAATGTACTCAACGGGGCACTTGAGCCAACAGAGGGAAGAAAAGAACAAGCGAGGGTTATTCGCTTCAGGAAACAGGCGAATTGATTCCTTGATAATAACGCTGTAAAATTTCCTCCAGATTACTAGCTAATATCTCTATATTTAGCAATAAAGTTAAGTAATCACAAACACTCATACAAAATATAAAAACATATTTATATAACATAGCTATATTTAAATACAAGTATGGTATGATGCAATGAGTAAAATAATCATTAAAAAAATGAACCGATCATCTTCTAAAACAAGGTAAAATATAGGTAAAAATAAAAAAAATTTGGATGAGTAATGGTAAGAAAGGGATAGATACCTCTAAGAGAATATCTCTGATAATAAAAAAAATGATTCTAATATGCTTAGAGAGAACTTGAATGGCTGAAAAAAATTACTTGATAGAAATTCTAGGATTGAAATTGAATAAGCTGGCAAACTGGCTAATCATGAGTTTATATAACTGGTCTTGGTATTCTTTGGCTACTATGAAACTGTCATGTATGCAAAGACAGCAAATATCATCCTCTGCCAAGGATAGCATGATTTGTTCAGCTGCAGAGCTATCAAGAAATTGAAGCCTTACTCCGTATCCTGTACATAGATATTTCTGGATAGGGCTATGAGTTTCTTTCAAAGTCTCAAGAAGTATTTTGGGAGAAGGTGGAAGAAGACCTGTTTTATCTGTGAACTGCCTGTTTTCAATATTGATAGCTTGCATGGCGGAAGTTTCATTATTGGCATTGATGGCTATATTTACAGCCTTCTTAATGACGGGCCGGAAACAGCTATTGATGCCAGGTAAGGCATAGAGGTCGCCCGCAGGAGGAAGCAAACTTTCCAGCCCGTAGAGCATACTTAAATGGAGGCAGGAGTAATCAAGCTCAACGGTACTCTTACCATCTATGGTTATATACTTCCTGAGTTCTGATTTAATCATCTGGCTCCAATGAAAATAAAACCTGCCACCTTGTTTGAAATCTGAATTGTTAAATATCCTGACATACTTCTTTGTCTGTTCATTGATAGGACAATTAAGCATAAAGTCAGCAAATTCATGCCAAGGAACATCTGCTGATATGAGATGTCTATCAAGGCATTTATTTATCTTGTTGACGTTTTTGATTATGGTCTTGACTTCCAGGTTGTCCATATCAAAATCTATGTCTTTTTTATTCTCATCTCGCAAAATAATAGGCGGATTTCTTCTGAGTATAATTCCTCCTTCACTTCGATATTTTCTAAAAAGGCGAAGAAGTTTTTGACTGGCGCGGATTCTTGACTCACGAGCATAGTGAGAGAAATTTATCCCCTTATGATACTCAACATAGCCATTATCTATAAGGAAATCAGCAATCAGCGTTACATATTTGTAGCGTAGATATACTTTATCAAATCGCTTTGATGCCCTATATGAATTTTTATTTCGGCTAAACGAGATAAATAACTTGGTATCCTGCTTATGGGCCACAAAAAGTTCGGTCAAAAAGACTTTTAGATGATTTTTTAGCCTATTTTTGTTTAATTTTTTGGTGATATTCTTTATAATTCGCGAAAAAAGGAAGTCTGCCGACGTAACTATTTCTGGTTTATTCGACCATATCCACATATCAAGCTCACGCGAATAATCGAGCTTGTTTTTCATATAGACCTCACATAAAAGGCCAGTCTGCTTATTTAGCAGGCTGGCCGATATTTAACGAAAAATAGTTGATGACTAAATATTAGTTATTCCGAAAATATTTAGAACAGTGAGAATTAACCAATAACAGTATTGGAGTAAATAACTGGCTCCTTGATTAAACTCTCAGCAGGAATACCAAAGCGCCCATGAAGATTGCGTATCATCTTCAAGGTAAGCGGACGCCGATAATTCAGAACCTCATAAACCCGGTTCTTACGTCCGATGGCAGGCTCCAAGTCCATCCCGGTTCCAGTATTCCTTCCTTGAGGAATCCTGGGGCTTGTTGGCAAGTCCCCTTGCAGGCACGGTCGGCAATTATATTTTTGTAACTACAAATATTGACAGCCTACTTTTTTGTAGTTACATATATCCATGCAATACGAATGGGATGAAAAAAAGCGCACGAGCAATCTGGAAAAACACGGTGAAGACTTCGCTGATGTGGTCCTGCTTGACTGGAGCCGCGCCCGGATAGAGCCGGATATACGCCATGACTATGGTGAACTCCGATATGCCGCCTTCGTCCCGCGCGATGATAACTGCCTTATGTGCCTTGTGTTCACTCCCCGGAGCCGGAGGATGCGCATCATCAGCTACAGAAAGGCAAACAGCCGGGAGAGAAAAAAATATGAGACGCTATGATGAAAACGGCAGGAAAATGGTTATCTACGCCACTGAAGAGCTTGCGGCGCTCCAGCGTCTCCCGGGAGCCGGTCGGGAAATGACCGACGCTGAAATCACGACCGCGGCCCTGGCCGATCCCGACACTGTGCCGCCGTCCGCAAGCGATACGTCTTTTACCGGAAAGACCGGGCGTGAGGCGCTTGCTGAGCTGTTCCCCCCGGAAACCGTGGAGGATTTGTTGACGCCCCGGCGTGGGCGTCCGAAAGCGGAACGCCCGAAGATTCAGTTCACCGCCAGATTCGATGCCGATATCGTGGAACATTTTCGCAGCACCGGCAAAGGCTGGCAGGTACGGATGGAAGAGGTCCTGCGCAAGGCCATCGCTATGGGCCTGTGATCTCCCTATTCGCGGAAAAAGGAAGTCTGCCGACTTAACTATTTCTGGTTTATTCGACCATATCCACATATCAAGCTCACGCGAATAATCGAGCTTGTTTTTCATATAGACCTCACATAAAAGGCCAGTCTGCTAAGTTTTGCAGACTGGCCGATGTTTAACGAAAATTTGGTTTACGCTGGGCTATGTTCCATGACCCCTGCGCTCATTCCCTTAGCCGGGGTCGAATAGCCGTTACTTGACTTGACATCAAATGTTGATATTATACATGCATGACAGGCAAGCACCAAAAGACGCTCAAGCAGATTTTCCAGCGACCTGCCAACGCCAATGTTCGCTGGGCAGACATCGAAAATCTGTTCACGGCGCTTGGGGCTGAAATCAGCGAAGCTGAAGGTCACGCATATGTGTGCGCCTTTTTAATGATCGCAGAGTTTTCCACCGCCCACATCCTTCACCAATGACGGATAACGGCGCGTTGGCAAGCATACGAAAATGGCTTGAAAGCAACGGAGTACGGCCATGAAAAACGTAATGGATTTCCCCGGTGGGTATCAGGCCATTATTTCTTATGACCCTGAGATTGAGATGTTCCGGGGTGAGTTCGCAGGACTGAACGGGGGCGCTGATTTCTACGCCAAAGATGCCGACTCCCTCAAGCGTGAAGGACAGACATCCCTGGACGTGTTCCTGAGAATGTGCGCTGAAGATGGTGTCTCCCCCAAAAAGACACTTGGGAAATTTGCCCTACGGCTTGACCCGGAACTTTACAGACAAGCCAGTGTTGCTGCTGCGGCTACAGGGCAGTCATTAAATACCTTCATCGCTAACGCGGTAAAACAAGCCGTTAGCGTAAACGGATAAATCCGATACTCAGAATCAGATTCATCTGTGTTCCTCACCGTAACAGGCCAGTCTGCAAATTTAGCAGACTGGCCGATGTTTAACGAAAAATTTACTTGAGAATGGATTCTCACCAGGTTTTAGTTTGCCTATTTAACTAGTTTTCTGCCCTCAGTTCCCTAAGAGTATCTGAAATCTGCTCAATAAGCCTTGGAATTTCCCTCTGGGTCGTTTGCCAAACGATTGTCCAGTCAATATCACCGTCATGGATTTTTGACAGATACCGCTTCATTCCTCGCATGGCAGTAAAAGGGATTTCTGGATATTTCATACAGAAGGATTCATACTCATCTAGCAGGATTTCTGAAATTGAGGCCATAATTAGAAGTCTTCTGGCAATGGCATCCCGTATAATTCCTGAATCAGGAGATAAAAATGAGGAAATATTTTCTTTTTCCGTAATATCTTCAATGTTTCTTGCGCTCGCCAAGAGCATACAAACAAGTTTGTTAGGAGTCTTATACATAATCATCACTGCCTTGGAATTGAGCAAAGTTTTTTTCGTAAAATAGTGCAAGTTCACGATTTGAGCTAATTAGGTCTATGTCCACCGAGAAGATATTTTCCAAATCCTCCTGAAGCCTGCCAATATCGAATAGGGTTGCGCTTGAATCTGCATCAAAATAGAAGTCAAGGTCATCCCCATCTGTATCCTCAAACTGACCAGCGGAACCAGTAAGGCGGTAGTTGGAGAACATGGGGTAGCGGTCGAAAATCATCCTGAGCAAGTCCCGGTTCATTCTAAAATCCCTAGACGGCCTCATGGGGAATCTCCTTCCCTCCTGATTGAGGCTTGGTTATGGACTTGATAGTCAGGGTAATCTTCTTGTCACCTATGTGCGGATAGGCAAGACACGTCTTACCCAAAAATTCCTTCTCTGAGAGCAGGTCAAAAATATTCAGGTTCCCGTACTCATCAATCTGGATAGGCTTACGAGTCAGCCTGGGGCGAAGGATCATCCCGGCAAAGGGCACGGTTTTGATGCCCAGTTCCGCCATCACGTCAAATACAAGGCTTTGCAGCGGACGTTTTCTCCATCCCGGAAGTTTTGCCCTGAGTTCCTTAAAATCAATGGAATCGCGGATGCCCTGACGAATAATTTCCTTGGCTTCCGAAAAATTTACATTGGTCATATGTGACCTCCAAAAAAGTAAAATTGTCCATCATCTGATGGCTCATTATCAAGTTAGGCTTTGAACAGTTGGAAATTGTCCTGAGTGTTGGTATTTTTAGGACTTGAAGAAGAAATTTGCGCTGGCGAAGGGCAATTTACTGGCAATCGCCGCTTATGGCGACAAGAACAGCCACCAACGGTGAAAGACTCATTGTGGATACAGAGGTGGAACCTCTTAAATTTTCCGAATAAACCGCGCGGGGTTTCCGGCCACTATGGTATCTGGCTCCACATCATGTGTGACAACACTCGCAGCGCCTACGACCGCATTTTCCCCAATAGTAACCCCTGCAAGAATTGTGGCACCCGCGCCAATCCATGCTCGTGCGCCAATATGGACGGGTTTGCATGTGATGACCTGGCGTTCCACCAAATCATGATTATTGCTTAAAAGCTGCACATTAGCTGCCAGCATTGCATTGTCACCAATGAAGATTCCACCTGCCGCCATCATCAGGCAGCCGTTCATGACAACGACATTTTTACCAATCTGCACCATGTGCGGCCTGATTGCCGTGAGGGGAGCAAATACCACACTCCCTTCTCCCATTGTCGGAAAAATCTCATGCATCAGGGCCGAGTATTCCGGCGTTTCCGGCATGGTATGATTGAACCGGAACACAAGCTGCGCGTGGCACCTCGCAAGCTCAAGTTCTTCCTCTGTCTGGCGGGTCACATCAATACGGATTTCATCCATATCCTTATCCTCTCTCTGATTAGACAAAGCTCTCCCGACGGGAGTCTCCCTTATTGCTCATAAAGGCCATCAGAAAAATAAACAGAAAATTTAAAAAAAGAATATTCAAATTTTTCGTATTTTATTTCGATAGGTTGTTATAAGTTTGGCACGATTTTCCCCGTTCATAGAGAAATAGATTTGCGGCCCTTGACCAAATACGCCCTTCGCGCCATACGCTTGAGGAACTTCCTTTTTTTAGAGCAATTTGACTTTTATTTTATTTAAAAATCGTTTAGATTGCAGAGATGAAATTTGCATCTGAAGAAATCCGAACCAAGGCTGTTCATGCGTATCTTGATGGGATAGTATTAACTAAATAACGTTTTAATATCATCCAGAGTTCCATTTACATGAAACTTGGCAAAAAGAGCCATCGTCAAGTCAACCATGTGCAGACTTCGTGAAACAACGACCGACTTTCGGCGGAATCTGGCAAACCAGTGACGCTGGCGACAATTGTTCCTTTCTATGCGGACTGTGCCACTTTTCCCCTGAAGCAGATCATTTTCGGCTATCTCCAGAGGATAAACCTTCCACTTGTCCGTACAGTAAAACCAGACTTTCCACTTTTTCAAGCGCTCCATCAATCTATGGAGGGTAGCCTGATCACGCCCGCCACATTCCCAGTCGATGAGTTG
>NZ_JAAKEI010000066.1 GCF_011039085.1 Desulfovibrio sp. ZJ369 | reverse complement strand
AAAGCAAAAACATGTGATGAACTGTATAAATCCATTGGAAAAGCATTAAGTTGTATCACACAAAAAGACGCTGAAGGATGGTTTAAATCCTGTGGATATGTAAAAAGTTAAAAGCAAAATGCTCTAGTGGTGGGGAAATATTCCTCCTCGAAGAATTTTCCGTAAAGGACAGATTGCCGTTGGGCACGTTGTGCGCGTTCCTGCTCGCGGATTTTGGCTTCTTCGTTCTGTTCGCGTCTTTCAGTCAGGGATTGCGGCCCGGCTCCAAGACGGATGTTCTCACGAATCTCACCAAGGAGCTTGCTCGCTTTTTCGGCAGTCATGCCTTCAGAAGCCCAGCCTGCGCCTTCTTCCTTAAGTTGACTGTTTACCCGGTAGCGGATGAAAAAATAGCGGTCTTGGCGTACCCCGTGTTTTCGAGTCGCGTGTTCGCGGTATCTGACACCGGGATATGAGGTAGGTTTCTTCTCTCTGCTCATTCTGGCCCCACAATGGCCCCACATTTTAAAGCAAAAGAAGGGGAAAAACGGTTAGGAGGTGTTAAGGTCTTGTATGCCTAATCTCCTTGCCTGGCAAGGAAAATCTGGAAAATTGAAAAAGAGAGTTAAGATAGTATGCTCGGAATGGGGTTCAAGGGGTCGAAGGTTCAAATCCTTTCATCCCGACCAGAAATTCCAAGTTTTTTTCACAAAGGGAACCAGCGAACGTTGGTTCCCTTTCTCATTTTCCGGCGCGTAGAGCGTTTTCTCATGAAATCAGCTCAACGCTCCAGGTTCCCGGAAGCATAAACGCGGGCCTCACGCTCTTCTCTCCAGCCGGAAGGCTTTGGCGCGGCTTACGAAGCCAGAGCGTTCCTGATCTTTTCCGGCGTCACGGGCAGCCGGTAAAAGCGCTTGCCGGTGGCATGGGTGATCGCGTTGCCGATGGCCGCAACAATGGGGATCATCGCCAATTCCGCCATGCCTTTTGGCGGCGAGCTTTCGGACAGGGGCGCAAGATATTCGACCGTCTGATTCCAGACCGCCACATCCCTGGCCCGCGGCAGGGTGTAGCGGTTGAAGTTCCATGTGCCGTTGCCCGGCCCGTCTTCGTAAAGCGGCAATTCTTCCATCAGGGCATGGCCGATGCCCATGGCCAAACCGCCCTGCAACTGGCCGGACACGAGTTCGGGCACAATCACCCTGCCGGGGTCAAGTATATAATGGTGGCGCATAAGTTTCACCTCGCCCGTGAAGGTATTGACGTTGAGCTCCACGATGCAGCCCGCGGGCGTGTAGGTCGTCACGCCGGCGTCATTGCGCTGCACCGGCGGAAACTTCACGCGGCTTCTCCTGATGAAATGGTACCCGCCGTTGCTCATACGCCGCTTGAGTGTGGCGGGAGCGCCATCGCCGTACCTCACGGAGAGCGCATCCGCCGGCATTTCAACGGAACCGACGGTCGGAATGTCGAATGTGGCCGTGGCCCATTCCCAGCGGCTGAAGCAGTGCAAGGCAACCCCGGTCACCAGCCCCAGCTCGTGCGCTTTTCGGGCAAGCCGCTCAAAGGGCAGGGTTTCCAGGCCGTCGCCGCCGATGCCACCCTCCACCACACGCAGTTTGTCCACAGTCATGAAGCCGCCGGCGATCTGCCCGCCGCTCGGTCCCTCGCTCCAGATGGCGCGCGCCGCGGGCCAGAGCGTGTTCTCAAACAGAAAGCGGGCCGCCTGCCGTGTGGCAAAGCCGATGAAATACGCGCTGTTGGAAGCGCTCATGGCCGGCAGCACGAACGGCACCCAGTAAGGATTCTTCTGGAGTTCATCCTGCTCTTTTTGCGTGCTTGCGTAGGGAGAGCAATTACTGACAACCGGCAATTCGGCGAATTTCGTGACCCCGAATTCAACGAAATCGGGCGCCTTGCCCAGCATCTCGCGGACAATGACCTGCTGCGCCGTGGTCGCGCCGCTGCCGATCTCCTGCACGCAATGGCGCATCCGCATTGTGCCGTCAGCATCGAATTGCAGCGCCAGCGCGCTGGTATCCGCGCCAGTGCCGTAATCCTTCTGCACCTGCGCGAAGCCCACGCCGTACAGTTTGCCGGGGTTGGCCTTGTCAAATGCCGCCTTGGCCTTGTGCCGGTTCACCCACAGCGGATGCTTTGCCGCGAGATCGAGTATGGCAATGTTGCGCAGTTCGCCCTGCGGCTGCGCGCCCTGGGAGTTTTCAAACCCGGCCTGCAGGGCATTGCGACGACGCAGCTCGATCTGATCCATGCCCAGCTCTGCCGCGACTTCATCGACCATCAGCTCCGTGATGCTCATTGCCTGAAGGGTTCCGTAGCCGCGCATGGATCCGGCCTCCACCGCGCGGCTTGCCAGCGCAATGGTCGCCAGATCGGATTTGGGAAAATAATAAATCGACTGCGCGGCCGTTGCGGCCACCTGCGCCACCGAGAAGGAGAAATTGGCGCGCCCGCCGCCGTTGAGGTTGTAAAAGCCTTTCAGGATTTCAAACCTGCCGCTCTGACGGTCGGCCACAATGGTCACGTCCATTTCGATGGAGTGGCGCTTTATGCCGAGCTGAAACTGTTCATAGCGGTTGTTGGCCAGCCTCACCGGCAGGCCGTCGCCGTAAAAGCACGCCGCAACGGCATAGAATGGAAAGATGGAATGATCCTTGGAGCCATAGCCGACCGTTGTTCCGGTCAGCAACTTGATGGTCTTGACCGGGAAGCGCGTATTGTCCTTGACCATCACAGCGGCGGCGCGGGCGACCTCGTACGGCGACTGCGTCGAAGTGATCAGGTGCAGGGTGCGCGTTTTCGCGTCATACCAGGCATTGCCGTTGTCCGGCTCCAGGGCGCTGGGGTCGATGGATTGCGAGAAACCGTGCCGCTCCAGCACCAGCTTGCTCCTGTCATGGCGCGCCGCTTCAATGGCCTTTTCGATTTCCGCGGCCGCGGCCATGCCGCGCCGCATGGGCTCATAGGTTTCGCGCGCCACCGCACGCGGATCACGCACGCCGCCGCCGCCTCGGTTTTTCCTTCTCACGCAGGCGGGCACGAAAACGCCTGTGGGACTGTCCGGCGGCCAAACCGGTTTATCGCCGTCAAAAGCGCCCCAGATAACCGCATCCTGCATGGGCGAAAACGCCGATGAGGCCGTGGGGCTGCTGCCGCCGATGCGCACATAGCGTGCCGCGCCATAGTTGGGCAGAGTCTTCGGGCCGGTGACCGCGCCGTATTTCACCACGTTTGTTTCAAAGCGCAGCATGCGCTTGGCTGCCTCGTATCTGTCGAAGTCGCGATATACCAGCAGGGCCACGGGATGCCCGATCATTGGCGGGGTCTGCCCTGCGGGAACCAGAAAATTTTTGCCGTAAAACTCGGCCGAAAAACCCTCAGGCTGCGGGACAGTCAGGCCGTCGCGGGCCAGATCCTCATGCAGCACAAGGCGGTCGGGCTGCAAATCGGGCCCCAGAATGCCCGGATCAACGCCTTCAAAAATCCGGTCGGCCCGCGTCGCCTTGATGAAGAAGGCGTGCGCCTGCTCCTTGGGCCAGCCGGGCAGATCACGCGCGCGAAAGTCCAAGGCGAATTCTTTCTGTCCGGTCACCTTGCGTACGGCATCCCACCGGTAGCGCGCCTTGCCGTCCGGCGACAGCCAGCCCGGAGCGCTGGGGCCCGAATGCGCCTCCAGCGCATGCGCGGTCGGCAAGCGCCCGATCAACACGGAAATGCCGGCAATGGTGCCGATTTTGATGAAATTGCGGCGCGAAATATCAATTGTCATTATCTTTCTCCTATCCGAAAACCCTGTGCGTCGAAGACGGCAAAGGTCAGGAAAAACGACGCGGCCGCCTTGCGACGGCCCCTGCGTCATTTCATTCATTTTACAGCGGTTTCCTGCGCGCTCACCTGCCCGGCTGTCACCGGCGCGGCCTGGCCGCCCCATTCCGCCCGGATCCAGCTCACAAGCTCCGCGATCCTGGCGTCATCCATGCGGTGCGCAAAGGGTGGCATGGCGTACATGCGCTCGCCATTCTTGAAGATCTGCGTGGGAATACCGTTGAGAACGACTTTGATGAGCGTCTGCGGATCGGCCATGGCCAGCGTGGCATTGCCTTTCATGGCCGGACCCACATGGGGAATGCCCTGCCCGTTCATCCCGTGGCAGCCCGCGCAGGACTCAATATAGGCCAGACGGCCCGCGGCCAGGGGCGTGCCGCTTGTCGCATCGGCTTGCGGCAGCGGCGCGGGAGGCGCTGCCGGAGCGAGCGTCCTGCCGTCCTTGCCGGTGAGCAGATAGACGGCGGTCGCCTTGACGTCCTTTGGCTCCATGGCGCTGGTCGAGAAGTGCGTGACCGTGTACATGCCGTCGAACGAGGTGCCCTGGGGGGCCATGCCCGTGGCGAGATAGGCGCTCAGCGTGGGAACATCGAAGCCGCGCCCGGCAAGCGCTGCGGCGGTAATATCGGGAACCGCCGCGCCATCCACCTCGCCGCCCTGCAAGGCGCGGGAGAATTCGACGCCCATCGTGAAGTTGCGGGGGGAATGGCAGGCGCCGCAATGCGCCAGACCTTCGACGAGATACGCGCCCCGGTTCCAGGCGGCGGAGCGTTGATCATTCTGCGGCGCCTTGCGGTCCGGGAAATTCACGAGCGTCCAGAAATTCATAAAGGAGCGCACAGGCAGCACGAACACGCCGGTATTGGCCTTGTTGGGCACCGGCATGTCCCCAATGCTCATGTTGTAGGCATAGAGCGCGTCGATGTCCTCTGGCGTCATGATATGCGTGAAGACAAAGGGCATGGCCGGGTAGAGATTGCGGTTGCCAGGCGCAATGCCGTCCCGCATGACGCGGTGATAATCGGCGCGCGTATAGTTGCCGATGCCGTACTGTTTGTTTGGCGTGATGTTGGTCGAATACAACGTGCCAAAGGGCGTGGCTATGGCCAGGCCGCCTGCGCCCATGGGCCCTTGCGGCAGGGAGTGGCAGCCGAAGCAGTCTCCGGCCAGGGCCAGTTCGCGGCCGCGCGGGATCAGCGCCCGCATCTGGTCGGGCGAAAGGCTTTGCCGCGCCTGCGGGGCCACGCTGGAGGAACGAAACAGCCCGGCCAGAATGAGAAGCGCCACCACAAGAAGCACGGCGATGACGACGAGCAGTGAATTGCGCAACGCAGTGCGTTTCATGGCCGCTCCTTCGAATCAAGCACGCAGCCCGGCGTGGCAAGCGCCACGTCGCGCACGGCTTCGTAATACCGCACATAGCCCGTGCAGCGGCAAATATGGTCGTTGAGCGCCTCCTCAATGGCGCTCTCCAGTTCGTCCCGCCTGACCGGCTCGCGCTTCAGCCGATCGATGAAAGCGGTGGCGCCTGCGACAAAGCCGGAGGTGCAATAGCCGCATTGGAAGGAAAATTTTTCGATGAAAGCCTGCTGGATCGGCGTCAGTTCCGTCACCTTTCCGGCCGCGTCCGTTTTGGCCTGGCCTTCAATGGTAATGATCGTCTTGCCGGCAAAGGAATGGGCGTTGGCAATGCAGGTCCGGGTATCGACAAGGCTTCCGTCCGGCCGGACTTCCACCACCGTGCAGGCATGGCAGACGCCTTGCCCGCAGCCGAAATGCGTGCCCGTCAAATGGAGATACTGGTGTAAAAAATCGATCATCGGCATCCCGACCGGCACATCGAGCGGGCCGACCTTCTTGCCGTTTACAATCAGGCTCAATGGCTTTTTTTCGATTTGAGGAGCTCTGTTTTCATTACTCATGAGAGTGCCTTTCCATTTTTTGTATAAGTGAAAACCCATAACCGTATGCTGTGCTTCCGAAGACGGTTTGGCGGCCTCAATTGCAGTGATCATGGCATACTATTCCAATGAGTTTGCCATGCGCTACTTTTTATTCTCTCTTGAAACACCTGGCAGCACTATGCAAAATTCTGATGGCAATCAGACACGATGCTGACCAGTCTCAAAATGGAATCTAGAAGCTTTTTGCAAAAATAGCAATATCTATATTAAGATTACGATAAAATAATAGTTTATAAGATTCACTTCACAGAGAAAAAGGCTGCTTTGCAGCAAGCAATGTACTGAGGGCTGACCCTAAGGCCCATACGACACGGGGCTGCCGCATCTTATGCGTCCGCCCTGCCCTGCGACATCTTTTGACTTGAAAATATCCGGCAAATCAGGCTCTATGAGTGCCGCGCCTTCTCCCGGCACAAGGGGCGCGAGCCGGGAGGGGCGGCCCCGGCGGCAACGGAGCGCATCCGCAAAGATTGTGCTCGATCCGCCATCCGTCTCGCCTGACGGAGACGACAGGCACGCTTGCGCCGTGGTCCGAAAGGTTTTGATTCCGTCCTTTAGGGGTAGCCCTTAGCTGTTGATGATTTCGTTGGGCATAATTGACCTCAAATGGTTTTCGTCACCAGCGGCAGCGTTTGCGCCACTGGTCTTCATTGTTTCTTGTTTCCCGCCGCCGTCCCATGCAGGCCACGCGGATGACGCGAAAGCAGGCAAGCGGCGTCATGCCGGTGCACTGCACGAGGTAAAGGACGAGGATTGCCGCGACGGCAATGGCCGCTGTCCACCAGGCCCAATGGAACAACCAGAGAGCCAGAGGAAAGACGGCGCGGGCGTCCAGAATGAAGATCTTGGGCGTGAGCGCGGTGTCGCGCCAGAGAAGGTCAGCCATTGACCGCCTCCTTGCCTTTGCGTTCCGCCAGAATCGCCAGATAGTTTTCTCTGGCGAGCCTGCCGCCTTCATAGGCGGCTTGTGCGGCGTCCTGTATTCTCTGGCCTGAGACGGCCAGCAATTCTTCGGTTTTCAGAATCAACCGTTCCAGCGGCGTATCCAGCAGGGTTTCCCGAATCTCCGGGGTGAAGGCAGATACTCGCGCAGGGCGATACGTCCGCTCTTGTCCGGCAAGGGGAGCAGGCGTTGCGAGACAATCAGCCGCCGACTGGAAAGCAGCGTGGACTTGCCCGCCCCCATCACGCCCGTGACCAGCACCAGACCGTTGGACGGCATGGCGTGATCAAGGATGCCCTGTTCCACATGCAGGTCTTCCAGAGCGGACGGCAGGGAGGGAATGGCGCGGAAGACGATTTTGACGCCTGTGGAATACCCGTCCGCCACCGGCGTGGCGTTGCCGCGATAGCGACGGCGCACGCCGCGCGCTTCCTCGATTTCATGGGCGAAATCATAATCCGACTGGCCGGATTTGATCTGCGCGGAAACGGAGTTGTTTCGGGTCAGATGCTCCAGCGCGGCCAGTTTTTGCGAAGCGGGCTTTTTGGACACGTCAACCTGGAAACGCTAGGGTGCGTCGTCAATTGACAGTTGCTGAATAATAATTACTTCCTCTCTACCAACCTGGGAGGATGAATGATACCAGCTCACCGTCGCCACGATATATCTGATGGCCTTTGGGAAATTTTGAAACC
>NZ_JAAKEI010000065.1 GCF_011039085.1 Desulfovibrio sp. ZJ369 | reverse complement strand
TTTGACTTTTTATGAAAGTCAAAGGTGGCATTCAGGCGAAAAACGCGGTTTTCGCCTGAATGTACGCCGCGTTGCGGCGGCTGCCGCTTTCGCGTCAGCAGAGCATTTTCAAAGAGAAAATGCTCTATGCCGGTAACGGAATCCTGAAGCATACACCTTTAACCCACTGTACCCGCTATGCTGCACCTGAGTGATTTGCGCGCTGCCTGCCAGTCTCTGTCGCAACGTTTTGACAACCTTTGGGGGCGTCTTTGACGCTGCCGCCGACCAGAAACGCCTGAACGAGATCGAAGCGGAGCTTTCCCGCCCCGGCGTCTGGGACAAGCCCGAGGCCCTGACCCCCGTACTGCAGGAAAAAAGCCGTCTTGAAGATGAGCTCGACCGCCTGCTCCGGCTCAGGACCTGCCATGACGACATGCAGGAATGGCTGGCGCTGGCTGCGGAAAGCGAAGAAGCCGAAGCCCTGGAATCCCTGGAGCAGCAGCAGAAAGATCTCGCCGCGCTTCTGGACGAGACCGAGCTTGTGATGCTGCTCTCCGCGGAGGAGGACAGTCAGGACGCCATCCTGGAAATCCACCCCGGGGCCGGCGGCACGGAGTCACAGGACTGGGCCGAAATGCTCCTGCGCCTGTATACGCGCTGGGCCGCGCGGCGCAAATACACTGTGGAGGAAATGGACTTTTTGCCCGGCGACGAGGCGGGCATAAAAAGCGTCACCCTGCGCATCGCGGGCCCGCACGCCTTCGGCTTTTTGAAGAGCGAGCGCGGCATTCACCGGCTGATCCGCATCTCCCCCTTTGACTCTTCCGGCCGGAGGCATACCTCGTTTGCCTCGGTGGACGTGATCCCGGATGCGGGCAAGGATATTGAGCTGGACATCAAGGAGTCGGATCTGCGCGTCGACATTTTCCGCTCCAGCGGCCCCGGCGGCCAGAGCGTCAACACCACCAGCTCCGCGGTGCGCGTGACCCACCTGCCCACCGGCATTTCCGCCCAGTGCCAGAATGAAAAGTCGCAGCATCACAACAAGGAGACCGCGTTGCGCGTGCTGCGGGCCCGCCTCTACAATCTGGAAGTGCAGAAGCGCGAAGCCGAGCGGCAGGCCCAATACGCCGGCAAGGACGCCATCGCCTTTGGCAGCCAGATTCGGACCTATACCCTGCAACCCTACCGCCTGGTCAAAGACCACCGCACCGGCTCCGAGACCGGCGATGTGGACGCAGTCCTTGACGGCCAGATAGATCAATTCCAACACGACTACCTTTTGTACCGCCATGAACAGCAACGCTGAATTCGAGTCCCTGGCCCGCGAGCTGCAATCCCTGCGTCAGGATCCCTGCAAGGACGCAGGCGCGCAGGCTCGCGAGGCCATGCTCGTGGTCCGGCTGGTCCGGGGCATGTCCCGGAACCGCTGGCAGGAATTCTGCCGATCCTTTCCTTCCAGCCAATGGTGTGCCCTGCCCTTGCCCGAAAACCATGCGCTGAGCCGGGTGGCGGATCTGCGCCCGGACGTTCAGGCGTCGCTGCCCCCGGATCTGCCGCCGGACAGTCTGGCCAGGGCTCTGGCAGTGGAACTCTTCACTGCCCAGCTTAACCGCGAGATCCTCCGGCTCACGCGCAGCGGCGGGGAGCTGACCCTGATCTGCGCGGCCCTGTGCGAGCGCCAGCGGCTGCTTGTGGCTTTGGGCGAGGGCACGCTGAAGCGGCTGGAAAGCCTGCTGGCCGAAACCCTGCACGAAGGTCTGGAGGCCTGCGACAGCCTGGGCAGTCTGGGGCCCGGACGCTATGCCCTGCTTTTGCCGGGCGTGGGCCTGTTCAAAGCCCGGCTGCTGGCGGAAAATCTGCAGACGGCCTTTGCGGCGCAGGCCCGGCCCCTGTTTCCGCAGGGCGGCATATCGGCCGGGGAAGGGCCCGTCTGCGCCCTGGGCATCACCTGCCTGCCCCACGACACCACAATGTGCGCCAAGGATCTGCTGGGCAAGGCCAATGAGGCCCTGAATACGGCTCTGCAGCAACAGGGCATGCATATCCACCTGGAGACGAGCACCCCCCTGAATGAGCGCTCCACCCTGGTGCATTCCAGTGAAAAACGTTTTCTTTTTTTCGGTGGAGAATAATCATGGCACTGAACAGCACATTGAGCGTAGCGGTCTTGAGCGGCAAAGGCGGGGTCGGCAAAACCAATGTTTCTCTTAATCTGGCCTGCGCGCTTTACCAGGCGGGCTTCAAGGCCCTGCTCATGGATTGCGATCTGGGTCTGGCCAACCTGGACGTGCTCCTGGGCATCACGCCGGAAGGCAATTTGCAGAACGCCCTCCTGGGCGAGGCGGCGTTGAGCGATGTACTCTACCCGGTGGAACCTGAGGGCTTTGACGTGCTGCCGGCAGCCTCTGGCGTGCCCGAACTCACGGAAATGAGCCCGGATATACGCGACTTGCTGCTGCAGCGCCTGGAGCCTGTACTCGGCAACTACGACTATATCTTCATGGATCTGGGCGCGGGCATCTCCGAGACCGTGCAGACCTTCGCGGCCATGGCCGCGGCGCGCATCGTGGTCATCACGCCCGAACCCACCTCGCTGACGGACAGCTATGCCCTGATCAAGGTGCTCCATAACCGTTTCGGCATGCGGGATTTTATGGTCCTAGTCAACCAGGTGGCCTCGCCCAGGGAGGCGCAGGCTTCTTTTGAAAAGCTTGACGGAGCCTGCCGCCATTTTCTGCATCTGGAGCCCGTGTTGCTGGGCCATGTGCGCAATGACAACAAGCTGCCCGAGGCCGTGTGCCGCCAGCAGCCGCTGCTGCGCTTTGCGCCGGGCTGCCCTGCGGCCCGTGACCTGCAATCCCTGGCCGCCCGTCTGCAACGCATACGTCTGGGCATGGCCGACTGGCTGGCCGCGCGCAAAATACTCCAGACCGTGCCGCAATAGCCGCGCTCCGGCTTTTAGAGCGTTTTCTCTTTGAAAAAGCTCTGGGCAAAAAAGCCCGGCGCAAGTTATTTACCTTACAGAACAAAAGGTATAGATATAAAATATCTCTAAGAGTCCCCGCGTTGTCGCCTTTTCCCTGAACCTTTCAGGGATAAACGTAGAACGTGTCCACGGAGGCGTGATGAATAAAAGCGAACTGATCAAGGCTCTGGCCGAGGAGACGAATATTCCCTTTGACGACGCTTCACTGGTGGTGAATACTTTTATTGATGCCATGAAGAACTCGCTGCTCGCCGGGGACCGCATCGAAATCCGCGGCTTCGGCAGTTTCAAGATAAAAGAATACAGCGGCTATGCCGGGCGCAACCCCAAAACCGGGGAAAGCGTTGTGGTGGTTCCAAAACGCCTGCCTTTTTTTCGCGCAGGCAAGGAACTCAAGGAATTCATCAATCAATAGAGCAGATTACCTTTGACTTTTTATGAAAGTCAAAGGTGGCATTCAGGCGAAAAACGCGGTTTTCGCCTGAATGTGCGCCGCGTTGCGGCGGCTGCCGCTTTCGCGTCAGCAGAGCATTTTCAAAGAGAAAATGCTCTAGAGGCCACAGGTATTTTGCGGCATTCCGCCGGTCAGCCGGACGCATGCGCAGAAGATGCCGGGGCGGATCCGGGCGGTGCGCATGGCGGGGCGACGCGCTCCGCGGGCAGCGAAAACCGCTTGCAACGAGCAGAAAAAGGAGTCGAACATGCAGTTTTCCGGCGCCATGACAGCACTTGTGACCCCTTTCAAGAACAATGCCGTTGACGAGGCAGCGTATCGCGCCTTTATTGAAAACCAGATCAAAGAAGGCATCCACGGCCTGGTGCCGTGCGGCACTACCGGCGAATCCGCCACGCTTACGCATGAAGAGCACGAGCGGGTCATTGAAATCTGCATTGACCAGGCCAGGGGGCGGGTTCCCGTGCTGGCCGGGGCCGGTTCCAACAATACGGCCGAGGCCATCCGTCTGGCGCGTTTCGCCCAAAAGGCCGGAGCCGACGGGGCGTTGCTTATTACCCCTTATTACAACAAACCCACCCAGGAGGGCTTGTACAGGCACTTCAAGGCCATTGCCGAGGCCGTGGACCTGCCGCTGGTGCCCTACAATGTGCCGGGCCGCACGGGCTGCAATATGCTGCCGCCGGTGCTGAGCCGCCTGGCCCGCGATTTTTCCAACATCGTGGGCGTCAAGGAGGCCACAGGGGATATGGTTCAGGGCAGTCTGGTGCTGGAATCCTGTCCTGAGAGCTTCAGCGTGCTTTCCGGCGACGATCTCACGGCCCTGCCGCTGATGGCGCTGGGCGGCAAAGGCGTGATTTCCGTCACTTCCAACCTTGTGCCCGGCCGCGTGGCCGCCATGTGCAACGCCTTTGCCAAGGGAGATCTGGCCGGGGCCGCGCGCCTGCACCACGAAATGTTCCCCCTGCACCAGATTTTATTTGTGGAAAGCAATCCCATTCCCGTCAAAACAGCACTGGCGCTTATGGGCCAGATGGAGGCCGAAATGCGCCTGCCGCTCAGCCCCATCAGCGAATCGGCCAAGGCCAGGCTCGTTGACGTGCTGCGGCAGCAAAACCTGCTCTGATTCCAATTCCGGATTGAATACTGCAGGAATTGGAATGGGGAGCCGGCAACCGGGGCCGCAGGCCCCGTGGGAGCCGGTTCCCCCCCACGCGTGGGGAATACCCATACTCAGGTGTTATTCTTGATTTTTTCCGTCGTCTTGACAACTGCCGGGCTCAGGGGCCGGATCATAGGCCACCAGGGGGATGCCGTCCCAGTCCACCGGCTTGCGCGCATTTTTGCCCACAGTGACGAACGCAAAGCCCGACTCATGATCCGCCTTCCAGATCAGCACGGCATTGCCCTGGCCGCATTCCGCGCACACCACGCGCCAGAGGCGCTCGCGCACCCGCACTGAGTAAGAGCCTGCATACACTCCGGCCCGCACTTCCAGCAGCCAGCGGGAGAGGTAGCCGCGCAGGCGTTCGGGCACAGCCTCAGTGACGATGACCAGCATCGCCCAGCCCCTTTGTTTCAGGTATGGCCACTGGCACGGCCTCAGGCGGAGCCGCGGGCAAGGAGAGGCCCCCGGCCGAAAGCACGTCCTCAATGACCGGAATAATCCGGGTCAGCAATTTCTGTTGCCGGAACATATCCCGGCAACGCAGGCGCACGTCGCGCGCCAGGTTGTCGCCCGGGCGGGACGCGGCCTGAAAAGCCGCGGGAATAACCGTGTCGAACTTGAAAAGGTCCGCAATATCATAGACAAAGGAGAGCGGCTTGCCCGTGTGGATGAAACCGATGGCCGGAGCATAGCCCGCGGCAAGCACCGCAGCTTCGCACACGCCGTAAAGACAGTGATTTGCCACGCTGACGGCCTGATTCAAGGGATCCGCCGCATCCCAGTCTTTGGGATCATAACTGCGCCGCTTCCACTCAAGGCCGTGGCGTCTGGCCAATTGCTGATACAGCGCGCGCACCCGCGCGCCCTCAATGCCCCGGAGCTGTTCCACGCTGCGGCGGGCTGGCGGTTCCTCCCCGAAGCGGAAGCGGTACATGGCCCGCACCACCTGCAAACGCGGGCCGTCCTCCAAGGCCAGCCGGGCCTGATACAGCAGTTTGTCCGAACGCGCCCCGCCGGGCTGCCCGGCGGAATACAGGCGCACCCCGGCCTCCCCCACCCAGAGGAGCAGCGTGCCGCAATCAGCGGCCAGGGCCACGGCCGCGTGCGTGAGCGTGACGCCGGGCTCCAGCAGCAGGCAGGCCACGCCGCCCACAGGTATCTGCACGCGCACACCCTGCTCGTCCACCAAAACAAGAGCCCCGCCCTCCACATCCAGCCGTCCGCAGCGCAAAAACAGCATGGAATTGCGCTCCTTGATGCTGATTATATCTGACGGCAGCCGCATTCAGGCCTCCGGCGCAAGCCGGGATTGTGTCTTCTCTGTCCACTCTGCCCCCTGCGCATCCTCCGCCTCCTCTCCATCCAGGGCCGTCCACATGTCCACCTCAGCTTCCTTTTCCGGTTCGTGGAATGTCACCCGGCGCGGGGCAAAAGCGCGTCGGCCCATGCCGAAACAGAGCGGCTGATCCGGCAGGGAATCCGTGCCCTGAGCAAAATCCCCGGCTTCGCGCGCATAGACGCAGCCGGCCAGGGGCACGGGCAGCAGCTCGGCCAGGGCAGTGGCCTCGTCGGGGAACAGGCCGCCGAACACAGGACGGGAAGGGATGCAGGATTTGCGGCCCAGCCACACACCCCAGACCGGATTGCGCAGGGCCTCGGCCATGCTGTCAAGCTCGCTCGCCGGGCCGCTGAACAAGGCCAGAAACGCCGCGTCCTGCAAATATTGGCGCAAGGTCAGCACCGCGTCCGCGCGTTTTTTGCCTTCAGCCGTTTTTGTGCCCAGCACGGTATGAAAATCCTCCAGACGCCGCCGGATCAGAGGACGGCCCCGGCCCGCGGCATTTGCCTGCGCGCCGCCGTGCCCGGGCAGGAAACGCGGCACGGCCACAACCAGCAGGGGCATGGCTTGCAGGGCGCGCAAGGCCGCAGCTTCCTGCGGGGAGCCGCGCCGCGCGCCCAGGGCGGCGCAGATCAAGCCGGCCAGCGCGCTTTTGGAGGGCAGCAGGGCCGTATCCCGGCGATTGAAGCGGCTTTCCGTGCCCCAGGACTGCATGGGGCCGAAAAGACGCAGAGCCAGGCAGGCCTGCTCAGCGCACATGGCCGGCCACCCCGGTCAGCAGAGCCTGAAAATCCATTTCCGGCAGGCGGTATTCCGCCACGGCTTCCAGGCCCCATACTTTTTTGAGAGTTTCATACTCCGCGTCCAGAGCCTTGATTGACGCTTCCAGCAGCCCGCTCCGGCTTGTCACGGGCGCTTCAAAGGCGTTGATCAACTGCACCGGATGCCCTTTGTCCCGCGCCACGGCCAGCACATAGCCGGGCAGCGTGGCCGCGTTCATGGAATTCTGGCGGGCGCTCGGCAGGGCCTTCAGGCAGGCCTCCACAAAGACTCTGACCACCTCCTGCCGCTGCTGCGCGCTCAGGCTTCCCAGATGGTCCGCATCGGCCAGCAAATCCAGATTCAGGGCCACAAAGCGGTAGTATGTGGCGCTCTGAAATTCCAAAGTGCCCATCATGCCCGCGCCGGACTCGTCCTCAGGCTGCTTGTCGTCAACCGCGCTGTAAAAATCCATTTCAGTATCCACGCGGTGCGTGGAGAGCGCATGGCTGAACATGGCCGCGCCCTCCAGAGTCAGGGAATGATCATCGGCCACCATGCGGCCGAACAGGCTGATGTCCGCCGCGTCGCGCAAATCCTCGGACTTCAGGCTTTTCAGGGCTTTTTTGGCGGCATCCCTGGCCTCCCCGGCCGCCACATAGGCCCTGGCCAGAGCCCGCAGCTCGTTGGGCGAGGTGAAAAACAGGGTTTTTATCTGCAATTTACCCTTTTTTTCCCCATCAGCATCCCACTTGCCCAGGGCTTCGGCCAGAGCTTTCGCGCCGTCCCCGGCTTGGTCAGCGTTGAGGCCCAGGGCTTGCAACTCACGGCGCAGGGGCTCCACAACCAGTTTGGTGCGCTCCCCGGCAAAACCTTGCGGGCAAAGCTCGCGGGCATATTCGCGCACGGCCCGCTTCCAGCACTGGCTGGAAACGCGGGCACGTTGCGCGCCGCCGAAAAACGCTGTTTTGGGCGAGCCCAGATCGTCGCGGTTCAGGCAGGCCACGGGCACGGACTGAAGCATATGCAATTCCAGATGACGCATACGATCTCCTTCTTCGGGTTACGGGGCTTAGAGCATTTTGCTTTTGAAATTATTCAATTTCAAAAGCGGCGCTGCCATCATTTCGCCTGAAAAGCGTGGTTTTCAGGCTCATTCGGCGCGGGCGCCAGCTAACGCTGTCGCCAGAGCGGTTTAGCTAGAGCAATTTGACTTTTATTTTATTTAGAAATCGTTTAGATTGCAGAGATGAAATTTGCATCTGAAGAAATCCGAACCAAGGCTGTTCATGCGTATCTTGATGGAAAAGCAACAGCCAGGCAATT
>NZ_JAAKEI010000064.1 GCF_011039085.1 Desulfovibrio sp. ZJ369 | reverse complement strand
AATTGCCTGGCTGTTGCTTTTCCATCAAGATACGCATGAACAGCCTTGGTTCGGATTTCTTCAGATGCAAATTTCATCTCTGCAATCTAAACGATTTCTAAATAAAATAAAAGTCAAATTGCTCTAGTATATCACCTTCATTGAAAACGTGAATTTCTCCCATTGACGGGCCGTTGGACAGAGGCCGGGAAAATGGTTATCTATGATTCGTGAAAACAGGAGGCCGTATGACCACCACCACATTTGACAGCCTTGATTATTTTGAACAGCTTAAAGCCGCTGGAGTGCCGGAAGAGCAAGCCAAAATCCAGGCTACTGCGTTGCGCGGCGTCATTGAACATTCCTTAGTGACCAAGCGTGATCTTAAGGAGCTGGAATTGCGTCTTATTATCAGGCTTGGCGGCATTGTGGTTGCCTGTACCGCCCTCCTTGTAGCAATATTGCCGATTGTGCTCAGATAGAGCATATTTGTCTCCTTCCTTTCGCGCATATTGCTTTTGAAACGCTCGCTCCGACGCTTCACGGCGCAAGTACATTTCGCCTGCGCCTGTCTCTGACGCAAGCAAAGCCCCCGCGGGTTTCGCGGAGGCTTTGCTTTTCAGAAGGCTGCCCAAGGCGCTTTCGGCCTCGGAGCGCGTAAAACGGCTTACGGCCTGAACGCTATCCTTTTTGCCCGCCTGCTCTGTCAGATTCACTTGTTTTTTCGGTCGAGTACGAAAAGTACACGCTCAAAGCAGGTGTATCTTCCCTGGCAGGCGAACAAAAATTCTATGGCGTTAACAGGTTCTAGTACATGCCGCCCATACCGCCCATGCCGCCCATATCGGGCATGGCCGGGGCGTCTTTCTTGGGCTCAGGCTTTTCGACAATGGCGCATTCGGTGGTCAGCAGCAGGGACGCCACGGAGGCGGCGTTCTGCAGGGCCGTGCGCGTCACCTTTTTGGGGTCGATGACGCCGGCTTTGATCAGGTCTTCATATTCGCCGGTGGCGGCGTTGAAGCCAAAGCCGTCTTTGCCCTGGCGCACTTTCTCAACCACAATGGAACCTTCAAAGCCCGCATTGTGGGCGATCTGGCGCAGCGGCTCTTCAATGGCGCGGCGGATAATGTTCACACCCGCAAGCTCGTCGTCGTCAGCAGGCTTGATGTCGGAAAGAACCTTGGACACGCGGATCAGAGCGGTGCCGCCGCCAGGCACAATGCCTTCTTCCACGGCGGCGCGGGTGGCATTGAGGGCGTCTTCGACGCGATCTTTCTTTTCCTTCATTTCCACTTCAGTGGCAGCGCCCACATGCACCACGGCCACGCCGCCCACCAGCTTGGCCAGGCGTTCCTGGAGCTTCTCGCGGTCATAGTCGGAAGTGCTGTCTTCAATCTGGGCACGGATCTGCTTCACGCGGCCCTTGATGGCATCGCTCTTGCCGGCGCCGTCCACAATGGTGGTGTTTTCCTTGTCAATGACCACGCGCTTGGCAGTGCCGAGATCGGAAAGGGTCATGTTTTCAAGTTTGGAGCCGGTATCGTCGGAAGCCACCTGGCCGCCGGTCAGCACGGCGATATCCTGAAGCATGGCCTTGCGGCGGTCGCCGAAACCGGGAGCCTTGACGGCCACCACCTGCAGAGCGCCGCGCAGTTTATTCACCACCAGGGTGGCCAGGGCTTCGCCTTCCACATCCTCGGCAATGATCATCAGCGGACGGTTGACCTTGGCGACCTGCTCCAGCACGGGCAGCATGTCTTTCATGCTGGAAATTTTCTTTTCCGTGCACAGGATGTAGGGATTGTCCATCTCGCAGATCATCTTCTCCGCGTTGGTCACGAAATAGGGGGAGAGGTAGCCGCGGTCAAAGCGCATGCCTTCCACCACGTCCATGGTGGTTTCCAGGCCCTTGGCTTCTTCGACCGTGATCACGCCTTCCTTGCCCACTTTGGACATGGCCTCGGCAATGATGTTGCCGATGGTGGCATCGGCATTGGCGGAAATAGTGCCGATCTGGGCGATTTCCTTCTGATCGCGGGTGGGCTTGGCAAGGTTGGCCAGCTCGCTGATCAGGGATTCCACGCCCTTGTCGATGCCGCGCTTGATGGCCATGGGATTGCGGCCCGCGGCAACCAGCTTGATGCCTTCATGATAAATGGCCTGGGCCAGAATGGTGGCCGTGGTGGTGCCGTCGCCGGCGGCGTCGGAAGTCTTGGAGGCCACTTCCTTGACGAGCTGGGCGCCCATGTTCTCAAACTTGTTGTCCAGTTCGATTTCTTTGGCCACAGTCACGCCGTCCTTGGTGATGACCGGCGCGCCGAAAGATTTTTCAAGCACAACATTGCGGCCCTTGGGGCCGAGAGTCACTTTAACGGCGTTGGCAAGCTTATCCACGCCACGGGCAAGTTTTTCACGGGCTTTAACATCAAACAAGATTTCTTTGGCAGACATTTTCAGATTTCCTCCTGAGTGGTGATTCGGCTACTTCGGAGCAGCAGGGCTGCAAAAGCGCCTGATGCATGCTCCTGCGTCGGCAGTACGCGGGTGTTGCCCGCCTGCACGGGCCGGAAACGGCATCCGGCGCGTGGCGGACACGATCCCGCATTAGTCGATGATGGCGAGGATGTCCTCTTCGCGCATGACCAGGTGTTCGACGCCGTCCAGCTTGATTTCCGTGCCGGCGTACTTGTTGAAGAGCACTTGCTCGCCCTTTTTCACCGCCATTTCGATGCGGGAGCCGTTTTCCGCGATCTTGCCGGGACCCACGGCCACAACTTCGCCCTTAGAGGGCTTTTCTTTGGCCGTGTCAGGAATGTACAGACCGCCGGCGGTCTTTTCTTCAGACTCAAGGCGTTTGACCAGCACACGATCGTTAAGGGGTTTCAGCTTCATAACGTCAAATCCTCCCGGAAAAATTTTTATTGCCCTCAGGGGCATAGGCGACGGCCGAACAGTGAGGCGCGCCGATACTCTTGCGCGTGTCGGGCCGCAGCGGGCATAGTTCCGTTGCACGGCCCCGCACCGGCATACAAATAAGACAATCTGGCATCTTGAAAAGGGGGTAAGGCGGATTTTTTTTAATTTTTTTTCTATAAAAATAAAAGAATATTTTATTTCAACAGGTTAGTTACGATCAAAAAAATTTCTGCCCTGACCTGCGGCGGATGCGCGCGCCAATGCCGCCTTGCGCCGGTGTGTGATTCATAGACATCATTTCAATTTATTGATACGTTCCCTTGATGGAAAAAGAAGTCCGACAACGCCTTCAATGGGTGAAACTTTGCGAAGAGTCAGGAGACGCCGGTTTTGTTTGTCGGCGCTGTGGAATCTCTCGTCCGACTTTGCGTAAATGGTGGAAACGCTATCAGGCACAAGGCATTGATGGTTTGGAGGGGCTAAGCCGACGCCCACATAGTTCTCCGTCTGCCAAAATCGGGCCTGACTATGAAAAACTCATTCTGGAAATACGCGGCGAGCGCAACTTGGGGGCCAGAAGGATTCAAAGTGAGCTGAGGCGACTCCACGAGATTTCTCTCTCTGTTGCGTCCATTCACAAGGTTCTTTGTCGCCATCAGGCAAAGCCTTTGGTGAGCTATCATCGAAAAAAAGACTTTACACGTTACCAACGATCGATTCCCGGTGAGCGAGTACAAATGGATACCTGCAAAATCGCTCCTGGTCTGTATCAATACACTGCCGTGGACGACTGTACTCGTTATCGGGTGTTACGGGTATATGCCCGCCGAACTGCGAGCAATACGTTGGATTTCCTTGATTGAGTCCTTGAAGAAATGCCCTTTCCTATTCAACGAATTCAAACGGATCGAGGCCGTGAATTTTTTGCCGTCATCGTCCAGGAACGCTTAAAGCAATATGGAATCAAGTTTCGTCCGAACAAACCAGCCTCTCCGTACTTGAACGGGAAGGTTGAACGCTCACAAAAGACATATAGAATCGAATTCTACAGTACTATCAACCTTTCATCATCCGACATTGATATGCTTCTTGCGGAGTGGCAACATTACTATAATTGGGAGCGTCCTCACAGTGCCCACAAAGGAAAAACACCTATGGAGCGGTACTGTGAATTGATGGAGCGGACACCACTGTCTGAAGAAGTTGCAGGCAACTACCACCCTGAACGAGAGCACATCCAAGAACAAAATTACAGCCTGGAACTTCGGCTCAGAAAATTGAAATGATGTCTATGGATCATACAACTAACGAGGGGAATCGCTTAGCATATGTCGCCTTCTCCCGCGCCCGTCATCCACATGTCTTAGAACTCATTTCATAATTCTGGAAAAAGCCATGGATTTTGGGTAGCATCAAAAAATGAGCAAAGCCGAATTGTTAACTGATGCTCAATGGTCTGTGCTGGAACCACTTTTTGAGGAAGAACGCACTGGAGCGGGGCGTCCTCAACTCTACTCGGATCGGGAAGTTTTAAATGGTGTTCTCTGGGTCTTATGTACTGGAGCAGCCTAGGGAGATTTGCCGGACAGGTTCCCATCTTCATCAACTTGCTACCGGAGATTCAGCAAGCGGGTAAAGGATGGCAGACTCAGGAAAATATTGGAGTCGCTCGCACGACATCTTGAAGATAAAGGATGAATAAATTTTGAAGAATGCTTCATTGACGGCACTTTTGTAGTGGCAAAAAAAGGGGCTCAAAAGTTGGAAAGACCAAGTGGGGCAAAGGTACGAAGCTCATGCTTATTGCTGACGCTTCAGGTTTACCTGTCGCCGTGCACACGGATTCTGCTCGCCCTCATGAAGTCAAGCTTGTCCAGTCTACCGTCAATGAAATTGTCACGGTGGGACGACCCGGAAGAATTATTGGGGATCGTGCCTATGACAGCGATCCGCGTGATGAAGCCCTTGCTTTACAAGGAATTGAACTCATCGCGCCGCATCGCAAGAATCGCCAAAAACCAGCGACGCAAGACGACCGCGCCCTACGCCTGTACAAAAGGAGATGGGAAATTGAACGCCTTTTTGCGTGGCTTAACAAATTTAAAAAAGCAATAAACAAACCTGAATTCTCTGAGTAATTACTACGATACTAAAGGAGAGAAAAATAATGGGATACCGATTCACATTAGAATCAGCAAATACAGTTGCTAAGCTGACTTTTGGAAAAGTGATGTCATGTTATAGGGATATCTATAGTTCCAGTGAATGCTATGAAGAGTTTATGTACTTTCTTGACCAATTCCATCAGAATCTATATTCCAATGATATGGAACGCTACATGAGGAGTGTACGGACGATACACAAAACTCTCCCCAGCTATGAAGATTATAAACGGCGTCTTGAGAAAGTCAAGTACGATGATACATTTTTGTTATTTTGGAAAGATGCGCTGGACGCGTTGAGAGAGTTATCGAGGATCTTTGAGGAATGTACCACAAAATCGCTTTTGCTACCGCCAATGAAAGATAGCGATAGGTGTAGTTATAACTTCATGACTTCCCCAAGAACTCTTCGTATGTTGTTTGAGCTCCACAAAGGGGATTCTTGCCTTATCCTTCAGCCGCAAGAACAGCCTCATAATGCAACAATCTTTAATGCGTTTCCGAATTTTGATGTTGCATTGCGTCAAGCAGATATGTGGCCAGCGGTTCTGTTTTGGGAAGGGTTAGATGACTATGCATTCATACCAGTTAAGCATGAAGATGAACTACTTTACCTTTATGAAATTATTAAATATGAGAGATATCCAATTGATGAGCTCAAAAGAATTGCCGAAGGCAAGAAAAAAACAAGTCACTATATTTTTCAGTTAAGCGATTTACACTTCGGAGCCAAAAATGTAGATGTTGCCGAACGTCGATTAAGAACGTTGGTCAAGTCACAACTTTCTAAAATCGAGTCATGTGATAGTATTAATTTCGTTATAACAGGCGATGCTGTAGACAAACCAAAGGAAACAGCAGAGTCTGTTTATTCTAATTTCGCAGAATACATAGAAGATCAATGTGGTCAAAAACCGATTCGCATTTTGGGAAATCATGATATCAATACCCATGGCATTGCTATTTTTCATGGAAAGCAGCATATAGCCAATATCGTCGGAGAATATCCGAAAATCAAGATCATTGAAGAATCTAAAGTAATCCTACTACTATTTAATTCAAACACGAACGGAAATTTTGCGGAAGGTGAAATTGGAACAGTACAGATGACCGAAATGGGGAACTTGCTTGATAAAGTAGGTAACCTGGAAAACTATTTGCTTGTTGCAGTTTTACATCATCATCTGCTACCTATACCGAAGCCCAGCTATTATGATCAAAAATGGTTTGAAAAAATCCTTCCAACCAATTTCATGGATATGTCATTGAAGTTGCTTGATGCTCAACTGTTTTTCGATTGGCTCCGTCAGCGCAATGTGCGGATTGTACTCCATGGCCATAAGCATATTCCTTTTTTTGCAGAATCAGATGGAATCACAGTAATTGGATGCGGCTCTTCCACTGGACAGATAGTTCATAAGGAAAAGGGTAAAACCTTTATTAGCTATAACATGCTCAAAATAAGCGAAAGAACCATTACCTGCACACAATTTGCAGAGGAGGTTTACGGCGCAGGTGCAAAGAATATCCGCACGGAAATAATAGAACTATAAAGGTACTTCGTAGATTGGCTGAATTTTGAAAACTATGATGAAATACAAAGACAGAGCTCCTACTCTACCAATTCTGTTGATGACTTGAGATTTCTGCTTTTCGAAAATATTTTGTTTCGTGGCTTGACATACGGGTGCCGCAAATCGTGAATACGCACATCGGCAAGGCCTAATTCCCGCCAGATACTGTTCCAGAACAGATACAGATCGGAGAGGGGCTTGCCCGGAGCGTGATCAAGGTGAATTCCTCCCGTGGTGGCCTTTTTCCACGCCCTTTTGCCGGCCGAAACCGTATGCAAAAGCCCTTCCGGTCTTACAACCGGAAGGGCAGAATCCGGAACGCGCACGACAGGCAGTGCCGCGCCAGGGGCTTTGCTTACGGCTTCTTTTGCTTTCTGCCTAGCCGGAAAGGCAAAGCGCCTCACATCAGAA
This sequence comes from Desulfovibrio sp. ZJ369, assembly GCF_011039085.1. Taxonomy (GTDB): domain Bacteria; phylum Desulfobacterota; class Desulfovibrionia; order Desulfovibrionales; family Desulfovibrionaceae; genus Desulfovibrio. The sequence goes on along the minus strand of NZ_JAAKEI010000064.1, from coordinate 1,670 downwards.
ACAAGGCCTATTTTTCATCACTCAAACGCCGGAAGCTCTTTTTCGCGGCTCCGCAGACCGGGCAGCGCCAGTCCTCCGGCAGATCCTCGAATGCGGTTCCCGGCGGAATCTTGTGCCGCTTGTCGCCGCGATCGGGATCATACATATACCCGCAATTCGTCACCTGGCAGCGCCAGATATTCTCAGGGTCGGACATGACAATCTCCGTACAGTTGCACGCCTTAGTCAGCCGCGGGCTCGGGCGTCACAAAGCCCTTGGAAGGCCCGGTATCGGAAGGCGTGCCCGCGATTTTGGCCAGATATGTGTCGCCCAGGGTTTTCAGATGCCTGGAAATATTCTCGTAATAGCTCAGATGAGCCTGCTCTTCATCAATGATCCGCTCAAAAAGGCGGGCGGTCACAACGTCGGCATTCTCATGGCAGACTTTGATAAACTCGTTGTACGCCGCGATGGTGTTGTCTTCCATATCCACGTCGCATTCGTAAATGGCGGGAACTTCCTGGCCCATCTCCACAGTGCCCTCCCTGTGGATCGTGGGCTCGCCGCCCAGTACCTTGATGCGTTCGGCAAAATCCTCGGCATGGCGCATTTCGTCAATGGCGATCAGCTTCATGCTGGCGGCCAGTTCGCCGTAGTCTTTGTCGGCAAGGCTATAGTGCTGATTCATATACTGGTGGATGGCGTTCAGCTCCCTGCTGCGGGCCTTATTGAGCACTTCAATCACTTTTGCCTTACGATCTTCTTTATTCTCTGCCATGTTCTAAACTCCTTGGCGATTTTTGGGGTAAGCTCGGAAACGTCTACATAGATAACCTTATTTTCCTGAAACAACAAGCTGCGTTCCGGGCCGCGGTAAAAATTTTCCGCGGTCCGCCGTTTTTTACGCATGTAGCGTTTTTGCCTGCGCGCGAAGTTCGCCCTGCCTGCCTTCTGCGGCCCACTTGCAGAGTTCGCTCGCGTCGCATCAGTTCTGTTGCCCGGCCTCGCGGCGGCTCGCGCAGGCCTCGCACACGCCGTCAAATTCAATGCGCGCTCCCACAATGGCGGAAAAGCCGCACACCTGGATGCCGTCCACGGGCGGAGCGGCCAGGGGCTGCATGACGTCGCCGATGCGCCCGCAATGCACGCAACGCACATGCTGATGCCAGGAAATATCGCCGTCAAAGCGTTTTGTGGAGCCTGCGGCCTCCAGGCGTCGTATTTCGCCGCTGTCCGCCAGAAAATCCAGATTGCGGTACACCGTGCCGAGACTGATGTGCGGCAGGCGCTCGCGCACGATGCTGTAAAGTTCGTCCGCAGTGGGATGGCTTTTGGTTTTGCGCAATTCTTCCAGGATCACGGCGCGTTGCCGTGTCATTCGAGTTTGAGCCTGAGCCATAGCCGCCTCCATAATTCAGTAAAGATTACTGTTATCGTGGAACGCTGTCAAGCCCGAAAAGGGTCTGGGCCAAAAAAATATTTCAGAAGTGATAAAATACTCATTTTTGAATGATGTTAGAGCGTTTTGCTAATAAAATTAGCTAAACGCTCTGGCGACAGCGTTAGAGCATTTTGCTTTTAACTTTTTACATATCCACAGGATTTAAACCATCCTTCAGCGTCTTTTTGTGTGATACAACTTAATGCTTTTCCAATGGATTTATACAGTTCATCACATGTTTTTGCTTTC
>NZ_JAAKEI010000063.1 GCF_011039085.1 Desulfovibrio sp. ZJ369 | reverse complement strand
ATTGTCGCCAGCGTCACTGGTTTGCCAGATTCCGCCGAAAGTCGGTCGTTGTTTCACGAAGTCTGCACATGGTTGACTTGACGATGGCTCTTTTTGCCAGGTTTCATGTGAATGGAACTCTGGATGATATTAAAACATTATTTAGTTAATACTCTCCAATACGTTTACCACGGCAATGCCAAGAAACAAGCTACACTCGAGTGTTGTATAAGCTCCTTTAAGGGTCATCATCGTCACCTAAGCTGCCCTTGAGTCCTGACGTGGATCGAACAAATATTTCTCAGGGACACCTATGTCTCTGAGTGCGTCTAACACCCGGGGACAATGTTTTTTACCCAGAACCGTGGATGACACAGCCTCTGCGGAAACGCCGATACGCACTGCGAGCTGTCGCATGCTTAATCCTCGTTTAAGCAGGGCGGCGCGGATGGCATGCCGGCATTGAAAACGCTGGTAACCGCAATCAGCGTGTTTCATAGTTCCTTCTCCAGTTTGTTCTTGCGCTGCCGGGCCGCCCGTTCGTCCAGAATGGCCTGAGCGTAGTCCCGCAAACGGCGATCTTCCCGCGTCATCAAATCAACGCCCAACGCTTGTGCTGCCACTCGCAAAGGCTCAAGGTTTCCTGTGGCCTTGCAAAAGGCCAACAAGGCAAGAATTGATGGTGGATGACTGGTGTCGGTAGGCGAAAGCCATTTGTCCAAAGTGGCTTTGCTGATACCGGAAGTGTTTCCTGCTGTGAGCTTGATTCCTGCCCGGTGGGAAACTTCGTTCAATCGATCAGTCAGCAACTTGCGTCCTTCGCTTTCCTCCGCTCCCGCAGCCTCCCGCATGGCAGCACGGATGGCCGCCATGACGCCAGAAAGCCGCAGGATGTCCTCTATCAAGGAAAGCTGTCGCATTTTCAGTTAGCCCTCGTTGCCGTTATGCCTGCGGGCCTCAAGAATTCCTGGCAGTGCATGATGGCCTCCGCGCGTGTCCAAAATCGGCGTTACTATGGACATTGATTTCAATCTGCGGAGCGGCTACTTTCGGCGCTGCAAGTGCTGAAACTTTCAACCGCCCGCACCTTCTTTTTTATCAGTTTTTGCGATTTTGCAAGCATGAATTGCTAGATAAAAGTAATTTTTGCTGAACAATTTTTACCTCTTGATATTTCAAGAGGTTAGCAAATCTGGGATAAAAGTTAGGATAAAAGTTCGGGCACAGGAACTTTTATCCTATGGAAACAGTAGGAAGTCGGATAAAGGCATTAAGAAGGCCTAAAAACCAGGATTGGTTGGCTGAAAAACTAGGTATCCCCAAGGGGACATTGAGCAACTATGAAAGCGGGAAGTCCGAGTTAAATTTTGCTATTTTGAGGGCAATTACTGCTTTTTTTAATGTTTCCAGTGACTGGCTACTTTTTGGACTCGGTCCTCAGTACCGAAGTGGGACGGGAGCGCAAACATCTTCTCGGAACTTCGGTGACTGCTCCGGCTGCGCAGCTTTGGAACGCGTATTAGAATATGAGCGACGCGAGCGACATGAGTTGAGTGAAAAAAACAGAGAATTAAGCGAGCAGATTGGGCAACTGAAAGAAAGGCTCAAAGCCTTGGGTGGGGGGGGAGAAGCGGAAGCTGCCAGATCTGCCGAAGTCAAAACTGCATAGACAAGCAGGCAAAGCCGTGATCATCGCTTTCACCACGGGAAAGCGATGATAAAAATCAGCCTCGGTGAGCGTCCGGTGTGACACTGGCCGAGGCTTCTTTTGTTCTCATTTCTCATGCGGCAGAGGCCCGGAATCGGCCTCCCGTTCTCAAACCTTTTTTTGCAGCCCCATCGTCAGGCGGTCAACCATCGGGACGGCGTCAGTCAAAGAAAAGTCGCCCATCGGTCAAGCACGGTTCGCTCCTGGAGCCATTCTCATCTTTTCTGCGGCCCTATACTCTGAAGCCACGGCAAAAAAAGTGCTTTCCGTGTGCCGTGCCATTGTGAACCACGCTACCAGGACTGGCAGATGGGAAGGCGTCAATCCTTTTGGCCGGGACAGGTTGAAAATGCCGCGCCCGCAAAACAAGGGGGAGCGTTTTCTTACGCCGGAGGAAGCCCGCGCGCTTTTGGATGCTCTGGAAAAGCGCAGCCCGCAGCTTCACGATATGGCCTGGCTGTCGCTCAAGACGGGCCTGCGGAGCACAGAAATTTTCCGGCTCACCGGCGCGGACGTGGACGCGCGGGGCGGCGTCTTATGGGTGACGGAGAAAGGCGGGCGGCGTGTGGCCGTGCGCGTGGCGCCGGACGTGATCCGGATGCTGGCCGGGTACGGACGGAGCGCCGGGGAATATATTTTTCAGGCCCGCGGCGGTGCAAAGCTGAAGCAGATCAGCGACACTTTTGAACGGGTGTGCATAGCATTGAAGTTCATGCCCGAAGACCCGGAAGAACGGGCCGCCATGGACACGCGAAAAAAGGTCTGGTTCCATACGCTCCGGCACACCTTTGCAAGCTGGCTTGCCCAATCGGGCACAGTGACCTTGCAGGAATTGCGGGACATTATGCGGCACGAAAGCATTACCATGACGGAACGCTATGCCCATCTGATTCCGGGGAAGGCGGAGAGCAAGACGGCCCTGATTGGGGACATTCTGGCAGGGGAAGAAAAAGAATCCCGGCTTTGAGGCCGGGGTGGAAGTCGTCAGGCGTGGTCTGTTGTGTGCGCATCCCGCGCCAGGCAGTTGGCGATCCAGACTTTGACCAGTGATTGGCGTGTGACGCCGAGGTGGGCAGCCTCTTTGTCAAGAGCATCGACCATCCATGCGGGAAAGTCCACATTGACACGCCTGGATTTCAGGTTGGGGCGTTCTGCCCTGGACATGTCGGCAAAGGGGAGAACACTTTCGCCGTTGTCGAAATGCTTGTCAAATTCAGTCGCTTTCATAGGCTTCTACCTCATCTTTATGCGAGCGCCGGACGGAAATCAGGCGCACCACACATTCGCGGCACGTCATTATGGCCGTCCAGTGCTTCCCGTGCAATTTGCCGATACAGGCTTGACGCGGTTCATCCTCGAAGCGCAAAGGGAGAATGAGGAGCCTTTCATCTTTCCAAAGCTCTTGCGCTTCTTGGAAATCAAGCCCATGTTTCTGCTTGTTGCTGGCGCTTTTGTTCGGGTTATATTCAAATTCCATACAAAAATTATATGGTTTTTATTCTGTAATTGTCAACATTAAAAAAATGGCTCCGATTTTCCAAGTGGAACCTTTATACCCACTCGTACTGGTCGGAGCCCGTTTCTAGTAATTTTTGACCCGCATACCTTGCGTGTCAATTATAGCCATGTCTTTCGTTGAAATCACTCCGTCACTACTTTCTGCGCTTCATCCCATTTCTGAACATCCACCGGGTCATAGGCCGGGCGGCGGCCAAGCTTGCGATAGGACGGCCCCTTTTTGAGGCTGCGCCATTTCTGCCAGGTTGTGGCAGGGATGCCCGTAATACGCACAAGATCGTCCGTGAACAGGTACTTGCGCCCTGCCGGGGTGTGTAGTCCCTTGTCGTCTCAACTGCCTGGATCATGGCTGTTACTCCTTTTCTCTCTTCGTTCGGCAGGTTTCGGAACAGTAATGCGTGTTGCGTTCCCGCCCCGGCAACCAGCCGCTTTTCTTCAAGCGCGCCCACAAGGTGCTGTACCCTGTTCCCGTCGCCTGCCTTCCGCAGGCGTTGCAGCGAATGGTGGTTTCCTTGCTCATAGCAGGCTGCCCTGGGGCTGCACGCAGGCGAATATCTCCTTCAGCTTGGCGTCCACCTGCTTTTCAAGTGCCTTGGCCCGATTCAGATCGGACGGCGCGCGCGAGGCGAAATACTCCTTCTGCGCTTTGCGCATATCACGCACAAGAATGGTAAAGGTCGATATTTTTTGACTCATGGCCGCTCCTGTTGCGCGTTGGTGTCCGGCCGCGCTCCGGATGAGGATTACCCGCAGCAGTATTCATGCCGAGTTTGTCACCGCCGCCACCATGTCACAGTTGAACAGTATGGGGCGCTCTTTCATGCTTTTTCTCCTCACCGTGAAGGGGACAACTCTCCATAACAACCCATCCGAAACGCTCTCCATTCTCGTACAACTGTAAAACGCCTGGTGCTTCACGTCCGCAAGGCGGCACAGTTCCAAGGTGACAATGCTGTCCTTGCCGCCGGAAAAGCCGACAAAATAGCCTTCTTCCGGCTCGTGTGGGTGATAAGCGCATCACGCACTTCCTCAACGGTTTGGAGGCCCATTGCTATTTCCGGCGCATACGCGCGGACGAACCAGGCCGCGGCACGGTAGCGCAGCATCAGTTCCGGCATACTCTGCCATTTGCTTGTCTCTTTGCCGTTTTTGTCTTTTTTGCTGTACCAGCCTTCTTTTTTGGCAAGGCTGATGGTAATCAGCGGCCCCACAAGCAGTTCCTTTGTCGCCAATTCGGTAGCCACGGCGCGGCAGCCCCAGTCGTCCTGGCCTTCCTTGCCCTGGAATTCGTAGCGCAACGCGGAAAATTTGCCGGACTGATTGAGCGTGGCAATCAGGAATTGGGCGGACCAGGCCGGGCGGCCAATGGCATGTCCGGCCAGAATCTCATAGACGGCGATCTGCGCGGCATGGCCCTGCGTCCTGACAGTGCCGTCAGCCGCCACGGCAGTCTTGCCGGTCTTGATATCGGCAATGCCCAGACCGTCCGGGGTGGCGCGCACACGGTCAACCGTGCCGGTGAGCGTCAGGCCGATGTCCGTAAACGTCAGGCTTTCGCAGGTGGCCTCCACGGCCACATAGTCCTGGCGCGGCGCAATTTCGCGGCAATAGAGGCCATGCAACGGCAAAGCTATTCGCTCAACTTCGGCAGCCGACGTATCTTCCCAGTCCACGTCCTCGGACGGCCTTTGCAGGGCATCCACAACGGCCCCGGCGCTTTCGTCAGCGGAAAGCGGGCTGCCGTCCAGTCGGCTCTGATCAAAGAGCGCAGTTCCGGCATGGACTGCCGTGCCAAGCTGTGCGGCCGCCAAGCGTGGAAGGCGCAGCTTGCGGATATGCCTGGCTTCCCAGCGGGCCGGGCAATCGAAAAGTTCACCCAGAGAGGAGGCGCGGACGGACAGCATCAGGCCACCTCCGCAAGCGCGGCGCGCGCCTTTTCCTGACTGGAACGCAAGGCGGCGATCCGCTTTTCCAGCTTGCAGATCTCCTGCTTCGCATTCTCGTGGTCATCGTACAGACGGCCGTTGCCGGCCGCGAATGCCCCGGCGAGTTCGGCCTCGCTCCACGATTCGCCGCAACCTTCGCAATGGTAGCGGTCGTCAAGCAGCAGGAGCCGGGTTTCAAAGCCGAGTTCATGGCAGTCCGGGCAAATCCAGGGGCTGTGCGTTGCGGCGGCGCACTGGCCGGGCGTGTTGCCCTCCGGGTTGCCGCAGGCTTCGCCGGTGAGCTTGCAGCGCATTCCGGGCTCGTCGCCGGGGAAGTACGCGCCCTGCGCGTAACCGGGAATATTGTCGCCGCAGGTGCGGTGGCCGGGGTACTCATACGCATGACGACACATGACTCAGACCGTCCTTTGCCCCTGGCCGCCGTTCGCCCGGATAAACGCGTAATGGCGGCGGAGCGCGCTGAAAAGTTGGGAATTGCCGTTTGCTGTGGCCACGGCCATAGCCCGGCGGAGCCAGGCCAGGGCGCTCTCTGCCGTGGCCGGGAAGCGGACCGCCTCCATAGGCCAGAGACAGCGCCCGATCGTTGATGAAGCAGGCTTTCGTATCCATGAGGGAGCCTTCAGCTATTTGCCAGGATGAAGTTTTCCAGTGTGACCGGCCAGCCGGGTTCGCCTTCAGCGTCTGTGCCGACATAACGGACAGTGATGTTCATTCAGGCAGCCTCCTTTATCTCTATCTGGCGGGGTGCTGAGCTTTCCCGCTCTCGTTGCAAACAAAATAGGTAAAAATTACCTCATATTTAATATAAAAAGCAAAATTTTATCCTAAAAATTGCCACAAAAAAAAGCCGCCTTGCGGGCGGCTTCACGTCCAAGGTGTATGTGCGAGTTATTTTTCCAGCGATGCCCGTCTTGCGGCCTCTTGCGCGGCTTTGGCCTCTTCAAGTCCTTTTCCGATTACCTCTTTCCAGGGAAGGCCAAGCGCCTCGCACATATTAAGGATGTCTGTTCCTCGAAGTTGTTGGGGTTTACGATTTTGACCAGAGCCTTGCCCCTTCCTGATGGATTGTACCTTTCGTCGGGAATCGGCCACATGAGGGAATGCCAGCACCCCAAGAGCTTGCTCGGTCATATTGAGCTGGGCGCGGCGTTCCTCAAGTGTCCGGCGAACGGTATTTTCAAACACCGTCATGCCTGTTTCGTTCAACATGTGCAGAACTCCTTTTCCCATACTCATAGCAAAATTTCCTCTCTTGCTCTTGGCGTAAATTTTTGCATTGACAAAAAAGGTAAAAAATACCTAAAATGAAGTCAAGGGAAGGCAGCCACGGCCCCGCCTGTACGGCGGCCCTGCCCTTGCTCTTTGACATCAGCAACTGTTCGGAAATATCGAACGGTTGCCCCACCCCGAAGACCCGCCCAGCCCACGCCGCGCAAGGTAGCTCCTTCCCGCCGTGGTGACGGCGGCGAGGGTACACCCGGAAACGACCGGGCCGCGCCTGGACGGCAGTTTGGACCAGGGCGCGAAACCTTGCCGAAAGGCAAAAGAAAAGGCCCTCCGGTGACGAGGGCCTCGTGGTCAGCGTTGGGTGCTGATGAAAGTTAGTTCTGCTTGCGGGTTTTATAAAGACCGTAGCCGATAACGCAGATGACAACGGCGGTCAAAAAAATCCAGATAGCCATTATTCACCTCCAAGCCGTTTCCCGAGAATTATCACTCCCACAAGGGAGACAATGCCGGGTATCACGCCCCACCAGACACTTTGAAAAGCGCTCACGGCGAAGCTGGCAACTGCGAAGTTAACCAGAAAATCAATCAGCTTTGAAAGCGTTTCTTTGTTCATCTCCGCCTTACCTCATAGATAGCCATTTTCACGGCCTCTGTCAAAAACGCGTTGGCCGTGTGTGCTCCGGCTTGTCCGAACCGCGTAGGCAGCTATCCTCTCACGTCCCGGTAGGGCCTCCGTCGCGTCTGTTTTCAAAGAGCCTGGGACTGTGCCCCGTCTCGTTGAAAACAGTATTCCTAAAAATTAGGATATAGTCAATAAGTTAAGTCCTAAAAATTTGAATTTTTCTGCGCAAAAAAAAGGTAGCCGAGGCCACCTTTGTAAACTGAATCATTTCAGCTAGTTCATTTCCCATCAGCCTGTTTGAGACCCGTCCGTATCACGTCATGCAGATTCAATCCTAATGCCTGGCAAAGATTTACAAGGTCGGCCAAACGGATTTCTTGGGGCTTCTTGCTCTCGCCTGCCCCTTGTTCAACTAGGATGCTCCGAACCTTTCCCGAAGGCTTGCCCATATAGGGAAACGCCATCTGCCCCAATGCTTTCTCGGAAAGTTTAAGTTCTGACTTTCGTGCTACAAGCAGGCTACGGATGGTCTCATCAAAGATAACCATTCCTTCTTTGGTGAGCATGTTTTCCACTCCTTTTTCCTCCCTTTGTAGCATGAAAGTCTGACTGGAAGGTAATCTAAAAATTAGTAATTGAAAATATCCTAAAAAATAGTAAATATTGCCCAAGGCCGCCGTGCAGGCCCGGAGTACCCGCAAGACCACGGCCCAACCTGCACGGTCGGCCTTTGCTCTTTGACAACCAGCCCCGAAGACCCGCCCAAGCCACGCCGCGCAAGGTAGCTCCTTCCCGCCGTGGTGACGGCGGCGAGGGTACGCCCGGAAACGACCGGGCCGCGCCTGGACGGCAGTTTGGACCAGGGCGCGAAACCTTGCCGAAGGGCAAAAGAAAAGGGCGGCTCATTGAGAGTCGCCCATGAAACCTTGGAGCGGAGTGCTGGCTAGAAGCCCAGCCAGCCGAAGCCCTTGGCCATGATCGCGGCAAGGGCAAGCGCGATCCCGAATTGCCATTTGAGCAGGCGGAGTTCAAGTTCTTTCAGATCCGTCTTGGTGGCAAGCTCTTTTTCCCGACTGTCCAGAATTTTTTGCACAGCCGCGTTCTGGGCTTCGGCGTGTTCCCGCAACATTTCGGCTTGAACTTTTGCCTGTTCTTCCGTGAAGCCGGCGGCCTTGAGCTTTTCAAAGTATCCGAGGGTATCAAAGGTTGTGGCGGTCATAATGGCCTCCTTGCTGTCTGTATTCAGAGATAAACGGTTTCACGGCCTCTGTCAAAAACGTGTCTGCCCCCCCCTCAAATCAAAATAGGGTTCGCCTTGATTCCGTTCCGGTCGAACCGGCGACAATCTGTCCCCGGTTCTCGGAAACGAAATTTGTGTCATGTTTCACGGGCTGATCCAGCCGTCGTGTCTGCCCGTGTCCCGCTCTGCCCTTGTTTGGAGGCCTTGCCGCTTTCGTGGGTACAACGCTTCAATGGGGGGGCTTCTCTGCGCTCGATTTTTCGGCCCATCCGCCCTTTTCGCGCCTCGATCCAGCTTGCGGGGGCGGCTCTTTTCCGGCCCCACCAACGTCTGGCGTTGGCCTCCCTGCCGCGCAGGCGGTTGCCCCGCTTCGGAGCCGTCTGCTACTTTTCCCCGTGGGGCGCTGTTCGCTGGCATCCTCCGCGTTGGTAAAGTTGGAATATGACAAATCTCAATATATGTAAAGATAAAAATTGATATTTCTCAAAAAAAATAAAACAACAAAAAAACCCTCCGGAGAGGGCACGGGAAAACCGCTGAAGCAGGCTAGTGTTGCGTCAAACTTGAAAAGGCATAAAAAAGGACTTATCTTTTTCCTCAAATGGGAGAAGATATGCCAAAAATTTTATATAGGGTGACCCTCACACAGGAAGAACGCACTGAACTTGAAAGT